>CAMXPV010000010.1 GCA_947245585.1 uncultured Lachnospiraceae bacterium | reverse complement strand
GTACGCCGCCGCCCGCCATCGAGCAGAGTTTTTACACCTAATTGGGGATAAAACACCTTATGCCTGAGTGTATATGCCTTCGCCCTGATTTCAAGATCAGACATGTCTATTGCCGCGGCCTGCGCGCCGTCAAACGTATACAGGCGGTACGACCCGTTCTTTATCACCAACAATTCCGGTATGGAGTCTTCGTCCAGATAGATAAGCGCCATTTTTTTGAAACCTTCTTCCGAAATCAGGCTTTGATAGGCTTCTTCCCAAGTTTCTTCCTTTTTTTCCTTTGCCGTTTAGATTGTGAATCATTTTTATTTACCCCATGATCTTTCGTATATGCGTCAATGTTATTATACATTACCTTTTTCTCTCGTTCATTTCTCTTTATATTTTGCTGCTTTCAGTTGGGTAATATTTTGGGGCGGAATATATAATGAAAAGTCCTGATACTCTTTTATCCACTCTTTTTCTCCTGCCAATAAATTTTTCCATTTCTTTTCCAATGTGTAAGCAAGCAGTGCTAAATCTATTTCGATTCCCGACTTTTTTTGCAACCGTCCTTTTATCTGTATCCTATCTTCTTCTGAAATCGAATCAGCAATGAAAGAATCAATATTATACTGATATAATGCTCCATTTTCTTTCTTTTCAATATATACTAGATCAAGCTCACCTGAATGAAGCAAATAAGATAATATGTATTTATCAGAAAACAGCGCCACTTCATTTTCTGATATGGCTGATACTTGCAGATTGTATTTTTTAATGATACTTTCAAATATGCGTACAATTAGTTCTTTTAATTTCATTGTTTTTTCCATTTTGCCAACTATACGACCTCTATCTTATCATTTTAACAAATTCAGAAAATGTATCCGCCGCTTTATATGTTACTGGAGCAAAATCCGTAGATTCTTCGTGGTTCCATACACAAATTGAAGGTTCATATTTATTTTTTCTATAATCCAAACATACATAATCTCCTGCAAATAGCTCAGCTATTGGCAAGACTTCTACTCCAATTAAATCTTCGTTATCCGTTAAACGTTCCCCTATTTGAGATTCCACAACACTAATGTCATACCAACCATTTTGAGTCGCATGGGCGTTCTTCAAAATACACAAAAATCTCGTAATGGCGTAATTATTGTTATTACATTCAAATGATTTTTCATATGGTATACCGCCATTATAATTCATGATAAAATTTTTATAATCTGTTGGCAAAATCAATCTCCAATTTTTTTCTTTTTCCGTTATTAACTCTTCAGTTGGTGTCGGTTGAATAATCGTACTATTTAGTATTGTCATACTAATTCCCTTTTCAATCTCTTCTTTTCCTGATATTTGATATAAATCCTTAAACTCTTTTATTTCCATATATTCTAGTGCATCTCATTTTTTATGAATATGTATATCCATATTTATGCAAAATGCAAAGTGATTTCTTACAAGTTCATTATACTGACACATGATATCCTCATAAATGTTATAAGCCTATTTTACCTACCGTTTTTGATATTAATTCGACATGTTCCCTAATTTTTACTTTATTTAAATTCTCAATTTTTTCGCTGCCTCCTAATCCTAATAATGGCACATACCCAAAACATTCATCATATTCTAATTTCCCTAGTTTTTTTACAGCTTCAGCATATTGAGGAATTTGAAAATACTTTTCCAAAAAATAATCATCGGCAAGATTCTGTATGAAACGGCTAAAACTCTTTGCTAGTATAATAAAATTTCCATTTTTATACTTAACCATGCCGATATATTGGGCTTCTTCCAGTGTAATAATATCGCCAAAAGCCGTTGTAAATATCGGTATTGAAACCGTTCCTCTAAAATAAGTTTCACTTAGTAATTCTTGGTATTCGTCTGGATTTATAAGTTTTAGATAGCCTTCTAGCAATGTACACAATCCATAATCTTCCCAAATTTTTATTATTTCATCTGGCAATACTGCTTCATATTTTTGAATTATTTCCTGTTTCATATCTAAGCATTTTTCAATTTTATTTTCCATTATAATATTTTCCTTTTTTTAAGCATAGACGAGAAAATGTTCAATGTAGTCAAATAGAGACTATGAAAACGTATGCATTACTTGATTTATTCGGAACTATTTAAGAAACTCATTCGACTTCAATATATAATTTTTCATAAGCTCGGCTCTCTTATTATCTAGTTCCGAATCTCCAATCTGTACATCAAATTTAAAGAACAATCTATTTGATATTTCATCTTCTAATGATTTTAATGATTCTTTACATCATGCTGCTCTTTACTTATATTTGTCGAATATCGCTTTAATTTTTCAAAAAAGTATGCACAAGCGTCTTCTTCCCTCCCAAAGCATTTTTCTCCGACCTTTTTCCCGCGTTCACTGTAATATACCTGCCAAGTTTCTTCTTTCACAAGACACAGTTTATCATTGGGGAACCCTCCAATCATAATAGAATACAAATCGTCTGAAACACCTATTTCATCTAAATTCTTTTTAAGCTCGTATACTGTCATTTTATTATGATTCCTATTTTTCTTTAACCATCAAAAATTTCTATCTATTAAATGATACTCTTCTTTAAATACGTTTTTAAAATGCATAAGCTCATCCCATGCTTTTTTATTTTGATATCCATTTGGATAAACCACTCCATTTTGTAATGATGTTTTCCGCTTTTCGATTTCTCTATTTAATTTAAATAATAAATTCTGTTTCTCTATTTCAAATGGTGATAGTTTATTTTGCTCTTTAAAAAACTGACTGGCTAAATAATGGCATACGATATATACATCATAATCAGACAATTCCAACATTAAGTACAATGCTTGCTCAAATTCATTCTTGATATACAAATTATTTTTATATGCTCTATAAATTCCCTTGGACAAAATCTTTCCTACATCTGGTAATTCTGCTACTGGTGCATACTGTGATGGTTCAACCATATATTCGTCTTCTCCTCGCAAAAACGGAATCAGCTCATGCTTTTCAGTAGCCTTATATGTCATTTGTAATATGTCCATTCTATGTTCCCCTGCTTATTCTACTATACTAAAAACTCTCTTGTATGCTCTGTTTCTTCTATTTTCAATTGTCCATCTTCATATCTAATTATTAGTGTGACTTTGGGCATTGTCTCCGCGTCATTAATTAGGCCATTAGGTTTTACGTCACTAGGTTGTGCAAATGCACATTCATTACATGATAAAATAAATCTTTGTGAATGCAATTTTTCAAGTGACAAGTTATTTTCTAAACAAAAGGGGCGCACATATGCAATCGCCAATGCTTTTTGTAGTTCTTCTTCCATTTTTCTTTGATTAATTTTTTCCATATGTTTTATTCTCCAGAGGACTATTTTTCGTTAAAACACTTTTAAAATCTTCATATATTTTAAAAGTAATTTTCAGAATTTCTTCTAATTCATCATAGGTTCCAAAAATTGGTTTTTTAATTCGATAATTGCTATTGATAAGTCTTCTTGAATATGTGCTCCAAGGTGCACCTAAAAGTAATTCTCCGCTTTCTCTGACTACCCAAACTAAATCTACCATTCCTCCTTGCAAAACAATATGAACTCCCAAGGTAAACTGTCCGATTTGTTCTTCCATAATTTTATAGAATTTTTCCTTTGAATCAAACAGTGGTATGTATCCTAAATTTTGTATCATTTCTAGAACTTCTTCACCATCAATATAAACCAACCGTTTACTTGAAGGTGTTCTTTTCGCGTTAAATTTATGAGATAACTCTTCATATTGTTTTATAAAGTCTATTTTAAGTAACGCATCTTTAATCTTTGAATCTAACTCTATCATTATGCTGTCCTCGTAAATGCTATCTGCCTATATATCGGCCTCCATGTATTTCCCTTCTATTTCTTTGATAAAAATTTGTTCTTCTTCTGTAATTATCTTTTTTAATTTATATAATTGTACTTTTGATAATGGCGCCTTAAATCCAATTTTTCCTTTTTGATATTTCCCTGCCAAAATGGAATTATATAATTTCTTAATAAAAAATAACCACTGTGACAGATGTGTATTATCAGACTTGTCCGTTAAATAACCGAATCCATCAGCCCTATAAAAAATTAATAATGCAATACCTAAATCACAATTCTTATTATCTAAAACTGCTTGTGGAATATCAAAGCCGTTGTCCCAATTATAGTTATAAGCATATACGTATAAAACCTCTGGGTCTTTTATATGGGAAATACGTCTTTTTTCTTCATCATTATTGGTATTATACAATGGCTTTGTCCTCCTCGCCCATTATATCACGAAACTCCGCAAATCAGGGTTGCTGTTTTGGAAAAATTTATGAACCGTGGGAATATAACGCCATGGACACCGTGGGATATTGCTTATATAATAAAAGAGATAAAAGCCCTTGGAGGCTAGAAGTATAAAGCAGAAAAAGGAGAAATTTCATTGATACAAATAGTAAATAGTATTTTGTCTACAGAGATATGTACTATTAATGAAAAAAATAAGAAAATAATTATTATGTCTGCAATTTCAACATTTCCGGAGGATTATGTAGAGGTTGATTATAGTGAAAAGCAGATAAAAATAAAAGAAATACATCGAAGCAATGAAAAAACTGTTTTAGAAACGGAAGACGCTAATCGAGCCTCCATGGCAGCTTGCGTTCTTGCATTAAGACTTTTTTGTCCATTGAAAAGAGATGAGTTGGTTGAGCAATTAAAAACGATAATAAAAGAAAATCTTTTTGAAGACGCGCATCAATTATTAGAGAATCATTTTTCTTCAGATGATTATTCAATTGGAGCGGAATGTTATGATAAAGTATCATTAATTAAAACTGGAGATACTGCAGATGTAAAATATCATTCTGAGTATTTAGCACAAAGTGCAGGATTACCTCGGGCGTATGTTGTTTTGTATAATTATTGTAAAAAGAAGAGTTTTATCGAATCGTGGTGCGCTGAAAATATAGTGTTAGTAGAGGGGCCTGTGGACATTAACGAATTAGTAGAATTGTATATGCTTGGATATATTAAATAAGGGAAGCATAATTTATGTGAGCATCATAATATAAGAAAAGTAGATAGGAGCGTAACATGCAAAAGATTAAAATTGGTTCTCATGTGAAAATGGCAGGAAAAGAAATGTTTTTGGGATCGGTAAAAGAAGCCGAATCCTACGGTGCAAGCGTTCTAATGCTTTACACAGGAGCGCCGCAGAACACGGTGAGAAAAGAGATTAAGGATTTAAATATAGAAGCGGGATGGGAATATGCGGGCAAGGCAGGAATTGAAGAGATTGTGGTGCATGCACCTTACATTATTAATCTGGGAAATACTACGAAACCGGAAACCTTTGAATTGGGAGTGACTTTTCTTGAAAAGGAAATCAAAAGAACGGCGGCCATGCGCAGTAAAATTTTAATCCTCCATCCAGGCGCACATGTGGGTGCGGGAGAAGAGGCCGGACTGGCGCAGATTATAAAAGGGCTTAATCTTGTATTGGATGAGAATGAAGACGACGTTTTTATCGCTTTGGAAACCATGGCGGGAAAAGGAAGCGAACTGGGGAAAACATTTGAAGAATTACGAAAAATTTATGATGGCGTACACAAAAAGGACAGGCTGCGCGTCTGCTTTGACACCTGTCACGTGAATGACGCAGGATATCACTTGGTTGAGGATTATGAAGAGGTGCTGCGGCAATTTGATGAAGTGATTGGGTTAAATCAGATCGCGGTGATACATATCAATGACAGTATGAACCCCTGTGGGGCGCACAAAGACCGCCATGCCAATATCGGGAAGGGATATATCGGGACGGATATTTTAAAACAGACTGTCCATGACGAGCGGTTTTCCCAGATACCGAAAATTCTGGAAACTCCTTGGATTTGTGAAGAGGGGAGTAAAGAGAAAAAGATTGCGCCATATAAGGAAGAGATTGCGGCGTTACTGAATAAAGGAGACTCATATGGGAATGAAACTTAACCCCGGCGATAAAATAGGGATTGTCTGCTGTTCTAACGGTTGGAAGAGAGAGAAAAACAGGCAGATCCGATTACAGGAGGCACTGTTAAAGATACCGCTCACCCCGGTATTTTCCCCGCATATTATGGAGCGGGAAGGTGTGGAAAGTGGGAGTCCCATGGAACGCGCACGGGCTTTGATGGAATTTTACCGCGATGATTCCATTCGGGCAATTTTTGATATTTCCGGCGGGGATATTGCAAACGGAATCCTGCCCTATCTGGACTATGACGTGATTGCTCACAGTGACAAGCCGTTTTGGGGTTACAGTGATTTGACGACGGTAATCAACGCGATTTATACGAAGACAGGAAAAGCTTCCGCGCTGTATCAGATTTGTAATCTGCTCTATGAACACGGAGAGGAACAGCAGAAAAATGTGCGGGACTCTCTTTTTGGAAACGGAGACGCACTATTTACCTTTCCTTATGAGTTTTTGCAGGGGAACGGAATGGAGGGCGTTGTGGTGGGTGGAAATGCCCGCTGCTTTTTAAAACTGGCGGGAACGCCTTATTTCCCAGACCTGAAAGACAAAATTCTGTTGTTAGAGTCTCTGGGCGGTACGGTGGCGCAAATGCTTACTTATTTCAGCCAGTTGCAACAGCTTGGGGCGTTTGAGAAAGTGCCTGGGGTTCTGCTCGGCACCTTCACACAGATGGAACAGGAATTGTGCCGGCCGGATGTATGGACATTACTCAGGCGATTTATCGAACCGTCGTTTCCCGTGGCGAGGACAGCGTATATTGGCCACGGAACGGATGCGCGGACGATTATGGTGGGGGAATACAGGCGGTTTGAGCAGAAATAGACATCTGCAACTGTCAGTTGACAAATTTCCAAGTGGCCTGTATAGATTTACGATGGTTTTTTGCTACTATAAATATAGTAATGAAAAGTCTTTTACACAAAAGTTATATAAACTTATATAAAGGAGATTGGCATGACGCTTGGAGAAAAAATTTTCAGATTACGGACCGAGCAGGGATTTTCACAAGAAGCCCTGGGAGAGAAGCTAGGGGTTTCCCGTCAGTCGGTATCAAAATGGGAGACGGATCAGTCGATTCCCGAACTGGATAAGATCGTAACAATCAGCGAACTTTTTGGAGTCAGCACAGATTTTCTATTAAAAGAAACCGAGGATTCATATGATCGGATAGAAGAGAGCGTCCAGACACAGGATGGCGTGTTAATACGGGAAGCATACCACATCGGGCGAAGACCCCACTATGAATATAAGAGCAAAAAAATGATAGGAAACCTTCCCCTTGTGCACATCAATCTGGGATTTGGCATCCACCGTGCCAAAGGCGTAATTGCCATCGGCGCAGTCGCGCAGGGTTGGCTTGCCATCGGCTATGTGGCAATGGGCGGAATGTGCTTTGGTCTTGTTTCCTTGGGATTATTCGCCTTTGCCGTCCTTGCCTTCGGGCTGATCTCTTTCGGCAGCTTTTCCTTTGGTGTGATCAGTTTTGGCGCTTTTGCCTTCGGCATCTTCTCCATAGGCGCGGTGAGTATTGGTCAGTTTGCTTTTGGTGCGTCGGCACACGGTGCACAGGTGGCGGTCGGGGATGCCGCCAACGGGAAAATCGCACTAGGCTACTCCCGGGCCGTCGGCACTTATACGCAGATCAGCGGCAGACAGCCTTTTGACTATGAAAGCGCCTGCCGCGCAATCGACGAGCACGTTTCATCAAACTGGCTCTTTTTCAAGACCTGGGCAAAGGGGATGGTGAAGTGGTTTTAAAACGGGATAACGAAAAGCCCTTTCTTACTTTATTGCAACTGTTCCAACAGCCGCTTCAAGATAATTGCTGACACAACTCCCGTGCGGTCTTTCCCTGCCGTGCAAAAATACATCACATTGGAATCCGCATTCATAATCGTGTTAATTATCTCTTCCATTTTCTCATCCACCATCTGTCGATACACCGTATGCAGATGTTCTAGCGATTTCGGCGTATCGCCGCCGCCCGTGACAGGAAGATGAAAATATCGGAATCCGTCCCGCTCCTGCAAGCTGCACGGTTTTCTGACAGCCTCCTCCTCCGACCGCAAATCTATAATTGTAGTTATATTGTGCTCCAACAGCCACCGAATTTCCTCGTCAGACAAATTTTCCGGGAAATCGCTTCGGATATACCGCATTTCACCTGTCGGCAAAAAACGCGTGTTTCTTGTTGATTGTAAGATTGAGCTCATATAATAACCCCTTTCACTAACGCGGCTCCCTGCCGCACCCTTTCCAAAAACTCCCTCGCTCCCTTCCCCTCTATCTCGTTATATTTCCATCCCAGTTTCTCCCCGACAAACCGCGCCGTGTTTTCAAACAGCTCGCACATACGAAAAACTGCCGCCCACGCGTGATCCACGTCGCTGTCAAAATAGGTCGATAAAAGCATCTGCCATTCTTCCTCCGAAAGCCACCGATACAAATATTTTGACGACTTTCCGGTGCTCACCGACCATCCCGTCAAAATACCAACTTTCCAGTTTAACATGGTGATAAGCTGCGGTCTGACGCAGTAATTTGTCATATCCTGCACATAAGGAATTTCCTTTCTCCACAATCCCTTTGCGATATTATTGGTACACCACCAAAATTCATTGCAAACCGCCAGATACTGCTCCTTCGTCGGCTTTTTCACCCAATACTGGCGATCCGTCGCCGCCTCGATCTCAGGCAATATATTTTCTTTATCTAGCAAAATTTTGCAGAGTTTATCTTCCTTGACGCGCTGTAACGCGCAGTCTACTGACTGTATGGTCAGATCAATCCGAACGCCGTCCGCAAACTGCATCAAATAGCCGTAGGAATTTTTCTTATCGCTCGGATAGTTCGGACTTTCATCAGGATACTGCATATAAAGAATCTCTCCGAAAACCCGAATCCAGTCTTTGTCTTCTATAAAGCTCCGTGTCTCCTCCACCACATAGACGATATCATAATCCTGAAACATGTCTTTTGGAACGTTTTCGTTTGTTCTCGAACCGTTCATATAAACGGCCTTGATTCTGTCATCGTTTTTTGCAACCTCTAAAATAAGATGATACATTTCATTTTCTGTTCTCATGCCTGCACCTCCGTCACCGCCTGCATTGCAATTTTCATAGCTGCCGCGAAAAAATCATTTCCCCAATTCCTGATATCGTGCGCATTAACATCCGCCAGCGAATCCGCAGTAAAAAGCACCTGTCCAAACAGGACGCCTCTCATTCTTGCACACGCTGCCAAAGAAGCACACTCCATTTCTACCACCGAATAACCTTCTGATCTTCGATATTGTACCATTTCTTTTGTCTCCCGGTAAAAACCGTCCGTTGTCCATGTTTTACAAGTCTTATAACTTAATTCCGCCTTCTCCAAAACGCCGCATATTGCTTTGACAGGCGCGGCATCCAATACAAGCTCCCGTGACGGCGGCAAATAATGATAGGATGCCCCTTCCTGTCTGAGCGCCGCTGTAGGGACAAAAAACGAGCCCTCTGTATCTTCCACCAACGCCCCACAGCATCCCGCCGCTATGATTTCTTCCACACCCCCTGCGATTAACTGCTCCATAATCTGTACAGCGCCCGCTCCACCGAGCGGCGCCTGTACAAATGCAATCTCAACATGATTGATTTTTGTCTGATAAACATAAAAGTCCTTCGTGACACTCACGAATTTTCCGACAATTTCGCAATGATTCTGCGCCACAAAATTGTCTATTTCCGGTTCCATAAAAAGCATGACCGCTTTCCGTGGAAAATGATAATCTGAATGATGCCCCGGCATAATTACCGCACTTTGTTCCGTATCAAACTCTAAGATAGGTATTTCATTTTTACATACTGCCATATCTGTTTCCCTTTTTCACATCATTTTTTCAACACCGTTCACGCATACCGCGACACATCCGCATACAACCCCGCCTGCATCTTCCACATTGCCGCATATTTTCCACCCTTGGAAAGTAACTGCTCATGGGAGCCGGACTCCACAATCCGCCCGCCCTCCATCATATAAATACAATCGGCATCCCGCACCGTGGACAGTCTGTGGGAAATGAAGATCACCGTCTTGTCCTTTGCAATCTCATTTAATTCCTGATTCAACCTGTACTCCGCCAACGGGTCAAGGGCGCTGCTCGGCTCATCCATAATGATCAGATTCTGCTTCCGGTAGAGCGTGCGGGCAATCGCTACCTTCTGCGCCTCTCCGCCCGACAGGTTCACCCCGTCCTTTTCAAATTCCGTCGTGAGCGGTGTCTCGATCTGGTAGGAAAGTCTGTTGTCTTCCAGAGTAAAATGCGCGTCGTAGAGCGCCTGTTCCACACCGTAATTTTCCTCCCTGCTGCCGTTTTCCACATCCATCAGCACATTTTCCTTCAGGCTTGCCGCATATATTTTAAAATCCTGAAACACGGAGCCGACGCTGCGCCGGTACGCCATCACCTGATAATCCCGGATGTCATTTCCATGATAGCATATTTTTCCCTTGTCTGGGTCATATAATCACAGCAGCAGCTTCACCAACGTGGTCTTGCCGGAGCCGTTGTACCCCACTAGCGCGATCTTCTGTCCCGGCTCGACAGCAAGCGTCACATCTTTTAACACCGATTGCCCAGGAAGATAACCAAAATCCACATGCTCCACCAAAAGACTGCCGCTGCCCTCCGGCACTGGCCTTTCCGCCTTTGAAACAATCGTCGGCTCCATCTGTAAAAATTCCCTGATCCGATTCACATAAGCGGCATTTTCCGCCGCTTCCCTGCATCCCTCAATGATCCAGTTCATGCTGTTGGATATCCGAAAAACACAGGAACGGCTTGTGACAAGCTGCGCACCTGTCAATACCCGCAGAACAAGCATCTGATACAGAAGCATAAACCAAACCGCGCCTTCTTTCACGACACGGGACAAAAATACCCTGTGAAGCAGACCATATAGAAATAGCTGTTTCCCAAATTTTTTATTGATGAAACGTATGCTGTCGTTTGACTCCTCGTAATCCGTCCGGCACTTCCCTTTCATCTGCTGATACAATCGCAATTCCCCGGCATAATCAGACAGATAAAATACCCTGTTCCCATATTCCCGTTTTTGTTCATGGGACACCCGCTCCATTCTGGCCTCCACCGTTTTTTTGTTTTCCTGCACCACGCAGAGCAATTCTAGCGGCAGCAGAACCACGGCGACAAGCAAAGCGATCGGATTGATATAGGCACAAAAAAATATGGAGCACAACACGCCTGCCGTCTGCCCTGCGGCCGTATATATAAAACGCAGATACCTGTCTATGCAGTGATCCGTCTCCTCTGTCGCCAGAATAAACGTCTCATAAAAATCCTTATCATCATAGCAGGATAAATCAATTTCCTTTGCTTTTTCGTAAATCTCCATACGCAGCGCCTGGTACAGCATCTGCTTTTTTCTAGGCAGCGCATAGTGATGGTAAAGTCCATAAGGAATGGTAAAAAACCCAAAAAAGACAATCAAAATACCCATACACCTTAAGATTTTACCGAAATCCTCTCCCTGCTCCACCGCTGTCAGCACATAGTTGACCATCCATGTAAACTCAATAAAAATGGAAATCGATATCTCAATGCTTTCAAACAGATGGAACGCCATAAATCCCGGTGTCTTCTTAAAACAAAACTTTGTCAGATACCACTGCTGCGCAGCCACCTGCCGCCATGTTAATACCTCTTTCATAGAATGTACATCCCTTTCCCTCAAAACCATGTTTGCAAAGCAACTCCCGCAATCAAGCAATGCCTCATTTAACCTCGGTAGTTTTCTGCCTGCAGCCGGTACAGTGCAGCATACTCTCCATTCCGCTCCATCAGCTCATGATGCGATCCTCTTTCCCGTATCCTGCCGTTTTTCATATAGAAAACAACATCTGCATCACGGACGGACGACAGTCTGTGCGAAATGAAAAATAGAATCCTGTTCTCGCCGTACTCTTTTATATTTTCAAACAAGTGATACTCCGCAAGGGGATCGAGCGCGCTGCTAGGTTCATCAAATACTGCAATAGGGCTGTCTTTTGCAAAGGCTCTTGCCGCCAATATTTTCTGGTTTTGTCCACCGGAGAGGACCACGCCTTCTTTGGAAAACTCCCGTGTAAGAACTGTTTTTTCCTGCATCGGCCGATTTTCTATCTCCTCATAGATATCTGCAAGTTTAAGCGCCTTTTGCACCTTCTCTTTATCGTTCTCCAGTGTCGTGCGCCGTCCCATCAACACATTCTCTTCCACAGTGTCCGCAAAAATCTTACCGTTCTGAAAAGCCGTGGCAAACAAGTCACGATAGGCCTTTACCTGATATTCCCGAATATCAATTCCATTCACCAGAATCCGTCCTTCATCCGGGTCATAAAGCCGCATAAGCAGTTTCACCAACGTACTTTTCCCTGCGCCGTTATACCCCGCCAGCGCCACACTCTGATTTCCTTCTATTTTAAAATGAACATCCTGATCTTCCGGAATCACAGGCTCATATTCCAGAAAGTGTCTTGTCTGCTCTATATACAAACCGTTTTTTACGATAACCATCACCGCATCCACAAATTCATTCAGAATCCATGTATTTTCGTTCATGGTTGTCAGAATTACCGCCATTTCCGCAAAAACCATAGTCCCGCTGACCGTTACGCGGTAGCCGGAATAGAGAACCGCCCCCTCCTGCGGCAGCAAAAAGATAAAATACTGGAACATACAAAAAAGGATAATATTTCCCAGAGAATATCGGGCGATTACTTTCTGTATGGACGCGACAACGTTTTCATATTGTTTCTTCAACAGGCGAAATACACTGGTCATCCGTATTTCCTTCGCATATTCGCCCAAATGAAGCGTCCGGTTCACGTAGTCGGCCATTCTCTGAAAAACAATATTTTCCTTTTCCATACGAAAAATTCTGCCGTTTAAGATCCCATAGAAGACAAAATTACCCACAATCGGAAATACAGCAAACAAAACCGCCGCGTGGTCAATCTGGTAAATGATGATAACTGCCGCAATCATGGCGGCAAATCTTGCCTCGATCTGACAGATGCCCTACAGCATATCTGACAGTTTCACGTGTGCCAGGCTGACAGCCATCATATATTCATTATAGAAATCGCTGTCCTCAAAACAGCGCAAATCTACCTGACACGCTTTGTCATACAGCATTTTGTTGACACCGTCATATAATTCTACATCTGTAATCGGTTTGACATACACCTCAAAAAACAAATTAAATGCTTCAAGCAGCGCTTCCAACACCACTACACTACCGACATAGAACATCATTTTCTCAAAGGAAGTTCTCTTCATTGCCAGATCGAGAATAAAGCGGATCAGAACGCAGGAGACTAACAGCCAGTCCACATACATGAAATTCCAGTGCAAAAATTCCAAAAGAACCCGCTTTTTACTGATTTTCCACCCGGTTTGCAACACAAATTTGCAAGATGAAACTGTTCTGTACAGGAAATTTTCTTTCACACGGTTCTCCTCCAATATTTCTACCCCTTAAATGCTCTTTTCTGTTAAAATGCGTCCGCATATAATCCGGCCTGTATCTTCCACATGGCCGCGTACTTTCCGTCACGCGTAAGCAGCTCCTCGTGGGAGCCGGACTCCACAATCCTGCCCTTCTCCATCATATAGATACAATCCGCATCCCGCACGGTGGACAGCCTGTGGGAAATGAAAATAACCGTCTTATCCTTTGCAATCTCATTTAATTCCTGATTCAGCCGATACTCCGCCAACGGATCGAGAGCGCTGCTCGGCTCATCCATGATAATCAGGTTCTGCTTCCGGTAGAGAGTGCGGGCAATGGCAACCTTCTGCGCTTCGCCACCCGACAGATTCACCCCGTCCTTTTCAAACTCTGTGGTAAGCGGTGTCTCGATCTGATAGGAAAGCTGATTATTTTCCAGTGTAAAGTGGGCATCATACAATGCCTTTTCCACCTGATAACTCTCCTCACGGCTGCCGTTTTCCACATCCATCAGCACATTTTCTTTCAAGGTCGCCGCATAGAGCTTAAAGTCCTGAAACACGGAGCCGATACCGCCCCGATAGGACATAACCTGATATTTTTTGATATCTTTTCCGTGATAACAGATTCTTCCCCCGTCAGGATCGTACAAACGTAACAGCAGCTTTACCAACGTGGTTTTGCCAGAGCCGTTGTAACCCACCAACGCGATTTTCTGTCCCGGATCCACAGAAAAAGTAACATCCTTAAGTACCGGTTTGTCCTGAGAATAACCGAAATCCACATGTTCGATCGCCAGACTTCCACCCTCCTTTGGCAATATCAAATTATCTTCCGAAACAATCGTAGATTCCATTTGAAGAAATTCTCTGATCCGATAAATATAAGCCGAATTTTCTGCCACCGTCCGAAAACTGTCAATCACTATTTTAATATTATTGGAACCACGCCAAATACAGGAACGGCTGGTTACAAGCTGTGCACCGGACAATACCCGAAGCACAAGCATCTGATACAAAAGAAGCGTCCAGACCGCGCCCTCTTTTACAATACGCGCCAAAAGGCCTTCTCGGAGCACACCGTAAGCAAACAACTGTTTTCCGTATTTTTTATTTACGGCTTCTATCTTTTGGTTTTCCTGTGTATAATCCCTCCTGCATTTCTCTTTCATCCGCGGATACAGACGAAGCTCCGCAGCATAATCTGATAAATAAAATACCCTGTTTTCGTATTCCCGCTGCTGTTCATGCGGCAGACGCTCCATTCGCGCCTCCACTGTCTTTTTATTCTCCTGCGCAGCACAAAGCAGCTCCAGAGGAAGCACCACTGCCATAATAAGCAGCGCGATCGGATTGATATAGGCACAATAAATCGTCGTGCAGGTTACTCCAACCGAACGTGCAATCATCGAATTTTCAAAAACCAAAAATCTGTCCAGACAACGATCCGTCTCCTCCGTCGCCAAAATAAAATTCTCGTAAAAATCCTTGTCATCATAACAGGACAGGTCTATCTCCTTCGCCTTCTCGTATATCTCCATCCGAAGGGCCTGATACAATGTCTGCTTGCCCCGCGGAAATACATAATGCTTATAGATGGCAAAAGTCACCGTTGAGACGGCGATCGCCCCCATCAAAATACCCATGCACCACAGGATCTTCCTAAAATCTCCGCCCTCCTCCGCCACGGTCAGGACATAATTCACCGCAAAGGTAAATTCAAAAAAAATCGAAACCTGCAGCTTAACAGCCTCGAACAAGTGATAAACCATAAATCCCGGCGCATGTTTAAAACAAAACTTAGTCAAATACCACTGCTGCGCGATTACCTGTCGCCATGTGAGCATTTTTTTCATGCTATCTGTTCCCTCCCTGCGTTTGATAATTCTCCGCCTGTAATCGATACAGCGAAGCATACTCCCCATTCCGCTCCATCAGCTCACTGTGCGACCCTCGCTCCTGAATCCTGCCGTTTTTCAAATAAAAAACCATATCCGCATCCCGCACGGAAGATAATCTGTGGGAAATAAAAAACAAAATCCTGTCCCTGCCATACTTTCTTATATTTTCAAACAACTGATACTCCGCAAGAGGGTCAAGCGCACTGCTTGGCTCATCGAAAACCGCGATGGGACTGTCCTTCGCAAAGGCTCTCGCCGCCAGTATCTTCTGATTCTGACCGCCGGAAAATACCACGCCCTCTTTGGAAAATTCACGGGTGAGAACGGTCTTCTCGCCCATCGGCTGGCTCTCCACTTCTTTGTCCATATCCGCAAGCATAAGCGCCTGCACTACTTTCTCTCTGTCCCTGGCGCTTTCCGTATGCTCTCCCATCAAGATATTTTCCTCTATGGTGTCCGCAAAAATTTTGCCGTTCTGGAAAGCTGTTGCAAACAGATCCCGATAGGCCTTTACCTGATATTCCCGAATGTCAATCCCATTTACCAGAATCCGTCCCTCATCGGGATCATACAGCCGCATTAAAAGCTTCATTAACGTGCTTTTTCCCGCGCCGTTATATCCCGCTAACGCTATACTCTGATTTTCTTTGATTTTAAAATGAATGTCCTTTAAAATATAGCTGCCTTTGTGATAACCAAAAGACACATGCTCAAACTCCACCGAGCAAATCGGAAGTTGTGGAAGCAGGCCTTCCTGATCCTCTGGTATTGCAGGCTCATACTCCAAAAAATGCTGTGTCTGTTCCAAATACAGCCCGTTTTTTACAATGACCATCACTGAATCCGCAAACCCGATCAACGTCCATGTGTTAGAGTTCATCGTCGTCTGAATCACCGCCATCTGCGCAAAGACCATCGTTCCGCTGACCAACACCCGGTAACCGGCATAGAGCACTGCCCCTTCTTGTAACAGGGTAAAAGTGAAATACTGAAACAGCCAGAAAAGAATCATGTTGCCCAATGAATACCGTCCGATTACCTTCCGAATCGAGGCAACTGCCTTATCATACTGCTTTTTCAGCAGGCGAAATACATTTGTCATCCTTATTTCTTTGGCATATTCACCCAGATGAATCGTCCGGTTCACATAGTCCGCCATTCTCTGAAAAATAATATTTTCCCTCTCCATACGGAAAATCCTGCTGTTTAATATCCCATAAAAAACAAAATTGCCGAAAATCGGAAAGATAATAAACAAAGCCGCCAACCGGTCAATCTGATAAATAATCATCATTCCGCCGATCATTGCCACAAACCGGGCCATAATCTGGCAAACGCCTTCCATGGTTTCCGGCAGCTTGGTGTGCGCCTGACTGACCGCCATCATATACTCATTATAAAACTCACTGTTCTCAAAACAGCGCAAATCCACCTGACAGGCCTTGTCATACAACATTCTGTTGATCCCGTCATACAATTTCACATCCGTAACCGGTTTGATGTAGGTTTCAAAATATCTTTGAAATATGACCAACAACGCTTCCAACAGCACAACGCTCCAGACATACACCATCATTTTTTCAAAAGATGTCCGCTTCATGGCCATATCCAAAATAAAACGGATGAGAACACAGGAGACAATCAACCAATCCACGTATGTGAAAGCCCAATGTGAAAATTCAAAGATGACCCTCTTTTTACTAATCCTCCACCCGGTTTTCAATGCAAATTTGCAGGATGAAAAGGTCCGGTATAAAAATCCTTCTTTCATGATGTTCTCCTTTTTTTCGCAGTACAAGCCTGAAAAGCTTTTTGCTTTTCAGGCTTACGGGCCTCGCCCTGTACATTCGGCAAATGCACACTGCTATTGTATTGGCTACATGCACAGTATAGCATAAAAAAGCGGCACCTATTGCACCTGTCCTTTAATGCCCCTTTTTTGTCCTCTAATTTTCATTGCATGTGTGGGGAATATTATTTATACTTATAGAAATGGAATTTGAAATTAAAATACTTCCCGCTGATAATAAGGTAACACTTGCATGTAAAGAACGACTTTTTATAAACTGGGACAGCTTATTGGGTGTTATGCTTGAAAATACGGGAGGGATCATTATTGATCATTGGATTCGTTTGTATGGAACCGGAAAATTAAATTTTATAGAAAGAAATAGCATTATACCTCTTGATGAATTGGCAATAGCAGAAGACATTTTGGGCGGATTATTTATCCTTTTAGAAAATAGTAATATCGGATATTTTGCTCCTGACTGCCTTGAAATAGAAGACACAGAACTGAAAATAGGGCAGTTTTTATACTGGTGTTTACACGGTGACACAGATCTTTTCTATGTTGACTATAGATGGAAAAATTGGAAAAAAGATGTAGCAAAATTGAATTGTGATAGCGGAATTGCCTTTTATCCATTCCTGTTCACCAAAGCGGATTGTATTGATAGCCGGATGAGAAAGGAAGTTCCCATGGCTGAAATAATTGGTATTGAATTTGATCTCTTAAAGCAATTGGGTGAAAATTAAACTCCCCATACAAAACAAAAGGAAATTGAAACCATTATGCTGCAAATTGGTATCTGCGACGACGAACCGTTGCTTTTGGATGAAATTAAAAAAATCACAGAGGACTGTCTGCAACAGCAGCAGGCATTTTCCATCCTGTCCGCTTTCACAGACAGCAAAGCGCTCCTCTATGAAATTCAGGACGGCAAACGTTTTGACCTTTTGCTCCTCGACATAGAGATGCCCGGTCTTTCCGGGATGGAGCTGGCAGAGCAGATTCATGTCCTGCTGCCGGATGCCCTCATGATCTTTGTGACCGCCCACTATAAATATGCGGTGGATGCCTACGCGCTCCATATCTTCCGCTACATTCCCAAAAATCAACTAAAAGAACGGCTTCCTCATGCCCTGAAAGATGCCGTCGCACTTTTGGAAATCCAGACTAATGACTCATACATCATCAGTAGTCAAAACCGTCTGGAACGGATTCCCCTGAAAGAAATTCTCTATATCGAAAAGGACGGGAAAAATGCGGTTTTTCATACTGCCCCTGCTGAAGCTGAAACCCGGCGGCTCCGAAAATCACTCACGGAAATTTTTGAAGAACTGCATTCGGAGGAATTCTATTTTATCGAGCGCGGATACATCGTAAATTTGCGGCATGTGTCAGGAATCTCCCACACTGACTGTATTCTCACCGATCAGACGCGCTTGCCGGTCTCGCAGAGCCGTCTGACGGAGTTTAAAAAGAAACTGAACATCTATTGGAAAGATAAAATATAGAGGATCCTATGCTACAGACACGGAAAAATAAAATCAGGTTTTTAGAAAGAAAAAATCAGGTATTAGAAGAAAATTACCATCTTCTCACTGATCTGTACCAAAAGAATGAACGCCTGTACCATGACATGAATCATCATTTGCAGATGATTTATCATATAGCCAGGAAAAACAACATTCCCGAAATTGCACAGTACGTCAACTCCATCAGCGCCCCCATCAACGAATTGTCCGATATGACCTGGAGCGGCGTTGATATTGTGGATGCCATTTTAAACCATGCCGTACTCGATGCGCAGCGCAGAGGAATTGAAATAGACGTGAATGCGGAATTTCCCAAGGACTGCAATATCACCTCAGATGATCTGTGCGTCATCTTATTTAATTTACTGGATAACGCTATGGAAGCCTGCCAACATTATATGCGAAAAACGAAAACGCCATCCCGCATAGAGGTGACGCTTCGCAGAATCCATCAGTTTTTGATCATCAAAATCCAAAATCCCTGTGTTCCTCCCCGCAAGTTGTTCGGCATCTTCCCTACTACCAAGGCGGATGCACGCCACCATGGAATCGGCCTGCGCAATGTGCGGGAAAAAGTGGAAAAATACAATGGCAGTCTGGAGCTAGAGGTGGAAGGCGATATCTTTACTGTGACTGCGCTACTGTTTTTTGAGTAGATAAATTTCTTTCAAATTCTCTTTTACTGCCTTTCCATTTCTGCACGCGCACCCCTTTTCCTACACAATACGACAAATGCGATAGCAAACACTGTCACCGCTGCAATCACCAACCAGATATAGCAGCAAAATAATAGAAAAATAATTTATAAACAACCTTTTTTATTGACATATTTATTAACACATCTTATCCTATATTTTAATAACAAAACTACTAAAATCCGAAAGGCCGTAAATAACAACATATGTCACGAAAGAAAATTGGTGAATTTTCCGCAAACATAATAAAAACACTTGGATTAGATATTCCTATCGGAACCCCCATTTACATTGCCGAATCTAATATAGAACATATGAAGTCCTCGCATCCAAAAGATTTTAACAAATATGGAAAAGACATAGAATCAATTATAGCTTTCCTCGATTATGTTGGAAAAAATACTAAAGACGATTCTATTGAATTCACAAAGGAATATCAACAGAATAATGATTATGTAAAAGTTGCTGTTCGTATAAGTTTACAGAGTACATATTACGCCCGCTCGCTCTACATATTGAATCCTAATCGTGTAAAAAATTTCATAGCTAAAGGTACCTTGCAAAAGCTTGACAAATAACTATATTATTGTATAATGAAACCACAAATACATATGATATACTGAATGAAAGCAGAGGACGGAACGGGCAGCCGTCGCCCTAGTTGGAGATGTGGGAAATGTCACCCCACCTATTTCATTCAAAATATAAGACCTCGCAGTCATGCGGGGTCTTATCAATTCTATATCTGCTTTTCAAATCTCTATACAGCTCTATTTCTTCAACTTCCTGGCACACACAAAAACCACCGCCGCCGTGGCAGCTAAAAACTCTCCTATCACCATGCCTAAAATCCATATGTCCGTCTTCCAGAAAATATAGTCCCAGAAAAAAGCTCTCTGCAAAAACCATACGGCAAAAAGCAGCAGATAAATGGTAATACCATATAAAACACATTCCCTGATCTTCTGCTGCCACTGTTCTCTGGCAAGCATCTGTTGTTGCTGTTTTTCGAGCATTTCCGTTTTTACGGACAGATCGTCAATCTCCGATGACTTTAACAGATAATCCGTTGTCACGTCGAAGACTGCGCTCATCGCCACAATCTTATCAAGTTCCGGAACCGCCTGTTCGCTCTCCCATTTGGAGACGGATTGTCTCGAGACATTCAGCTTTTCAGCCAGTTCCTCCTGTGTCATATCCTTTGCCTTTCGCAAAGTCAAAAGTTTTTCTGAAAAATCGAGCGCTCATGTGCTCGATTTAGAGATTACCCCACATTCTTCCTCATAGTTCTATTAAACCTTAACAACTTTCAACATATTCCGCCATCAACTCTTCCACTAAATAGGCATCACTCATACAGTGCATGTCAGACACACCTTCGCTGATCAACCTATAACATTCCGAATGATAAAAAAAAGATAATGCCGCATCTAATGAAAGTCCAGCCCGTATGGAAAAACCTTCAACCAAGCGCGCATATTTTTTTTGCAATAAAATCGGATTTGCATTCATACCCGCTCACTCCTTTTAAAATGTACATATTTCTCAAGAACAGCCTCCGTCCGAAAGCAAATCTGAAAATTGGGTTTTTCATATCGTAATCTGTTGATTGCTTCTATTCTGTCAATAAGTCCATCAAAATATAATTCCACTGTATTAAAAACTTTATCATTGGCTACTCCACCCATCACAATATCATAATCCGAAATATCTTTACCACTACGGCAGTTCAAAATAAAATCAAGCCATTCCTCCGAGTATGACTGAAAAACCTTTGTTTTGCATTCATTATATGCTTTTTCATCAAATTCATAGCAGGAAACGATTCCTTCTGCGTCGCGCCGTTTAAATTTTCCGCACCATTTCACTGCTTGTTCATAAATAGGCGTTGTGTAAAATCCGCGCCCGAAATCTACATTGGGTCTGGAATGCTGTAAGTCTGGCACTTGAATTTCCATGTAAGAACCGTGGTACAGAATCATCCTTCCACACCTCTTTCTTTCATTACCTCAATAATATCATTTACTATATATTCCTTGCCCTGTGTGTGCAACATTTCATATTCAGGCACAATGTAATCATGCAAAATATTACTCTTCTCCGTCAAGGCCACATATATCTGATCGGCACTTTTCTTAAGGCTTTCTGCAATATTTTCAATACAAAATATTGAAAATTCAAGTTCCTGCATGTTTTTAATCTCTTTTTCAGGTAACATGCCTGTATACCCCCTACTTCAAGTCTGTCAGAATTCCCTCTCGAACATCTATCGTCTCTAACAAGTTCATGATAACATGCACATTGCCAAAATACAATATAACACACCTTTCGCAAATTTCTCAGTTTCTTTATAAGTATCTCTTGTTTAATCTATCTCCTCCCACAGCAAATCCGCTCGAATATAGCATGTTTTCACGGAATCATCCAACTTCTCCCCAAAAGACTCCCTGTCAAGACGATACCAAAGCTGTCCGTTACTCCCCTCTTCGCTTCCCAGTACAGTAAGTTTTTCTCCTTCCGCTACCAAACCGACAACACTATATTCTACGCCCGCGCCTTCCCTGATCTTGCACACACGATCTTTTACTACCATTGTCCGGGGAAAATCCTTCATAACTTCCTCGTCCGTTTTTTCTTTGTCCAAATCCTCTCCATACATGTCTCCCAACAACTCGGTCACCTCCGCCTCGGTCATATATGCCGCGCCGACGATCTTTCCGTCCTCTCCACGGAGTATTTTCACATTAACTGTTCCTGCCGGATTCATATTCAGTGTATAAACTGATTGGTCCGATCTATGAATATCCAGAAAAATATAGATAAGCTGTTCTTTATAATAATAGTTTTTTCCCTTTTTTGTGATGCCTATCGCCCGATATTCTTCCAGTTGCTCCTCTTCCAAAGCCTTTTCCAGATCGTCCTGCTTTTCTTTCCAGCCCAGCTCGTCATAGATTACCGACTGAAAATTCCACTTCTCATCCGCCAATGCTTGATCCAGCCATCCCTCCAACAGTTCCTCTTTCATTCCACCCGCCAGAATGGAAAAAACGGAAATATTGTCATCCTCATAGGCTTTCTCTGCATAGGACTGCATTAGCGGACTGTCAGCGTTAAACCGCTCCATGCTGATAGAAAAGAAAGCTATTTTCCCGTCTCTATAAATTCTGTCAAGCCATTTCTCCTGCGCCTTTTCATCCAATTTATCAAACGCCATCTCAAACAAAGGCAGATTCCCCGCATCATAAAAACGCTCCGCATCTGCTATCGCATTTGCATCCGCCTGTTCTTTTTTTGCAAAATCAGTTTCTTCCGTAGACTCCTTGGAAACGCCTGCCACAGAAGATCCCGAGGCTTCGGCCCTGTCCGCCGGGTAAATCCCGACAAAAAATACCCCCCAAGCCATGCACGCCGTCAAACCGACCATCAAGATTCTCATCTTTCCGGATTTTTCCTTATCGTTCATAATCGCACCCAGCCTTTCTTTTAATATCCGTTTATTAGCGCTTAATGAGATCCCTGCAAAAGGTTCTTTGTATTTTCCAACCGCCGCCATAGCGTCAAGCAGAGTTTTTCCGTAATCTGCCGCATGTTCATATCCCAGTTTTTCCAACACCGCTTCATCGCAGGAAAGCTCGCAGGCTTTACTGATTTCGCGGCTCATCACATACACCAGTGGATTAAACCAATGCAAGCAGACCGCAAACTGCACCAACCATTTATAGAGAATATCCCTCCGTTTTTCATGCATAAGCTCATGGGTCACAACATATCGAAAATCCTTTTCGGACATGTCTGTACCCGGCAGCACAATACAAGGCCTCCAGAATCCAATCAGCATCGGCGAAGAAACCATCGGATTTACAAAAAGCTCCATCTTTTTACTAATCCCCGTCCGCCACTGTGCCTCAAAATGCCTGTTTAACAGGACTGGATCGGAAACCGGCTCCGCCTCTATCTTTACATGACGTATGAAGCTCTGGTATTTTACAATCTTGCGTGCCAGCATTCCTAATGCAATTGTAAACCAGATCAGCCCAAAACAGTTTTTCTCAAAAATAATTACCCTCCAAGCCAGCAATCTCGCAAAAAACAAATCGCTGTTTTTTTCAACTTGCGCCAAATTGTTCGTCTTCTGCACCGAATCAGCCACCCCTGCTTCTCCGATTTCACTGAAATCCGCATATGAATTTTGCCAGACCCTCTGCTCTGAAACAGCCCCGTCCGCTGCAGCGGCCCGATTCACCACTTCGGAAACGCGCCCCATCAGGCTTATTTCCGGCCCAAAGGGAAGCAGCAGCCTTGCAATCACAAGCAGCCAGATATAGTACTGCCAACGGCGGCTGCACTTTGTCCGCAATAGCCAACTAATAAAAAGCAATCCCAAAATAAACAGCGCGCCGGAAACCGACATAGACAAAACAGTTAAAAACATCATATTCATAATCAGCCCCGGCCTCCTTCCAACAGCTTCTTAAGCTCTTCGTATTCCTCATCGCTGAGCAAATCTCCCGCAATCAAATTCGTAACCAGCCCCTTAACGCTCCCCTCATAAACCTTATCAATAAAATTCTGGGTCTGCGTCATCTGATATTCCGCTTCCGATATAAGCGCCTTATATTCATTCCGCCGCCCGATTTTCGTCGCGCTCAGATATCTCTTCCCCACAAGCCTTGACAAAAGGACAATCAATGTATTTTTGGGGCAGGACTTTCCTTGTCTCTCCATCTCATCCATAATATAAGAAAATAAAGTCGTTTGCTCCTGATTTTCCCATATGATTTTCATAATCTCATATTCCGCGTCAGATAACTTCGCTGTAATCTTTTCTTTCATTTTGAAAAGTACCCCTCTGCAATTCTTGTGTATAACAACATGTCATATCTTTAATATAACGCTCCGTTATACTTATGTCAAGAAAAAAAGGGAAATCCGATATCGATTCGTGATTTCCCTTCCAAGTTCAAAACAAGGTTTCCCTTGTTTCCATCTATATTATTTATTACTTTTAGAAACGCTCCTACCACACCCGGTAATTCCCCGACAAAGCCAGATACGCGAACAGATACAGGCAATTATCATAATACCTCCGCTCGCCCCTGCGCATCGGCTCCTTAAAGAACCGCTCTACCCATTCCTTCGCCAGTTTTGCAGTTTCCGATAACTCCGCACCATCCAGTCTCTCGAGAACCGCCAGCGTTCCCTGTGCCGTTGTGGCCAACAGCCCTACCGGGTGAAGAGCCGGCTGGTCAATCACTTCCCCGTCAATTCGATAGGTCATATAGGGATTTTCCCGTCTGGTTACGCCCAGAAAATACTGTAGTTTTTCGGCCGCCGCACGCTGTCCTTCATCAATTCCGTACCAACTGAAATCAAGCCCGATATTGGCCGCCGTGCGGTAAGCGTCGGAATAAAAATATCCATGCTGTCCCCACTCAAATTCCGTGTACACTGGCGATCCGTCAAAATTTGCGTACTCTGCAGACATCCCCGTATCCCTGTGACAGGCTGCCGCCAGGTATTCCCGGCTTACTTTTGCCGCCTTTTTCCAAAAATCGCGGTCTTCCTCATCGCCCCATTTTGCAAACAACTGGTAAAAATGTGGCAGATGATAGGAAGGATCGGTAAAGGGAGATCCCGGCACAAAGAGAATCTGATGATTTTCCCTGTTCCACATAGGTTCTCCCGCCCGGCCATTTTCCCCTTTATGGAGACAGGATGACAAAATCTCCCTCGCCTCCCTTTCATACTGAAAAATGCCTTTGCCGTCTCCCCATCTGTGGGAGGCAAAGAATAACGCCATGGCAAAAAACTCTTCCCCATCGGGCGCAGGCCCGTAGGCGTTTTTTGTGCCGTCCGGCGCACAGGACCAGGCGAAATAACCCTCGTTTTCCCCGGAATCCATCCACATATAGGTCTTTGCCCACTTCCAGAGACGGTCAAACTCCTTCTTCATGTCAAGCTGCACACACATCATCATCCCGTAGGACATACCCTCCGTGCGCGCGTCCACATTGCCCGTATCCTCTATATAGGCCATATCATCCCCCACCGGATGATACACTTTTTCCTCTTCATCATAGAAGAAGGTGTGAACGACTTCCTTTAACCTTGCCGCAATCTCTTCCTCCGAAATCCCGATTTCTCTAAAGACATTCCGATATTCCATATGCGCTGCCTTTCTCCACACATGACCTTAGATAATTGCGAAACGTCTCGATAACATATATACACAATGTTCACAATATCGGTACTATGTTTCGCAATTATCTATATTTTCCGTTACTCTTTGACACCACCGATCGTCAGGCCCGTCACGAAATACCGCTGTAAGAACGGATACAGACATACGATGGGAAGCATGGTCGCAATGGTTGCCGCCGCCCTGATGGAAGCGGGCGTAATCGAATTTGCGGAATTTCTCGCGCTGTCCGCGCTGCCGCTCTGCTGCATAACGGAAGACAACAGTTTCATCAACTCGTACTGTAAGGTAGTATACTTGTCGGACATACGATTGTAAAGCATGGCATCAAACCAGGAGTTCCACTGTCCCACCGCCACAAACAGCGCCACAGTCGCATACACGGGCTTACAGAGAGGAGAAATGATTTTCACAAAAATTGTCATATATCCCGCACCGTCAAGCTGGGCCGACTCTTCCAGCGAATCCGGCAGACCTACCATGTAGGTTCTGAGCACCAGCATATTAAAGGCGCTGACTGTACCGGGGATTACATATACCCAAAAAGTACCTGTCAGATGCAGATTCTTATACAGCAGGAATGTCGGGATCAGTCCACCATTCACATACATCGTGATTACCCAGAACAGGGATAACTGGGACTTGAACAGAAACCGCTTCCGGCTCACGATAAACGCCAACAGCGCGTTGGCCGCCAGAGCAAGGAAAGTTCCTACAACCGTTCTGAGCACGGTAATATATGCGCCCGTAACCATATTCTGCTTATGTAATACAGTATAGTAATTCTGTAAAGTAAATTTTCTCGGAATCAGATGGATACCGCCCCGCACCGTATCAATACCATCGTTAAAGGAAATCGCCAGCGTATTTAACACAGGATATAAGGTTATCACCACAAAGGCTACCATAAAGATGGTATTGCATATTACAAAAATTTGATCTGCTAAACTTTTCTTCTTCATCTTTACGCTCCCTCCCTAGAATAGACTTTCTTCACCGGACCGCTTCGCCATACGGTTTGCAAGTAAAATCAAAACAATGCTGACCGCGCTCTTAAAGATACCTGCCGCCGTACCCAGCGAGTAATCGTTTTGACTGATACCCCAGTTTAGCACATAGATATCAATGGTTTGAGA
This sequence comes from uncultured Lachnospiraceae bacterium, assembly GCA_947245585.1. Classification (GTDB taxonomy): domain Bacteria; phylum Bacillota; class Clostridia; order Lachnospirales; family Lachnospiraceae; genus UBA3282. The sequence goes on along the minus strand of CAMXPV010000010.1, from coordinate 67,374 downwards.
TACCTTCTGCACCAGTCCGTTTCCTAAGATGTACTGTACCTCAAATCCTGCGTTCAAAACATTTCCCACATTCATCAAGAGCAGTATCATAATAGTAGGCTTAATGCCCGGAAGCGTAATATATCTGATCTTGGCCCATCTTCCCGCGCCGTCGATGGAAGCCGCCTCATAGAGGCTGGGATCAATCGCCGTAATCGCCGCCAGATAAATGATCGCGTTCCATCCTGTCTCTTTCCACAGATTAGAAAAGGCGACAATGGGCCAGAAATAACTTTCGTGTGCAAAGAAATTAATCTGCGAGCTGATAATACCAAATTTTTGAAGCAGCTCATTTACAATACCTGTCGAAGACAGCGCATCATGTAAAATACCGGTAACAATAATCCATGACAGGAAGTGAGGCAGATAAGAAATCGTCTGCACCAGCTTCTTTCCCAGCACATTTTTCACTTCGTTTAACAGGATGGCAAATACAATCGCCATAATAAACGATGTTACCAGATTGATGGTTCCCATCGCCAACGTATTTCTGATGACTCTGATAAAAGCCGCGTCGCTGAACAAAAACTTAAACTTGTCAAGACCAATCCACTTGGAATGAAACAAACCGTCCTTCGGCTTGTAATTCTGAAACGCCATGATCCAGCCGCCCAGAGGCAGATAATAGAAAATAAAACCATATATCACAAAAAGCGCTGACCAGATCAACAGAACTTTCTGGCGCTTCACTTCTTTCCATGTAATTTTCTGTTTCGCCTGTTTTTTCCCCCGACTCATATTCCATCTCCTTCTATACCACAACTATTTTGAGAAAAAAAGGGACAACTACATAGCTCTTTGCGCAATATAGCTGCCCCTTTTACCAATCTCAGGTTACTGCCTGCATGAATTTACTGTGCCAGAGACACTCTTCTGTCTAACTCTGTCTGCATCTCGGAAAGGAAATCCTCCGGCTTACAGCCCTCGTATGCCGTCATATATTCGCTCCATGTGGAGTCGAAGGAATTAGACATTACTACTTTAGGAAGCCACTCGTGCTTTACTTCTCCCATCTTAGTCCAAGCCACGCCGCCCGGCGTCTCTGTCGTCATGTTGCTGGAGAAAGAGTACATCGGGAACCAAGGGCCTGTCTCTTTGTTTACGGAACCGATCATCTCCACATAAGTGCTCACACCGTAAGCCTCAAAGCAGTCTACCAGCGGCTGTGCCAATGCACTGAAGAATTCAGAGGTCTGCTGGTCAGGCTGCATCGCATTCTTGCCATCCGTACTGGTTCCGAGATACTGCGGCATATAGGAATAAACACATCTGTGAGAAGCCTGATACTCTTTATTTGCCCACTGCATTCTCTGCTCTTCGGTTCTGTAGTAAAGGCCGTCTTCATCAACCTGATAGTCCACATCCTTTATACCCCAGAATCTGAGATCATGGATCTCCTGATCCAGACAATCCTCCAAGAACTGGAACGCTGCGTCCGGATCTTTACAGCTTGTAGTAACCGCTACACCGTTTGCCAGATTCTGCGTATCGCCGTAAGTATGCCACATGTTCTCCATGCCCTCGTCAATGGTAAGGCCGAGCGGCACATAATTACAACCCTTCAAGTCAAGTCCCTGCTGCTTAAATACATCGTTTACCGTAGCGTAGAAATCCCACCACTGATCGCACATACCAAGCACACGGCCGGTAGAAAGCTTCGCGATATATTCATCATAAGTCTGGGTCGCAAACTCTTTGTCCACAATGCCTTTGTTGTACTCTTCATTTAACTTCTTAAAATATCTGTAGGTCGTCTCGCTGGTGTTGTAATCCTCAATCTTCATGGTATCGGTATTGACGATAACCGAACCGTCGTTGGGATAACCGGCAAGGAACTGGCCCGCATTCTCGATACAGAAATATCTCCAGTCCTCGCAAAGAGCGGTATAAGGTATTACCTCTGTGCCATCCTCCATGGTCGGATTCGCTTCCGCGTAACGCTCTAACAGGTCAAAATACTGATCCAGCGTTTTGATCTCCGGATAATTGTCCCATGCGAGCACCTTATTCTGAATCCAGAACGCCTCGTCGTTGTGGGTCGTGGACTTATCCTCGCCGTATGTATTCTGGAAGATGTTTGCCCAGTAAATCTTGCCGTCCGCCTGACGGAATCTGTCCCACTCCTCATCGGAATACATTTCCTTCAGTTTAGGATGCTTCTCAAGATAATCATCCCAGGGAACCAGCGCGCCCGCATCATACAGTGCCATCTGGCCGTCGCCGCCGTCGATAAAATCAGGATACTCGCCTCCTGCAATAATCGTTCCCACTGCCTCGGCCGCTGTCTGACCGGTAAGCCAAGTCTCTTTTACTCTCACGCCAGTCTTTTCCGCAATAATCTCCTGAATTTCATTTCCGTCGTTGATTTCCGCACCCGGCATCGCAATAAACATGGTAAAATCAATGATGTCTTTACTTCCGGAATCGCCTGAAGAGGCCGTTTCGTCCGACCCTCCCCCCCCCTCAGTTTCCGGGGCATTTGAGGTCTCTGCACCGCCGCCTGCATTGTCGCCGCCGCAGCCCACAAGCATGGAAGCCGTCATAGCCACTGTCAACAAAAGCGCTGTCAGTTTCTTACTTTTCATTCGTTTATCCTCCCTCATGAATTTTTTTGATAATACAATTTTATTACACTGATGAAAACCTTCAACCCGATAAACTCTATAAATAAGCCCGATAAATTCTAGCTGTTAAAATTTACCGGGTTTATCTCCTGTTTCTTTATTCTTCTTCCCTTGCGCTCTTGCGATACCGGGAGGGCGTACATCCCTCCTGCTCGATAAAACGGCTGATAAAATAATCCAAGTCCCGATACCCCACATCCTCGGCAATCTGGCCGATCTTCTTGTCGGTTCTGATCAACTGGGAAGCCGCCTCTTTGATTCTGTAATTATTCAGGTAATTTTTAAAGGACTGCCCGTACCGCTTGCGGAAAATCTGTCCCAGATAGGAGCTGTTGATATAATATTTCTGTCCCAGCTCCCGCAGCGTCAGGTTTTCCATATAGCGCTCCTTCACCTCATTCTCAATCTCCGCCAAAATTCCCCCGGAAACGTTCTTTCGAAGCTGCACCAGATACTCGGCGCACTCGCAGGCAAACTTGCGCATATGTACCCTGCTGCCCCGGATGATTTCCTCCTTGGACACGCTCTCGCTGATATAAGAAAGCACCTCGTCCTGATTCACAGACTCATCCTGCTCCGTAGCCAGATTTAACAGCCTGAAAATCAGCCAGTTCAGATTCATTGTCACCGTTTCCCTCGTCCTGTCCAGCCTGTCCATTTCCACAAAAAGCGCATCCACGCCCTTATTAATCAGCAGCGTATCGTTCTGCTCCACAGCCTTCACCAAATCCTCCAGAGCCTGCATACATAAAACGGTTCTGGAAGGATTCACCTGTACTTCCATCTCATAATAATAAATGTTTTTCGTATCCTGAAACCCTTTAAAAGAACGAAGGACGCAGGCGGAACTGTAAGAGCGGGAAACCTTTGCAATATCCTCCACCCGCTTTCCCGCCAGCAGGATCACCGGCAGCTTTTCACTCCCGCTCTGGGCTTTCTTTTGCAGCGCCCTCATAAACTCTTCCTCCGAAAGATTTTTTTCCTTCGCCATATAGTCACAGTAAATAAAACCGATCTCATAGTCCTCCTCATAGACAAAGAAGTCCTTGAACAGATGGTCTTCATCCTCCCGCAGATAGCTCGACACCTGCTCGTAAATCTTATCTTTCAGCCCCGACACTTCCTCATCCGACATCTCATCCAGAGCCGAGAGATCATTCAAACAGATATGAAGGTATCTGACGCCGCCGCTGCACCGAAAATGTTCTCTCACATAGGATAAATTCTGTTCTTTTCCTTTTCCCTGCAGTAACGCTGTCATATTTTGCAGCAAATATCCCCGCTGCATCCTCTGGCTGTCCAACTCCTCCTGAATCATATTTTCCCGCTTTTTTGCCACCCGCCTTACATTCTCCAAAAGCTGTTCCTTTTGCACCGGTTTCAAAATATACTCCATGGCGGAGTAGCGGATCGCCGCCTGCGCGTATTTAAAATCATTGTACCCGCTTAAAATGACAATATAAGCCTCGGATAATTTTTCGTTTCTCACCTTTTCCAGAAGCTCAATCCCATTAATTTTCGGCATACGGATATCCGTGATAATCAAATCCACCTCATGTTCCCTGAGATAGTCCAGCGCTTCCTGCCCGTCCGAGGCTTTCTTGACAATCTCATACCCTTCCTTTTCCCAGTCGATAATCACCGACAATCCCTGCAAAATAAAGGGCTCGTCATCTACCAGCATCACTTTCATTGACATAGCTTCATCCTTTCTGTGCCTTCGCCTGCAAATACTCTGATTCCACCCTGATCGTCATAAATGTGCCGACACCCGGCTCGCTCTCCAAAAAGAAGCTCACGTTACCCTCGGAAACCATTTTCAAACGGAGACACGCGTTGATAATTCCAATATGCTGATTCTCTTTCACATCATCAATCGCACAATTCTGCATACTCTCGTTCATCTTTTGCACGGCTTCCTCTTCCATGCCGCTGCCCGTATCCTCTATCTCAATACAGAGCAGAGAGCCTTTCAAGTAGACCCGCACATAAATCCAGCAGGTAGACGTCTTTTTTTCCATCCCGTGTACGCAGGCATTTTCCACAAAGGTCGTCAGCGTCAGCTTAGGGATATAGTAATCCGCACAGGCTTCCGGCAAATCCATCTCGTACCGCAGCCGATCCCCGAAGCGGTACTGCTGCAGTTCCAGATAGGCCTCCACAAAACTCATCTCCTCCGCCAGTCTTACATGGTCGGAGGCCCAGTTAATATTCTGCCGCTCCAAAATCGCCAGCTTCTCTATCATGCCGGCAGTCACTTCCTCCCCCTGAATCAACGACCGCATCCGAATACTCTCCAATACATTGAAAAGAAAATGGGGATTAATCTGGCTGTGCAGGGCGAGAAGTTCCGCGTTCTGCCTTGCCAGTTCTATTTCCTGCCTTTCTAGTCGATCCTTATATACCCGCTGGATCAGGTCGTTCATTCCCTGTACCATGCGGTTGTAATTCTGCATCAAAACTCCGATCTCATCTTTCCCTCTCACATTTTCTATCCCCTGTAGAGTGCCTCCCTCCACCTGGTCAAAGGCCGCTCCCAGCTCCCAAAGCCGTCTGGTAAAAGACTTATTTACCATGGAAACCATAATCACCGGCAAAAGCAGATTGGCCACCACCAGAAAAATAATCAAAGGAATGTGCTTTTCCAGATTCTGAAAAACGGAGCTCTGAGGTTTCAAAATCAGTACGTCAATTTTTTGCCCGTACATCTCGAAAGAGCTTTGATAGGCAACCGGCTCCTCTCCCGTAAGCCTGTAGAAATCCTCCTGACTGCCGGAATGTGCGCCATTGGAAAACAAAACCTGATTCCCCTGACACACATAGACCTGATTCCCATAACCGATCTGCGCCACTTCCCTGACTATCTTATTATAATCCAAATCTACCCTGAGAATTTTCTCACAACTATCCTTTTTATAATAGTCAAGACGCCGAACCAGAGAGATCCGTCTCATGGAAAGAGCGGACATATCGAATTTGCCAATATAATAGGGAACAAAAGTTATCTTTTTCCCTGATTCCAGATAACTTCGATACCACTCCGCATTCTCCGCCTCGGACAGCCGGTAAAAATGTCCGCCGTTTACTATGGTGTCATTATCCGCATAAATGACCACATTGGAGATATCATACCCGCCCGGTATATCCAGCGACGTTTTTCTGGAAAGCTCAAGACTGGCGGCATAAAATTCATATCCGCTCTCATACGTTTCATTCAAAAAACTGTTAAGCTCCCCGTCCACATAGATATCGTTCATCTCCTTGACGATTTCTTCAAACGTATATTCCAGATTATACCTGACCGCATTTGCCAGGTTTTCAAATTCGTAACGCTGTTCCTTTTTTTCCGCATCGTACAGAATATATAAGATAATGCTGTCTGTCAAAACCAACGGGATGATTACACAGAAAACATAAATAATAATCAGCTTCTTCTTAATGTTAAAATCATTCATTATGTTTTCGATTTTTTTCCTGCACTTACCCATTCTCTCCCCCAACCTGATATCGGAACTTCATAAAATCGGCCCATCCCCCGGTTCGCCGCATGGCATAGGCAAACAGGCCGAATCTGCACCCCGTAAAATGATCCAGCTTAAAATACAATTTATGGCGGATTCCGAGTGCTTTCCAGCTTCCGTTTTCCTCATAAAAGAAGTCCGCCGTATCTTTTTTATCCCTAAAATCCAAAAATACTTTCAGGGTAACGCTTGCACTGTGCAGCGGGATTCTTTCATACTCCACGGGCGGATGCAAAAAATCCGGGTCCGCCTGCACCGTCTCATCCGCCGCAGGCCTTGCAAACATCACCAGATAAAAATTCCCTTCCTCTCTTGTCAGCGCAATCGCCCCATAACAGCCGATCCATGCGCAGATTCCGGCATAGTCACCGTCCTGCATCCCGCTTCCGTCCACCGTCACCCAGGCCGCACAGGCAGGCCCGCAGCTTCTCTGGGTCAACATATTATGGGCAAACGGCAGACTCCCGCAAATCTGCCCCGTATAAACCCGAAAAGCTCCCGGTCTCTCCGTCACAGACCAAAGATTGTCCACAGGATTGTGGTTAAACTGCCAAAACGGCTTTAGACGTACCCTCCCGCTTTCGTCCGCCTGATACAGAAAATCGTCGTCATCGTTTATCGGTTGATATTCATAATCTGGCCTGATGTCAGGCGCGGATACCTGAGTTGGAACTTTACCGTCCCCCCCGATGACAGGGAACCCATCTTCATCAAAACACATGGGCATCACCAAAGGCACTCTGCCCACCGCCCCTCTGTCCTGAAACATAAACAAATACCAGTCTCCCTTGGGGGTATCTACCATGCCGCCCTGGGCAACACCCAGATTGTGAAACCCCATGTCGTCATCAATCACACATTTCCCCCGGAACTCCCCTTCCAGAGAATCCGCAATGAAGCAGTCCTCCGTCTTCCGCTCTGTGCCGTATGCAGGAATATGACAGGTAAACAGATAATACTTCCCATCCTTCTTGTACAGATGAGAACCTTCATAGCCAAGATGAAGTTCCCCCTTGTCCCGGATAATCAGTCTGTGTAGTCCTCCTTCGAGAGGCCCTTTCAGATCTTCCCGAAGCTGCGTCAGGTACAGTTCCGTATTTCCATATACGATATACACGCTTCCGTCCTCGTCAAAAAACAGGGAACTGTCATGGTAAAAACCCTCTATGTTTTCTATTTTCCATGGGCCGGACGGTTCACGCGCCGTCAAAAGATATGTCTTCTGTGTATCGTTTGCGGTAAAGCACAGATAAAAAATACCTTTATGATATCGCAGGGACGGGGCCCACATTCCCTGCCCGTAGACATGGTTTCCGCCTTCCAGACGATGCCCGGAAGTATTTTCCAGTACCTCGTAAGCATGAGCCACAAATTCCCAGTTCACTAAGTCGTAGGATCGCAAAATATCACACCCCGGCATAAAGTGCATGGTTGTACTTGCCATATAATATGTATCCTCAACCCTGATAATATCTGGGTCCGGAAAATCCGAGTATATGATTGGATTCTGCTTTGCTTTCATAGATTTCCCTCTTTTCGACTTTTCTCTTTTTACCCTCTGATACAATTACGATACCACAAATATATTTTCTTTCCAATACAAAACGCATACCTCCATGCGGAGATATGCGCCTGTTTTTATTTCACTTTCCACTCTTATTTCATTTACAGGACTGCCTTGCAGATCAGAGTCTCTTCAAAAGCTCTTCTCTCTGAGCCTCGTAACCCGGCTTACCAAGAAGGGCAAACATGTTTTTCTTATAGCTCTCCACGCCCGGCTGGTTGAAGGGATTCACGCCCAGCAGATAGCCGCTGACGCCGCAGGCAAACTCAAAGAAGTAGAACAGCTCGCCAAGATAAAACTCATTTACCTCCGGCACATTAATCATAAAGTTAGGCACCTGTCCGTCGGTGTGAGCCAAAATGGTACCGTTCATCGCGCTCTTATTGACAAAATCCACGTTCTTGCCCGCCAAATAGTTCAGGCCGTCCAAATCCACAGGCTCTTCACCAATCACGATCTCTTCCCTGCTTGTCTCAATGTTAAGCACCGTCTCAAACATGGTGCGGGAACCGTCCTGAATAAACTGGCCCATAGAATGCAGATCAGTAGTCAAATCCACGCTTGCCGGGAAAATACCCTTCTGATCCTTGCCCTCGGACTCGCCGTAAAGCTGTTTCCACCACTCGGAAACATAGTGTGCACTCGGCTCGTAGTTGGCCAAAATCTCAATTACCTTTCCTTTTCTCAACAGGATATTGCGAAGAGCCGCATACTTCACGGCATCGTTTTCCTCAAAGGGAGCATTTAGCGCCATCTTTCTGCCTTCCGCCGCGCCTTCCATCAGCTTGTCGATATCCGCACCGGACACCGCAATCGGAAGCAGGCCTACCGCCGTCAGCACGGAAAAACGTCCGCCCACATCATCTGGCACCACAAAACTCTCGTAACCCTCCTCGTTGGCAAGATTCTTAAGGGAACCTCTCGCCTTATCAGTGGTCGCGTAAATTCTCTTAGCCGCGCCCTCTTTGCCGTATTTCTTCTCCGCCATCTCCTTAAATACACGGAACGCAATTGCAGGCTCCGTGGTGGTGCCGGACTTGGAAATCATGTTGATCGAAAAATCCCTGTCGCCTACCACGTCAATCAGATGTTTGATATAGGTGGAGCTGATGGAGTTGCCTACAAAATAAATCTCCGGTGTCTTTCTGACAGACTTGTCCACCACATTGTAAAAGCTGTGACGCAGAAACTCAATTGCCGCTCTCGCACCCAGGTAAGAGCCGCCGATACCAATTACGATCAGCACCTCGGAATCGCTCTTGATCTTTTCCGCCGCTTTCTTGATCCGCGCAAACTCCTCCTTATCATAGTCTACCGGCAGATCAATCCAACCAAGAAAATCGTTACCCGCTCCCGACTTGCTCACAAGTACCTCTTTTGCGTCCAACGCCAGTTTCTTCATGGACTCTACTTCATTGTCCCCGATGAATGCTGCCGCCTTTGAATAGTCAAATGTAACCTTGCTCATGTTGTCCTCCTTTTCTTCAGACACGTTTCCGTGCCGTTTTTTCATTTTTCTTTTACCATATCTTCAATCAGCCCGACAATTGTGCCGATCGCATCGCGCTGACTGCTCTTTTTCATCGCGTCGATATAAGTAAATCTGTTAAAATACAGCTCCTGTATCTTTTCCAATAACAACTTATTGGTCAGATCGTCCTCGTCAATCACAATGCTAAATCCCTGGGATTCATAGGACTTCGCATTTAAAAGCTGATCGCCCCTGCTGCTGGATGAGGGCAGAGGAATTAAAATGTTCGGCTTCTTAAGCGCAAGAATCTCGCTGATCGCATTGGCCCCTGCACGGGAAATCACAATGTCCGCCATAGCGAAAATATCTTTCATCTCAGATTTCACATATTCAAACTGTTTATAGCCCTGCTTGGTGAGCAGAAGATTATCCACTTTCTCCTTACCGCATAGGTGCACCACCTGAAAATCTTTCAAAAGCTCCGGCAAAACATCCCGGACAGCCTGATTGATTGCGGCAGAGCCAAGGCTTCCGCCCACGACCATGATAACCGGCTTTGAATTGTCAAATCCACACAACCGGTAAGCCGCTTCCTTATCCCCTGTGGCAAGCTCCTTACGAATCGGCGAGCCGGTAAGCACCGCCTTCGCTGCCGGTAACTGACTGAATGTCTCGGGAAAATTACAGCACACCTTTTTCGCCACCGGAATACAGAGCTTGTTAGCCAATCCGGGTGTCATGTCGGACTCATGGATAATACACGGAATCCCTAACGAGGCCGCCGCCCTAACCACAGGCACGCTGACAAAACCGCCCTTGGAAAACAGCACATCCGGCCGGATTTCTTTAAGATACTTTCTTGCCTCCCGCATTCCCTTGATTACACGGAAGGGATCGGAAAAATTTTTAGGGTCAAAATACCGCCTGAATTTGCCTGTCGCAATTCCATAATAGGGAATATCAAAATCCTCCATCAGCCGTTTTTCAATTCCGTCATAAGACCCCATATATACAATATCGTATTCCAGTTCTCTGAGTTTTGGAATCAACGCCATATTCGGCGTCACGTGTCCGGCGGTCCCGCCGCCTGTAAGTACAATCTTTTTGCCCATAATAACATCCAAGCCTTTCACACGATTCTCTTACCCGTTTAACATTTCCTCTAAAGCAAGGGCCAATTGATCCGGACAAGATGTGCTCTTAAACCCGCATTTGATCCCTTTTAATCTACTGATCGCATCCTCCGCTTTCATTCCGACAACCAACCGGGAAATACCCTGTGTATTGCCATTACATCCGCCTGTAAACTGGACAGATTTGATGATGCCGTCTTCCATTTCCACGTCTATCGCATTGGAACAAACACCCTTTGGCTGAAAAACCATATCCGCTTCCTCCTTATCTGCATTGGTCACTTATAACCTATCACTAGTAGTATATCCCAACAATGGTCAGAGTGCAAGAAAGCAAATCAACCTTTCCGCGCAAAATCTGTCGATGCCTTAAGGCTTTTTCTTCGCAAAAATACTAATATAATATAAGTATGCACTCTATTAAGCGGAGGTAACCATGCTTGCACTTTTTTTCTATCATAAAAATTTTATGTTTGCTATTCTGACACTGCTCTTTTGCAGTATTATATGCCAGTTTCTGCTTGGCGTGACGTTTCACCGCCTGATCCGTGAAACGGAAAATATGTCTGCCACCAAAAATAGATCCCTGCAACAGCTGAAACTGAAATTTACTAGCTGCACGCAACTGCGCGAAACGATTCCAAACGTTCCCGTTTTTGTGGACAAGTTTATCAACCAGATTCGTATCGGAAAAATTCCCGTGTCCTTTTTAAAACATTTGTCCGGACAGCTTACGCTTTTGGCCGTGCTTGTGGCAGGCATCGGCGCCTGCCTTGGCATTATACAAAATGAAAGTTTTTTTGCGGTCGCTCCTTTTTACCTGATCAGCTTTCTGGGCCTCTACCTCTATTTTGCGGCGGCCTCTCTGGTTGATCTGCCGGGGAAAATAAATATTCTTCGCACCAACCTGGTGGACTATCTGGAAAACCATCTGTCCAACCGTCTGGATCAGACACGCCTCGACATGCGTATGGCCGGGATGGAAAAATCTCCTGCGAAAGCCGGGAGCAAAAAAACAGGGGAAGATAAACCGGTTGGGAAGAAGGAAGAAGCGACTGTCGAAAAATGGGAAAAAACGGATGCTGACGACACATACGCCGCCCGGCAGGACGCAGAACGCAAAAAAAATTCCCCGGCCTTCACCCCCTCCGAGGCCGAGGAATTGGAACTGCTATTGCGAGAATTTCTCGTATGAGATGTCTGAACTTGCTTTTTCGTGTTAAACGTATATTGACTAATATAGTCATTTATATACCACAATCGTGGGCCCCACATAATATGCCGTGGGGCTCTTCGTGAACAGATCAAAATACCCAATCCGGTACTTCCACTCACCACCGTAGGAAATTCCCTGCCAACGCCCTACAACCGCATAATTTCCTGTTTTCTGTTCATAGGCTGCCCTTTTATCCGGGTACATATCCCCTCCCTGAAAAAGCAGATAATCCTTTTTCTGTGAAAAATATCCTGTCGCGTACTGCACGTCAATGTAATACTCGTTCTTTGAAAGTTCCTCCGGCAAAAGGGAAATATCCTCCCCGATTTCCACAATTTCATACTTCTGTTCATCCATGACGGGCCTGTAATCCGTACAGTAAATCGTTGCCCCTGCGGGAATATTTTCCCCAATATAGGCCGCCGCCTGATTATAAGTCAAATCATAGCGGTAATTGCCAAGCACCGTAACCATATTACAGAACACGAAAACCCCCACAACCGCTATCGCCACAAACTCCCGGCTCCGCGGCCGCATTTTTTCACAAAACCCCTCTGCCTCCATCAGGCCGTAAACCATAAACAGGAAAGCAAACGGCAGAACAAGGGACATATTTCTGCCAAGCACAATGCTGTACTTCGACAAAAGAAGCAAAATGATAAGCGGCATCAGGGAAAAAATCCCCAACTCTCCCCAAGCCTTTTTCCGGGCCAGATGCACAAGACCCAAAAGAAGAAGCAGCGCACCGAAAATCCCGTAAGAAGAAAAGGCATAGGCCTCCAAATATCCCAAAACCGGCAGATTATGCTCAATGCCTGGATGACCCCACGCATAATGATTCAAATTATACAGGTTGTCCCAGACAAATGTCTTAAAATGAAAAAAGAGAGAGTAATTACAGACCACAAACACAAGCGCAAGCACAATGCAGTCTAAAAAGAAGAGATAATTATTTCTGTACCGCTTCCAATACTTTTTCCCAATATGCAGCGCCAACCAAAAAACACCAAATACAATCCCATGGTACTTAGCCGCCATGGCAAGGCCGATCCCAATTGCCAACAAGGGATACCAGAGATACACTGCCCTCTCCTCGTCACTTTCCTTCCAGATCAGGCAGCCGAGCAGCACGATCACATTGGCCACCGCATACATGAGCGTATCCGGCCCTGTATAAAAGAGATACGAATAGCCGTATAGGGAAAACAGAGACAACAGAAAGCCCAGATAACTGTACTTGCGGCTGCCCGTCAACACCTTCACACTGAAATAAACGCAGATATTGGACAAAAGGGCTGTGCCGCAAACCACATAACGCAGAAGCACCACGGTGTCCGCCCCGCCTAAAAATTTTCCAAGGATGCGCACCCCAAACACCGCATAATAAAAGGTGAGGTGCGGATAGCGGAAAAAGTCAAGCACATAAACGTCGCCGGCATACAAATGTTGGTTCAACAGTTCAAAAATACAGTCAAGCGACAACTGTTCATCCACATTCGGATACAACGGCAGCTCAAACTGCCAATGTCTGTAAAATAAAAGCAGCCCCACAGATAGCGTAACAAGAACAGCCGCCGCCATACCGGCCTTTTTCTGCCATTCTTTCTGTAATCTAAACATCTCTACCTCCACGCAGAAATAAAAAACATTGCCGGCCTACATCCAGTCTTTCACGTGATAACTCTTCGTACAGACAGCGTCAAACACAATGCCCTGTTCTTCGATATACGTCCTATATTCCGCAATCTTTTCTTCCTGCCCTTCCAGTTCGGGGGACACAAAACAGAGTTTATAACCCAGTGACTTTAGTTCCGCATAACTCTCCCGGTCGATGGGCACCTTTGTAAAGCAATCCACCCAGACCCACTGCGCCCGGCCGGCCATATTGCGGATGGTATCCAGTCCCTCCAATTCGCTGAAACGAAGCGCCACCTGCTTTACACCCATATCCGTGAGCAGTTTGATCATCGGAAAAGAAGAATCCAAAAAGAAATACTTCCTGATCTGATATTTCTCCATCAGCGCAAGCGCCTCATGCTCGATGCGCTCACTCTTAATGTTTAAAATCATGGTGCCATGATGATAAACTTTACAGTACTCTTCAAAATCTTCCCCCGCCTCAAAGGGATTATGGCAGATATAAATCCGGCCATTTAAATCATCTCTGAGATCAAGCTCGACCCCATACTCCTCGGGAAGAGCCAAAAGCTCCTCCTTCGTGTTAATCCTGTGTGCGATATACTCCATAAAAACCTCCCCTTATCCCTGTAAACTTCCGCTTTTCTTTAATTTCACACTAAACTCGATGGTTCTCTTAATAAACTTCCACTTGGCAGCAAGTCCCGTATTCCACTTGGACTCCCCGTGTATTCTCTCCGGAAACATGACCGGGAAACGAATCACCTTAAGCCCTTTCTTGCGCGCCATATACAACGCATATAAATCCAGTGAAAAATCATAGGGCGGTTCCTTCCACTCATTATAAAAGACTTTAGGAAAAATATTGGGTTGGGCATTGATATCGTAGAGTTTCTCATGTAGATAGCAGGTCTCAAAAAGGCTCATGCCCACAGTAAAAAACACGTCAAAAAGCGGCCTGCCCTTTCGGTTACCCTTTACAAAAACAAGACCCTTTTCCTCCTCTATAATCTCAAGCGCCTTTACGATATCCGCCGGATCTGTCTGCATATCCGCATGCGTCCAGCCAATATATTCTCCCTGGCATGCCTTTAACCCCTGTAAAATCCCGTAGCCATACCCCTGATTCACCTCCACAGTCACCGTTCTTGCAAAGGCATACCGGGGCAGCAGCTCCGTGAGCACGCGCGCACTGTCGTCCGTGGAACCATTGTCCACCAGAATGACCTCCATATCTTTTCCCTGTACCACTTCGCCAAACCGCTCTAAAAGCAGGGGTATATTTTCCTCTTCATTATAACATGGCACTACGATTGAAAGTTTCACTTGTATTCCTCCCCGTCAAAGACCGCCTTCTACTCTCTCAGATAGCAATTCGTACAATTCCTCATAATTTGCCACTTTCAGGCAATCAGCTTCCCCCTCCGGCACTTCCTGCATCTCTTCCGGGCAAAACCAGACCGCACTCATGCCTGCTGCCATCGCGCCCTTGATATCTCTTATATAATTATCCCCCACAAAGCACACTTCTTCGGGTTCAAGGTGAAGCTTTTTCAGGCACATCGCAAAAATTTTCGGCGACGGTTTCTCCACCCCTGCCTCCTCGCTCGTCACCAGACAGTCCACATCGTCCATCAAACCGAGAGCTATCATTTTTCTATGTTGAATGTGCGCCAACAGATCTGTACAGACTCCCACGCGGATATATTTGTCGTGCAGCGCATCCAAAAGTTTTTTCGCCCCAGGATATAACGTCATCTTGTTCAGAAAAACGCCCCAGTATGCTTCGTACATTTCAAGCGCCAAATAGAGCGGCCTGATATCCAGATACTCCAAAGTCTTCTGAAAATACAACATTCTGCTGTGGGATGGCGCCGTCTCGCCAAGTTTTTTCTTCGTAGACTTTCTGGCCCGCATAAAGGCCTCCTCATACTGTTCCTCAGTTACGCCAAGCCGCTCCCGCACAAGTTCTCCCACCCGCACGAAAGCTTCTTTGTCCAACGTATTGTAATCATACAGCGTTCCGTCCAAATCAAATATCACTGCCTTTATCATCGGTATCCCCTTCCCCCTTTATCTCAATTCTTCTTCATGATCTCACTGATCACAAGAAGAAGCATTAACTGTACCAATCCGCTTACGCCGTCCTCCCAACATATATGCTCTCCCGTCAAATCTTCTATCTGCGGAATCACCGCCGCTGCCGTTTCCGCCCAAAGGCTCTTATCCGCTCTGAGCGTTTCTCCCCGGAAAGAAATCTTCTGGTGCACCGGATCGTCACTGGATAACATGCCCTTAACACCGTGATCGCCAAGTCTTGCAAGCATTGGCTCCGCATTGATTCCCATATCTATCACAAACTCTACGCCCAGATTTGTATTCTGAATCTGGCCGCTCTGTTCCGGTTCCTTCATCAAAGCCTCGTCAAAATATCGGATTACCAAGTCTGCATACTGCCTCTGGGGGTAAATATATTTTTCGGCATCCGCCCGTCTGGCTTCCATCTGTTCCATCACTTCGGCCCTGTTATGCCCCCGGTCTCCCTGATCCCGGCACAGCTTCCAGTGACATCTGAGCGTTTCGTCGGTATCCAGATATACCTTCATGTCAAGCACCTGCCTCACCTGCGGAAGATAAAGGGAGTGCAGACCACATAAAACCACGTACGGTTTTGGCGACACCCTCTTTTTGTTGGTAAAAGTGCCTGTCTCGTGATCATAATCCACTCTCATCACCGCATTGTTTCCGCGGAGCGCCTGCAGATCCTCTGCCTGTTTGTAAAGATAATTGGCACGGGGATTTAAATGCGTCATTTCCTTCCAGTTCCGGTTACCCCGCTCCCATCTGTGATCGCCGTCTCCCTCAAGGGCAAGCACCCTGTTGGCCGACAAAAGTTCCTCCAGGGAATTCAAAAGCCGGGTTTTTCCCGCCCCACTGTCCCCGGCAATGCCGATGGTAAAAGGACGGTTCCTCCTGCGGTAATAAGAGTTACTCCCCACACCGTAGAAATACATGCTGACCACCAGAATCAGAAAAACCCCTACCATCAACGTGAATACAATATCCTTCAACCCGCTCTCCGGCAGCTTTAAAAAGTTCAGGCTTTCTCCCAGAAAATATAAATCGACAAACTGCGTCGTATGAAAAAAGACATAGTAAAGCAGATACAGAAAATTAAACCCGCCGTAAACCAACACCATCTTTCCGCGGTTCTCACTCTGCCCTGCCAGATACAGCATAAAAAACGGCACAACCCAGATAAACCAGGCAGGCATTGCCGGCACAAAAGCCAGAAACACAGAAAAGAGCAGACCCGTCATACTCACCAAAAGATTCCAGTTGATCTGGTTAATCTGAAATGCCTGAAAATATAAAAAGAGCAAAAGTAATACGGACAAAAGCAGATGCGCGTTTCCATAGTTGAGATAAACGGTGTCGATCACCTGCTGCTCCTTATTAAACAAAACCATATTTGCAAAACCGCTGCCCCAAAAAGGCAAAACTGCCGCAACGGTCAACAAAATCGGCATCCCTGTCATAAACACTGCCTTTTTCCATCCCTTTTTCTTAAAAATATAGAAAAAGAAAAGAGGAATCGCCGCCGCAATATGAAACTTAGACGCAAGGGCAAGGGTTAAAAACGCAATAAATTTGCACTCAAAAATATGTTCTTTCTGTGCGATGGCGCTCATTTCGCTCAGATAATACATTGCCCCCACCAGAAATACGGTAGGGATGATATCTAACTGTCCATGCATATAGGAGGCGTACAAGATGATCGGAGACAAGAAATACAGCACCAAAATATATTTTCTTTTATTTTTGGAAATACGAAGCAAGAAATGCAAACCACAAAGATCCATCAGAAGAATCGGCAGCTTAAAGACCAAATTCCTGAAAAAAACAGGCATCCCGCCAAAAAAGGCAACAAAAATCCCCCCGATACACTCCATAAACAGCATAACGGGCGGATAGGGAAAGGAGGGAAGCAGCGCATTGTCATAATAATATTGATAAGGATTCTCCCCGCCGAGAAAACATTTTACGAAAGGTATGAACATCATATCCTGATAATCGGACGAAAAAAGCCCCATCAAAAGTAACTTGAACAAAACCCCCATAGCGATGGCAGTTCTCAGGTACTTCTGATAATTTTTCTCCATATCGAGCGTATATAACATTTCACAGCCCATGTCTTTCTTTACTGTAAGATCACCGGACGATCAATCTTCCGGAATCCCCGTATATTCTCTGCTCAGATCAGGCCCTCTTGCTCAAGAAACTTCCTGAAATAAACGTAGGTATTCTGATATCCCTCATAATCTGCAGGCGTTCCCCAACCCACGTATCTGTCGATATCAAAAATTTTTGCCCTGTATCCTAAGTCTAACACATGTTTCACCGTCTGGTCTACATAGAATTCCCCGTTAATCCTGTCATTCTCCCGAATCATTTTTTCTGTGGCTTCCAAAAAGACCTTCGCTTGCCTAAACCAGAAAGTTGCCACCACCGCCGGATCTTCCATAGGCGTTTCGGAAATGGCCTTCTTGATGGATGTGCCTGTGACATTGCCTTTTTCGTCAGTTATCATCCAACCATAGGCATTGGGATTTTGCAGTACGGCCTCATTATGACGGTAGGTGAAGACAACGCAGTCACACTCTTTCTTCACCTTCTCAAAAGCCTCGAAATCAATATCCATACCATTGTCACAGCCCGCAATCAGAAGGGGTTCCTCCGGGTTCAGATAGGGCTTTGCCAACATACAGGTGCAGGCCTGTCCCTCCGTCAAGTGATCGATGGTGATAAACTGCGCCTCTGGATAATACGCTTTTATCACATCTTCCACCCCGTCCTCTTTATGAAAACTGCGATCCACATAGATCACGTTGCTTCCGTCTTTTGCCACACCGGGCAGGTCTTTCGTGGCGCAGACTACCATCGGTTTCTGCGTACCGTCCTGTCGGTCTATGGTCTGAATCGCCGGTTTGTGCACTTTGTACCCCGCATCCGTAAACCGCTGTCCCGCACCAGCCATGGGAATTAAGATTGTGCCCGCAGGGTTGTCCTCCTTTTTCGGAGTCGTCTCCGCCTTTTTGATCAAATCCGTCCAGTAGACAAACTCCCGCATATCTTCCGGTGTGCCCCACTGGCAAAAATAGCTGACATTGGCAGGCACCCATACCTTAAGCCCGTCCTGCACCATGAAATTGTAGGGCAGGCTTGCGTAATACTCCCCGTTGATGGCGCACTCCTCATGGTCAGTCAAAATCTGACAGTATTTTTCCATCACCGCGCCGTTTTTAAAATAATAGACACCCGGCGAGTGCTTTGCCTTCGTCTTATCTTTCTCAAAGGAATATTTTTCCCGAATCTCCACCAAATTATCATCCTGATCCGTCTGGCAGGACGCATAATAATTTTTCTGCGGCAGCAGATTAGGGTGAAATCCCGTGTAACAGGGCACCGCGCCGTCGCAATCCCGCGCTTTCGCCTCCTTTGCAAAAGCGGCAAAATCCCAACTCATATAAAAATCGCAGTAATTGATGATAAAACCTTCTTCTTTGTCAAAAGCCTTTGTCGCTTCGCTTCTTTCAACCCGCACGCCATCCGCATGATCCGCCGCGCACAATGCGCGATAGGCCCGCAATACATCATAGACGGGCCCTTTTTTTATCCACTCTTCTATCACCACAATATCAGCGTTAGGCGCAAGGGCAAGCAGACGCTCCCGCATAGAAGGGTCTTTTTGCAAATGCTCCCCCCGGCACACAAAAACAAAATGCACATCTTCCGGGTACATCCCTTTTACAATCCACTCTATGATCGGTTTTCCCATCACCGGGATAAAAGGTTTCAGCTCTTTATATCCCGCCGCCACAAAACGGGAACCGTAACCTGTCATCGGTATGATAATGTTCATGCTTTATTCTCCTTGTTCGTAATGATACCATAAAACTAAATACTATTTTTTGTTGTCTGCGATTCAAACTGCATACATTTTTTCTCCAAAAGCAAAAAATCATTACATCTTTTTGCCAATGCTGTTGCACTGCCTTGATTAATTTTATGCTTATACACTTCCAATGCATGGTGCCTGATCTTGTCCTGCATTTTCCTTATAATACGGTATTCTGTTGTCAATAGTTTTCTATATTGTGGATTTTTTACTTTGGGGATATCAACATATGTATATTCACCTTTAGGAACTGGAAACATATTGTTAATATTGATTACAGCATAGTTTCCTATTTTCAGAAAATCCAATCCGTTTTTCATTTTTTCATGTTTGGATTTAAAAGAAGATAACGGCGCAAAATATTCTATATTGTTTATAACTAACACAATACCTATATATTTTCTCTCGTTATGCTGTCCCGGTTGTTTATTATGAAACAAATGTGGAGCATACGGGACAAGATAGTCTATATAGTCTGGATTGACTTCATATAACTTTATTGTCAATTCTACATCCTCCGGCTGTAAAAATGGGGCGGAAACTCCGCCCCACTGTTAGATTCGCACTTAGAGTGGCGAAACACTCACTTATAACTGTCTCGCTTAGGGCTGAGATATGCCCGCTCATAACTGTCTCTGTTATAGGTCGAGATATACCTACTGTTAAGCACAAGGCATTAACCTATATATAGTATACTCAAATATCTTTCAAATAGCAACTATTACAAAAATATTTTTACTGTTTATTTCCAAATTAATTTCGTTTACAGCTTCCTGCGGTATTTCTCCGCATCCCAGTTTAGAAGTTCATCCTGCTGCCCTTCGTTCAAATAATTCATCTCATGAGACAGATTCGCCGCCTGCACCTGCGCGGCAAAACTCATCACATTTTCTATTTCCTGCGCCTTTTTCACACTCTCCGCTAAGATATAAAAATATCCCTGAAAACAAACCATCGCCGGAACGCCGTTTTTTTCTATAAACGCGGTAATATCCGCCTCACAGAAATCATCCGCTAAAAACAGCGGCCTTTTCGACCCGTAAACCACGCAGTCAGGACAGAAAGCATGGTTCCATTTTTCCGCCCTCAAAACAGCTTTCGCCTCCCCGTCGCCGGATAGGAAACGGTTTTCGGAAAGATACACGATTTTATCCTCCAACCCCGGAATCTTTGCAAATTTATTCCATAACTTTGTCGCATTGGGGTACGCCTCATAAGAAATCTCCAAATATGATGCAATTTTTTGCAGTACCTTCTCAGTGCGGTCGATCACCTGATCTGCCGAATCACCGCTCACCACCAAACCGTGGCTTGCCAAAAAAATAACTGCCTCTGTCGTTCCCTTTGCCTGCTGTTCACTGTACAATTTATAATAAGTCTCCGCCAATGCCGCACCAGGTTTCCGATATGGCACAAAAAGCGCTCCCGGAAACAGCTGCCGTAAAATTTCTTCCCCGTCCTTTCGAGCCGTCAAAATATTGACAAGCGTCGGATGGGAGTGAAGCGTATACTTTCCCGTCACCGAGTGGAGAAATGTCTCAATGGATGCGCGGCCGCCGCCAAGTTGGGCCTCCTGTAGAAGTTTTTTCCCAATCTCCTCCGTAAAAACATCCGCCACAGATTCCCCGTCCGCTTTGATATTTTTCTTAAAGTAATCCACAATCAGACAGTAATCCACCTTGGAATAGCCCGACTCCTCGTTCACATCTGCAAGCTGAAACCCCGAGCTTTTGACAAGCATTACCTGATCGTCCAACTTGACGGAAGTATTGCCACCGCCGGCCTGCGCCAAGTCGTTTCGCATTCCCGCGTATTTTGAAATTTGAATAAATCCCCGCATATGATTCTCCATCCTTTATCAAACTAGTTAGATTATAACAAAAAATGGGGGATTTGACATTAAAAATGTTAGTTTTGATTTGTCCATAAAAACTCCTCCACCGCTTTATTAAATTCCCCTGACTTTTTATTGGCAATAAAATGATCTCCCGGAATCACGGAAAGTTTTGCATTTGGTATGTTTTTGGCGATGACTTCCGTATGGCTCTGCTTAATCATATCCTTTGTCCCCACAATGACAAGCGTCGGCGCCTGAATCGCGTGCAGTTCTTCGGGTTTGATATTCGGCTCATTCACCATCAAGCCTAAAATCTCCATATGGGATTTCGCTTCTTCCGATTTCCCTGCAAACAGCTTCGCAAACCGATATCCAAACTCGATCGGAATCTGAATGCTTTTTTTGACTCCCTCTGTATCCAAATTTCCGCCGTTTAAGATAAGCGCCTTCACCCGGTCGGGATATTTCAGCGCAAACTTCATGGCAATATTGGCACCGTCAGAAAATCCTAATATCACCGCTCTTTGAATTTGCAGTTTATCCATCAAATGATGCAGGTCTGCAGCAAACTGCTCCATGGTAAAAGGAGCCGTCCCCCGCGGAGATTTTCCATGTCCTCTCGTATCTACCGCAATCACTCTGTATCTGTCAGAAAAGAAAGAGATCTGATTCACAAAATAGGTTCCGTCTTCCCCGTTTCCATGCAAGAGAAGAAGCGGCTCCCCCTCGCCCTGTTCCTGATAATATAAAGAAACGTCCATCCTGTCTTCTCTCTTCCTGTTATCAAAATTTATACTGCATAAAATTCCCGTTCTTCACAAACCCAAAGTCCGTATATAATAGCACTCCCATATCCGAAGCCGTAATCTGTACACAGCCACAGCCATGCTTTCTCGCTTCCTCCACCACATGCGTCAATAGCGTTTTTGCTATGCCCTGTCTGCGATATTCGTCAGAAGTATACATACTGGAAAGCAGGCCGATTTTTCCGCTAGGACAACTGAAATACGGCGGTTTTTCCACAAAGGACATGCCGCTTGTCCCCACAATTTTCTCTCCATCGACAGCCAGCCATGAAACAAACGTGCCGTCCGCCATATGCCGTTTGTAGTAATCAAGCAAAGAAGGTTTTAAATCAATTTCCTCGGTCGCCCCCTCTTCTTGTAATTGACGGATTCTCATATCTATAAAAATATCCAAATCCTCTTGCTTCAATTTTCTGTACTGTATAGCCATAAGCCTTGTCACCTCACAATTTTATATCCGCAAAGATCAAGAATCCACTCACAAAACAGCGCGTTTGCCCATGAAAACCACTCTCTCGTATACTTTTTCGGATCATCCACGTGCACACTCTCGTGCATTAACCCGGTTCCTGCATCTGTTTCCGTCAACATTCCCAAAATATCCTTTTTTTCTTTTTCATCCGCCGAAGTCATCCCCTGCATAATAAGAGCCAAAGGCCACACATGATTTGCCGGCGTGTGAGGGCTGCCGATCCCGCGGGCAAATTTTCCCTGATAAAAATAAGGATTTGCCCCGCTCAAAATAAAATGCCTTGTATTCTGCATGATTTCCGCATCACCCTGATAACCCAGATAGGGCAAAGAAAGCAGGCTCGGAATATTGGAATCATCCATCAGATTGTACTGCCCGAAGCCGTCCACCTCATACGCATAAATTTTTCCGTATTCTTCTGTCTCGACAATTCCATATTTTTCGATCCCTTTTTCAATCTGCTGTCTGAGACATGCCGCCTCTTCCCGCATTTGTTCATTATGATACACGGTTTCCGCAATTTCTTCCAGATATTTTAGCACCACTGCTGCAAACATATTAGAGGGAATCAAATATCCGTATGTACAGGCATCGTCGCTAGGCCGGAATCCAGACCAGGTCAAACCAATACCGCCCTTCACTGGCGCACCTTTTCCGTCCCGCAGCAACGTATCTGTCGGCACAGTATTTCTCCGAATAAACCGGTATGCGGAATTTTCCTCATGATTCTGCTCACAGCGAAAGGTTTGCAGGATCCTGTCGGCCCCCTGAAGAAAATCCTCGTTAAACTGACTGATACAGCCCGTATTTTTCCAGAGCAGATAGGCGAGCTGAATCGGATAGCAAAGGGAATCCACTTCGTACTTGCGCTCCCACAGCCAATCATTTTGCTGTAAATCATTTTGATCCCAACAGGCACCGTTTTGACTTTCATTAAAAGCGTTTGCGTAAGGGTCTATATTGATGTAAAAAAACTGCCTTCTCACCAGACCGGCAATCAACTCAGCCAACGCTTCGTCCTCCCTTGACGGAATCAGATAGGGCCGCATCTGAGCCGCAGAATCCCGAAGCCACATGGCGGGAATGTCACCCGTAATCACATAGGTTGTCCCGTCTGAAAGTTCGCGGACTGTCGTATGTAATGTATTGGCATAGCAGGTCTCAAAAAGATGGGACAGCTTGTCCTGTCCCTGTAATTTGTCTTTTACGTCCTGAATCAGATGGTCCACGGAATCCCATTGTCTGTGCTGTGTCATGTTCATTTTCCGACTATTTTCAAAAATCTTTCATCCCTCGCTTCTGCTAATTCCTTTTTATAATCTAATTCCTGAGATACCGGAACCAACATTTTCTCCAATTCAAAAAACGCTTTCATCTTAGGTGTAACTTCTGCATCTTGGGAAATCTGTTCCACTAATTGAATCGCCTCGCGCCTTAACGCTGTTATAACAATCACCTCATTTCACGAGCCAAACTATTCATTTGTTTCCTTAATCTTACAAAAAAATACTCGTATTTACAACTAAATTCTAATTGTTTTTATGTATTAATTCCCATCAACCGCCTGTAAATTAATCAAGGCGACAATCTGTTCCTGTATTTCCTCCACCGTCTCCACCCTGACTCTGCCGATTTTATTTCTCGTCTTTTCAAAATCAATATTTGGAAACAGCCTTTCACAAAATTGGTTGGTATCGGGCGACGCCCCCATCAAAGCTATAAACAGAGAATCCATATCTAACTGCCCCAGTACTTCCCGCAATTCGCTCATCGAAATAGTAGAAATCTGTTCAAAATCCGTAATTCTCTGCGGTTCGACTTTCGGTTCTAATATATCGTTTATAGTAATATTATAGAGCCTGGATATTTTCAGCAAAACTTCCAGATCAGGAACCGTCGCACCGTTCTCCCATTTAGAAACCGCCTGTCTCGAAATGTCCAACTTTTGTGCCAGTTCTTCCTGTGTATAATTGTGACTTTTACGAAGAAAATGCAAGTACTTGGCCACCAAATTTATATTCATGCAAAACCCCCTCAAAACAATATATGTTCAGAAAACCTACGCTTACTATCACATACATTATAACGCATCCAGAAGGAATAAAAAAGAACCAGACAAGCGCAAAAACGCAAACGGGAGGCTCCCCGTCTTTTCGGTTCCGCCCCCATTTACTGCAAAATCGCCTGCTCCAACACATACAACGCCTTCTCGTTCTCCTCCAGACAATGCGCCATCACCGCCTCGTTTCCCCGGTCCGCCAAAAACGTAGTGTCCGCTCCCAATAAAACAAAACAGATATAATCGTCAATCGTCTCGATCCGGGAAGCACGGGCTTTGCTCAAATTTTGCGGATAATTTTTATTCTGCTCGATCAATTCGCTTCGGTACGTTTCAATGGCTTGCTCAATAGTCCCCACATAGTCCTCTTTCGCGTGAATGATAATCAGAGTATCTATGTGCGCATCGAGAGCCTGTCTCTCTGCCAGAAAATCTACGTACATATCCTCGGTGATCCCTGTCAATTTTTCTAATTCTGCCCCCGACAAATTTACTTCCGGCCAATAGTTATCCCCGAGAAGTTCTTTCACTTCCTCCTCCAACTCCGGCAATGTATAAAACCGCCGTTCTCCCCACTCTGTATTCTCTAAAAAAAGAGGGAAATTCCCGGCCTCCACATCCTCCAAACTCTGCCCTCCGGCAACACTGCGCCCGTCAACCAGATCCTCCTCCGACATGCTTTCTTCCCCACAACCCCATAAAAGAAAAAGACTGCAAATCATAATGATTATCTTAATTCTACATATACTATTCTTCATCTACCCCTCCATTCTCCTTTTTCTGAAGCAATGACCGCACCCTGACTTGTAAGCCTTTGTCGGATTTGCTATACTATAGCAGAAACAGGAACCATTTTGCTTTTACCAATATTTTTACCTGCACATACAAAATTATGTATTTTCAGAGAGGAATTTCGTTATTATATGTTATTTAATTCCTATATCTTTATTTTCATCTTTCTGCCCATCGCATTGATCGGGTGGTACGGACTCAACAAATTGAGCCGCTATAAACTGGCAAGTCTTTTCTTGTCAGTCATGTCCCTGTGGTTTTACGCCTATTTTAACGTCCGCTATCTGGCTATTATTTTAAGCAGCATCGGATTAAACTTTGCCCTGAGTTTTCTGCTCTCAAAAACTTCCGGTTTTTCTGTGCCCGCTACAGGCACAAACAATCAAAAAATGTCCCTGCCCCTGATAAACCGGGTTGGATTATTTGCCGGAATATTTCTGAATCTTGGCATTTTGTTTTATTTCAAATACTATGATTTTTTTATTGAAAATATCAATCTGGCTTTCCATGCAGACTTTAACCTAAAGCACATCCTGCTGCCTTTGGGAATCAGTTTTTTTACTTTTCAGCAGCTATCCTTTATCATTGACCGGGCACTTGGCAGATGCGAACACTATGACTTTGTCAATTACCTGACTTTTGTAACTTTTTTCCCCCAACTGATCGCCGGGCCCATTGTATTATACAAAGAAATTATTCCCCAGTTTGAAGACCCTAAAAGGCGCCGTTTTGACAGCGCTTCCTTTGCAAGAGGCGTTTATCTTTTTGTCCTGGGGCTTACCAAAAAAGTGCTTTTAGCCGACACTTTCGGCCTGATGGCAAACTATGGCTTTGCACAGACCTTCTCACTGGATGCTGTATCTACGGTTTTCGTGATTCTTGCCTACAGCTTTGAATTGTACTTTGATTTCAGCGGTTACTCCGATATGGCCATTGGACTTGGCAGAATGTTTCACGTAGAGCTGCCTCTGAATTTTGACTCGCCCTACCGCTCCTGCAGCATCAAGGAATTTTGGCAGCGGTGGCATATTACCTTGTCACGGTTTTTTATTACCTATGTTTACATTCCTCTGGGTGGCAGCCGAAAGGGAAAAGCCCGTATGCTTCTGAATACTTTTATTGTGTTCCTTTTAAGCGGTCTCTGGCACGGCGCGGCATGGACCTATGTGGCCTGGGGCGCGATGCAGGGTCTTCTGGTGGTTTTTGATAATCTGGGACTTATAGGCATCCGCGGCAGGGAGGAAAAGCGTCCTTCCCGCTTTCATATTCCCGCGCCCCTCGGTTGGTTTTTTACCTTTACGCTTTTTAATCTCTCCCTCTTCTTTTTCAGAAGCGGAAGTATGCTTGCGGCAGGACAACTTTTTAAAAACCTGTTGTCCATAAACTTTAGCGGCAAACTCTTTGAGATCGCCGCACAGTTAGATATTTCTGAAATTTACGTTTTTAAACAGGCGCTGGAGTTGGCGGCTCCGAACGCCGTCAATTATCTGTATCTGTTTGTTATGATGGCCTTCTTTGTACTGGCCTTCTATTTGATCTTTCACAAAAATGCCTACGAGCGTGCAACCCACAATGAGCTGACCTCAGCGAGATGTTGGATCATCTGCATTCTCTTTGTATGGTGCGTGATTTCCCTCTCACAGGTGAGCACATTTTTGTATTTCAACTTCTAGGAGAAAAACATGATTACAGAAAGCAAATTTCTCAAATCTTTTTTTATAAGAACAGCCCTTCTGCTCGCGGCAGTGATCGGCGCGGTGGTACTCTTCGACCCTTTTTACCAGTACCACAAGCCTCTGCCGGGTTTAAAAGCCGTGCTGACAGACAAGGAATACCAATGCGTGGGGACGCTTCGGAACTTCGATTACAATGCGCTGATTGTGGGTTCTTCTGTCTGCGAAAATTATAACAACCATTGGTTTGATCAGGGCTTTAACTGCCAAACCATCAAGGCCATCCGCTCCTACGGGGCAACCGCAGACCTGAAAGTGCTGTTAGACATCGCTTTCGAGGAACATGAGCTCTCCTATGTTTTTTACAACATAGATCCTTCTTCCCTCTCCGCTAGCGACGAGCCTACCTATGTTTCCACGGGCTGTCCCATGTATCTTTACGACAAAAACCACTTCAATGATTATCAATATACTTTGAACAAGGATGTGCTGATGGAAAAACTGCCCTATATGTTGGCCTTTTCCTTTATCGGCGACTACGACGAAGGGAACTCCTATAACTGGGCCCAATGGAAATACTTTGGCGCCGATCTGGCCACAGGCATGTATGCGAGAAAACCTACGATCTCTGACATGCAGCCGGAGACTGTGAATGAGGAAGCCCTTGCAAAAAATATTGCCCTTCTCACCTCCATGGTGGAAGAGCACCCGGAAACTACTTTTAAATTCTTCTTCTCTCCCTATTCTATGCTCTGGTGGGACAACGCCTACCGGACCGGGGAAAGGGATGCCGTGATTTACAACGAAAAACAAGCAGTGAAAGCACTGCTTGCCTATGATAACGTGGAAATATACTATTATCAGGATGCCGAAGAAATCATTACAAACTTAGATTTATATATGGACATGATTCATTTCTCCAAGGACATCAATTACTGGATCTATGACAAACTGGCCAAGGGAGAGGAACGGCTTACCCTGGAAAACTATGAGGAGCGGCTTGAAGGCATGCGCACTCTGTCCCAAAAAATCGTGGAGACAGAAATTCAGCGCAGTTTAAGCCCCACAGGGCAGTGATCCGATCCCATCACTTCATGATAGATCATGGCATCCTCCAACCGCTCTTTTAACGCCTCAGATACCACAAAATAGTCAATGCGCCATCCCGCATTTTTTTCCCGTGCCTTAAAGCGGTAGGACCACCAGGAATAAACGTCCTTCACATCAGGATAAAAATAGCGGAAAGTATCGATAAACCCGGCCTGTGTCAGGGCCGTAAATTTTTCCCTCTCCTCGTCTGTAAATCCGGCATTCTTATGATTCGACTTGGGATTTTTCAGGTCAATCTCTTTGTGTGCCACATTCAGATCCCCGCAAATGACAACCGGCTTCTTCTCCTCCAGGCTCTTCAAATAAGAAAGAAAATCATCCTCCCATTTCATACGGTAAGGCAGTCTTGCAAGCTCATTCTGGGAATTGGGCGTATACACGGTGATAAAATAGAAATCCGGATATTCCAGTGTGATCACACGCCCTTCGTGGTCGTGTTCTTCTATGCCGATGCCATAGGTAACTTGTAACGGCTCTTCCTTTGTAAAAACCGCTGTTCCCGAATATCCCTTCTTTTCCGCATAATTCCAGTATTGATAGAAGCCTGGAAGCTCCAAGTCAATCTGGCCTTCCTGCAGTTTTGTCTCCTGCAGGCAAAAAATATCCGCGTCCTGCTCTTTAAAAAAATTTAAAAATCCCTTGCCCATGCAGGCCCTTAAACCGTTTACATTCCAGGAAATAAATTTCATATACAAACCCCCTCTTTTCAGCCTAAAAAGTCTACCGATACCACCTTGTCCGACTTTGTAATGATCGCATAAATCTCCATATGTTCCATGGCCTTTTTCGTGTGCAGCACAAGATGAGCCGTGGCATTGTCTCCCGCAGTGCGGGGAGAATTGATTTCCATAGAGTCGATTTCAATATCCGCTGCCCGAAGATCCTGAATCACTGCCTGAAGGTGGCGGCTCTCCTCCATATCAATGATCACATTACAATAATGAGACTTTCTGGTGACAAATCGTTCCACAAAGGGAAGTAAATGTAGAAAAACCAACATTACCAACGTGATCAGTACGCCTCCGTCGATAAAGCCGATCCCCACTGCCAGTCCGATACTGGCGCTTGCCCAGAGAGTAGCGGCTGTCGTCAGACCTTTTACCCGATGGTTTGAAATGATAATCGTACCCACGCCGAGAAAACCGACACCGCTGATTACCTGCGCCGCCAAACGATTCATGTTGGCAAGTCCCGGAAAATTCACCTGGATATACTGTTCTGTCAACATGACCAGGGTGGAGGCAAGACAGACCACCGTAATTGTCTTCGTGCCTGCACCGCGATGTTTCATCCCCCGGTCCAATCCAATGATACCTCCAAGCACCACGGCCACCATAACACGTATGATCAGATTCTGTGCTGTCCATTCCGAAAAATCCCCGAATATCATATGTATCTCCTCCAGTTCAGCCAGACCTTATGATCCGCTTTTTATGGTAATTCAAATAGATTTCTAAGCGGATTGACCCCCTTCGCCTGTTTCAAAATCATTGCCTCCTCACCCGCAAGATAGGCCTCCAGTTTCTCAATCTCCTCCTCATTGAAACCTTCCGACTTCTCAATCCGTCCTCCCGGCACAATTCCTTCTGCCCAGTCGCTTCCGCGCAAAAAGGAAACCCTCGCAAAAGATTCCTCTCCCTTATGAATCATGCTGGTTACCAACATCTTGATATCTTCCGAGAGAGTCGGGGCAGCAGACTCTTCCTGCGGCATATCTGGCTCTTCCGTGTCTGTTATAATAATTTTTTTTAATATTACCTTTCCGTCATCCATGTTTTCAGTGTACCATATATTTTCATTTCTGTCCCGAAGTAGTAAAATTTAGTTGATCCTTTTTTTTACGACAAAAAAAGGGCATTTTATAACATCTTCAAGGGGAAAATAAACAAAAAAGCCGATTTTATAAGTGAAATAGAAAAACAGGATGGGAAAAAAGAAACCATGACTCTTATAATCTGTGATGACGACAAGGCACTACAAAATATTTTGCGCAAACATGCAGAACGGTTTTTTCTGGAACGAAATATTTACTGTCGGATCATCTGCTGCAACTCAGGGGAAGAAGTCCTGACGCATCCGGAACCGGATCTTCTTTTTCTGGATATCCAGATGTCGGGAAAAAACGGAATGGAAATTGCGCGCAAACTGCGCAGACAGGGATGGAAAACCATCATTATTTTTGTGACAGCCATTGCAGAATATGTCTATGAGGCCTTTGATGTGGGCGCTTTCCACTATTTAATCAAACCCTTTTCAGAGGAAAAATTATTGGAAATTTTGGACAGAGCCCTGGGGCAGCTTCAGGACAGAGCAAAAACCGAAAAGTCCCGGAAAAAGGAAGAACATCAGCCGCGGCACGAAGAACCCATGCTCCTTGTAAAACGGGGTGGTTTGTCTATCCGGGTGCGTTTTTCAGATATCATTTACGCAGAAGTTTTCAACCGTAAAGTCATGCTTCATACGGTAAACGGCGATATCGAATACTACGGGAAACTGACCGATCTCTCCGAACAGGCCGGGACAGATTTTTACCGCACCCACCGAGCTTATCTGGTAAATTTAAAATATGTGGAAAAATATAACGCCGCAACCGTCTGGTTGGAACAGGGCACGGCTCTATTGTCAAAAAAGCAGTTTCCCGGATTTGTGCGGCAGTATATGCAGTATATCAACCGACAAAAGGACTTGGAGATGAAATGAGCAATCTGGAATTAGGTTATGAGATAGTCACTCATATCGACGGAATCAGCATAATTCTGACCAATGCCTACTGCTGCGTTGTTTGGATCAGATCGTTTTTGGATCAAAGAAAAAAAGCATGGATCGCAGGCGGGGCCTATGCGATAACCATGCTCATTCTTAGCTACATGCCCTGGTACATCAATAACGTACTGGCCTATGCGATAGGCACCTTGATGGTATTTTTGGTGATGAGCCTGCTTGACAGAAAATACTTTCTTCAAAAACTTTTTCTCGTAACCACATTCTTCTGTCTGCGGTGGCAGACTTTCCGTATTGTCGTCCATATGAATAACGAAGTTTCCAATTTGTTTTATCAGATTTTTTCGATGAAAGAAGATCTGTGGTGGTTTTTGGAATTTGTTTTTATCACTATTTTCAGCTATGATATATTTGCTTTTTTTCTTTTATACAGCGCTGTCAAATGTATGCTGTGGTCTTACGGACAGAAACGCGAACACATGGATGGCAGAGAATTTTTATTGCTCTCCACACCTTCCCTTTTGGGCGTGGTTTCCTACTATGTACTTGATTATTATAGAAATATTTATGAGCGTGATGTCGGAAAAAGTATCTATAATCTATATGGCAGTTATGACCTTATCATGTCGCTCTTTACCCTGCTCTCTTTCGCCGTAATTCTGGTAACTGCCTATGTGTTCCGCCAGTGGAAAACAAAACAGGAGGAAGACAGGCAGCAGGAAATTTTTTCTGCACAGATGGCCGACCTGCAAAACCACATCAGCGAAATGGAACAGCTATACCGGGATATGCGCGGCCTGCGCCACGATGTGGGAAACCACCTTATGACCATAAAACAGCTCTATGACAGGGGTGAATTTGACGCAGCGCAGCAATATACGGACAAACTTAACGAGGAAATGACAGCGTCCTTTCTCGGCGTAAACAGCGGAAATCCAGTAACCGACGTAATTCTTTCCGGCAGAAAAATGGAAATGGAGGAAAAAGGCATCTCCTTTTCCTGTAACTTTCACTATCCAATGACCGATATGGTCAATTCCTTTGATATCAGCATTATTTTAAACAACGCCCTGTCCAATGCGATTGAGGCCGTGGAGCGGGAAAAGTTTTCTCCCGGCAAAACACCGCAGGTTTCTCTTGTTTCCGGCCGCAGAAAAAATATGTATATAATTGAGATATCTAACAGCTATAGAGGAAAATTAGAGATTGATCCAATAAGCGGTCTGCCACGCACATCCAAGACAGGGGAAGGCCACGGATTCGGACTTGCCAACATCCGCCATGCGGCCCGCAAATATCTGGGTGACATTGAAATCAGAAAAGAAGTGCGGGAAGGGGAGGAATGCTGCGTATTGCGGGTGATGCTGCAAATTCCGGAGACTTAAAAAGTCCGGCTGTTTTTCTCTCACAACCGATAAACGGCCCCTCACAACATTCTCTCTTTCCTAAAATAAGAGATATGTCGAAAAACTTAATAACAAACACAATCAGGCTATGTAATCGGAAATCTTTTCCCGCATATCCAGACTATGATTACATAAAAGGAGGCAGCTATGAATATTAACGGAGTAAACAGCACAAATCTTCAGTCCGGCACGGCAGGATTGGGTGTCGGCGGCGGACAGATGGATCCGGAAAGTAAAAACCTGCAGCAGCAAATCGACAGATTACAGCAACAGTTAAAGGAAGTATCCGCCAATCAGGAAATGCCGTCAGAGACTAAAATGAAAAAACGGCAGGAAATACAGAAGCAGATCAGCGAACTGGAAATACAGCTTCGCCAACATCAGATTGAAGTAAAAAAAGAGGAACGGCAAAAGAAAAAAGAAGAATCCTCCTTCGACGACCTGATGGGCACAAAACCGCAGAAAAAGCAAAACGCAAGCCAGAAAGCAGGCATGTCTGCAGGCAGCATGGAGGCCATGATCTCCGCAGACGTTTCCGTGAAACAGGCGAACGCCAACGGCACCGTTGCAGCAAAAATGGAAGGCAGAGCAGGCATACTGGAAGCCGAGATGAAACTTGACAGCGCCAGAGGCGGCAGCAGCAACGTGGGTCTGAAGGAAGCTGAACTTGCCAAGGCAAAGGAAGCCGCCGAGAAAGCTACCGCCGCCCAGATGGATTCCCTGATACAGGCAGGCGAAGCCTTACAGAGCGCCGCGACAGACGAAAAAACAGACGAACCAAAAGCAAAGGATGAAAAGAAGGAAACAGGAAGCGGGGATGAAAAGGAAAAAACAGAGGGCGCTTCTGACCTTCCAACCGATGAAGTTTTGGAAGAATCCGGCATCCCCTATCATCCTGTGGATGTGAGACTGTAATCCTATATAAAATTCATCAGTTAAAGGAGTATTGTTTCATAGAATCAATACTCCTTTTTGTTGGCCCAAAACTCTTTTAGAAATTAAATCTGTGCCTTCGATGCTTCAATCGCCGCAATTACCCGGTCGCACCAGGCATCAAATTCCGGATCCTCCTTCTGGCACTCCTCCGGGTGAGATAGCACATAGTCAAGGGCAATCCTGACACCCTGGTCAAATCGAACCTGGGTACGCATATCCAGGGACAGTCTTTTCAATTTACTGTTATCAAAAACCACAGAAACCGATTTATCCCCGATCAAGCTTCCCTCAAAATCATATCCATACTTATCTCCCACCGCCGCCAGATATTCGGATGCTACATAGTACGGCTTCAACTCCACGTTAAGCGCATCCGCAATGGTAGCATAAATCTGATTCCATGTAAGAGTCTCATCCCCCGTAATCTGAAAAGCCTCGCCGATGGCATGACGGTTTCCCATCAAACTGATATATCCCACCGCAAAATCCGTATTAAAAGTGAGCGTCCAGAGCGATGTCCCGTCTCCCTGAATAATAACAGGTTTCCCTTCCATCATGCGTTTGATGACCTGCCAAAAGCCGTTTTTTCCATGAACGCCAAGGGGAATGTGCCGCTCATCATAGGTATGGCTAGGCCGCACAATGGTCACCGGAAATCCTTCTTCACGGTATTTTTTCATCAAAAACTCCTCACTGGCAATCTTATCTCTGGAATACTGCCAATAAGGATTTGCCAGAGTAGTCCCCTCGTTGACGATGTAGCTTGATGCCGGCTTATGATAAGCCGACGCGGAGCTGATATAGATATACTGTTTTGTTTTATCCTTAAATAACCGGTAATCTCTCTCCACATCCTCCACGTGAAAACCTATAAACTCGCAGACCACGTCGAAGGTGAGATCCCTTATCTTTTCTTTTACCGCTTCCTCGTCCTTGATATCCGCAATCATCTGATGTACATTTTTCGGTAAATCCTTTGTCCTGTTTCCACGGTTTAAAAGCCATACCTCCCAAGAGGGTATCTTGGCTAACTGTCTTACAATCGCCATACTGATTGTCCCGGTGCCGCCTATGAATAAAGCTCTCATGTAATCCCTCCGTTTCTTTCTTAATCACTACCCTTTCAATTTTTCACCAAAATCCGCCATCGCTTCGGATATCTTAATCTGCTGCGGGCAGACTTTTTCACAGCTGCGGCAGCCGATGCAGGCAGTGGGCTGTTTTTCCTGTGGCATTGCCGAAAGCGCCATCGGCGCAATAAAACCGCCTCCCGTAAAGTTATGTTCATTATAAAGGTTCAAGAGCATGGGAATGTCAAGTCCCTTCGGACAATGACTGGTACAATAATGACATGCCGTACAAGGCAGTGTACCGTTTAACATGCCGTCCGCAACCGTAAGAAGAGACTCCATTTCTTCTTTGGAAAGAGGCTGATCCGTCTCAAAAGTACCAATATTTTCTTTCAGCTGTTCCAAATTAGACATACCGGAGAGAACCACCTTAACTTCCGGAAGCGTCTGCAAAAACCGGAACGCCCAGGCCGGAATGCTATCATCCGGACGTATTTCCTTCAATATCTTTTCCGCATTCTCAGAAAGTTTCGCCAGGCGGCCGCCCCGCAGGGGCTCCATCACCCAGACCGGAATATGATAAGAATTTAACAGCTCCACCTTATTCTTCGCATCTTGAAAAGTCCAGTCAATATAGTTAAGCTGAATCTGGCAAAACTCCATATCCTTGCCGTAGGCTTCCAGAAAACGCTTCATGACTTCACAGCTTCCATGGGCGGAAAAACCAAGATGTTTGATGCGCCCATTATTCTTCTGCCTGATCAGATATTCGAAAATACCGAATTTCTCATCCAGATAGGCTTCGATATTCATCTCGCAAACATTATGGAAAAGATAAAAATCAAAATACTCCACACCGCATTTTTCAAGCTGCCTTTCAAAGATTTCCTCCACCTTCGGCATATTGGAAAGATCATATCCCGGAAATTTTGTGGCAAGATAGAAGCTGCCGCGATCATATTTCTTAAGCGCGCTGCCAATTACCGTCTCTGAATTTCCGCTGTGATAACCCCATGCCGTATCATAATAATTGACGCCGTGCTCCATGGCATAAGCAACCATTTCCTCCACAGCCGCACTGTCGAGATCTGCATCATTGCCATTAATTACCGGCAGACGCATCGCACCCAGTCCCAACGCAGATAATTTCAATCCCTGAAAATCACGATAAACCATAAATGACTCCTTTCTACTACAATTACAGCTCCATTTTTCCTATGCTTTTTATTATAAAATACAGAAAATAAAATAGCAAATTCCTAAACGGAATACTCTTTCATACCCTGCACATATATCTCTTTCAGAAATTTTTTTTTAGTTCTCGTTTAGCTCGACTATCGATTTTTAATAAAATTTTATCGTAAATCAATAAAACTTTATTGACATTCATTTTCCCATGTGTTATTTTTAAATCACAATAGATTAGAAAAGGAGTCTATCATGAAAGACAAACTGACATTATTCACAAAATTTTTACTGGATTTCATGTTCTATGCCGGAATTGTTGTAATCGCAACACTTCCCCTGAGCATTAAATTTTATGGCAGATTTAACAGTTACTTCGCGGAGAATTACTATTCGCTATGCCTGCTTCTCTTCCTCTCAGGTGTCTTTGCCGTACTGATTTTACAACAGCTTCGGAACATGTTCCGCTCGGTGATAAACGACGACTGCTTTATCAGGGAAAACGTGGAAAGCCTGAACAAAATGAGCATTTACAGCTTCTTCATCGCAGTCATTACGTCTTGCCGCCTTTTTCTTTACCTGACTCCGTCTGTGTGCATCGTGATTCTCGTCTTTGTGATTGCCGGACTTTTCAGCAGAGTGTTGGCAAAGGTCTTTGACAAAGCCGTCACCTATAAATTGGAAAACGACCTGACGATCTAACAGGCGCAAGAGAAAATAAAGTTTATCAAATAAAGAAAGTGAGTATATTATGGCAATTATCATAAATTTGGATGTCATGATGGCGATGCGCAAAAAGGGACTGACCGAGCTTGCCGGCGAGATCGACATTACCCTTGCAAATCTGTCCATCTTAAAAAACAATAAGGCAAAGGCGATCCGTCTTTCCACCCTGAACGAAATCTGCAAAGCTCTGAATTGTCAGCCAGGAGAAATCTTACAGTATGTGGAAGACGAAGATACGTCTACAGGAAAGGAGTAATTTATGGAATCTACAGCTTATGTACAACCCACAGAAAAATTGGAAGAAAAACCCGAAACCGAATACACCAGAAATATGAAAAGGCAATTTCCCCTCTTTGGCATTGGATGTCTTCTTTACTCTGCCTTTTACGCTTTTTGTCTCTACCGAAATACTTCTGGGATTACTTACCCTTTTTTCGTAGTCGGAACCCTTTGCTGTTTTTTCTTCTCTATGAAAAAGTTAGGGGTTCCCTTCAAAAAAAGCAGTATATGTTATATAATGGCGATCACTCTTCTGGGGATTTCTAACTGCATGACAGTCTCTCCCCAAATTCTTGCCATGAATAAATGTGGTATTTTTATCCTGTTTCTCGTACTCATGCTCCATACCGTATATGATGACAAAGAATGGGATTTCAACAAATATCTTTATGCCTTTTTTCATACGACCTGCTCCTTTTTTCTCTGCTTATTTTGCCCCTTCGCGGACATGATCTCTTATTTTGATGCAAAAAAACAGGAAAAAAGCGGCAAAAAAAGTCTTTTTTTACCTGCTCTAGCCGGATTTTTCATTGCCCTTCCGATACTTTTTTTCATGACCCTGCTGCTTACCAGTGCGGATGTCGTTTTTGAAAATATGCTTTCCGAGCTTATGAAAGCCATGAATATATTTACAGCCGCGAAGGTACTTTTTCTTATAGTTGTAGTCTTTTTCTCTTCCTATGCCGTTTTATCTGTTCTGTGCAAAAAGGAAGTAAAAGAAAAAACAGAAGAAAAAACCCGTTTTGACGCTGTGATCGCCATTGTCATTACCTCTATGCTCTGTCTTTTATATATGGCTTTCAGTATCGTACAGATCCTGTATCTGTTTATCGGCAATATGACACTGCCGGAAAATTATACTTACGCCCGTTATGCCAGAGAAGGATTTTTTCAACTTTTGTTGGTCAGCGTGATTAATTTCCTGATCGTTTTGATCTGTCTACGGCTGTTTCAGGAAAGCAAAGTCCTCCGGACAATACTGACAATTGTCTGCGGCTGCACCTTTATCATGATTTTTTCCAGCGCCCTGCGCATGATTCTCTATATTGAAAGTTATTCCCTGACTTTCCTGCGATTATTTGTATTGTGGGCCCTGATGGTGATCTTTCTCTTAATGGCAGGCGTTACCGCTTTTATTTTTTACAGACAGTTTCCCCTGTTTTTATACGGACTGTCCGTTGTGACCATATGTTATATCGCGCTTTCCTTCTCCCATCCGGATTATCTGGTTGCCAGATACAATCTGATAAATGGCGCAGATTATGAATATTTAAGCAGACTTTCAGCTGATGCCGCACCTGTAATTTTAGACTGCTCCAAAAATCCTTATATGACAAATGTGAAGGAGATGTTGGAAAAAACTGACGGTGAATTCGATTACGAATATTATGACAAACGGTATTGGATAAAAAACTATTACTGTAAAATACAAAATCAAACAAAAGATATGGGGATCCGCGACTTCAATTTTTCACGGTATGCGGCGGGAAAATATGTAAAGTAATTCAGGAGGAAGATTCTTTCTCCTCCTGCCGCATTTCCCGGATCACACTCACGCCAAGGGGAATTGACACCGAAAGCGCACAAAAATCCGATGCCGCCTGACAGACTTCCACCCCGGTCAGTCCAAAAAAGTAAGGAAGGACTGCGATGAGGGGAAGGAAGAAAATCCCCTGTCTGGCGGAAGCCACAATGGAGGCTTTCAAGCCTTTCCCGATAGATTGCAACATCATATTGCACATGATAATCCAGGAGCTTAAAGGAAGGGCGATCACGGAATACCGCAGAGCCGCCGTTCCCACCCTGATAACGTCCGCGTCATCTTTTCGGAAAACCGTCACCAAACCTGGAGCAAAAAGATACACGAGAACTGCCACGCCCGCAAGACAGAAAAAAGCTACCTTCACACAAAACCAGAAAGCGTCTAATACCCGTTTGTACCGATTCGCGCCATAGTTGAATCCGCACACAGGCTGAAAGCCCTGTCCGAATCCAATCAATGCGGAGTTCACAAACATCATAATACGGGACACAATGGACATACCGGCGATGGCCGCGTCGCCGTATACGCCCGCCGCATGGTTCAGGCAGATTGTGGCTACACTGGCAAGCCCCTGTCGAAACAGAGACGGTATGCCGCCCCGCATCACTTCTTTATAAAAATGCAGACTTGGTTTAAAGTTCTGAAAACGAATCTGAATATCCCCACCCCGCCTGATCATAATAAGAAGAAAGAAGAAACTCAGATACTGGCTGATTGTGGTGGCAAGTGCGGCGCCTGCAACACCCATGCCACATTGAAAAATTAAAATCGGATCTAGCGCTATATTGATAACGGCACCTGACACAATCCCGATCATCGCATAAAACGCGCTGCCCTGAAAACGCATCTGGTTATTTAGTACCAGGGAAGCCGTCATAGCAGGCGCACCGATTAAAATAATTCTCAAATAGGCAACCGTATAGGGCTGAATTGTCTCCGTTGAACCTAAAAAATAGGAAAGCGGCTCTATAAAAAGCATACAGCCAACCATAATCAAAATACCTGCAAGAAAAGATGAGAAAAATCCAACCGCCGACATTTTTTCCGCTTCCTCAATCTCACCCGCTCCCAGTTTTCTGGAAATATAATTTCCAGACCCATGCCCAAATAGAAAACCAACCGCCTGAATAATCGCCATCAGGGAAAATACAATCCCGACGGCAGCCGTAGACTGGGTATCAAGTTTTCCGACAAAAAAAGTATCCGCCATATTATAGAAGGAGGTTACCAACATACTTAGAATCGTGGGAACTGCCAACCTACAGACTAATTTTTCCACTGACTCTTCTAACATATAATGTCTTTTTGCCTCTGCACTTTCAAATTTCATAACTTCACTACTTCCTTTTCTTGCCTTTCTTTTTTAAAAACACTATAATGGGATAAATGGTATAAATTTTCCATATACTATCTTTATTATAATTTATCATATAAGGAGGACTCTTATGAACACAAAAGCGCTTAACCAAATTTCTTACGGACTGTTTGTAGCCGCATCCAAATATGAAAAAAAGATGAATGGCTGTATCGTCAACACTGTAATGCAGGTGACAAGCAATCCTTTACAAATTGCTGTTACTATCAATAAGAATAACCTAACTTGTGAAATTGCGCAAGAATCCAAAATGCTTTCGATCTCCGTTCTCTCAGAGACGGCTCCTTTTTCACTCTTCCAGAATTTTGGTTTTCAAAGCGGACGCACTGCGGATAAATTTGTGGGATATCCCTTTAAAATGACCGGACAGGAACTCCCCTATCTCACAGAACATACGTCGGCCTATATCGACTGTGCTGTAAAAGATATGATAGATCTGGGAAGCCACACGCTTTTTATCTGCACAGTAAATGACTGTGAAATTCTTTCCGATGAGAAGCCGATCACCTACTCTTACTATCATGAATTTGTAAAACCGAAGCCTGACGATTCTAAAACAAAGGGTTGGCGCTGTACGGTCTGTGGATATGTCTATGAAGGAGAAGAACTTCCCCCGGATTTCATCTGTCCTCTCTGTAAACATGGCGTAGAGGATTTTGAGAAAATCATATAGAGAGAAATTCATAAAAACCTCCTATTTACGGGAATGCAACCGTATCTTTACATCAAAATCATAAAAAGCAACATGCTATTGATAGAGTTTACATTCATGTTTTTATACAATATGTGTGTGCCAAGGACGAATACCTCATAATAAAAACGATAAAAAGGTATTCGCCTTATGGTACATGCGACCGGCGCGATACTACAAAAATGCAAATATGGAGGTTATTATGAGTTTAGGAGAAAATCTACAGTTTTTAAGAAAACGGGAAAATATGACCCAGGAACAGTTGGCGGAAACTTTGGAAGTATCCAGACAGTCCGTCTCTAAATGGGAATCGGACAATACTTATCCTGAAACGGATAAATTAATGCAGTTAGCAGAATTGTTTCACTGTACCTTGGACGATCTGATGCGAAAAGACATCAGCAGCCAGTACATAAAAGATAAGAATCATTACGATCAGCATAAGAATCAATACAGTAAACGGATTACGTTAGGTGTATGCTTGATCTTGTCCGGACTTACCCTGACTTGTTTTTTACAGGCTGTTCTTCCTTACAGGGAAGGATTTGACAGGGATAGTCTCAGCGGTATGTTATTTTTGCTCTTTGTCGTAGTGGCAGTGGCTATTTTTATTTTTACCGGATTACAGGATGGCTATTTTACCAGGAAATATCCTTATATTGAAGATTTCTATTCGGAAGAAGAAAAGGAAAACTTTCACAAAAAATTTACCCTGATGATCACCACAGGCGTTGTTTTAATCAT
Organism: uncultured Lachnospiraceae bacterium; assembly: GCA_947245585.1. Lineage (GTDB taxonomy): Bacteria > Bacillota > Clostridia > Lachnospirales > Lachnospiraceae > UBA3282. Next base: position 26,784 of record CAMXPV010000010.1, on the reverse strand, counting down.
TTCCGGTCTGATCATTATGTTGGGACTGGAACCGATCATAGACTTTAAAATGACAAACCTTTCCGATCTTGATTCGGGCGCTCTGGCAGGCTCCGTCTTTTTACTGTTTGTGACGATTGCCGTTACCCTGTTTGTCTATGCCGGCACACAGGAGAGCAAGTACAATATCAGACACTATAACCTGATGCAGGACCATAATTCTCAAACCTATAAAAACGACAAAAAAATTGGATTGATCTGTGGCTGTATTATGATGGTGGCTACGATGATCTTTCTTGCCTGCGGTTTTATCTGGAATTTATGGAGATACGCCTGGATCGTCTATCCGGTCTTTGGCATTTCCTGCGGAATAGTATCTACCGTCATCAACCGGAACAACGAAGAAGAACAGTAAGATAAAAGCCTCCGTTTTCAAACGCGGAGGCTCTTTTTATCGCTCTGTTTTGACCTTAATACTCGATTCCGTACTCTTTTAGCGCCTGCTGCCAGTATTTTTCCGGAATATCCGGCCAGGTAACAATTCCTTCCGACTCCCTGCACAACTCCGTGGCAAGTTTAAGACAGGGAGTTGTATAATCATCTCCGGTAGTAAGCGCATGAAGATTTAATTTAGACCAGGAATGTGCTTTCTCCATAATCCCGGAAGTTTTGAACTCTTCCACTACAGCTTTCACATCATAAGGCAACTGGAAAAATTCTTCTTCCCATCCCTGTTTCGTTCCATGAAGTATCATATACTGCGTCTTTCCGTCATGATACCAGGGAATCCCAACGGAACCGGGATGAATCAGCTTTTTCCCCTCTGCTTCTATCACTTCCTGCGTGTGGGTGTGACCGCTGATCAACAAATCCACATCCAAATCCGCCATAATCTTTTGCAAATTTTCATTTTCCGACGTTAAAAGCTCGTTGGAGCGGGTCAAAGATCCGTGGCAGTAACGAAATACAGGATAACCTTCTTTCCTATAGATTCCCTGAATATCCATCTTTTCATAGAAATCGAAATCTCTGTCCGTCAAATTTTCATACGTATAGAGCAGATTTCCACTGGAAGAAGAATAAGTCCATCTCTCTTCGGGATGATCCCTGTGATTTAGCATATAATCTTCCCGATTTCCCCGAATAAAACGACAAATATATTTCTGATTCATATCATAGATAATCTTCATCGTTTTTTGTGGACACGGACAATCACTGACATAATCTCCAATAAAGAGAAATTCATCGGCGCCTTTTTCAAGCGCATGGCTGATACACCTTTCAAGCGCCGTATGATTGCTGTGAATATCGCCGATTACAGCTATTTTATAATCTTTCATCAGGGATCTCTTCCATGGCATCGTCAATATTCTCAAACTCTTCCTCGCCATTGCTGATCTTCTCACGCACCTTGGCAATCTTAGCTACCTTCATGCCTTCGTCCAGATTAATCAGTTTTACACCGGAAGTAATTCTCTTTAATTTGGAAACTTCATTCATACGAATTTGAATGATAATACCGCCGTCCGTAATCATCATAATTTCATGATCGTCATTGACCGCTTTTACACCGATGACATATCCGGTCTTTTCCATGATCTTATAACATTTCAGGCCTTTACCGCCGCGCTTTTGAATGGTAAATTCATCCAAATCCGTCCTCTTACCCATACCGTTTTCCGATACGATCAAGAGAGAATCGCCCTGATGATCCAACTGCATACCCACAACCTCGTCACCGTCAGAAAGATTCATACCGATCACGCCCATGGAAGATCTGCCGGTAGGACGAACATCTGTTTCCTTGAAACGAATACACATACCATGCTTGGTGACAAGGAAAATTTCCGTATCTCTTGAAGTCGTTTTTACCTCAATCAGCTCATCGTCATCCTTCAGATTGATAGCCGCCAATCCATTCTTTCTCACATTGCTAAATTCCATAATAGATGTCTTCTTGACAATACCTCTCCTTGTGACCATAAAGAGATTTTTATCTTCCTCATAATCCTTGATCGGTATCATAGCAGAAATCTTTTCACCCGGATTTAACTGCAAAATATTGACGATCGCAATACCTCTCGCCGTGCGGCTCGCCTCCGGTATCTCGTAAGCTTTCAAGCGGTAAACTCTGCCATAATTTGTAAAGAACATAAGATAATGGTGGGTTGTAGTCATAAGAAGATCTTCAATATAATCTTCCTCAATGGTCTGCATCCCCTTGATTCCTTTACCGCCACGGTTCTGGGATTTGAAATTATCCACTGTCATGCGCTTGATATAACCAAGACTTGTCATAGCGATCACAGTGTTATCTCTGGGAATCAGATCTTCCATATCAATGTCATAGACATCATATCCGATCTTACTTCTTCTGTCATCTCCATACTTTTCAGCTGTCAAAAGCATTTCTTCCTTAATGACACCGAGAAGTCTCTTTTCATCCGCCAAAATTTCCTTTAATTCTGCGATCTTTAAAAGCAGCTCCTTATGTTCATTCTCAAGCTTTTCTCTCTCCAGACCTGTCAACGCGCGCAGACGCATATCTGCAATCGCCTGTGCCTGCGGATCGGTAAGCCCGAACCGCTCCATCAATCTTTCCTTTGCGATAGCGGTAGTCTGACTGCTTCTCATGATCTGAATGACTTCGTCAATATTGTCCAGAGCAATGAGCAAACCCTGTAAAATATGATCTCTCTCCTCCGCCTTATCCAGATCGTATTTTGTCCTTCTGGTTACCACATCCTTCTGATGGTTCAGGTAGTAGGTCAGCATGTCCAAAAGGTTCATGACCTTCGGCTCATTATTGACAAGAGCCAACATAATGACGCCAAAGGAATCCTGAAGCTGGGTATGCTTATAAAGCTGATTTAAGATAACATTAGCGTTAGCATCCTTTCTCAGCTCTATCACAATTCTCATACCTTCACGGTTTGTCTCATCTCTGAGATCCGTGATGCCGTCAATTTTCTTTAACTTCACCAGATCAGCAATTTTCAGAATCAAATTTGCTTTATTTACCATGTAGGGAAGTTCCGTCACCACGATACGGGTCTTACCGTTATCCATGGTTTCGATATCAGTCACCGCGCGGACCCTTACTTTACCTCGTCCCGTCCGATAAGCTTCCTCTGCTCCTTTTGTGCCAAGAATAATACCGCCGGTAGGAAAATCGGGAGCTTTGACAATCTTAAGCAACTCCTCCATATCCGTTTCCCTGTCTTCCTCAACCTGATTGTCAATAATCTTAACTACAGCATTCACAATCTCCCTGAGGTTATGGGGAGGAATATTGGTGGCCATGCCGACAGCAATACCGGAAGTGCCGTTTACCAAAAGATTGGGATAACGACTGGGAAGAACCACCGGTTCTTTTTCCGTATCATCAAAGTTTGGCACAAAATCTACGGTATTTTTATTGATATCCGCCAAAAGCTCCATGGAAATCTTACTCAGGCGAGCCTCTGTGTAACGCATTGCCGCCGCACCGTCTCCGTCCACGGAACCGAAATTGCCATGTCCGTCCACCAAAGGATATCTGGTAGACCATTCCTGCGCCATATTTACCAACGCGCCGTAGATAGAACTGTCTCCATGAGGATGATATTTACCCATAGTATCACCGACAATACGGGCGCTTTTTCTGTGAGGCTTATCCGGTCCGTTATTCAACTCAATCATGGAATAAAGGACACGGCGCTGTACGGGTTTTAAGCCATCCCTCACATCAGGAAGCGCACGGGCGGCAATCACACTCATGGCATAATCGATGTAAGAATCTTCCATTTTTTTCTTAAGATCGACATCCTCTATCTTATCAAAAATTTTGTCATCCATATTTTATATGCCTTTCTGCTTAGATATCTAAATTCTTTACAAACTTTGCATTTTCCTCAATGAAGATTCTCCGGGGCTCTACCTTATCTCCCATCAGCGTGTTAAAGGTAAGATCTACTTCAGACTCCTCCTCTTCATTCATATTGACACGAAGAAGAATTCTCCTTTCAGGATCCATTGTCGTCTCCCAAAGCTGATCCGCATCCATCTCTCCAAGTCCTTTATAACGCTGAATTTTATTATTCTGATCCCTGCCTACTTCAGCCAAAATGGAATCTAACTCATCATCGCTGTAAGCATACCAGACTTTTTTATTTTTTTCGAGCTTATAGAGAGGCGGTTTTGCCAGATACACATGCCCCTGCTTAATCAACTCCGGCATAAAACGATAAATAAACGTGAGCATTAAAGTTGCAATATGCGCACCGTCTACATCCGCATCCGTCATGATAATAATTTTATCATAACGAAGCTTGGAAATATCAAAATCCTCATGAATACCTGTACCGAAAGCCGTAATCATCGCCTTAATCTCTGCATTTGCATATATTTTATCAAGGCGGGCTTTCTCCACATTTAAAATTTTACCACGCAAAGGAAGAATTGCCTGCGTTGCACGGCTTCTCGCTGTTTTCGCAGAACCGCCGGCGGAATCCCCCTCCACGATATAAATTTCACAATTTTTTGGATCTTTGTCGGAGCAATCTGCCAGTTTACCGGGAAGAGCCGTCCCTTCCAAAGCAGTTTTACGGCGGGTTAAATCCCTGGCTTTTCTGGCCGCTTCTCTCGCACGCTGCGCCAAAATTGATTTTTCACAAATTATCTTAGCCACGGAAGGATTCTGCTCTAAAAAGTAAGTAAGCTGTTCGCTCACTATACTGTCTACAGCGCCTCTGGCTTCGGAATTTCCAAGTTTCTGTTTTGTCTGTCCCTCAAATTGTGGATCTTCAATCTTTACACTGACTATAGCAGTCAATCCTTCTCTGATATCTTCCCCGGAAAGATTTGCTTCACTCTCCTTTAAAAGTTTATTATTTCTCGCATAATCATTGAAGGTTTTTGTCAAAGCATTTCTGAAACCTACAAGATGCGTGCCGCCCTCCGGTGTATTGATATTATTTACAAAAGTATAAACGCTTTCATTGTAGGAATCATTATGCTGCAGGGCCACTTCCACGTAAACGCCATTTTTTTTGCCCTCAAAATACATAATCTCTTCGTACAAAAATTCTTTACTTCTGTTCAGGTATGTAACAAATTCTTTGATACCACCTTCATAATGAAACGTCTTTTCCTGTTTTTGATCATCCCTGTCGTCTTTTAAAACAATTTTTAATCCTTTTGTCAAAAAAGCAGTCTCACGAAGTCTGGTTTTTAACGTATCGTATTCAAATACCGTATCTTCAAAAATCGTGCCATCAGGTTTAAATTGTACTCTGGTCCCCGTTTTTTCCGGATCACAGTCCCCGATGACTTTTAATTTATTGCAGACGTGACCTCTCTCATAACGCTGATGGTATATTTTACCTTCATGATAAATATCCACTTCCAACCAATCGGAAAGTGCATTTACCACAGAGGCTCCCACGCCATGAAGACCGCCGGATACTTTGTATCCGCCGCCGCCAAATTTTCCTCCTGCATGAAGAACGGTAAATACCACCTCAACAGCCGGAATGCCGGCTTTATGATTGATACCTACGGGAATACCGCGCCCGTTATCTTCCACTGTAACGGAATTATCCTGATTCACCGTTACATGAATTTCCGTACAAATACCTGCAAGGGCTTCATCCACAGAATTATCTACAATTTCATAGACAAGATGATGAAGACCTCTCAGAGAAGTACTGCCGATATACATACCCGGTCTTTTTCTTACCGCTTCAAGTCCTTCCAATATCTGTATTTGATCCGCACCATATTCATTGTTACTTACTTCTTCAAAATTCTCAGCCATTTTTCCCTCCATTTTGAAATCAACGATTCTTGTATTTCAAAATTATTCTACAATACTCCCATTTTCTATCTTAAAGACTTTATCAATCTCAAACCGATTATTGACAAATTCATCCAAACCGGTACAAGTAATAATAGTTTGAATATCTCCGATCGTACTTAACAGATAATTTTGTCTGTTACTGTCAAGCTCCGATAAAACATCGTCAAGAAGCAAAACAGGATTGTCCTTCGTCAGTTTTTTTACCAACTCTATCTCCGACAATTTTAAGGATAAAGCTGCTGTTCTTTGCTGCCCCTGCGATCCAAATCTCCTGATATCAATATTTCCTACCATAAAAGAAAAATCATCCCTGTGAGGTCCTACGGTAGTCTGTTTTAATTTGACGTCTTTTTCCTGACTGGAAGAAAGCAATCTTTCATAATCTTCTATCAAAACATCAGGTTCATATTTGATAATAAGTTCTTCTTTATCTCCCGACAATTTTTTGTGAATGCCAAAGATAATTTCATTCAACTGTTCCACAAAAAGTTTTCTTCTCTCTATAATCTTACTTCCAAAAGAAATAAGCTGAGAATCCCAAATATTCAGGGTATCTCTCAGAGACGGATTAAAATACATATCTTTTAACAGCTTATTTCTCTGATTCACAATTTTATTATAATGATTTAAATTATAGATATAAAACGAATCGAGCTGACAAAGTTCCATATCTACAAATCTTCTTCTCTCCGAAGGTCCGTTTTTGATAATGGAAAGATCTTCGGGAGAAAAAAATACTACATTTAACAGCCCTAAAAGTTCGGAAGCTTTTTTTATTTTCTGTCCGTCTATGGCAATTCCCTTCGTTTTATTTTTGCGAAGGTGCATGTCAACCCGGATCTCATCCTCCTCCTTTTCAAGAAAAGTTCTGATATGAGCTTCCTCTTTTTCAAAATTGATAATATCCTTATCTTTGCTGCCCTTATGGGATTTTGTAGTAGCCGAAAGAAAAATCGCTTCTAATATATTTGTTTTTCCCTGGGCATTATCACCGTATAAGATATTTGTTCCCTTACTGAAATCAATATGTAGAGAATCATAATTTCTGAAATCTGCCAACTCTAACGATTTAATTATCATCTTTTCCTCATATACCGAGTTTCTGGCAGGCAACTTGATGCCCGTTAAACTCAATAATATCTCCGGGATGAATTTTTTTACCGCGCTGTACTTCCACCTCTCCGTTTACTTTTACATATCCTTCCTGTATTTCAACCTTTGCATCCACACCGGAATCGACAAGACCTGCCAACTTCAAAGCCTGCCCAAGTTTTATAAAATCATCCCTGATAGTTATTGTTTCCATATTTTTTTATTCCAATCACTCTACATTAATAAAATTCACCGGAAGAATCATATAAATATAACTTTCTTTCTCATCTTTGATAAAGCAAGGGGCCTTCGGATTTACCATATAAATTAAAATTTCCTCATCCTCGATCACACGAAGGGCATCAATCAAAAACTTAGGATTGAATCCGATCTTTAAATCCTTTCCTTCTTTTGCAATATCAATATCTTCATCCATACTTCCGACAGTAGAATTCATCTTAAGCTGCATAGAACTATCTTTCACATCAATAATAACAGGCTTTTTATCCCCCTCTTTTACCAGGAGAGTAGCTCTGTCAATACAGTCAAGAAGTTCTCTCTTATTCATCTTGATTTTTGTCTCATAATCACTGGAAAGCATCTGGTCAATTTTAAAATACTCTCCTTCAATCAATCTGGAAACGACAACGGTATTGTTAAACTCAAACAAAATATGTTTATCCGTAAAGAAAATACTCACATCCTTATCCATATCTCCGGATAAAATTTTGCTCACTTCACTCAAAGTTTTTCCCGGAACAACGACTTTTTTCTTTGCATAAGAATTTTTAAGAGATATTTTTCTGATAGAAATACGGTGTCCATCCAGAGAAACAACCTTTAAAGTATCGTTTTCTATCTCAAACAATTCTCCTGTCATTAATTTGTTATTCTCATTATCCGCGATGGAAAAGATCGTCTGCCTTACCACTTCTTTTAAGGTAAACTGAGAAATAACAACGGAATCGTTCTTTTCAATCTCAGGAAGATAAGAAAAATCTTCTCCTGACTTACCTATAATATTAAATTTCGCCTTTTCACAGGTTATGGTAGTTTTAAAAGAAGGATCTGTCTCAATCGTGATATCATTGTCAGGAAGTTTTCTGACAATCTCTAAAAATATTTTTGCATCAAGAGCAATCGTTCCTTTTTCAATGATCTTTCCACTGATCACAGTTTCAATTCCAAGTTCCATATCATTGGCGGTAAGTTTAATATTTCCGCTTGTGGTATCTACCAGAATACACTCCAGGATAGACATGGTAGTTTTGTTGGGAACAGCTTTAGAAACTGTTTGAACTCCGTTTAAGAGACTGGATTTGGTACATACAATTTTCATCTGTGTATAACTTCCTTTCCTCAATATGAATGATTGTGAACGCTGCGACAACCTAAATAATAAAAAGATATTTCATAATAATCATAATAATAGGTGTTGATATGTGAATAACCCTGTTAACCCCACTGTTTATGAAGGTTAAATAAACTATTTGGGATGATGATAACTTTGGATAACTTAAGAATAAATGAAAAGTTATCAACAGCCCTCATTGTTTCTTTTTATTAAGGAAGAATTTTTTTCTTTATGATTTCTATTTTGTTTTTAAATTCTTCATTATTTTTCATTTCATCCGTCACCTTATTGATGCCGTGAATGACAGTGGTGTGATCCTTTTTTCCCAAAATTTTTGCAATGCTTTGCAGGGAAGTAGCTGTCAGGGTCCTGCAGAAATACATGACAACCTGCCTGGGCTGTACAAATTCTGAGTTTCTCTTTTTAGAAGTAATATCTTCCGGATTGACTCCAAAATGTTCTGATACCACTTCTATGATCAGGGAAGGTGTTACCTCTCTTTGCTTGTTCGGATAAATAATGTCTTTAAGCGCTTCCTCGGCATATTCCAAATTAATATCTACTTTATTTAATTTAGAAAAGGCAATGATTTTGTTGAGCGCGCCCTCTAATTCCCTTATATTTGATTTAACGTTATCAGCAATATAATTTAAAACTTCATCATCGATTTCTTTTGGGTATACTTCTGCATTTTTTTTCAGGATTGCCATTCTTGTTTCATAATCAGGCGGTTGTATATCGGCGATCAGTCCCCATTCAAACCGGGAACGGAATCTTTCTTCCAATATTTCCATATCTTTTGGCGGTTTGTCGGAAGATAATATAATCTGTTTGCCGGTGGAATGAAGCGTGTTAAAAGTGTGAAAAAATTCTTCCTGGGTACTTTCTTTTCCTATGATAAATTGAATATCATCAATCATAAGAACATCCACAGTCCTGTATTTTTCTCTCATTTTATTCATTTTTATTGCGTCACCGCTTCTGATGGAATCAATCACTTCATTTGTAAAATTCTCAGAAGTCACATAAAGGACTTTTGTGTCGGGCTTTTTTTCTAATATAAAATGTCCGATTGAGTGCATTAAGTGTGTTTTCCCCAGGCCTGCCCCTCCATAGATATAGAGAGGATTGTAAACTTCCCCGGGAGATTCTGCCACAGCAAGAGCGGCGGAATGCGCTAATTTATTGTTGCTCCCCACCACAAAAGTATCAAATTTGTATTTTGGATTTAAATTGGCATTCTCAAAATTGATGTTGCCGGAAGGTTTCGCTGCGGTTTTTGTATCATTTTTCTCCGATGCTTCTTTTTCAAGAATAAACGAAATATCATAAGTATGGTCCATCATTTCTGAAATGATAACCTTAAAAAAGTCCTTATATTTAGAAGAAATATAATTGAGGGCATGTGCCTGATCAGAGGGAATTATAATAATAACCTCATTATCTTTAACGTCATAAAAATTGAGAGGTTTAATCCAAGTATCATAAGAAACGTCAGTTAATTCATATTCTTTTCTAATCGTCTCTTTGATTTCTTCCCATTTTTCTTTCATGAAATCCATAGTGCATATAACCTCATCCGTTTTATGATAATAATAAATATAGAAACAAACAATTTGCGGAAATTTTTATCACATCAAAATTACCCTAATTTATATAATAATACAAACACTAAAAAAATTCAAATGATAAGTTATGCACGATATGGAGGATTATGTGGATAATGAAAGACAGGTTGACATATTTTATCAAGTATAATCAGGAATGTGAATAATTAAAAAATAGGTTGTGGACAATTTTCACACGGATAAATTGACGCATGAAAACACTTTTAAACATTCTTTACAAAAGTTATACACAATTTATAAACATATTGTGGATTAATTATGTTAATTAGAATATTTGTGTAAATAATATATTTGAAGCAAAAAAATCAAAAATATCCCTGGTTTTACTTGACGTTTTCCTATTAATTATATATAATCAACATGTTGTTTTCCAAAAATTGATAACATTAGGTTTACCTTATAAAATCGGTAAGGTTGAGAGAAGGAGGTGCAAGAATTATGAAAATGACGTTTCAGCCTAAAAAGAGACATAGATCCAAGGTTCATGGTTTCAGAAAGAGAATGAGTACCAAAGGTGGAAGAAAAGTCTTAGCTGCAAGACGTGCAAAGGGAAGAAAGAGATTATCAGCATAGGCCGCATTTATGTGGCCTATTTTTCTAGTCTAGAAAGGCAGAAGAATGGTATTTTCTGAATCTTTAAAAAAAAATAATGATTTTCGGAATGTTTATGAAAATGGAAAGAGTTATGCGGATAAATATTTGGTCATGTATGTATTGGAAAACAACAAAAACATAAACAGACTGGGAATTTCCGCCAGTAAAAAAGTGGGTAACAGTGTGGTGAGACACCGCTTTGCCAGACTGGTGAGAGAAAGTTACCGGCTACACGAAAATATATTTAATAGTGGTTTAGATATAGTAGTCGTTGCGAGAAAGAGTGCGTCTACGGCAGGATATGCCGAGATTGAAAGCGCATTGTTACATCTTTCAAAACTTCATCACATCCTTAAAATATATTTTTATAAAGATTAATGATGGAGAAAGTCAGTATTGATGATGAAAAAAGTTATGATTTATTTAATTAAATTCTATAGAAAATATATTTCTCCTATGAAAAGTACGAAATGTCCTTATATACCGACCTGTTCGGAATATGGATTGGAGGCTGTGGAGAAATATGGCGTTTTAAAAGGTGGTCTTCTCGCTTTTTGGAGAATATGCAGATGTAATCCTTTTTCAAAAGGCGGTTATGATCCTGTGCCTTGATTTTTTATGGAATGAAATTTGTTTTTTCTAAGGAGGTAAGACATTTTGTCAAATATTTTGTTGACTCAGGATACGGGAAAGATTATAGGACCCGTAGCAAAATTACTGGGCTATATTATGGAAGGCATCTTCTATGTAATAGATAAGATTGGCATTCCAAATATTGGACTTGCCATTATTTTATTTACGATTGTTATTTATCTTTTATTGATGCCTCTTACAATCAAGCAGCAGAAATTTTCTAAGCTTTCTGCTAAAATGAATCCTGAATTGCAGGAAATCCAGAAGAAGTATAAAGGAAAACAGGATAACGATTCCATGATGGCGATGAACATGGAAACGAAAGCTGTCTATGCGAAGTATGGTGTTTCCCCTTCCGGAAGCTGTGTGCAGCTTTTGATTCAGATGCCGATTTTATTGGCTCTTTACCGTGTTATTTATAACATTCCCGCATATGTGGGAAAGGTGAAAGAGGCATTTTTTCCTTTGGTTGACAAGCTGATTGCTGAATCCGGAAGCGTAGAGTTTTTAAAGGGTTTTTCTAACGCCAATATGTTTACAAGACAGTTTGAAAACGAAAATTTTGTAGGCGGCGTTACTTCTTATGTACAGAATACGTTTGTGGATGTGTTAAATAAGGCATCCAGTGCGGAGTGGATCAGTTTAAAGGAAAATTTTTCTAATCTTTCCGGAGATATTGACCATACGGTGAATTTGCTCAATCAGTATAATAATTTTTTAGGATTAAGTATGTCAAATTCCCCTGCTTTTACCTTTAGCGAGGCGAGAGAGACAGGTTCTGTTTTAATGATAATTGCTGCTTTTTCGATTCCGGTACTGGCGGCGGTGACACAGTGGATCAATGTAAAGCTGATGCCTCAGCAGGATATGAACAGCGGGAATGATCAACAAAATACCATGGCGCAGTCTATGAAGACCATGAATATGATTATGCCTGTCATGTCAGCGGTTTTTTGTTATACATTGCCTGCAGGTATGGGACTCTACTGGGTGGCCGGTGCGGTAATCAGAAGTATCCAACAGATTTTGATCAATAAACATATCGATAAAATGGATATCGACGAGGTTATTCAGAAAAATCAGGAAAAAGCCAAAAAGAAAATGGAGAAGGCAAAAGAGCAAGCGGATAAGATGTCGGCTTACGCCAGTATGAATACCAGAAATGTGAGTATGTCTTCCAAGGCTTCTATCTCTTCCGGTATGACACAGGAAGAAAAGGACGAAGCTTACAGAAAGTCTACTGAATATTCTGCTAAGAATGCAAAGCCCGGAAGTATGATGGCGAAAGCAAACATGGTAAGAGATTATAATGAAAAGAATAATAAATAGTTGGTAAGGAGGTTTTATTATGGATTATATCGAGGTATCTGCAAAAACAGTTGATGATGCAATTACGGAAGCATGTCAGAAATTTACCGTCACCAGTGATAAATTGGAGTATGAAGTGATAGAGGAAGGGAAAACCGGCTTATTGGGAATTGGTGCAAAACCTGCTGTCATTAAGGTGAGAGTAAAATCTTCTGTGGAAGACAGGGCAAAAGATTTTTTGAAAGAAGTTTTTGCAGCTATGGATCTTACCGTAGTTTGCGATGTGAAATATAATGAAGCGGAAGAATCCATGGATATTGAGCTCTCTGGGGATGAGATGGGAATTTTGATCGGTAAGAGGGGACAGACTCTTGATTCTTTGCAGTATCTGGTATCTCTGGTGGTAAATAAGGATATGGAGAATTATATCAGAGTAAAGGTTGATACGGAAAATTACCGCAAGAGAAGAAAAGAGACATTGGAAAATCTGGCTAAGAATATTTCCTATAAGGTAAAAAGAACAAAACGGCCTGTTTCTTTAGAGCCTATGAATCCTTATGAGAGAAGAATTATTCACTCTGCCCTTCAAAATGACAGATATGTGACGACTTACAGTGAAGGAGACGAACCTTTTCGTCATGTTGTGGTTGTTTTAAAGAAATATGAAAAAAGTGACAGGAAATTTGAAAGACATTACGGCAATAGTGAGGAAGAGTAAAGAAAAGTAAAATATAAATGTTATGCTTTATAAAAACCGGCAGGAAAAGTACCTGTCGGTTTTTATAGATTTTTTCTAAAGGTTGTAGTAAAATTGAAAAGCATCCCAAAGTGTTAAAAAGAAACGGAGAAGATTATGAAAACAGATACGATTGCTGCGATCGCCACTGCAGTTTCCGATTCCGGTATTGGAATTATCAGAGTGAGTGGTGAAAAAGCAATATCGATAGTAAGTCATATATATTGTAATCAAAAAAAGCAGTATCTACTAAATTCTTATCCTTCTCATACGATTCATTATGGTTTTGTTACCGGACAGGATGGTAAAGTAATAGATGAAGTTATGGTTTCTGTGATGAAAGCGCCTCGGAGTTATACAAAGGAGGATACGGTAGAAATTAATTGTCATGGCGGCGCTTTGATGGTTAAAAAGATTCTTATGAGAGTGGTAGAAGCCGGTGCCAGAATTGCAGAGCCGGGCGAATTTACAAAACGTGCCTTTTTAAATGGAAGAATTGATCTTTCGGAAGCCGAAGCAGTCATGGATCTCATTCATGCAAAAAATGAATTTGCTTTAAGAACTTCTGTCAAACAGCTTCGAGGATCTGTCTATAAAAAAGTAAAAGAACTTCGGGATCAAATTATTTATGAGATCGCTTTTATTGAGTCTGCTTTGGATGACCCGGAGCATATCAGTTTAGATGGCTATACGGATAGATTGTCTAAGAAGGTTTTGTCTCTCAAAGAAGAATTGGAAAAACTCCTGGCTTCTGCAGATGACGGAAAAATGTTGAAGGAAGGTATTCGCACTGTCATTGTGGGAAAGCCGAATGTAGGAAAATCTTCTCTTTTGAATCTTCTTGTGGGACAGGAAAGAGCGATTGTCACAGACATTGCCGGAACAACCAGAGATATTTTGGAAGAGACCATTCATTTAGGGGAAATCACATTAAATATTATAGATACGGCCGGAATCAGAAATACAGAAGATATCGTGGAAAAAATCGGAGTTGAAAAGGCAAAGACAATTTCTGAGGATGCGGATCTTATATTGTACGTGATGGACTCTTCTGTTCCTCTCGATGAAAATGACGAAGATATTGTACGGTTAATCCAGGATAAAAAGACAATTATTCTTTTAAATAAATCAGATTTGACAGAAGTAGTGGAAGAAAAATCTGTTGACGATTTAATTGTGGGTATAACTGGTAAAAGCAGGGAAGATAACAATGTATCAATGATTAAGATTTCCGCCAGAGAAAAGGAAGGATTGGATACATTGGAAAATTCGATAAAAGAAATGTTTTTTTATGGTCAGATTTCTTATAATGACCAGATTTATATTTCAAATGTCCGCCATAAAGAGGCTGTTATGGAAGCGCTTGAAAGTATGAATCAGGTTCAGGTTAGTTTAGACAATGAAATGCCGGAAGATTTTTATTCCATAGATCTGATGAATGCTTATGCCTCTCTTGGAAGAATTATAGGAGAAGAGGTAGAGGATGATCTGGTAAATGAGATTTTCAGCAAATTTTGCATGGGGAAATGAGCGAAAGGAACTTTGATGATGGAGTTGAGAGAAACATGTGATGTGTGTGTGGTAGGTGCAGGTCATGCGGGATGTGAAGCGGCGCTTGCCTGTGCACGCCTTGGTTTTGAGACGGTGATATTTACAGTAAGTGTGGACAGCATTGCTCTTATGCCTTGCAATCCGAATATTGGAGGTACTTCAAAGGGACATCTTGTGAGAGAGATTGACGCTCTTGGAGGCGAGATGGGAAAAAATATTGATAAAACCTTTATTCAATCCAAGATGCTGAACAGATCAAAGGGGCCTGCCGTTCATTCTCTCAGGGCACAGGCGGATAAAGCAGAGTATTCCCGTGCCATGCGTAAGGTTTTGGAAAATCAGGAAAATCTGACAATCAAACAGGCGGAAGTGTGTGAACTTCTGACAGAGCAGATTTCAGATACAGATAAAAAAATAGTCGCTGTGAAGACTTTTACGGGCGCTGTTTATGAATGTAAAGTAGTAATATTATGTACCGGTACTTACTTAAAAGCCAGATGTCTTTGCGGTGAAGCGATCACTTACACGGGACCGAACGGTTTGCAGGCAGCCAATCATTTGACGGATTCCCTTTTGGAGTTGGGAATTGAAATGCGTCGTTTTAAAACGGGAACGCCTGCAAGAATGGACAGACGGTCATTGGATTTTTCTAAGATGGAAGAACAGTTTGGGGATGAAAGGGTAATTCCTTTTTCCTTTTCTACAGATCCGGAGAAAGTGCAGATTGATCAGGTTTCCTGTTATCTGACTTATACGAATGAGCAGACTCATGACATTATCAGGGCAAATCTTGACAGATCTCCGATCTATGCGGGAGTGATAGAGGGAACCGGTCCCAGGTATTGTCCTTCCATTGAGGATAAAGTGGTTAAGTTTTCGGATAAGGACAGACATCAGGTTTTTATTGAACCGGAAGGACTTCATACCAGTGAAATGTATGTGAGCGGCATGTCCTCCTCTCTTCCCGAGGATGTACAGCTTGCCATGTATCGGACGGTACCGGGAATGGAACATTGCAGGATGATAAGAAATGCTTATGCCATCGAGTATGATTGCATTGATCCAAAGCAGCTCTATCCTACTCTGGAATTTAAAAATATCAGAGGACTTTTTAGCGGTGGACAGTTTAATGGCAGCAGCGGTTATGAGGAAGCGGCGGCACAGGGGTTGATAGCGGGTATCAATGCCTCCCTTTCTCTTCAAGGGAGAGAACAGATTGTTCTGGATCGTTCTCAGGCTTACATCGGTGTTTTGATTGATGATCTTGTGACGAAAGAAAATTTTGAGCCCTACCGTATGATGACTTCAAGGGCGGAGTATCGCCTTTTGCTGCGGCAGGACAATGCCGACCTGCGGCTGAGAAAAATTGGTTATGAGGCAGGTTTGGTTTCAGAGGAACTTTATCAGGCAACTGTCGAAAAGAAAAAGCTGATTGATCTGGAAGTAGATCGCTTGAAAAAAACAATTGTTGGCGCATCAAAAGAAAATCAGGATTTTTTAACTGCACATGACAGCGCTCCTTTGAAGACAGGTGTCAGTCTGGCGGAGTTGATTTGCAGGCCAGAGCTTAGCTATGAGATGGTTTCTGAGATTGATGTTGGAAGAAAACCTCTTCCTGAAAATGTGATAGAACAGGTGGAGATTGAAATTAAATATGAAGGATATATCGAAAGACAGTTAAAACAGGTAGAACATTATAAAAAGATGGAAAAAAAGAAAATTCCGGCGGATCTGGATTATAATGATGTGGGAAGTCTCAGATTGGAGGCACGGCAAAAGCTGATTGCTTATAAGCCGATTTCTGTGGGACAGGCTTCCAGAATATCCGGGGTATCGCCTGCTGACATTTCAGTGCTTTTGGTGTATCTGGAAAATTATAATAAAAAGAAAAATAAAGAAGAATGCTGAGGAAGTTTGTATTGTATACAGAACAATTAAAAACATTTCAAAAAGATTTAGAAGAATTACATATTACCATATCGGATGCGCAGTATCAGCAATTTATAACATATTATGAGATACTGGTTGAAAAAAATAAGGTGATGAATCTGACTGCAATTACAGATTTTGATGATGTGATAAAAAAACATTTTGTTGACAGTCTTTCCCTGGTAAAAGTCTTTGATTTGAAGAATCCTGTTTCTGTGATTGATGTGGGAACCGGTGCTGGTTTTCCGGGGATCCCTTTGAAAATTGTATTTCCGGATTTGAAAATAACGCTTTTGGATTCTCTGCAAAAAAGAATTGGATTTTTGCAGGAAGTGATAGCTGAGTTGGAACTTGTTGGTATTGAGGCGATTCATGGCAGAGCGGAGGATTTTGCAAAGCCGGGACAGTTGAGAGAGACATTTGATTTGTGTGTTTCCAGGGCAGTGGCAAATTTGTCCGTTCTATCTGAATATTGTCTTCCCTATGTGAAAGTGGGAGGAAAGTTTATTTCATATAAATCTGATAAAGTTAATATGGAATTGGAGCAGGCAAAACATTCTATTTCTCTTTTGGGCGGAAAATTGATAGAACAGAAAAGTTTCATTCTCCCCTCTTCCGATATTGATAGAAATCTTGTTGTCATAGAAAAATGCTGCCCCACTCCGAAGCAGTATCCTCGAAAAGCCGGGACGGCAAGTAAGAAACCATTATAGAAACATGCGAAGCTGTTCCAGTATTTCATCGGGTGCCTCAAGTTGAGGCAAATGTTTGGTTTCGGGAATGTAACAATCTTCAATAGAAGGATTGTAGTATTTATAATTTTCAATGGTAGTCTGCATTCCCTTTTCCTTTTCTCCACCGATCAAAAGAATGCTGTTATTGATCTCTTTCAATTCATTTAAAATATTCATGTTCATATATTTTCCGGCATAACTCGCAAACGCATATTTGGAATTATATCCGCCGAGGTGGGCGGCTTCCAGATAATTAAAAATATATTTATCTTTGATTTCTTCATGGCGATAAAAATAATTTTTTATAAATGTTTTTTCTATATAAGTGCGGTTTGAAAATAAGTGATAAATAAAGGTTCCAATAATAGGTGACTCAATGATAAGTTTTAGGAGGCTTGTCTGTTTGGACGGAATTTGATTTTGCAAATAAAGGTTTTGAGGATTGATACATACAATCTTATTAATAATATCCGGATAGTTGTGACATGTCATGATCACAAAGGAAGCGGATTCCCCTGTCACGACAACGGAGGTTTTTCTGCCGATTACATTTTTAATAAAATCAGAAATAAGCTGCTCATATAAATTATTGGTATAAGTCATAGACGGTTTATCTGACATACCATAACCCAAAAGATCAATAGAGTAAATCTCATGTTTTTCGGTTAAGTTATTGATCAATCTATGATACTCATAATTAGAGCTTCCCACTGTCAGATCATGGATCAAAAGAAGAGGGCTGCCGTTTCCCTTTTTTTGATATCTGATTTTTCCGAAACGCCACTCATAGTAATAATTTTCAGAATTACTCAAAAGATTTTTACATGTACATAGGGAAGTATGTAATCTGTTAAGTCCATGAATTGTTGTGATGGAAGTTCCGGTTAATGCAATTATGGTAGCTAGTTTTTTATTCATGTATTGGGTTCCTTTTTGTTTTTATTATATCATCTTTTCTATTTCATTTCTATAAATATTCTTTTAATCAAACATATTTTGTTATATAATAAGTGAACAACGAGTGTATTTATTAAAGGAAATAATTATGAATAGTAAAAGTAATGATATATGTCAATCTTCAGAGTTTCACATGAAACAATTTTCAGTCCTGGATGTGCAGGAAAAAGAACGTCAAAGAATAGCGAGAGATTTACATGACAGCTCGCTTCAGGATCTGACACATCTTGTTCATCAGGTTGAATTGAGTTCTCTCTATATTGACCAGGATCCTTTGAAAGCAAAATTGGAACTTGCTTCAATTGAGACAGGACTTCGAAAAGTGATAGATGATATCAGAAATAGAATTTATGATTTAAGGCCAATGACTTTTGATGATCTTGGTCTGCGTGAAACTCTTCTCAATTTTTTTTCACTTTTAAACAGGGATGGACATTTTGAAATTCTGGTAGATATCGATGATATTGAAGATGAGTTTTTAATAGAAGAAAAGGAAATTTCTCTTATTATGATATATCGTATTATTCAGGAATGTGTACAAAATGGAATGGAACATTCTGAGGGTAGTAAGATTGAGGTCGCTTTAAAAAGGAAAAATGAATCTATTTTTATTCAGGTGAAAGATAATGGAATCGGATTTGATTTAGAACAAGCAGAAAAGAAAGACAGACATTTTGGTTTGTCTGTTGTGAGAGAGAGGGTTTTTCTATTGGGTGGCGAAATGAAAATTGATTCAGAAAAGGGAACTACTATTTCAATAATGATTCCGAGAAATAAGAATCAAAATATTGCAACCTAAAATTTTTCTGGAGAGAAATGTTTTAGAATGGAGGGCAAAAATGGAAAAAATCAATGTTATGATTGCTGATGATCACAGTTTAATTAGAGAAGGATTAAAGCAATTATTAGAATTTGATGGAACAATTAAAGTTGTGGAAGAGGTATCCAATGGAATAGAATGTTTAGAAAAATTAAATACCTGTAATCCCGATGTGCTATTATTAGATATCAATATGCCGGAAATGAATGGAATAGAAGTTTTAAAGAAGATGAAAGCTGATGGTACACAGATCAAAGTACTAATCCTGACAGTACATAATGAGATGGATTATTTGATGAAGGCGGTTGATATTGGGGTAGACGGATATATACTGAAGGATTCGGAATCTGCGGAATTAAAGAAGGCGATTAGAGCTGTCAAAGATGGGGAAAATTATATTCAGCCCAGTTTGATTCCTGCTTTAAATAGTCAGTTGGTAAACAGGGATTTTGATAAGGATATGATTTCCTCTTTGACAAATAGGGAATTGGAAGTTTTGGTACAGGTGGCGAATGGGATGTTTAATAAAGAAATTGCCACCAATTTGAATATCAGTGAGAGAACAGTAAAAAATCATATTTCAAATATTTTTAAAAAGATTGATGTTTCCGATCGAACACAGGCTGCGGTGTTTGCTATCAAAAATAATATTATAAAGCTGTATTAATTGAAATATGATCTTTGACTTATAAAAATCAAAAAAATATGAATGTTTCACGTGAAACATTTGGAAGAAAGTGGAGTATTGACACAAGATAATGTTTCACGTGAAACAACTTAACCCAAGATATTGTAAAAATATCCGTGAAACATGCAAGAAGATGAATAAAAAATAGTGTGAAACATTAAAAAGAGTATGGAGGTATGATTGTATGAAGATTGGTATTCTAGGTGCAGGCAGAATTGCAGTTACGTTAGCGGAAACAATGAACAAAATGCCAGAAGTGGAATGTTATGGGGTAGCATCCAGAGATTTAGAAAAGGCAAAGAGCTTTGCGAAAGAACATGGATTTCAACATGCTTTTGGTTCTTATGAGGGAATGCTTGCCGATGAGAACGTGGAGTTGGTTTATATTGCGACACCACACTCCCATCACTATGGACATATGAAAATGTGCTTAGAAGCGGGAAAGCATGTACTCTGTGAAAAAAGTTTTACAGTAAATGAAAAGCAGGCGGCCGAGATTTTTCGGATAGCGGAAGAAAAAAATCTTTTAGTGACTGAGGCGATCTGGACAAGGTATATGCCATCAAGAAAAATAATCAATGATCTTCTTGACCAGAAGGTAATCGGTGATGTGAGAAAGATGACGGCAAATCTGAATTATCCGCTTCTGGATAAGGAGCGTATTGTAAAACCTGAGCTTGCGGGTGGTGCGCTTTTGGACGTTGGAATTTATCCTTTAAATTTTGCTTACATGCATTTTGGGGATCAGGTGAAAAAAATTACTTCTGCGGTAGAGATGACAGATGCCGGGGTTGATGGAGAAAATGCGATGATTCTTCAATATGAAGATGGAAAAATGGCAGTTCTCAATTCCGGGATTCATGGAAAATCGGATAGTGAAGGTGTGTTTTATGGTTCCGCAGGATGTATGATAGTAGAAAATATAAATAATCCGGAGAGTGTGAAGGTATACGATACGGAAAGAAATTTGGTCCGCGAAATAAAAGTTCCCGAGCAGATCAGCGGTTATGAGTATGAGATTACGGAGACAATCTCCTGTATCAAAGAAGGAAAAATGGAATGTCCCTCCATGCCTCATGAGGAGACTTTAAAAATGATGCGGGTGATGGATGGACTGCGTGCTGATTGGGGAATGAAATATCCGGAGGAGATAGAAATACTATAATATCGTTCAGCCTGCGTCATTCGTTGGATGAACTGTAAAAATTTTATATGGATTATCACGTGGATTAGTGATATAATCGTAAACGGACACTGAAAATTGGTTAAAGATATGCGTAAGGTAAAAGGATAAGGTAAACAAATGGGAAGAACAATCGCAATTGCAAATCAGAAGGGCGGCGTAGGAAAGACAACGACTGCCATTAATCTATCGTCATCACTGGCGGCAAAAGGGAAAAAGGTTTTATTGATTGATGCAGATCCACAGGGAAATGCGACCAGTGGATTCGGAGTGGAAAAGAATGATCTTGAAAATACAGTATATGAATTACTGTTGAGTGAGTGTTCTATCAATGAGTGTATTTTGAATGATGTGATTCCCGGTGTTTCCATTGTTCCATCAAATGTAAATTTGGCGGCTACGGAGATAGAGTTAATCGGCGTGGATAAGAAAGAGTTTATTCTCAAAAACGAAATTGACTGGGTGAAGGATAAATTTGATTTTATTATGATTGACTGCCCTCCTTCTTTAAATCTCCTTACAATCAATGCCATGACCACAGCGGACAGCGTATTGGTTCCGATTCAGTGTGAGTTTTACGCATTGGAAGGATTGAGCCAATTAATACATACGGTTAATCTTGTAAAAGAAAGATTGAATCCGGAACTTGATATGGAAGGTGTAGTTTTCACGATGTATGATTCACGGACAAATCTTTCCATGCAGGTTGTTGAGAATGTGAAAAATAATTTAAACCAAAATGTATATAGTACATTGATACCCCGAAATATCAGGTTGGCGGAAGCGCCGAGTTATGGAATGCCTATCAATATGTATGATCCCAAATCCGCAGGAGCGGAAGCGTATATGTTACTGGCGGATGAAGTGATCGGCAGAAAGGTGGTATAGAGATGGCGAAAGCAGCAAGAGGTTTGGGAAAAGGATTGGATTCTCTGATACCTGTGGCAGTGCCAAAAACGGAGTCTGTAGAGACGGAAGCGAAGAAGGAAGACAATGCACAAGGTATTTATGTCAAGATTACGAAGGTAGAACCTAACAGGGAACAGCCCAGAAAAAATTTTGACGAGGATGCACTTCAGGAGCTTGCCGATTCCATTAAACAGTATGGGATTGTGGAGCCACTTATTGTTCAGGACAGAAACACGTATTATGAGATTATTGCAGGAGAACGTCGTTGGCGTGCGGCCAAATTGGCGGGTCTTAAGGAAGTGCCTGTTATTGTCCGCAATTATACGGAACAGGAGATCGTAGAAATTTCCCTGATTGAAAATATTCAGAGAGAAGATTTGAATCCGATTGAGGAGGCGCAGGCATATAGAAGGCTTCTAACAGAATTTAATCTCAAACAGGATGAAGTGGCGGAGAGGGTGTCCAAGAGCAGAACGGCCGTTACCAACTCTATGCGTCTTTTAAAGCTATGTGATGAAGTGCAGCAGATGATCATAGATGATATGATTACAACCGGACATGCAAGGGCTTTGATTTCCATTGAAGATCCGGAGCAGCAGTATACGATTGCACAGAAAGTATTTGACGAAAAATTAAGCGTTAGAGATGTGGAGAAACTTGTCAAGAATTTGAATAAACCTGAGAAAGTTAAAAAGGAAGTCGTGGCGGACAAAGCTCTGGAAGCTGTCTACCAGGATTTGGAGGAGAAGCTAAAACAATCTCTTGGCACAAAGGTTTCCATCGCGTCTAAGGGGGATGGTTCCGGCAAGCTTGAAATTGAATTTTATACCCATGATGATCTGGAAAAAATTACGGACTTGTTGACCGACAGATAATTTGAGTCACCATACAGAAAGGCTAAGGATAAATGAATTATAATTTACTGAATGATATGGGATTTGGAAATTTAGACCTGACGTATCTGTTTATTGGTGCGTTTGCTGCGATTATTCTTTTGCTTCTTATTGTGATTGTCCTTTGTGTCAATTTGAGCAAGCTGTCCAAAAGGTATAAGAAGTTTATGGGCGGCAAGAATGCGAAAAGTTTAGAAAAAGATATCATGGGGCTTTATGAGGATAATAGATTAATTAAGGCTTCCATGGAAAAGAACAGGAAAGATATTGAAAATTTGTATAGGAAATTAGAGGGTACTTTCCAGAAAATTGGTATTGTGAAATATGATGCTTTTGATCAGATGGGAGGACAGCTCAGTTTTTCCCTGGCGTTACTTGATGAAAACGACAATGGATTTATTTTGAACTCAGTCCATAGTACGGAAGGCTGCTACTCTTATACAAAAGAAATCAAAAACGGATTGTGCGATATTTCTCTGGGAGATGAGGAGAAAAAGGCTCTTGATCTTGCAATGGACCTGTAGGATGTTGATGCTTTTCGGCTTGTGTCAGCTTGACAAATGAAAAGAGGTAAAAGGGGAAAATGAGACTATGTAAAGTAGAAGATCTGACAGGAACGGAAATTTTAGCAAAGGATGCCATGACGCTGGAATATAAAATTTTGCTTTCAGCAGGCACTCCTCTGAAACCGGAATATATACAAAAGCTGAAAGAGTTGAATGTCCGTGATGTGTATATAAAAGAAGAAACGCCAGATACAAAAGAGGTGGTTATCCTAAAAGAAGAACTGGAAGAAAGCTTTCGGTCGAAAGTAAAAAATATATTGGAAAAACATACCTATAGTCATAATGAAAATTTGATGGAATTATGTCAGACAGCGGATTATATCATTACGAATATTCTGGAAGAGGAAGAGGTCGTAGAGAAAATTTACGATATCAAAGAGAGAAGTTCAGATATCTATGAACATTCCATCAATCTTTGCAGCATGGCAACCATTGTTGCCCTTAAAATGGGGCTTCATCAGGAGATGGTACACGATATTGGCGTAAGCAGCCTGCTTCATGATTTGGGGCTGCGCTATCTGGAGATTCCTTATGAGAATCAAAATTTGGATGAGCTTACAGAGTTTGAGTATGCGGAATATAAGAAACATCCAATTTATGGATACTCAACGCTTCGTGACGAAAATTGGATATCCGAATCCAGTAAAAATATGATATTATATCACCATGAGCGTTTGGACGGATCCGGTTATCCGCTCAAGACAACGGATATTTCGCAGGAATGCCGTATCATAGAAATCTGTGATGCCTTCGATGAAATGATCTGTGGGATTGGCTGTAAGCGGAAGAAGGTCTATGAGGCCGTTAAATATCTTAGGGAAAACAGAGATATAAAATTTGAAGGAAAAATTGTCGATATTCTTTTAGAGTTTACCGCAGTATATCCCGCCGGAACAGTGATTAAGACAAGTGAGGGAGAGACGGGAATTGTGCTGTATCAGAATAAGCAATATCCGGACCGGCCGGTGATTCGCATTACGAAGGATAGGAACGGGACAGCGGTGGATGTGGTAAAAGATTTAGCAGAATATAATGATTTGTATATTGATGAAGTTATTGTATAGAATTTTATAGAAAATGAAAGGACGGCATTATGATTGACATTAAATTTTTAAGAGAGAATCCTGAGGCAGTGAAGGAAAACATCAAAAAAAAGTTTCAGGAACAGAAGCTTCCGTTGGTGGATGAGGTGATTGCTCTGGATGCGGAAGTGAGAGCGGCCCAACAGGAAGCCGACGATATCCGTGCGAAGAGAAATAAAATTTCCAAAGAGATCGGTGCATTGATGGCACAGGGAAAGAAGGAGGAAGCCGAGGCGAAGAAGGCTGAGGTGGCAGCGGGAGCGGCCAGACTTTCCGAATTGGAAGTAAAAGAGAATGACCTGCGCGAAAAGATCAAAAAAAATATGATGACGATTCCGAATATCATTGATCCCTCTGTGCCCATCGGTAAAGATGATACCGAAAATGTGGAGATACAAAAATACGGTGATCCTGTTGTACCTGATTTTGAAATTCCTTATCATACGGAAATTATGGAACGTTTTCATGGCATTGATATGGATGCGGCGGGCCGCGTGGCCGGAAACGGATTTTATTATCTGATGGGCGATATCGCGAGACTGCATTCCGCAGTGATTTCCTATGCCAGAGATTTTATGATCAACAGAGGTTTTACTTACTGTGTGCCGCCTTTTATGATTCGGAGCGCGGTAGTTGACGGCGTGATGAGTTTTGCAGAAATGGATGCGATGATGTATAAGATTGAGGGTGAAGATCTGTATCTGATCGGTACATCGGAGCATTCCATGATCGGTAAATTTATAGATACGATTATACCGGAGGAACAGCTTCCCCATACGCTTACCAGTTATTCGCCATGTTTCCGTAAGGAAAAAGGGGCTCACGGTATTGAGGAGAGAGGGGTATACCGTATCCATCAGTTTGAAAAACAGGAGATGATCGTGGTATGTAAGCCGGAAGAGTCACCGATGTGGTTCGACAAGTTATGGCAAAATACAGTGGATCTTTTCCGTTCCATGGATATTCCGGTGAGAACCATAGAGTGTTGTTCCGGTGATCTTGCTGATTTAAAAGTGAAATCTTATGATGTGGAGGCTTGGTCACCCAGACAGAAAAAATATTTTGAGGTGGGAAGCTGCTCCAATCTGGGGGATGCGCAGGCGAGGAGATTGCGTATTCGCGTAAACGGAGCGGAAGGCAAATACTTTGCGCATACATTAAACAATACAGTAGTTGCGCCGCCCAGAATGCTGATTGCTTTTCTGGAAAATAATTTGCAGGCGGACGGATCTGTCCGTATTCCGGAAGTGCTTCGTCCTTATATGGGCGGTATGACAGAGATTCGGTAAAGAAAGAAATATCGAAAAAAGATAAGGGGGTGAAATCTTTGCATAAATATATGCGGGCTATCGGGTTCAGCAAGTTTTCTGACAGGCGGGAAGAACAGCGTCTGATTACGGATATTATTATAAATGCGACACGCCGTTCTTATACCGCGAACGGGGAAGATACCATACTTGCGGAGTTTTGTGAGGATTTCGCACAGGATATCGGCATTGCAGTCTGTGGCGAGTTTGATGCGGAAGAAAAATTTACTTATGACTATTTCTATCCCTATTTGCGTGGTACGGGTATCAGTTCTTGCGAAGATGTGTCTGTGGAACGCCATGCAGACAAGGAATCTTATGCAGGAGTCTGCGATGATATTAAGTTGGGCGTAACTCTGATTTTCTATCTGCAGAATATAGTTCCTTATGTTAAAGCGCAGAATATGGATTTGCTTCCGGTTGCGGGAACAACTTTGACGTTGTCAGGATTGTCAATTGGTGGTAATATATTATTACCGATTGGAAAAGACGAGAATGAGATACAGAGAATAGCAAAGGAATCCATGAGCCGAAACCAGTTAATTGCAGCAGCCAGAAGGGGAGACGAGGATGCGATCGAGAGTCTCACTCTGGAGGATATGGATATCTATTCTACGATCTCCAAAAAAATTCTTACGGAAGATGTGTTTAGTCTGGTAGATACCTATTTTATGCCTTATGGCGTGGAGTGCGATCAGTACTCGGTGATGGGAGAAATTATGAATATTTCCCTGCGGGTCAACAAGATTACTCATGAAGAAATCTATGTGCTTCGTCTTTCCTGTAATGATTTGGAGTTTGATATCTGTATCAATAAAAAGGATTTATATGGAGAACCGCAGATTGGCCGCCGTTTTAAGGGCGTGGTCTGGATGCAGGGATATATCAATTATCCGGGATAGGTTGTCCATAATAAATAGTAGTACCCGTTCCCTTAGTTAAATGGATATAACAGGAGCCTCCTAAGCCCCAGTTGTGAGTTCGATTCTCGCAGGGAACGTT
>CAMXPV010000009.1 GCA_947245585.1 uncultured Lachnospiraceae bacterium | reverse complement strand
CTTACCTTGATTGCTATTGCACCGTCATTGATTATTATGTTAACCTCGTTTACGAGGATTATTATTGTACTCCATTTTACGAGGCAGGCGTTAAATACGCAGACAGCCCCGCCGAATACTGTGTTGATCGGCATCGCGTTGTTTTTAACTTTCTATATTATGCAGCCTACATTGACGGCAGTTTACACGGAGGCGGTTTTGCCTTTTGAGGCGGGGGAATTGACGCAGGAGGAGGCTTTTACGGCCGCAGCTGCGCCGATTAGGCAGTTTATGTACGGGCAGACGCAGAAAAGCGATGTGAACTTTTTTATGGATCTGAGCCGTACCGAGTGGAATGGTGAGTTGGATGACATACCGATCAGCGTCCTGGTGCCCGCATTTATTATCAATGAACTGCGGCAGGCGTTTATCATCGGTTTCCTGATATATATACCGTTTATTGTAATCGATATGGTGGTGGCTTCCACCCTGATGAGTATGGGTATGATGATGCTGCCGCCGACCACGATCTCCATGCCGTTTAAGATTCTGCTCTTTGTGTTGGCGGACGGATGGTATCTGGTGATCAAGGGCGTGGTGGAAACTTTCTATGTTCCGTAGTTTTGCGAAAGGGTGTGGGGTATGACAACCAATGATGTGACAGTCATTGCCGAGCAGGCGATCTTTACGATTATCAAATGTGCGGCGCCGATGCTTCTGGTGTCCTTGTGCGTTGGCTTGATTGTGAGTATTTTTCAGACAGTTACGTCTATTCAGGAGCAGACGCTCACCTTTGTGCCGAAAGTATTGGCAATCTTTTTGGTACTGATGTTTGCAGGGCATTGGATTATGAATAATATGGTAGAGTTTATGACAGGTCTCTGGACAGATTTTAATCTATATGTCAGATAATAGGGTGGCAGCGGCTTTCGGAAAGTGGCATTATGTTAGACATCAGTTTTAGTTATGCGGATTTGGAATATTTTTTGTTGATTCTGGTGCGGATCAGCTGCTTCGTGTATGTTGCTCCGTTTTTCAGCATGTCAAATGTGCCGCACAGAGTGAAGATTGGTTTCAGCATTTTTTTTGCCTACTTGCTCTATCAGGCTGTGGATCACAATGAGGTGGTTTACAACTCCCTTTTTGGGTATGCCCTGATTGTGATGAAGGAGGCCCTGACAGGTTTTGTGATTGGTTGGGGTGCGCAGATATGCACCACGGTAACTTCCTTTGCCGGAAGCATCGCGGATATGGAGATCGGCCTCTCAATGGTCTCGCTGATCGATCCGACCACCAAGGAGCAGGCCACTTTTACAGGCGTGTTTTACCAGTATATGTTTACGCTTTTTATGATTATTTCAGGTTTATACCAATATCTTTTGGGAGCGTTGGTAGATACCTTTACTTTAATTCCGATCAATGGCGCAGTTTTTAGGAGTGAAGCGCTGATGGAGTCCGTTCTTATGTTTTTGAGCGATTACATTGTGATAGGATTCCGCATCATACTGCCGATCTTTTGTGCCATGATTTTTCTAAACTGTGTGCTTGGCGTATTGGCCAAGGTATCCCCGCAGCTGAATATGTTTGCCGTCGGCATGCAGTTTAAGGTGTTGGTGGGACTTGGAATTCTCTTTTTGTCAGTGCGTATGCTGCCGGCATTGTCGGACAACATCTTTGCACAGATGAAGAGGATGATTGTATCCTTTGTGGAGGGGATGATTTGATCTTACAGTATAATCTCCAGTTCTTCGCCAAGGATGGGCCCGGCGGGGAAAAGACGGAGGAACCTACCAGTAAAAAGTTGGAGGATGCCCGAAAAGAAGGGCAGGTGGCCAAGAGCAAGGAAGTGACAAGCGCTTTTGAGATGCTCGCCGCTTTTCTTATGCTCCGTTTCCTGATGGAATATATGGGGACGGTTTTTGTGGGAAATATGTATAATCTCTATTCCCGTATTCCGGAGTATGCCAAGCTGTATGAGGGGCATGTTCAGACCCAGACTTTCCGGATGCTCTTTGTGTCGAGCCTGGCCAGGATTTTACAGGTTATCGCCCCCTTTTTGATCGTGGGATTTCTGGTGGCCTTTATCACGAATGTCCTGCAGGTAAAGTGGAAGATTACCGGAAAACCGCTTCAGCCCAAATTTAACAAACTCAATCCGGTGAACGGATTTAAGAGAATCTTTTCTAAAAATTCGTTGGTGGAGTTATTGAAGTCGGTTTTAAAATTGACGTTGATCGGCTATGTGGTGTATGATTATCTGAAAAAAAATATGCCGCCGATTTACCGCCTCTATGACATTTCCCTGAATCAGGGAATTGTGCAGGTGGGAATGTTGGTGATCAACCTTGGAATCCGGATTGCGCTGTTTTATATGTTGATTGCCGCTTTGGATTTTGCCTATCAGAAGATCAAGTTCAAAAATGACATGAAGATGACCAAGCAGGAGGTCAAGGACGAGTACAAGAACCAGGAAGGAGACCCCCAGATCAAGGGAAAGCAGCGTCAGAGGATGATGGAAGCTTCCAGACGCCGTATGATGCAGCAGCTTCCCGAGGCGGATGTGGTTATCACAAACCCGACCCACTTCGCGGTGGCCATCAAGTATGAACCGGAAGTTTATGACGCCCCCTTTGTGGTGGCGAAGGGCGCCGATTATCTGGCGCAGAAGATTAAGGATGTAGCGAAAGAGAACCATATAGAAATTGTGGAGAACAAACCTCTGGCCCGTATGCTCTACGCCAATGTGGATGTGGGAAGCGTGGTGCCGCCGGAACTGTATCAGGCGGTGGCCGAGGTGTTGGCGTTTGTTTATCATTTGCAGGGAAAAGTTTAGGAGAGGAGGTGACTTGCGATGCCAAAGCTGAAACTGGGTGATGTGGGCGTAGCTTTATATTTACTGGCGGCCTTTATCATGCTGATCGTCCCGATCAAATCGGGGCTTTTGGACGTGCTTTTGGCTTGTAATATCGCGGTTGCCTTTACGGTTATGTTCGGCTGTATGTTTGCCAATGAAGTGCTGAATATGTCTTTCTATCCGACGATCCTGCTCTTTACGACCATTTTCAGGATTGCGCTTAACGTTTCTTCCACCAGACTGATCCTTTCAACCGGCGATGCGGGTAACGTGGTGCTGACTTTCGGACAGTATGTGGGCGGCGGCGATATCGTCATTGGCGTACTCGTGTTTATCATTCTGATTATCGTGCAGTTCATGATCATCAACAAAGGTTCCGAGCGTGTGGCTGAGGTTACCGCCAGATTTACCTTGGACGCGATGCCCGGTAAGCAGATGGCCATTGACGCGGACTTAAATACGGGCGCGATCACGGACGAGGAGGCGAAGAGACGCCGGGAAAAGATTCAGGAAGAGGCCAGTTTCTTCGGTTCCATGGACGGTGCCGTGAAATACGTAAAAGGAGACGCGACGGCCGGTCTGATCATTACCTTCATCAATATCGTAGGCGGTTTGGCCTTCGGTGTGGTCCGTCAGGGCATGGAGATGATGGATGCTGTCAACAAATACACTATTTTAACCATCGGTGACGGTCTGGTAAGCCAGATCCCGTCTCTTTTGATCTCCCTTGCCACAGGTATTCTCGTGACCAAGGGCTCCAAGGAGGCGGACTTTGGTACGGTGTTAATCAGTCAGCTTTTCGGCGTGCCGAAGGTTCTCTATCTGGTGGGAGCGATTCTCGCATTCCTGGGACTTGTCACGCCTTTGAATCCGGTAGTTTTCGTAGGTCTCGGTCTGGTCTTTGTTGTGGTGGGCAGAGTGATGGCGGGCACCATTGAGACGGCGGAGATCGAGCACGAGGCGGATGAGGAGGAAGCGGCGGCGGAGGAGATCCGTCAACCGGAGAATGTCACCTCCCTTTTGCAGGTCGATCCCATCGAGTTGGAGTTTGGCTACGGTATCATCCCTCTGGCCGATGTCAATCAGGGCGGCGATCTGTTAGACCGCGTGGTCATGATCAGAAGGCAGATCGCGTTGGAGCTTGGTACGGTTGTGCCGATCATTCGTCTGCGGGATAACATACAGTTGAATCCAAACCAATATATTATTAAAATAAAAGGTGTACAGGTCAGTGAGGGTGAGATCCTCTTTGACCATTACATGGCGATGAATCCCGGTTATGTGG
This sequence comes from uncultured Lachnospiraceae bacterium, assembly GCA_947245585.1. Classification (GTDB taxonomy): domain Bacteria; phylum Bacillota; class Clostridia; order Lachnospirales; family Lachnospiraceae; genus UBA3282. The sequence continues at coordinate 96,556 of CAMXPV010000009.1, read as the reverse complement.
AGGAGGAGATCACAGGTATTCCGACTTTTGAGCCTTCCTTCCATCTGCCTGCAATCTGGATCACAGAGGGGCAGAGAGAGCGCGCCGAGAGCATGGGCTACACGGTGGTTGACCCGCCGTCCATCATAGCGACGCACCTGACGGAGATTATCAGACAGTATATATCGGAGCTTCTCACAAGACAGGATGTACAGAGCCTTGTGGACAACTTAAAAGAGAGCAATCCGTCCCTTGTGGAGGAGCTTGTTCCCAAGCTTCTTGGACTGGGAGAGATCCAGAAGGTGCTGCAGAACCTCTTGAAGGAGGGGATTTCCATCAGAGACCTTCTCACGGTATTCGAGACGTTGGCGGACTATGCGGCCACCACCAGAGATACCGATATTCTGACGGAGTATGTCAGACAGAGTCTGAAACGCGCAATTTCAGGCAAGTTTTTCCCGGCCAACGAGACCACCAGTGTGGTGACCCTGGATCCCAGACTGGAGCAGGAAATTATGGCCAGCGTCAAGCAGACGGAGCAGGGCGCTTATCTGACCCTGGACCCTGCCAAGACCAAGGAGATTATGGAGTCTCTTGGCACGGAGGTAAAGAAGTTGGAAGATCTTGGAAAGCTGCCGATTGTGATTACATCCCCCATCGTGCGCGCTTACTTTAAGAAGCTGACGGAGGATTACTATAAGGATTTGGTCGTTGTTTCCTACAACGAAGTGGAATCCAGTGTTGAATTACAGTCTGTTGGGATGGTGACAGCATAATGATAATCAAGAAGTTTACAGCGAAAACCGAGAAAGAAGCGATCGAAAACGCCAGAAAGGAATTGGGAGAAGGCGTGGTCGTGATGAACGTAAAGCCCGTGAAAAACAAGGGCCTTTTCGCGTTTTTAAAGTCTACCATGGTGGAGGTCACCGTGGCCCTGGAAGAGGAGAGCGAAAAATATACGGCTGCGGTTTCGGCGATCAATAACGTGATTGCATCCAGTCAGAGTGTGGAAAAAGAGGAGATACAGGAAAAGAAAACGCCTGTTATAGAAACGGTTGGAAAGAGGGACAGCGCGATTGAGGAAAAACTGGACAGTCTGCAGTCTCTCTTAGAGCAGCAGCTTCAGAAGCCGGAGGAGGATAAGGAGAAGGAAGAAAAGGAGGCAGAGGAGCCAAAGGAGGAGTCGGAGACAGACAAGTTCATGCACCTTTTGCACGACACCATGCTGCAAAACGAGGTGGATGAGAAGTACGCCCAGGAGATTATCGACGAGATTGAGCTGATCAATAAGCCGAATATTCCCTTTGACTATGCTCTGGCAAATATCTACCAGAAAATGATCCTCAAATTCGGCAAACCCAGCGGGATTGAGCCGACGGCAAACGGCGGGACCAAGCTTGTGTTTTTTATCGGCCCAACCGGAGTGGGTAAGACTACGACCATTGCAAAGATTGCCTCGAAGTTCCGGGTGGACGAGAAAAAGAAGGTGGCGCTTCTCACGGCGGACACTTACCGCATTGCCGCCGCGGAGCAGCTTCGCACCTACGCGAATATTTTGGAGGTGCCTTTCCGTGTGATTTATACGGTGGAGGAGATCAGCAAGGCGCTTGAAGATTTTAAGGGCTATGACTATATTATGATTGATACGGCGGGGCATTCCCACCAGAACAGCACACAAAAAGATAACATGCGTAATATTATACATTCCGTGGACGACATCGTTGAGAAGGAGGTTCATCTGGTTCTGAGCGCCACAACGAAATACAGGGATCTGATCAGCATAGCGGATTCCTATAAGGAGATGGCGGACTACAAGCTGATCTTTACGAAACTTGACGAGACGACGACACTTGGAAATCTTCTGAACCTGCGCCTATATACAGGGGCATCGCTGTCCTATGTGACCCATGGACAGAATGTGCCGGATGATATCGAGGATTTCAATCCGCAGAAGACGGTCAAGAGACTGCTCGGAGGGAAGAACTAAGGAGGAAGCACTAAGGAGGAAGCCAGATGGATCAGGCTGAACAACTGAGAAGGATCATAAAGGGGAGCGCCCCGTCCAAACGTCCTCTGGCAAGAGTCATTACTGTCACTAGCGGAAAGGGCGGCGTGGGGAAATCCAACACGGCCATCAATCTTGCCATACAGATGCGTAAGATTGGGCAGAAAGTCATTATCCTGGACGCGGATTTCGGGCTTGCCAACATCGAGATCATGTTTGGCGCGGTGCCAAAACATAACTTATGTGATTTAATATACAAGGGCAAGAACATTAAGGATATTATCACCTGGGGCCCCATGGAAGTGGGATTTATCTCAGGTGGTTCCGGGATCACCGGGCTGTCCAATTTGAATCGGGACGAATTGAGTTATATCGTTGAGAATCTGGCGGAGCTTGACGAGATGGCCGACACCATTATCGTGGACACCGGGGCGGGAATCGCCGATGCAGTGTTGGAGTTTCTGGTGGCCAGCGGGGAGATTCTCCTTGTGACCACGCCGGAACCCACTTCGATCACGGACTCCTATTCGCTCCTTAAGGCATTAAGCCGCCATCCTCGCTATCATGCGGAGACGACGCAGATTAAGGTGCTTGCCAACAAGGTGACGGGGGAGTCGGAGGCAAAGGCGCTCTATGCAAAATTGGAGACGGTGGTGGAGCGGTATCTGAAAGTACCGATCTCTTATCTGGGCATGGTGCCGCAGGATCCGCAGCTGGCGAAGGCCGTCATGCAGCAGATGCCGGTTTCCCTGGAAAATCCGAAGGCCAGATCGGCGGTTGCCTATGAGATGATCGTGGCGAAACTGACAAACCGGGAGCTCAATAAGAACGTGGCGAGACGTGGTATGGCGGCGTTCTTTTCACAAATCATAGCGAGAAAATAGCGGCTCTGCGAGACGAGAGCAGGGCGGGAGGTATTTATGGCGGGATTGTTGTCAAAATATGTAATGCCGGGCGGAGAGGTAGAGCTTAAGGCCATAGAGAGAGGCAGGGAGCAGGCAAATGCCAGAATGCGGAAGACGCACCGCAGCCAGGTGCTCGGTGTGCTCTCAGAGGACAGGGTGGAGGTAGCCATGCCCATCGAGGACGGGAAACTGATCCTTTTGCCGGTGGACGGCGAGTACGACATGTATTTTTATGGCGACAATGTGGTCTATCAGTGCAATGCGCGGGTAGTTGACAGATATAAATATAATGGCAGATATGTGTTGGTCATGGATTTGACCAGTAATCTGCGCAATTACCAGAGAAGGGAGTATTATCGTTTCAGCTGCGCGTTGGAGATGGATTCCAGGCAGCTTGGTGAGGAGGAAGAGATTTCCATCGCCGCGCAGGAAGAACTTTTGCCGCATCTGCCTTTAAAGAGCAGCGTGATTGTGGATATCAGTGGTGGCGGACTCCGATTTGTGGCATATTATGCCTATGAGGTGAACAGTCTGATTTTGTGTAAGTACCATCTGACGGTGGAGGGTAAGGAAAAGGAGTATCGGTTGGTGGGAAAAGTGTTGGCTGTGAATGAGCTTTCCCATAAACCGGGCGTGTTTGACCACCGGGTACAGTTTGTCAATGTGGACCCGCAGGATCGGGAGGAGATTATCCAGTATATCTTTGACGAGGCGAGGAAGACCCACAGGAAAGTGGAAGGATAATCTGCGATAGGAAGAAAAGATTGCAGGCGGTGCCGGATGGGACCAATGGGAGGTGCAGGTTAGATAAATGAAAAATATATTGCTTGTTGACGACTCTGCACTCATGAGAAGGGTGCTCTGTGATATAATAGAAACAGATAAGCGATTCCGTGTACAGGACCGGGCAGTGAACGGTCTGGATGCGCTGAACCTGTTGAGCAGGAAGACATATGACGCGGTGATTTTGGATGTCAATATGCCGCAGATGAACGGCCTGGAACTCTTGAAGGAGTTACAGAAACGTAAAATTTCGGCAAAGATTATTATGGCAAGCACGGACACTGCAGACGGCGCGAAAACTACGTTGGATGCGTTGGAATTGGGCGCTCTGGATTTCATCCATAAGCCTACCAATGCTTTGGAGTGCAGAGACAATGCGTTCGGAGAGGAACTTTTGCGGATACTTGCAGCCGTGACGGAGTTAGAGCCGCAGCCGCAGCCGTCGGCATCAAGTTCTGTCCGGCCGACAGCTCCGTCCACAGCGGGTTCTGTGGCAGTTCCACCTGGGCAGCGCCAGATCAAAACCATACCGAGCAGATTTGCAGCGGCTCCGGCAGGACGGGCGGAGAGGACGAAGACGCCTACGCCTTTCGGGAAAGCGGTATACGACGCGGGAAGCCAGATTGTGGCGCTGGCCAGTTCGACCGGAGGCCCGAAGGCTTTGCAGGCGGTGATTCCGAAGCTGCCGGCGAATCTGAAAGCGCCGGTGGTCGTGGTGCAGCATATGCCGTCCGGTTTTACGGCTTCTCTCTCAGAGCGGTTGAACTCCTTAAGCGAGCTCAACGTAAAGGAGGCGTCGGAGGGTGATGTGCTGTTACCTGGCAACGTGTACATAGCGATGGGAGGCAAACATTTAAATGTCCTCAACATGGGCGGAAAGTACACGATACACTATTCGGACGAACCGGCCAGAGAGGGCGTGAAGCCTTGCGCGAACTATATGTATGAATCTTTGATGGACAGCAAGTTCGATCGGATTTTATGCGTTGTTCTGACGGGAATGGGAGCAGACGGTACACAGGGAATTATGCATCTGAAGGAGAAAAAGAAAATTCATGTGATTGTCCAAGAGGCGAGTACATGCGCGGTATACGGGATGCCAAAGAGTGCGGTAAACGCAGGATTGGCGGATCAGGCGGTGCCGCTTGAACAGATTGCACAGGAAATCATAACGAACGTGGGGGTAAAATAATTATGGATGTAAGCCAGTATCTCGAGATTTTCCTTGATGAAACCAATGAACATCTGCAGAGTCTGAACACACAGATTCTTGCGTTGGAGCAGGATCCGGAGAACATGGATACGATCAACGAGATCTTCCGTGCAGCCCACTCTTTAAAGGGTATGGCGGGAACCATGGGCTACAAGAGGATGCAGACGCTGACGCATGATATGGAGAACGTTTTCTCTGAGGTGAGAAACGGTAATATCAAGGTGAATGCGGATATGATCGACGTGTTGTTTCAGTGCCTTGATGCGTTGGAGGAGTATAATACCACGATCAGGGAAAGCTCTGACGAGGGCACCAACGATAACAGCGCGCTGATTAAGCGGTTGAATGACATTATGAACGGCGGATCAGGCAGCGCAGGCGCCTCCACGGCCAAGGCAGAGGCTCCTGCAGAGGCGGCAGCGGAATCTGCGCCACCGGCGGGAGACGGTTTCCAGGGGATCAAATTAAATGAAAATCAACAGAGCGTGTTGACGGAAGCCATCAAGGGGGGCAAAAATGTTTTCGGATTGACCGTAAAGGTGCAGGAATCCTGTATTCTGAAAGCGGCCAGGGCATTTTTGGTATTCAAGGCGATTGAGGAGACCAGTGAGATTATCGTGTCTGATCCGCCGTCCCAGGATATTGAGGATGAGAAATTTGATTTGACGTTCAGCCTGATTATTGTCTCAGAGGCGGAACTTGGTGAGATATTGACGGCATCCAGAAGCGTGTCGGAGATAGAAGATGTTACCGGCAGCGTTTTGAAGTTGGAGGACGTGAGCGCAGGGGCAGTGGAGGAGCCTTCCATGGCGGCTGAGACAAGTGAGCCGGCAGCTGCGGAAGCGCCCGCAGCAACGCCTGCGGTGGCGGAAAGCACACCCGAGTCTGCGTCCGCACAGCCTGCGGCCCAGAATCAGGCGCCTGCACAGACGAGCGCGCCGGCGGCAAAGAAAACGCCAAACAAGCCGGTGGTGAACAGGACCGTCAGGGTAGATATCGAGAAGTTAGATACGTTGATGAATCTGGTCAGCGAGCTCATTATCGCGAAGAATTCCCTGGTGTCGGCATCCGCCATGTCAGGCAATTCCAGTCAGGCGGTAAACGAGCAGATTGAGTATCTGGAGAGCGTGACCACATCCCTTCATGAGTCTGTTATGAAGGTGCGAATGGTGCCTATCGAGAGCACGGTGAATAAGTTCCCGCGTATGGTGCGCGATCTGCAGAAGAAGCTTGGCAAGAAGATGGAGCTCTACATGAGCGGTGAAGAGACGGAACTTGACCGTACCGTGGTAGATCAGATCGGTGATCCGCTGATGCATCTGCTGCGTAATTCCGCGGACCATGGACTGGAGTCCGCCGAGGTCCGTAAGGAGAGAGGCAAGCCGGAGGTTGGTTCTATTTTCCTTGACGCTTATCAGGACGGTAACAACGTCGTGATCGAGGTAAGGGATGACGGTAACGGTATCGATACGAATGCCGTTAAGAATAAAGGAATTGAGAGAGGCGTGATCACACCGGAGCAGGGTGAGGCCATGAGTGAAAAAGAGATTATCGGTCTTCTTTTCAACGCAGGTTTCTCCACGGCGAAGGTGGTGTCCGATGTGTCGGGACGAGGCGTTGGTCTGGATGTGGTGAAGTCCATGATCGAGTCCTTAAGCGGCGAGGTGGAAGTGAAGTCCAAACTGGGCGAGGGCAGTACATGGACCATCAGGCTGCCGCTCACACTGGCAATTATTCAGGCTCTTATGGTAGAGATCGGCGATGAGAAATATGCCATTGCCCTCGGTTCCATTCAGACGATAGAGGATATCCCGCCTGAGGATGTGAAGTTGGTGCAGGCGAAAGAAGTGATACAGCTGCGTGATCTGGTCATTCCGTTGATCCGCTTAAACGAGATCCTTGATGTTCCAAGCAAGAAGAATCCGGAAGACAATCTCGTGGTTGTGGTTGTCAAGAAGGGCGACAAGATGGCCGGCCTTGTGGTGGATGAACTGATCGGACAGCAGGAGATCGTTATCAAGTCACTCGGTAAATACATCAGTAAGTGCAAGATTATCAGCGGCGCGACGGTGCTCGGCGACGGCGAAGTTGCACTGATTCTGGATGCCAACGCACTGATCTGATGAGAGGGAGGAAAAAGACATGGGCGATGTAAATGAAGCGTTAGACGAGCTGAGACCGATTGGGGAAACCACGCAGTTTATTGTGATCAGGCTCGGCGATGAGCAGTATGGTATTGATATCAAGTACATAGACAATATTGTCAGGATGCAGCACATTACAAGGGTACCCAAGGTGGACGAATACCTCAAAGGCGTGATCAATTTAAGAGGCGAGGTCATTCCGGTGATGAGTATCCGTATCAAGATGGGGTTGGAGCCTGATGTGGAGACGAAGTCCAGCAGAATTATCATTCTGAAACTGGAGCAGCAGGGAACCATCGGCGTGATTGTTGATGAGGTCAAAGAGGTTGTGACTTTGGAGAATGACAGGATCGAGAAGGTGGCCTACGACTCCAGGGATGAGAAATCCAATTTCCTGTGCGGAGTCGGAAAGAGTGATGGGGGACTGATCTCCCTGCTTGATTTGAATGCAGTTGTCTTGGAGAACGTATAGGAGGAGTAAGAGTGGGCGAAATGAACCTGGACACGATGTCAAACGAGTATTTTGATGTGCTGAAAGAATTGGGTAATATCGGCGCGGGAAACGCCACCACGGCCTTGTCACAGATGATACAGTGTAAGATTGATATGGCGGTTCCGCAGGTACAGCTTTTGGAGTTTAAGGAATTGGGCGCGGCCATGGGCGGCGAAGAAGTGGTGATGGCGGGTATTTATCTCGCCATCGACGGGGATATCAAGGGCAGTATCATGTTCCTGTTGGAAAAGAAGGCGGCAAAGCATTTGGTTGCCAAACTGATGGGTATGGAATCGCAGGAGGAAGATCTCTCGGAGATGGAGCTTTCCGCACTGAAAGAGGTGGGAAACATTATTACGGGGGCCTATCTGAATTCACTTTCCAGTATTACGAATTTGACGATTTTCCCTTCCGTGCCGGATCTGACGGTAGACATGGCCGGAGCGATTTTAAGCGTACCGGCGATAGAGTTTGCTGCTCTCGGTGACAGAATGTTGATGATTCAGACACAGTTTTTCGATGAAATGGTTTTAGATGGGTATTTTATCCTGATTCCGGATCTGGATTCATATGGTAGGATGTTAAATGCGTTGGGAATTAGTTTATAAAACGACGCTCAAAGATATGGATTAAGAAGTGTAAACGGGAGATTGCGGTGCTATGAGTGTAGAGATAAAGGTCGGAATGGCCGACTTAAATGTATGCGTCAGCCCCGATAGGATTACTACATTGGGGCTGGGGTCTTGTGTAGGTATTGCGATTCGCGATCCGGTCACGAAGATTGGCGGACTGGCACATATTATGCTGCCGGATTCCACGACGATTCGAAACAACTCCAACATACCTAAATTTGCGGACACAGGGATAGAAGAACTTGTGAAGCAGGTGACCAGAAAAGGGGCAAACAGATCCAGACTGGTGGCGAAGATAGCCGGCGGTGCACAGATGTTCGGCTTCAACAGCAACAGCGAGATGGTTCGTGTGGGAGAGAGAAATGTGCAGGCGACCAAGAAAAAGCTGGCACAGATGAGAATTCCGATTCTGGCGGAAGACACAGGTAAAAACTTTGGAAGAACGGTTATATTTTATCCAGAAACGGGAGATTTTGTGATTAGGGCAGTGGGTAAGCAGGAGTACAAGATCTGATCCTGCCGCGATGGATGACGGAAGGGTAATAAGGTGGACTGGGAAGAGAAAAAGAACGAAGAGACGGATGGCGTTGCGGCTGATCCTGAGACAGAGGAGTCTGAGGAGTCCACGGAGGAAGTGGAACCTGAGGAGGAGCTTGAAACGGCGGCCCAACGCGAGGCAAGGGAAAAAAGGGAGGAAGAGGAGAGACAAGCGAAAGCGAGAAAGCGAAGATTGATCCCTCCTTTTGTCATGTTACTTGCCGGGGCGGTTGTCAGTATCGTCATGCGGATTTGGCGGTATGAACTGCAGCCGATGCTGATTATTCTGTTGTGTGTGCTGCTCGGCTTTTATTTTGTCGGACGTATTTTGCAGATTATGTTGGATCGGTTTGAGCTTCAGATACAGGAAGCACATATGGAGGAGGGCGAAGTGATTGAGAAGGAGCCCGAGTCATAAGGTGAGGCGTATCCGCAGTAAACAGTAAGGGAACAGGAACTCGAATGGACGAAACAGGCAGAAAGAAACTCTGGGAGGACTATGCAAACACCAAGTCTCCCGAAATACGGGAAAAGATCATATTGGAGTATGCGCCTTTGGTAAAGGTGGTAGCCGGACGTCTCAGCATGTATCTCGGATATAATGTGGAGTATGAGGATCTTGTGAGTTATGGGATATTTGGCTTGATCGATGCCATTGATAAGTTTGATTGTCTGAAGGACGTTAAGTTTGAGACTTATGCCAGTTTGCGGATCAGGGGAGCAATTTTGGACCAGATCCGGAAGATGGACTGGATTCCTCGGACGATCAGGCAGAAACAGAAACGAATCGATGCCGCCATCAAGGAGATTGAAGCGCAATACGGCAGGAGCGCCACCGACGAGGAGATCGCAAAAATTCTGGGGATTACGGACGATGAGTATCTCGACTGGCAGTCCCAGATGAAGATAACCAATGTGGTGTCCTTAAATGAATTTTTGGAACAGGGGAGCGAAGTGTCCAACGAGGCGGCCGGGAGCACGAAGAGCGCGGCCTTTGATTCGCCTGAGGAGATACTGGAGAGAGACGAGTTAAAGAAGATGTTGGCGCAGGCGCTTGAACTTCTGACCGAGAAGGAGCGCAAGGTGATATTGCTTTACTATTACGAGGATCTGACGCTTAAGGAGATCAGCAATATACTGGAGGTGTCCGAGTCGAGGATCTCTCAGCTTCACACCAGGGCGCTGCAGAAGATGAGAGGAAAAATGGGGGATTATATCGGGATTTTGATAGATACTGACAAGAGAAAATAGAAACAGGGGTGTATATGAACGGATATTTCAGGCTGGTAAATAAGGAAGGGGCTTCGTCGCTGAAGTTGTTTCCGCCTACAGACGGCGGAAAGCCGCTTGATATTCTGGATGTGATCGAATATTTGACGATGAAGGATTATGCCTGCGATCTGCCCACGTTAAAGCGGGCGGTGGAAGGCGCAGAGAAAGAGCAGCAGGAAATCAGTCTTGGGAATGAGACGAGACTGAAAGAGAGAGAATGTTATAAATTATCGGTGAGGCCTGACAAGATGCAGGCCTATGCGAAGTTCTATGCAGCCTCCGAGGGAGGCGAGGATATGACTGCGCAGGAGATGGTTCATGATTTGGAACTTCGGGGCATTAAGTGCGGTATTCTTACAGATGCCATCGAAGGTTTTTTTAAGCATAAAGAGTACGGCGAGGACATTCTGGTCGCGGAGGGAAAACCGCCTGTCCAGGGGAAAAATGCCTATATCGAATACAAATTTAATACGGATAAGAAGGCAAAACCGACTTTGAATGAAGATGGGAGCGTAGATTTCTTCCATTTGAATATACTAAATCATTGTGAAAAGGGTGATGTGTTGGCAGTTCTGCATCCGGAAGAACCGGGCGTGCCCGGTGAGAACCTTTTTGGTGAGAAGGTGCTGCCGACAGAGGTGAGGAAGGAAACCTTAAAATTCGGACATAACATTGAACTGTCCGAGGACAGGACGGTGCTCACCGCCCAGGTAAACGGCCATGTGGAACTGGTGCAGGGGACGGTCTTTGTCTCCGACGAGCTGGCGGTGGAGAATGTGGATACCGCCACGGGCAATATCGACTATGAGGGCAATGTGTTGGTAAACGGCAATGTGGCCACCAACTTCCAGGTGAAAGCCAAGGGAGACATTGTGGTGAAAGGCGTTGTGGAAGGCGCTGTGCTTCAAGCCGGCGGCAATATCGTGATTGCGCGCGGCATGAACGGGATGGGCCGCGGCGTTTTGCGGGCCGAGGGCAATATTATCTCGAAGTTTTTGGAGAATGTGACGGCCGAAGCGAAGGGTTATGTGACTTCCGAGTCGATCCTGCACAGCAAGGTAACTGCGGGCGGAGAGGTGAACGTGGACGGCAGGCGGGGATTTATCACCGGCGGGAAGGTCTGCGCCACTGGGAGCGTCAATGTGAAAACCCTCGGTTCCGAGATGGGAGCCGACACGATTATAGAGGTGGGGACGGACCCCAAGGTGAAGGAGCGGATCGCCGAGCTGCAAAAGCAGATTGGCGAGGACACCAAGCTGTTGCAGACGGTGCAGCCCACACTGCTCTCCGCGAAGCAAAAGCTGGCAAAGGGCGTAAAACTGAGCCCGGAGCAGATTAAGCAGATACAGTCTATGGCAGCGTTAAATAAGGAGAAGACAGAGGCGATAGCCGCCGCCAACAGTGAAATTGATGAATTGCAGAAGCGTTTGGGCAGTTCGTCGGAGACGGTGGTCCGTGTGAAAGGCGAGGTCTATCCGGGTACGAGGATCTGCATCGGCGATGTGTCGATGGTGGTACAGAAGACAACACATTACTGTCGCTTCGTCAGAGAACGGGGCGATGTGAAGATGGCGCCGTTCTAGCGTGTGAAAAGAACTTCTAGCCACTCACAGCAAAGGCTGTTTCGTGGAGAAGTTCTAGGAGTTGCTTCGCAACTCCGTTTCACACAGGAGAATGCCTGAAATGCAGCATTCTCCGCATGATCGAAATTTTGGAAGGAGAGCAACCATGGCGATAGGTTTTGTGGAAATGCAGGGGCAGATTACAAGAGCCCAGGATTTTACGACAGTCAAACACAATGAGGACACGAAGGGACTGGTGGATCAGTCCAATTTCGGTCAGCAGATGACGAAGCAGGTAGAGAGACAGACAAAACGGGTCAATCAGGGTGACAAGGCGGAAAACCACCAGAAAAAGTTCGATGCCAAAGAGAAGGGAAGCAATGAATATCACGGAGACGGCGGAAAAGACCGGAAGAAGAAGCAGCAGGAGTCTGACGGTAAGGTGCTGTTGAAGGGTATGGGCATGAGTACCTTTGATACGAAGGGATAACATCCAACAAGCATAAAGCCGGAATACGAAAGGAAAAAGCATGAGTGTAATAGAGATCGTTCTGATTATCATTGGGGCAGGGGTGTTCCTGGTAGGATATTTGCTGCCGTCGGGAAAGAAGAACGTGGATGAAGAGGTGCAGCTAATCAGCGAGGCCGAGATCAGGAAACTGGTGGAGAGTGAGACGGAGCGCGTCAGGGAAAGGGTCTCCGATATCGTGGACGAGACGATCGGATACTCCATAGAGAAGACAGAGCGTGCCATGGAACGCGTTGCGAACGAAAAGATCATGGCGGTGAATGAGTATTCGGACACCGTTTTGGAAGAAATCAACAAAAATCACAAGGAAGTTACCTTTCTTTACGATATGCTGAATGACAAACATGATGCGCTGATGGCCAGTATCGGGGAGGCGAATCAGGTTGCGGAGGAGATTCGGCAGACCATGCGCGATGCGGAGATTACGGCCGGCGAGACGGCGAAAAGGGCGAAGGACGCAGAGGCGGCAGCCGAGGGAGCCCTGATGCGGATTCACAACGCGGAGCTCTCTGCAAGGGAAGCCCAGGAGGCGGTTCAGGAAGCCGTGCAGTCTGTGATGGGCGCAGTGGAAGATACAAGGACCGATTTGTGGTCTCTGCACAGTGCCAGGGCTTACTCGCCCGAGGTGGTGGAGGGAGTCCGGGAAGCTGGGGGCGAGGATGTCGTCGAGTATGAGGAGATCCTGCCGAAGGCGGAGCCGGAGTGGGAGCCCGCAGCGGAATCGGAGGAGATAGTCGAGGCGGAGGAAGAGGTTGATTTTCAACCGATACGGCCGAGGCGGGTGGAGATTATTCATGAACCGGAGGCGGATTATGTGGCCGAGGAGCAGGAGCTTTCCACGAGCGCGGCCTTTGCGGAGCTAGGGATTTTTGGCAGGCGGGAACCTGACGCGGGCCGCGGCTTTGAGAGCCGGGAACTCGATGCAGGCCGCGGGTTTGAGAGGTTGGAACCTGACGCGGGCCGTGGGTTTGGGAACCGGGAACCTGACGTGGGCCGTGGATTTGGAAACCGCAGGGATGTTTCATCTTCGCTTGTGAGCGAGGAACCCCGCGGGGTGGATATTCAGTTTGCCAAAGGAAAAGATAACGGGCGTAATAGCAATGAGAGAATTCTGGAACTTCACAAGGCGGGAAAGTCCAACATGGCGATAGCCAAGGAACTTGGGCTTGGGCTTGGCGAGGTAAAACTGGTGATAGATCTGTTCGAGGGCGTATAGAATGGAGAAAAAATACTATTTCCGGGGACTTGGTCTCGGAATGATTGTGACGGCGGTCATCATGGGGATTGCGCTGTCAGGCGGTACAAAAAAGAGAGAAATGACGGATGAAGAAGTGATAGCCAGGGCCAAGGAACTGGGTATGATAGAGGATACCCGTCTGTTGGAACCTTCCGATGAGGAGGAAAAGGAGCCGGAAGACGGGGAAACGGCGGCAGATACGCCGGTTAAAAAGGATGTGGCGGTGAAGCCGGAGGCGGAGCAGAAACCAACGGTAGATACGCCGGAACCTGTGCAGACACCGACCTCTGTTTCGCCTGCAGAGACGAAGCCCGCACAAGAGACAACCCCGGCGGCGGGGGCGGAGAAACCAAAGGCGGACACCAATGAGATGAACAAGCAGGATGACGATGGGGAATCTGCGCAGGTTAAGGCAGAGGAAGACGAAACGGAGAAACCGTCATCGGCAGGGACAGAGGAGAGCGGCGGTGCGTCCACCCCTTCCTCAGGGACAAAGAGTGTCACGATCGTTGGCGGCGACAGCTCCTATACGATAGCGAAAAAACTGGAGGCGGCCGGAGTTGTTTCCTCGGCATCTTCTTATGACACATATCTGTGCGAGCACGGCTACGACAAGAAGCTCAGGGCGGGAACCTTTCAAATTCCCGCAGGTGCGACGGAAGAGCAGATTGCGAAGATTGTAACGGGCCAGTAGTATAGAAAACAGACAACAAAAGGAGAGACGTTATGAAATCAATCAAAGCGAGAATTTTGGCTACGGTAATTGTGTGTACACTTCTGACATCTTTCATTTGCGGTGGTGTCAGCATTTTGAATTCCAGAAAGACAGTGTATGCCGATTCCCAGAAGGAAATGCAGTATGCCTGTGCAAACCAGGCGGCAGCGCTCAATGCGCAGATGAGCAGGGTGGAACAGTCCGTGAATACGGCGTATGAGATTGCTCTGCAGCAGCTGACCGACGTGGAGGCCTTTAAGACAAGCAAGGCTTATGTAGATCAGTTTACGGCCATTATGAACGAGATGCTCTACGAGGTGGGCGGCAACACGGAGGGCGCGCTGACGGCGTATATTCGGTATAACCCGGAGTTTACGGAGCCGGACAGCGGTGTTTTCTGGAGCCGGAACAGCGACGCGGAAGAGTTTGAGGCGCTTGTTCCTACAGATTTCACCATGTATTCACCGGATGATCTGGAGCATGTGGGTTGGTATTACATACCCGTGCAGCACGGGAAAGCGATGTGGATGGCGCCCTACTTAAATTCCAATATTAACGTATATATGATTTCCTATGTGATACCGATTGTCATAGACGGGGAATCCATGGGTATTATCGGTATGGATATTGACTTTAACAAATTTACGTCTACGGTGGACAATGCGACGGTATTTGAGACCGGTTCCGCTTTTCTGGCGGATGAAAACGGCAATATTTCTTACCACAAGTCCATTGATGCCGGGACTGCAATTTCAGGGCTTGAAGATTCCGGAGAAATGACGAGCGCGTTGGCTGATCCGGCGATGGAGGGAAAGCCCGTCAATTATACTTATCAGGGCGAATTAAAAGACATGTGTTATGTAACGCTCACCAACGGGATGCGTTACGTGCTGACGGCGCCGGAATCTGAGATGAAGAGCGCAGCAAGCAGGATTACCATGCTGATCATGATCGGTATGTTAATTGCGGTGGCGTGTTCGGTTGTCATCGGAACCATTATGGGAATGGCGATCACAAAGCCGATCACACAGATTAATGAAATCGTGTCCAACACGGCCCAGTTTAATTTTGCGAAGAATGCCAACAGTGACAAACTGTGTAAGCGCCATGACGAGAGCGGTAATATGGCCAACTCCCTCAGAGAGATGCGCGCAAGCCTGCGTTCCATGGTGGCGGATATCCAGACCACCTATTCGGATCTGGATGAGACGCTGCTTAAGCTGTCAGATACCACCGAACAGGTGCATGGCATGAGCGGGGAAAACTCGGAGATGACCCAGGGTCTGGCGGCGGCTATGCAGGAGACGGCAGCATCCATGGAGACGGTTAACAATACGGTCAATCAGATTAAGCAGCGTGCGCAGGCGATCCGTGACAACTCCAAAGAGGGAGAACGGGCATCCCTGGAGAGCAAGCAACGCGCTGACGATTTGAAAAATACGACGGGAGAGGCACAGAACAAGACGACCCAGATGTACCGCGGCGTGCAGGAGAAGAGCGCGGAAGCGATGGAACAGGCGCGGGCGGTGGAGAAGATCAATCAGCTCACCCAGTCTATTTTGGATATTTCCGGACAGACAAATTTGTTGGCGTTAAACGCGTCTATCGAGGCGGCGAGAGCGGGTGAGGCAGGCAGAGGTTTCGCGGTAGTTGCGGACGAGATCGGCGGTCTGGCATCCCAGACATCCGCCACGATCAGCAATATTAACGGGATCACCACAGAGGTGAATCATGCCGTGGAGAACATGGAGTCCTGTCTGCAGGAGACGATTTCCTTCCTGGAAGAGACCGTGCTCAAGGATTACAGCGATTTTATGGGAGTGGCGGAAAAATATACACAGGACGCTTCGGATTTCGAGGCGAATATGAAGGAAATCGGCAATGAAGTGGACACGCTGCTTTCCGCTATTGTGGAGATCGCGGATTCGGTCAACAATATCACCCAGGTTGTTGCGGAGGCGGCAGACAATATCAGCAGCATTGCACAGAAGACGGAGGACGTTTCCCAGTTGGTGGAGGGCAACGCGGAGTTGGTGGAGACCAATTCGGAAAATGTGGTAAAACTCAAAAATATTGTGGATATGTTCCAAAATTGATAGAAAAAGAACCGCCTGCTTTACCGCAGACGGTTCTTTTCCCGTTTTCCCTCTTGCATGGGGGATTTTTTTATGGTATAGTGTTTAAGTGCGCGCAAGACGCGCAGAATCCAATTAATCACATATATCCAGCCCATGCCGGTGCTCCGGAATGCAGGGGTGGCAGGGAGGCGCAAGGTATATGGCAGACAACCAAACGGAGGTAGAATTATGAGCGTTATTTCAATGAAACAGTTGTTGGAGGCAGGTGTTCATTTCGGACATCAGACCAGAAGATGGAACCCCAAGATGGCTCCTTATATCTTCACGGAGAGAAACGGCATCCACATCATCGACTTACAGAAGTCCGTGGGTAAGGTGGACGAGGCCTACAAGGCGGTCTTTGACGTGGTGGCTCAGGGCGGCACCATTCTTTTCGTAGGAACCAAGAAGCAGGCGCAGGACGCGGTGAAGACTGAGGCGGAGCGCTGCGGTATGTACTATGTCAATGAGAGATGGCTGGGCGGCATGCTCACCAACTTTAAGACGATTCAGTCCAGAATCGAGAGATTGAAAGCGATTGAGAGAATGGCGGAGGACGGCACTTTTGAGGTGCTCCCTAAAAAAGAGGTTATCAAGATCAAAAAAGAGTGGGAGAAGTTGGAGAAGAACCTGGGCGGGATCAAGAATATGACCAGAACGCCCGACTGCATCTTTGTGGTTGACCCCAAGAAGGAGAGAATCTGCGTACAGGAAGCGCATAATCTCGGCATTACCCTGATCGGCATCGGTGATACCAACTGTGATCCCGAGGAGCTTGACTATATCATTCCCGGAAACGACGATGCGATTCGTGCGGTTAAGCTGATCGTGTCCAAGATGGCGGATGCGGTTGTTGAGGCGAACCAGGGCGCAGAGGCTGACGAGTATGCGTCCGAGGCTGAGATGGAGAAAGTTGAGGAGACCGACGAGGAAGCATAAAAAATAACTTAGATCAATCAGGAGGGAAAATAGATGGCTATCACAGCAGCAATGGTAAAAGAGTTGAGAGAGATGACCGGTGCGGGCATGATGGACTGCAAGAAGGCTCTGAACGAGACGAACGGCGACATGGATGCAGCGGTAGAGTATTTGAGAAAGAACGGCCAGGCGAAGGCGGAGAAGAAAGCAGGCAGAATCGCAGCTGAGGGTCTTTGCCGCGTGGCAGTGAAGGATGAGAAGACGGCGGCTGTCGTGGAGGTGAACTCCGAGACAGACTTTGTGGCTAAGAACGAGGATTTCCAGGCGTATGTGGAAGCGGTGGCGAAGCAGGCAGTGGAGTCCGACGCGAAGGATCTGGATGCGTTCCTTGCGGAGAAATGGCATCTGGATGAGTCCAAGACCGTGAAGGATGCACTTGTTGACAAGGTTGCCGTGATCGGCGAGAATCTGACCATCAGAAGATTTGAGAAGGTAACTGCGGCGGACGGCTGCGCGGTGACTTATGTGCACGGCGGCGGCAGAATCGGCGTTATCGTGGAGGCGGCTACGGACGTTGTCAACGATGCGGTGAAGGAAGCGCTTAACAACGTTGCCATGCAGGTGGCGGCTCTGTATCCGAAGTATGTTTCCACCGATGAGGTGTCCGAGGAGTACAAAGCTCACGAGAAGGAGATTCTTGCAGAGCAGATCAAGAACGATCCGAAGATGGCAGGCAAGCCTGAGAAGGTGATCGAGGGCGCGGTAAACGGCCGTTTGAACAAGGAGCTTAAGGAGGTATGTCTCTTAGAGCAGGTTTACGTGAAGGCGGAGGACGGCAAGCAGACCGTGGCGAAGTATATCGAGCAGGTTGCCAAGGAGAACAATGCAAAGCTTTCCATTAAGAGATTTGTCCGCTTTGAGACCGGCGAAGGTCTTGAGAAGAAGGAAGAGAACTTTGCGGAAGAGGTTGCAAAGCAGATGGGCATGTAAACTTTTTACAGACCGATTTGAACCAGAACAGAAGAACCCTTGTAAATGCTGATAAACAGGCATTTGCAGGGGTTTTTTGTGGAAGAAGTTATTCCCCCATTAAGACAATAAAATCGTCAGGGGAAATTGTTTTCATCATTCCCTGTTGATAGTCTTTTACATTTCTGGTAATAATGTAATCCATATCTGCTTTTACAGATACTCTTTCAACCACAGCATCTTCATAATCGCTGATAGACGATGCAAGAGCATCTATACATTCAGCACCTGACACTGTGAGTATTCCAACAAGAGAATATAATTTTTCCATTACCTGTTTAGCCTGATCTGCACTATGAAGGTATTTTCTCACCAAATAGTAGATATCTGTTGCGGAACTCGCAGTAATATACATATCCATCATATGATTTGCGGCCATAATAAAGATTGTTTCGGCACTTTCGTTCCAAGGTTCTCTGGAAGTCAGTGCATCAATGATCACATTTGTATCGATCAATACTTTCAATTATTTTGCACCAAGCCTTTCTCTTTTGGACTCCTCTATATCGGCATCTTTGGGCAGGATGCCAAATAAGGATTTTGCAGTTTCCACTCTGTCCTGATAGGGATTGGTCAGTTTTGCTATTACTTTTCCGTTTTTCGTGATAAAGATATCTTCCGTAGCGGATAAAATCAGATACTTTCCAAGATTATTTTTAAGCTCTGTTGCGCTGATCGACATACAACCACTCCTTCCTTTGTACTATTATTATATCCAAATCGAACGATTTAAGCAACTGCATTAGCTAAAATAGAATTCCTCAAAGAGCTTTTCACATTCCTTAACAGATTTTCTATTCTTTGACCGGCAGGATACGATTAAAATCATTTCTGGCGAAATTTTCTTGCGCTTTTTTCACGAAATTTCTTTTCGTAATCTCCTGAATGTGGTATAGTATAGTAGAATGCGAGATAAAAAGTAGATAATCAGGCAGTTATATGCTTGATTTTCAAAGAAGGAACTGATGAGATGGATGCCGAACGGGATGCGCGTTTTCAGTTGATGAAACGGCTGCTCGTCATGATTCCGCTTTCCACGATACTGATATTGTTGACTCTCTGCATCGTTTTAGGAGTCAATCTCTATGAGGCGAAACGCGAATTGCGGGAGCTTCGTGATTCTGCAGCTCCGGTGATGGCTGTGAGCCAGACCTCCGAAGGAGGAGAATCTGGCGTGTATACGGCTGCCGGTGTGGACGAGGTGAGACAAGGACAATCTGACGAGGACGGCGCTGCTGCGGAAACCGGGGATGGAGTGAGAAAGGTATACCTCACCTTTGATGACGGTCCGAGCGGCAATACCGGCAGGATACTGGATATTTTAGCAGAGTACGATGTAAAGGCGACTTTTTTTGTGGTCGGGAAAGAGGAAGAGAGATATCAACCGTTATATAAAAGGATTGTAGAGGAGGGACATACCCTTGCAATGCACTCCTACAGCCATAAGTACAATGAGATATACCAGTCCAAAGAAAGCTTTGTGGAGGATCTTACGAAGTTACAGGAGTTTCTCTACAACACAACCGGCGTTTGGTGCAGATATTGCAGATTTCCCGGCGGCAGCAGCAATACGGTGAGCAGGGTGGACATGCATGAGCTGATTGCTTATCTGGAAGAGCAGGATATGAGTTATTTTGACTGGAATATCGTATCAGGCGACGCTACCTCGGGTTATATAAGCGCAGATGCCATCGTGAGAAATTCAACGGCAAATTTGCAGAGTTTTCCTGAGGCGATCATACTGATGCACGATGCTTCCGATAAAAATTCGACGGTGGAGGCGCTGCCGAGGCTGATCGAGCAGATTCAGGCTATGGAAGATACGAAGCTCCTTCCGATCACAGATGATACGGAAGAGATTCATCATATAAGCAATGATTAAAGAATGGAGGATTAGGGAATGGGATTTTTTTCGGATTTGAAGGATGACTTATCCCAGGCGGTCAATGAATTGATGCCGGAAGAAGAGTTGGAAGCAGCTCTGGCAGCGCAAGGACAGGCCAAAGAGCAGGCTGCCGTAGCTGCTGAAACCGCAGAGACGCCCGCTGAGAGCATGTCGCTTGATTCGTTGGATCTGAGTGATATGTTGGATAAGATAGAAGGGTTGGAGCCGGAAATCGCGGCTGTACCCGAACCGGAGGCGGAAGAAGCGCCTGTGGTGAATGAGCCTGAACCTGTGGCGGAAGAACCGGCAGAGGTGGAGGCTGTGACAGAGGAGATTACGACAGAGGAACCGGAGATTCCGGAAGAAGAAATTGCGATAGAAGAGCCGGCGGTCACAGAGACCGTAGAGGCCGCAGTAGAAGAGGAGGCAGAACCTGTAATGGCAGAGGAAATTTTAGCAGAGGTGGAGACACCTGAAAAAGAAGTGGAGAAAGCTGAGACTAGGGGAGGAAAAGGAAAGACTATGGAAGCACAGGCAAACCGCGTAGCGGTGGATGAGACGGCAGTTGTGACCGAAGGCATGACAATAACAGGTGATATTGTATCGGAAGGCTCTTTGGAGCTGATCGGTACGGTAAACGGTAATCTGGACATTCTCGGCAAACTGAATGTGACAGGTACGATTCAGGGTAATTCCAAGGCAGCTGAGATTTTTGCAGAGGGTTCCAAGATCACCGGCGAGGTGAACAGCCTTGGCAGCGTTAAGATCGGTCAGAATTCCGTTGTGATTGGTAATATTACAGCTACCAGCGCAGTTGTCGCAGGTGCGGTGAAGGGCGATATCGATGTGCAGGGTCCGGTTATTCTGGATACGACGGCTATCGTGATGGGCAATATCAAATCCAAGTCTGTACAGATCAATAACGGCGCGGTGATCGAAGGTATGTGTTCACAGTGCTATGCAGATGTGAATCCGACCTCCTTCTTTGAGGAGTTCAAGAAGAAAAAATAAATTCTGATATGAGGGTTAATATGAAGCGTATACTCTTGAAGTTAAGCGGAGAAGCTCTTGCGGGTGAGAAGAAAACGGGATTTGACGAGGGAACGGTGCGGAATGTTGCCATGCAGGTAAAACAGTTGGTGGATGACGGCATTCAGGTGGGCATCGTCATCGGCGGCGGCAATTTTTGGCGTGGCAGATCCAGTGAAAATATAGACAGGACGAAGGCGGACCAGATTGGTATGTTGGCCACGATCATGAATTGTATCTACGTGTCGGAGATCTTTCGGTCAGTGGGCATGATGACTTCGGTCCTGACACCTTTTGAGTGCGGCTCCTTTACAAAGCTTTTTTCTAAAGACAGGGCAAATAAATACTTTGCGAGAAATATGGTGGTCTTTTTTGCGGGCGGTACGGGTCATCCCTATTTTTCTACAGATACGGGGGTAGTGCTTCGGGCCGTGGAAGTGGATGCGGATGTGATCCTTTTAGCGAAGGCGGTGGACGGTGTCTATGACGACGATCCGAGAAATAACCCGAATGCGAGAAAATATGAGGAAATTTCGATTGACGAAGTAATCGAAAAAAATCTTCAGGTGGTAGATTTGACAGCTTCCATTCTGGCCCGCGATAATAAAATGCCCATGTGGGTGTTCGGCCTGAATCAGGAAAACAGTATCGTGAACACCGTCAAAGGGAAGTTTAACGGCACAAAGGTAACTGTATGATTAGCAGGAGGATTACAGTATGGACGAGAGATTGAAGACTTATGAGGAAAAGATGCAGAAGTCTTATGATTTTCTGGTGAATGATCTGGGGGCGATCCGTGCGGGACGTGCCAATCCTCATGTCCTTGATAAGATTAAGGTGGATTATTATGGAACTCCCACACCCATCCAGCAGGTGGGCAATATCACCGTTCCGGAGGCGAGAGTTTTGCAGATCGCGCCGTGGGAGAAGAGCCTGATCAAGGAGATTGAGAAGGCGATTATGGCATCCGATGTGGGAATTACACCTACGAATGACGGTTCCCTGATCCGTCTGGTGTTTCCGGAACTCACTGAGGAACGTCGTAAGGAATTGGTGAAAGATATCAAAAAGCGCGGCGAGGAGAATAAAGTGGCAATCCGCAATACGAGGCGGGACGGCAACGATGCCTTGAAGAAGTTGGCGAAGACCGAGGTCTCGGAGGATGAGATCAAGGAATTGGAAGACAAACTTCAGAAACTGACAGATAAATTTATCAAGGAAGTGGATAAGTTGGTGGAGGAGAAGTCAAAAGAAATTTTGACCGTGTGATAATAAGAGGGGCATACAGAATCGGAGATTTTGTTGCTCCTTTTTCTGTTTGGCGGTTTGACTTTCTGGTTTACATAAGTTTTATTGCGGTGATAATAGCAAATGTTATGATATAGGAGAAGAGATGGCGGAACAAAATAAGATTCCACAGCATGTAGCGATCATTCTGGACGGTAACGGCAGATGGGCTAAGAGCAAGGGAATGCCTCGCAATTATGGCCATGTGCAGGGTGCAAAGACGGTGGAGGTTATCTGTGAGGAGGCCTACCGTATGGGAATCCAATATCTGACGGTGTACGCGTTCAGCACGGAAAACTGGAACAGGCCGGAGGACGAAGTGAGTGCGTTGATGGGACTTCTTCGCAATTACATGAAGACCTGTTTGAAGACGGCGGCGAAAAATAACATGTGTGTGCGCGTGATTGGTGAGAAATCAAGGTTGGACGAGGACATCAGGAAGCGGATTGGGGAGTTGGAGGAGGCGACGAAAGAGAATACGGGCCTTCATTTCCAGATCGGCATTAACTATGGCGGAAGGGATGAGATCATCCGCGCTGCAAAGAAGCTTGCGGTGCAGGTACGGGAGGGAATGTTACAGCCGGAGGATATCACTCAGGAGCGGTTTGACGGGATGCTTGACACGGCGGGGATTCCCGACCCGGACCTTCTGATCCGAACTTGCGGCGAACAGAGAATTTCCAACTTCCTGCTTTGGCAGTTGGCCTACACAGAATTTTATTTTACGCCGGTGGCCTGGCCTGATTTTACAAAAGAAGAATTAGAGAAGGCGGTGGCGGCATATAATAAGAGGGACAGACGCTACGGTCTGGTCACGGAATAGGAGGCGCTTTATGTTTCGTACAAGGTTACTGAGCGGGATCCTGTTGGTGGTGATCGCTTTGGTGGTGCTTCTGACGGGAGGATCACTTTTGGCGGTGGTGCTTTTTCTTGTCTCCATGATTGCCTATCTGGAGCTGACAGATGCCTGTAAGGTGCGTGGGGAGGCGTTTGAGCCGGGCGCTCTGGTCAAGGTGGGTCTGGTGATGACGCTAGTCTACTATGGTGTGTTGGGGTTAGCTTTGGCATGGGGTGTCCAGGCATCCCTGTGCGCGATGGTATTGGTGATCGTGGCGGCTTTTCTCGCCTTTTTGTTTGTCTATGTATTTGCCTTTCCGAAGTACCATGCCAATCAGGTGATGTCGGCCATGTTTTGTTTCCTTTATGGGCCGGTGATGCTTTCTTTTCTCTATCTGCTGCGGGAAGGGATTCCGGAAGGCGTTTATCTGGTATGGTTTGCGTTTCTGGCTTCCTGGGGCAGCGATACCTGCGCTTACTGTGTGGGCGTGCTTTTTGGCAGGCATAAGATGGCTCCGAACTTAAGTCCGAAGAAATCCATTGAGGGCGCGGTCGGCGGCGTGGCGGGGGCGGCCCTGCTGTTTATTCTTTATACGCATTTTGTGATAAACAGTTACACACAAATAGCGCTGTCTCTGCCTTTTGCGGCGGCTTTGGGTGCAGTGGGGGCGCTTGTTTCCATGGTGGGAGATCTGGCAGCCTCGGCGGTAAAACGGGATCATGAGATTAAGGATTACGGTAAGCTGATTCCGGGCCACGGCGGGATTATGGACCGGTTTGACAGTGTGATCGTGGCGGCGCCGATTGTGTTTGCCGGGATTTTTATTGTTATGATGTTTTCGACGAAGGCGTGAGAGGACGGACATAAGATGAAGAAGATAGGTATTTTGGGTTCCACCGGTTCCATTGGGACGCAGACGCTTGATATTGTCAGAAAAGAGAAGAACCTGGAGGTGGTCTCCCTGGCGGCGGGTTCCAATGTATCGCTGTTGGAGGAACAGATCAGGGAATTTAAACCGAGGATTGCCGCCCTTTGGGATGAGAAGGCGGCGGCTGATCTGAGAACGCGGGTGGCTGACCTGCCTGTGCGCATCGCAAGCGGCATGGAGGGGCTTTTGGAGGTATCTGCAGCGGCGGACATGGAAGTGCTTGTTACAGGTATTGTGGGGATGATTGGCATCAGGCCCACCATGGCAGCCATTGAGGCAGGAAAGGATATTGCTCTTGCAAACAAAGAAACTTTGGTGACGGCAGGACATATTATTATGCCGCTGGCAAAGAAAAAGAACGTTTCTATTCTGCCTGTGGACAGTGAGCACAGCGCCATTTTTCAATCTATGCACGGAGAGAACAGAGCGCGGGTGGAAAAAATACTGCTCACGGCATCCGGCGGTCCCTTTCGGGGAAAAACAAGAGAAGAGCTTGCGGATATGACGGTGGAGGATGCCCTCAAACATCCGAACTGGTCCATGGGGAAGAAGGTTACCATTGATTCTGCGTCCCTGTGCAATAAGGGATTGGAAGTGATGGAGGCAAAATGGCTTTTTGATGTGGAACTTGCGCAGATCGAGGTGGTGGTGCATCCCCAGAGCATCCTGCATTCTGCGGTGCAGTATGCGGACGGCGGCATCATGGGGCAGATGGGTGCGCCGGATATGAAACTGCCGATCCAGTATGCGCTGTTTTACCCGGATAGAAGGCCGATGAATATTGATCGGGTAGATTTATGTAAACTTGGAAGCCTTACCTTTGAAAAGCCGGACACGGATACGTTCCGGGGGCTTGCGCTAGCTTACCGCGCCGCCGAGAGGGGCGGTTCTTTGCCGACCGTGTTCAATGCGGCGAATGAGAAGGCGGTGGCGCTGTTTTTGGAGAAACGGATTCGCTTTTTGCAGATTCCGGAGTTGATAGAGATGGCGATGGATGCCCATAAAGTGGTGGAAAATCCTACGCTGGAGGAGATTTTGTCTGCGGAGTCTGAGACCTACGAGTATATCAGACAGAAATTTGGAGAGTAGCGGTTTGATTATTAGAACAATTATTTTATTTATCATTGTATTTGGACTTGTGGTGATTTCCCATGAGTTGGGTCATTTTCTGATCGGCAGGAAAAACGGCATCCGGGTGGTGGAATTTGCCGTTGGCATGGGGCCAACCCTTTTTTCCTTTATGGCGGGGGGCACAAAATGTTCTCTAAAGCTTCTGCCCTTTGGCGGCGCCTGTATGTTTGAGGGCGAGGATGGCCTGGAGGGGGAGAATGGAATCAGTGAGGAGCGTGCGGAAGCGGGGGAGGGCGTGGCCTTTACGGAGGCCGGCGTCTGGGCGCGGATAGCCACTGTTTTTGCAGGGCCTTTCTTTAACTTTATTTTGGCTTTTCTTGTGGCGGTGGTTTTGTGTGTGTTCACAGGAGTTGACCTGCCTGTGGTGGGTTCGGTCATGGAAGGCTCCGCCGCCAGTGAAGCGGGCTTGCGGCAGGGGGATGTGATCACGAAGATCGGGCATGAGCCGATTCATTTTTACCGGGAAGTTTCCATTATTTCTGAGTTGAATCAGGGCGAAACGATGGAGATTACCTATGAGAGAAACGGGGAGAAAGCGGTGACCACCCTTGCGCCGCAGTACAGTGAAGAAGACGGGCGTTATTATATGGGAATTACCAACAGTTTGGAATATCTGGAGTGTAACTCGCTGCAGGTGTTCCAGTATGGTTTCTACGAGGTGGAATACTGGGTGAAGCTCACCTACAAGAGTCTGGCCATGTTGGTAAAAGGGAAGGTGTCGAAGGACGATATGGCGGGCCCCGTGGGGATTGCCCAAGTGGTGGGAGAAAGTTACGATCTGGCGGAGAAGAACTATGGCACCTCCTACGCTATTTTGACCATGTTGAAGATTGTGGTGCTTCTCTCCGTCAATCTGGGTATTATGAATCTTCTGCCGATTCCGGCCTTAGACGGCGGGCGGTTGGTGTTCATGTTGGTGGAAGTGGTGCGCGGGAAACCGGTGCCGCCGGAGAAGGAGGGGATGGTGCACTTCGCCGGACTGGTGGTGCTGATGGTGCTGATGGTCTTTATTATGTACAACGATATTATGAGACTGCTGCGTTGATGCGGAGCGGCGTCTGGCAGGCGGAAGAAAAGTCTTCCGCCTGATTGCATTTCCGGAAAAAATATAGTATGATAGTCACATCGAATCCCATTCGTGGATTTTAAGGCAGATTTAGCGGGTATCCCGCAATTTTTCTTGTTTTGATGAAAGTTAAATTAGGATTTAGTTATGGAAAATAAAATATCTAGCGCTATTTTATGCGTGAAGGGAGGCAGTGGAAGGAATGCGGTATGAGACCGGAATTTACTGGTGTCGTGGCAGGAGCGACAGGGGGAATCAGGATGCGCTTGTGTTGCAGCAGGTGTTGACGCGCCGCGGGAGAGTTCTTATGGCGGCGGTGTGTGATGGGATGGGTGGTATATCTGCGGGGGAGGAGGCCAGCGGATATGTGGCGGACAGGCTCAGGCAATGGTTTTACAGAGATCTTCTTTATATGCTTCACCGAAGAAAGCGGCTTTGGGTCATTCGGCGGTCTCTGGACAGGCTCGTTTTTCATATGCAGGGTGAGCTGAAACGGTATGCGGCAGAGGAGGGGATTTCTCTGGGGACAACCATGACGGTGGCGGTTTTGTGGGAAAGGACGTATCTGCTGTGGCATCTTGGGGATAGCAGGGCGTACCGCCTGCGAAGACGGCGCATGGAGCAGCTTACTGAGGATCATGTCCATGACGGGGAAAAACTCACAAAGTGTCTGGGGAGCTTCGGCTATTTTAAACCGGCGCATGGAATGGGTTCCCTTCAAAGAGGGGAGGGGATTCTTCTGTGCACGGACGGTTTCAGGCGGCGGATGACAAGACAGGAGTTGAGAGATGTGCTGCATTTTAGTACGGGGGAGTTTTCGCTGTCCGGGGAGGAGCAGATCACGAGGCGGCTTACAGAGATCGGGGAGGCTTGCATGAGACGTGGGGAGACCGATAATCTTTCGGCGGTGTATGTGAGGTGTGAAATTTAGTTTACATAATGCGGAGAATAATGCACTTTGAGATTGTTATGGTTTACATAATATTGAAGGAGGTATGAAAGAAAACGGCATGGAAAACAGCAGATTAGGAAAATACAGAATTAAGGGCGTGTTGGGACAGGGCGGCGAGGGCTGTGTTTATCTGGCCGAGGATGAGAGTCTGTCCCGTCTGGCGGCGGTGAAACAGTTGTGGGAAGGGGAAGAAAAAGAGAGCGGCCGGATCATGCGGGAGGCGGCGTTTCTGCGCGATCTGCGCCACCCTGCGCTGCCGGTGGTCTACGAGCTGTTCTATGAGGAGGGGTGGTATCTCGTCATGGAGTATATTGCGGGAATAAGTTTACATAAATATATACAAGACAGGGGAGCTGTCGGAGAGGAGCAGGCCAGGTTTTGGGCGGCCTCGCTTCTGGATGTGCTTTCCTATCTTCATACGAGAGAAAAGCCTGTTATTTATCGGGATCTCAGGCCGGATAATATTATGGTGTGCAGGGACGGCTCGGTCAGGCTTGTGGATTTCGGCGCTGCGGCTTTTCGCAGCTTTGGGGAGAGGGACAGTGGAAAGATGGCCTATACCATGGGATTTGCCGCGCCGGAGCAGCGCAGGACGGTGGGAAAGAGGGCATGGGCGGATGAGCGGAGCGATATTTACGCCTTTGGAAGGACGCTCTGCTATATGGTGACCGGCGCAGACCAGGCGGCTTCCTGTGCTAGGCTTTCTCCTTCCTGTTACAATCCTCTGCTCTCTGAGGAACTGGAAGAGATCATTGCCCGCTGTACCGCTGAAGCGCCGGAGAACCGTTATCAGGCGGTTTCGGAGATTGTCAGGGATCTGGAGCGGCGGGGGCGGCGAAAGGGCGGCAGGAGGAGAGAGTTTGTGCGGCATGTGGAGAAACAGGTCTTTCTGGCCGCCGCGGGAGGCGGGATGATTTTGGGAGAGAGGGGGATTTGAGTTGTTTTGGAGGACATTTTCCTATATAATAAAGTTTGAGTGAAGAAATGAAGGAGACGGCTATGGAAGATCATGTAATTTTGAGTGAACGTTTAGAAGATCAGCTTAAGGCAGTCGAATGGGCAAAAGCAGAGCAGAAGAGACTTTTGAAAGAAAAGGGAGAACGTATTTCAGAGGAGCTTATGAAGACGATGACTCCGTTCATTTTGAAACAGCAAAAGAAGTAAAGCAGTAAAAGCAGGGAGGCAGACTTGAAAACGCATAGAGAACAGACGAAAGTAATCACCATAGGGGACAGGAAAATCGGCGGGGGAAACCCTGTTTTGATTCAGTCCATGACCA
The DNA here is from genome assembly GCA_947245585.1 of uncultured Lachnospiraceae bacterium. Taxonomy (GTDB): domain Bacteria; phylum Bacillota; class Clostridia; order Lachnospirales; family Lachnospiraceae; genus UBA3282. The sequence continues at coordinate 68,091 of CAMXPV010000009.1, read as the reverse complement.
ATACGCCCACGGAGGATGTGGAGGCTACGACGGCGCAGATTCTGCGGCTTGAGAAGGCGGGCTGTGAAATTATCCGGTGTACGGTGCCCACAGAAGAGGCGGCAAAGGCGCTTGCCAAGATTAAAAAGCAGATTCACATTCCGCTTGTGGCGGATATCCATTTTGATTATCGGATGGCCATAGCGGCGATGGAAAACGGTGCGGACAAGATTCGCATCAACCCGGGCAATATCGGCGGGAAGGAAAAGGTGGCAGAGGTCGTTGCGGCGGCGAAAGAGCGGTGCATTCCCATTCGCGTGGGGGTAAACAGCGGTTCTCTGGAACGGGGGCTTGTGGAAAAATATCACGGTGTGACGGCAGAGGGAATCGTGGAGAGCGCCCTTGACAAGGTGGGCATGATTGAGGACTGTGGATATGACAATCTTGTCATAAGCATAAAGTCATCCGATGTGATGATGTGTGTCAAAGCCCATGAGATTTTAGCGCAGAAGACCAATTATCCGCTGCATGTGGGCATTACGGAGTCGGGGACGGTGAACAGCGGAAATATCAAATCGGCCATCGGCCTGGGCCTTATTTTACATCAGGGGATCGGCGATACGATACGGGTATCCTTGACGGGTGATCCTGTCGAAGAGATTAAGTCCGCAAAGCTGATCCTGCGCACGCTTGGGCTTAGAAAGGGCGGCATCGAAGTGGTTTCCTGCCCGACCTGCGGCCGGACAAAGATTGATCTGATCGGATTGGCAAAACAGGTGGAGGAGATGGTACAGGACATTCCTCTGGATATCAAGGTGGCGGTTATGGGCTGTGCGGTGAACGGCCCCGGCGAGGCGAAGGAAGCCGACATCGGCATTGCAGGAGGCATCGGAGAGGGGCTTTTGATCAAGCGGGGCGAGATCGTGAAAAAGGTGCCGGAGTCGGAACTTTTACATACGCTCAGAGAGGAACTGTTGCACTGGAATGAGTAAAGCATTTTTTGACGTGTTTCCCACGTTAAAATTAGATACGGGACTGCATGATCTGTTTGAGAATGTCGCTGTGGAGAAGGTGACGAGCACCAAACGGAAGGATTTTTTGCGCGTTTATATTGCATCGGAACATCTGATCAGCAAGGAGGATGTGTTTCGGGTGGAGCGGGAAATCGGGAAACAGTTTTTTCCGAATATGCCCATTGTTGTGAAGTTTTATGAGCATTTTTCGCTCTCCGCACAGTACGATCCGGAAAAATTGATGGATGCCTACGGGGAGAGTATCCTTTTGGAATTGAAGGAGAATTCACCGATAGAGTATAACATGTTCAAGCGGGCGGACATTGCTTTTGCGGGGGATAAGATGCTGCTGACGTTGGAGGATACGGTATTTGGCCGTGAAAAGGCGCAGGAGCTGTCCCGCATTCTGGAAAAAATATATAACGAGCGTTGTGGAATTTTGGTACAGGTGGAGATTGCCTACAAGGAGAAAAAGGCGGACAAGAACCGTGAGGAGGAGGATCGCCGCCTGGCCTTGGAGGTGGCGCAGATATCGGCCAGAGCGGGATTCTCCGTGCAGATGAAAGGGGCAGCGCTATTCGACGGAAAGGCGGCGAACACCGCAGACGGCGCGCAGACAGGCGGTGATTCAGATGGAACGGCATATTTAGGAGAAGCAGGAAAATCCGGCAGTGCGGCGCAGCCTGGGGAAGCGGGAACGTTACGGAAAGCAGGCACGGCGCAGGGCGGAAAACTTGCTGCGGCGGAGGCTTCCGGCAGGGTCCTGGCCGGCAGTCAGGGGGGAGCGTTCCCGTCCAGACGTGCTGCAGGCGGCAGGGAAAAGTCAGATTTCAAGCGGTCGCTGAAGCGATCCGACAATCCGGACGTGATCTACGGGCGGGATTTTGAGGAGGAGGCTATGCCCATCGAGGAGATCATCGGGGAGATGGGCGAGGTGGTCATCCGGGGTAAGGTAATCCGCACGGACAAGCGGGAAATCAAAAACGAACGGATGATATTGATATACGATATCACGGATTACACCGACACCATGACGGTGAAATTTTTCATACATAACGAGCAGGCCAATGAAATAACGGGCGCTATGAAAGAGGGAACCTTTGTCAAAATCAAGGGCATGACCATGTTGGACAAATTTGACCATGAGCTGACCATCGGTTCCCTTGCAGGCATCAAGAAGATACCGGACTTTACCACTTCCCGGGAGGACAGAAGTGTCAGAAAGCGGGTGGAACTCCACTGTCATACGAAGATGAGCGATATGGACGGCGTGTCCGAGGCGAAGGATATCGTAAAGCGGGCTTACAAGTGGGGGCATCCGGCTATTGCCATTACCGATCATGGGGTGGTACAGTCTTTTCCCGACGCGAACCATGTCTGGGAGGATCTCTGGAAGGCGGAGAAAAACCGCTGTAAGGAGGCGGGAGAGCCGGAACCGGACAAGCAGAGCTTTTTCAAAGTAATCTACGGTGTGGAGGCATATCTGGTGGACGATCTCCACGAGATTGCCACCAACGAAAAAGGGCAGGATTTTCAGGCGGATTTTGTGGTTTTTGACATAGAGACTACGGGCTTTTCGCCGACAAAGAACCGGATCATAGAGATCGGTGCGGTAAAAGTCAGCGGCGGAAAGATTGTAGACCGTTTTTCCACCTTTGTGGATCCCTTGACACCCATTCCCTACGAGATCGAGAAACTTACCGGAATAACAGATGATATGGTAATGGGGGCGGAGCAGATTGACAAGGTGCTGCCGCAGTTTCTGGCATTTTGTGAAAATTGTATTCTGGTGGCCCACAACGCCCAGTTTGACATGAGCTTTCTTATGGAAAACTGTGACATGCAGGGAATTTCCCACGATTTTACTTATGTGGACACGGTGGGAATCGCCAGGATTTTCCTGCCGGGACAGAAGAAGCATACGCTGGATGCGGTGGCCAAGTCCCTCGGCGTGTCTCTGGAAAATCATCACAGGGCGGTGGACGATGCCGAGGCCACGGCGGAAATTTTTGTGAAGCTGATTGGGCTGATGGAGAAGGAGGGGATCACAACCCTTGCACAGATCAACGTAAGAGGAAAGGCAAGCCCGGATATCATCAAAAAACTGCCTACCTACCATGCGATCATTCTTGCGAAAAACAACGTGGGACGTATGAACCTGTACCGTCTGGTGTCCGAATCCCATCTGACCTACTTTTCCAGAAGGCCCAGAATCCCCAAGAGCCTGTTTGCGAAACACCGGGAGGGATTGATTTTGGGGAGCGCCTGCGAGGCGGGGGAGCTTTACCGGGCGCTTTTGGAGCAGAAGTCCGACGCGGAGATCGCAAGGCTTGTGAATTTTTACGATTATCTGGAAATACAGCCCCTTGGCAACAACCGCTTCATGATCGAGTCCGATCGGACACCGGGCATCACCTCCATGGAGGACATTCAGGAGATCAACAAGCGGATTGTGCGGTTGGGAGAGCAGTTCCACAAGCCGGTGGCGGCCACCTGCGATGTGCATTTTTTAAATCCGGAGGATGAGATTTACCGGCGCATTATCATGGCGGGACAGGGATTCCCGGATGCGGATAACCAGGCACCTCTGTATTTTAGAACGACGGAGGAAATGTTGGAGGAATTTTCCTATCTTGGCAGCGACAAGGCGGAGGAGGTGGTGATCACCAATACCAACCTGATTGCGGATATGATTGACGTGATGAGCCCGGTGCGGCCGGATAAGTGTCCTCCGGTGATCGAGGACAGCGACAAACAGCTGACGGATATCTGCTACAACAGGGCCCATGAGCTCTACGGCGAAACCCTGCCGAAGATTGTGGAAGACCGGTTGGAAAAGGAACTTCATTCCATTATTTCCAACGGATTCGCGGTGATGTATATCATTGCCCAGAAACTGGTGTGGAAGTCCGTGGAGGACGGCTATCTGGTGGGGTCGCGCGGCTCCGTGGGAAGTTCCTTTGTGGCCAATATGGCGGGAATCACGGAGGTGAATTCTCTAAGTCCCCATTATCTGTGCCCGAACTGTCATTATTACGACTTTGATTCGGAGGAGGTAAGGGCCTACGGCGGCGGCGCGGGCTGTGATATGCCGGATAAGGACTGCCCTGTCTGCGGCACGCCGCTCAGGAAGGAAGGGTTCGACATTCCCTTTGAGACGTTCCTTGGTTTCAAGGGAGATAAGGAGCCGGATATCGACCTGAATTTCTCCGGGGAATACCAGAGTAAGGCCCACAAATATACGGAGGTGATTTTCGGGAACGGCCAGACCTACCGGGCGGGCACCATCGGCACGTTGGCGGACAAGACGGCCTACGGCTATGTCAAGAATTATTATGAGGAGAGGGGCAGGCATAAACGGGCCTGCGAGATCAACCGGATTGTGACGGGATGTACCGGCGTGCGAAGGAGTACGGGACAGCATCCCGGCGGCATCGTGGTATTGCCGGTGGGGGAGGACATCAATTCCTTTACGCCGGTGCAGCATCCGGCCAACGATATGACCACGGATATTGTCACCACCCATTTTGACTATCACTCGATCGACCATAACCTGTTAAAACTTGACATCCTGGGGCATGATGACCCTACCATGATTCGTATGTTACAGGATTTAACGGGCCTTGACCCGACCACGATTCCGCTGGACGACAAGGGGGTGATGTCCCTCTTCCAGTCTACGGAGGCGCTTGGCATCACGCCGGAGCAGATCGGCGGCTGTAAGCTGGGGTGCCTTGGCATCCCGGAGTTTGGTACGGAGTTCGTCATCCAGATGGTGATAGATGCCAAACCCAAGTGCTTTACCGATCTGGTGCGGATTTCAGGCCTGTCCCACGGCACGGACGTGTGGCTTGGCAACGCGCAGACATTGATTGAGGAGGGACTGGCGACCATTTCCACGGCGATCTGCTGCCGTGACGATATTATGATCTATCTGATGCAGCAGGGGGTGGAGCCGTCTTTGTCCTTCACCATCATGGAGAGCGTGCGTAAGGGCAAGGGATTGAAGGATGAGTGGATTGAGGCCATGAAGGAGCAGGGGGTGCCGGACTGGTATATCGGTTCCTGCAAGAAGATCAAGTACATGTTCCCGAAGGCCCATGCGGCGGCCTATGTCATGATGGCGTGGCGCATTGCCTACTGTAAGATCAACTATCCGTTGGCTTACTATGCGGCTTATTTCAGCATCCGTGCCTCGGCTTTTTCCTATGAGATTATGTGTCAGGGACAGGCCCATTTGGAGAGCGAGATGGCGGATTATAAACGCAGGAGCGACGAACTGTCCAAAAAGGAACAGGATACCCAGAAAGACATGAAGATCGTACAGGAGATGTACGCCAGAGGGTTTGGCTTTGTTCCCATCGACATTTTCACGGCGCAGTCCAGATTGTTTCAGATTGTGGACGGAAAATTGATGCCGTCTTTAAACAGCATTGACGGTCTAGGGGAGAAGGCGGCGGACGCTATTGTGGAGGCGGCCAAGGACGGGCCGTTTCTGAGTAAGGATGACTTCAGGCAGCGCACGAAAGTATCCAAGACGGTTCTGGATTTGATGAGTCACCTGGGACTGTTGGGGAATCTGCCGGAGTCGAATCAGATCAGTCTGTTTGACTTAGTCTAACCGATTGAGCCAAGCTCAATTAAACTATGGAGGGAAAAGTATGAGAAAAATCGTTACCATCGGAAGGGAATTTGGCGCAGGCGGCGGTGAGATCGGAAAGCGCGTGGCAAAGGAACTGGGAATCGAATACTATGACAAGGATATCATTTTAAAGACCGCCGTCTCCGGAAAGAGCCTGTCGCCTGAACAGGTGCGCAAATGGGATGAGCGGGTGCCGAAAAACTTTGGCTTTGCCCAGAGTCTGTTTGACTTTTATAATAAGCCGTTGGAGGAGGAGTTATGGCAGGCTCAACTGGATGCCATCAGGGAGCTTGCGAATAAGGAAAGCTGTGTGATCGTGGGCCGCAACGGGGATTATATTCTGCGGGAGTTCGACCATTGCCTGAATGTGTTTATCCATGCGGGTTTTGACTGGCGGGTGAAGCGTATGACGGGGATCATGGACCGGGTGCCGGCGGATCAGGTGGCGGGTGACGTGCGCGCAGTGGATAAGGCGAGAAAGCGCTACTGCGAGTATTATACCAAGCAGACCTACGGCGATGCGAGAAACTTTGACCTGACGATCAACACGGAAAAGTTGGGGATTGACAAGGCTGTGGAGATGATTCTTGCCGCAGCGGCGGACTTGTAGACTTGTATGTTTGTATACAAAGTTCTTGACAAGGGATCAAAAACTCCATATACTTAAGAAAGCGGGAAAAGACGGTGTCAGTGCCAGTACAGTACACCGTCTTTCGCGTTAAAAAGCATTTTGCGGTAGAAAAGGAGAGGATATTATGAAAAAATTATTGGCAATGGTTTTGACAGGCTGCATGGTTCTTGGCGTGACAGCGTGCGGTTCTGACGGCGGCGCAGCACAGGAAGCTCCGGCAGCGGAAGGGGCGGCTGAGGCTCCGGCAGCGGAAGGGGCGGCTGAGGCTCCGGCAGCGGACGCGGCTCAGGAAGCGCCTGCGGACAGTGCGGCTTCAGGCGATAAAGTTTGGGTGGTTGCGACAGATACGGTGTTCCGCCCGTTCGAGTTCACCAACGAGAAGGGTGAGTTTGTAGGTATCGACGTGGATGTGTTGGCGGCGATTGCGGAGGATCAGGGTTTCAAATATGAGCTGAACAGCCTCGGTTGGGATGCAGGTGTGGCCGCGGTGCAGGCAGGACAGGCGGATGCGCTGATCGCAGGCGCGACCATCAAGCAGGAGCGTATCGACTCCGGTTGGATTTTCTCTGACGGCTATTATGACGCGACACAGACCTTCGTCGTTCCGGAGGGCAGCGACATCAAGGGCTTTGCCGATTTGAAAGGCAAGAATGTGGCGGTGAAGAACGGGACCGCAGGCATGGATTTTGCCGAGAGCTTAAAGGATGAGTACGGCTTCACCACAACCGTGTTTGAAGATTCACCGACCATGTATCAGGATGTGATCCTTGGCAACTCTGCGGCATGTGTGGAAGATACGCCGATCATGGCTGATTCCATCAAGACGGGTAATCTGGCGCTGACCATTCCCGAGGGCATGGAGAGCGAGGGCGCGCCTTACGGTTTTGCGATCATGAATGCGGAGAATCAGGAGCTTTTGGATATGTTCAATGCAGGATTGAAGAACATCAAGGCAAACGGCAAGTACGACGAGATTATCGAAAAATATTTAGGCAACTAAGATAAGAGGAAAACGTTTATGGTAATGATAATACAGACATACGGGACAATGCTGTTGAAGGCGATGGGGCACACGCTTTTGCTGTGCCTGCTTTCACTGGTGTTTGCCACGGTCATCGGTATGATTTTCGGCCTGATGAATGTGGGGCATAACAGGGTGCTTAACTTTATCGGCACGGTCTATGTGGATGCGGTGCGCGGCGTGCCCCTGATTGTGTTGGCTTATTTTATCTATTTTGGCGTGCCGTCCGGCATTCAGAGTCTGGGCTTTACAAATTTCAGAATGAGTGCGCTGCAGGGCGGTACGATTGCCCTTTCCATGAACTGTGGCGCATATATGGCGGAGATTATCCGGGCCGGGATCCAGAGCGTGGACAGAGGGCAGATGGAGGCGGGCAGAAGCCTCGGGCTTTCCTACGCCGCAGGGATGGCGTTGATTGTGATTCCGCAGGCGGTGCGCACCATGATCCCGTCGATTATCAACCAGTTTATCATTACCTTGAAGGATACGTCCATCCTTTCGGTCATCGGATTTCCGGAGCTTACAAATGTGGGTAAGACCATTATGGGCAATACGTTTAAGAACCTGCAGGCATGGGCTGTTGTAGGTATCATGTACCTGATTGTCATTACCATATTGAGTAAGATTTCCAAGCAGATTGAGAGGAGGATCAACCGTGGCAGGTAATACGGACGTAAAGATTTCCGTTAAAAATCTAAAAAAGAATTTCGGCTCTCTGGAAGTGCTTAAGGACATCAGTCTGGAAGTGACGGAGGGAGAGGTGGTTGTGCTGATCGGTCCTTCCGGCAGCGGCAAGTCCACTCTGTTACGGTGTCTGAACCAGTTGGAGAAGGCGACCTCCGGCCAGATCGTGATCGACGGGTTTGATGTGACCGACAAGCACACGGATATCAATAAAGTGCGTGAAAACATCGGCATGGTGTTTCAGCATTTCAATCTGTTTAACCACTTGAATGTCTTAAAGAACATGACCCTTGCGCCGGTGCATTTAAAGACCCTCTCCAAGGAGGATGCAGGGAACAAAGCCATGCAGCTTTTGGAGCGGGTAGGGCTTTCGGATAAGGCGCAGGCCTATCCCAGTCAGCTTTCCGGCGGACAAAAACAGCGTGTGGCGATAGCAAGGGCATTGGAGATGAATCCTGATATCATGCTGTTTGATGAGCCGACCAGCGCTCTTGACCCTGAGATGGTGGGAGAGGTGCTTGCGGTGATGAAGGAGCTTGCGAGGGACGGCATGACCATGATTGTGGTCACCCATGAGATTGGGTTTGCCAGAGAAGTGGCAAGCCGCGTGATTTTTATGGAGGGCGGCTATATCATCGAGGAGGGAACGCCGGAGGAGGTGCTTGACCATCCGAAGGAGCCCAGGACGATTGATTTTTTGAGCAAGGTATTATAAGAGAGAAAAGGATGCAGGGCAGCGGTTTACAATCGCTGCCCTTGGTCTTGACAGGATGGGGAAGTGGCGTTTATGAAAGAATACAGACTTGCGGAAGGGGAGGCCCGGTTTGCGAAGCTGATCTGGCAGAGGGAACCGATTGCATCCCCGGAGTTGGTGAAGCTTTGCGAGAAGGAATTTGACTGGAAGAAATCGACCACCTACACGGTGTTAAAGAAATTGTGCGACAGGGGAATTTTTCAGAATGAAAATGCGGTAGTGACCTCTCTCATCTCTGAGGAAGAGTTTTACAGCTACAAGAGCAGAAAGTTTGTGGAGGATTCTTTCGGCGGCTCCATTCCCCGGTTTTTGACTGCTTTTATGGGAGGCGGGAAGCTGACGAAAAAGCAGGCGGAGGAAATCAAGCGGCTGATCGACGAGCACACGGGGAACTGACGGTGCACAGACGGGTCTGGCGGCGCTGGGACAGATCCGGATACGGGATTGCCGGATGAGGAGAATCGGACGGAAATACAGGAAAGGAACAGGGCGGATTCATGGACATGACAGCGATTTTTCTTAAGATACTGAATATGAGTTTGACGGCAGGGTATTGTATCGGGGCGGTGCTTGTATTGCGGTTTTTGCTGCGCAGGCAGGCGAAGATATTTTCTTATCTGCTCTGGGCTGTGGTGCTGTTTCGGCTGTTGTGCCCCATTTCTCTTACCAGTAGTTTCAGTCTGCTGCGAATGGACACGGCCATTCTGTCCGAGGCAGTTTTTTCCGACGGGCAGCAGGAGGTATGGCAGGGGAAGGGTTACTTTTCCGACGAAACGAACGGAAGCGCGGCGAAGCCAATGGTGTCCGCAGGTGTGTTTCCTGCGCAGGAGACAGGGATGGGGACAAAGGCTCTCGCTGTGGGCGCGTGGGTTTGGATGACAGGCGTGTGCGTTCTGCTTGGCTACAGTGTTTGGACGGCGGTCAGATTGCGGCGGTTTTTGTCCGGGGCGCGGCCTGCAAAGGAGGGAGCCGATGGAATGGCGGGAAGGTGTGTGTTTGAGTTGGAAGGGATGGCCACGCCCTTTGTGTTTGGTATTCTTCGTCCGCGAATCTATCTGCCGTCGTACTTGTCGGCAGAAGAAGGCCAATATGTGCTCGCTCATGAGCGGGCCCACATTGCCAGAAGGGATTATCTGGTCAAGCTGATCGGTTGGGGTGCAGTCTGCCTGCACTGGTTTAATCCACTCGTGTGGCTTTCTTTTCGGCTGATGGAGAGCGATATGGAAATGTCCTGCGATGAGAGGGTGTTAGGACAGCTTGGGGAGGATGTGAAGCAGGCGTATTCGCGGGCGCTTTTGTCGCTTTCCTGTGAGAAATCGGGCTTTCACGCAAGCCCGGTGGCTTTTGGCGAGGGCGGGATAAAAAACCGTATCCGCAATATTCTCAGTTGGAAGAAAAGCGGGATTGTGACGGCGGCTGTGCTTGGTGTGCTATTGTGCGCTCTGGCGGCGGGGCTAATGCTGAATCCGGGGGCCCCTGAAAAACAGCAGGAGAAGGAGGCAGAGGAAGCTTTGAGGCACGATTTTGTCAGCGTTTATGCCAACGCATACTGCGATCGGTACGGGAATCAGTTGGTGGGGATGTACGCGGATGAGGAGACTGCCTATGAGAGTCTGCCCCTGTTAGAGAAGGAGGGAGACGTGTACACCTTCGGCTTCTCCAGTCCGTGGCCCAATGAATTTCGTTTTGCGCTGCATGAGGGTGAGACCAAAGAGGAGGGCAGCGCAGAAATCTGGTATTACGCATGGACTTCCGACCCTCATGTGGTGGTTTGGAAGGAGGAGATTCAATTTGCCAGGCAGGGGGCGGGAGGAGAAGGGGACTATCGGGTGACAGGCAGCGTGCTTCATGATCTGAACAACATTTCTACCAAGGCGGAATTTGACGAGGCATATCTGATCGGCGGGACATATCAGTTTACGGATTATGAGGAGAGGGGCTTTTTAGATGGTATCCAGGCGCAGACCGAGTATGACAGGGAAAACGGCGGGGAGGACCGCAACGCGGTCTACAGAGATCCGGTTACGGCGGCAGCGTGGATGTTGAATCTGACGGGCGGCAGGGGAGAAGCCGTCTCCGATGACGCGGAAGACCGTGTGACAGTACGGTATACGTTTGCGGACGAAAGCAGCGTAGAGATACCCATGCGCGTTGCCGACATTTTTGTAACAGAGGCGGAAGCAGAGCCTGCGCAGGAGGACGCGGAGCATTATCAGGTATGGCTGTTAGATTGGAGCGCATGAGTCGGGAAATCGCAATGGTTATATTATGTAAACCTATAAAAGAAAAATTATGATTGTCACATAAAAATTGTAAAAAAGACTTGCATTCTTCACGAAAATATAATAGAATAAGCAAGTGTCAATCAGATGGCTCGTTGGTCAAGCGGTTAAGACGCCGCCCTCTCACGGCGGAAACAGGGGTTCGATTCCCCTACGAGCTGTTGACTGTTTTAGAACAGCCCAACCCTAAAGGATGCCGGAAACCTCATTTTATGCGGTTTGCGGTATTTTTTTTATGTACGCCCCATGCAGAGGAGGAAGCTGCTATGGCAGCGCATGGGGCACACGGCGAGTAAGGTGAAAAGCAACCTTACTTGATAGGTTAAAATCTGGTGGATGAGTATGGATAATTTGCACAAAATGGTAGTTAGCATTCCCTAACACATTGGTTAGTGTGATGAAACTGCGGCCGACAGTCAAAATAGCATTGACAAAGGCTGTACGCAGTCATATGATAATATATGGTTAGCAATAGCTAACTCTTATTTCACACATGGGGTTAGCGAAGACTAATACATATGCTGCACAAAATGTTTGGGAATGGAGGTACTTATGATGCCGCTTACATTAGCAGAAACAGGCGAGGAAAACATCATCAGAAAAATCGGAGGAAAGCAGGAAATCAAGGCACATCTGGAAAACCTCGGTTTTGTTGTGGGAGGGGCGGTCACGGTAGTCAGCGCCATTGGTGGAAATGTGATCGTGAATGTGAAGAATTCCCGCATTGCAGTCAGCAAAGAGATGGCGCAAAAAATTTTGGTCTAAAATGAGAAATGAGGAGGAAGACGGAATGAAAACACTGAAAGAAGTAAAGGTCGGCGACAGCGTCCGGGTGGTGAAACTCCACGGAGAGGGCGCAGTCAAACGCCGGATCATGGACATGGGACTGACGAAAGGCGTGGATGTGCAGATTCGCAAGGTGGCTCCCTTGGGCGATCCGATCGAAGTGAGGGTTCGTGGCTATGAACTTTCGATCCGAAAAGCAGACGCGGAAATGATAGAGGTTGACTGACAGGGGGGGTATCCCCTTTATTTTCAGATTAATGGTTAGGGAAAACTAATAAGAAGGAGTGGAAAAATGATGAGTATGCGAATTGCCCTTGCGGGTAACCCGAACTGCGGAAAAACGACGCTGTTCAACGCGCTGACCGGTTCCAATCAGTTTGTCGGAAACTGGCCGGGTGTCACGGTGGAAAAGAAGGAAGGAAAATTAAAGAAGCACGACGGTGTGACGATCACCGACCTTCCCGGTATTTATTCCCTTTCTCCCTATACGCTGGAGGAAGTGGTGGCAAGAAATTATCTGATCAGCGAGCGTCCCGACGCGATCCTGAATCTGATTGACGGCACGAATTTAGAGAGAAATTTATATCTGACAACACAGCTTATCGAGCTCGGCATCCCTGTGGTAGTTGCCATCAACATGATGGACGTGGTGGAGAAAAACGGCGACCAGATCAACACGGCGGAGCTGTCCAGGCAGTTAGGCTGCAAAGTGGTGGAGATTTCCGCCCTGAAAGGAACCGGCATCATGGAGGCTGCGGAGGCTGCGATCGACGCGGCAAGGAATGGCAGGACTGTCCCCATGCACACCTTTTCCGGAACCGTGGAGCACGCCCTTGCCCACATCGAGGAGGCGGCCGTACACGGCCTGCCGGAGGAGCAGCAGCGTTGGTATGCCATCAAACTGTTTGAGCGGGACGACAAGGTGTTGGAGCAGTTAAGCCTGGATCTGACGGTACAGAACCATATCGAGGAGGACATTAAGGCGGCAGAAAAGGAAATGGACGACGACGCGGAGTCCATCATCACCAACGAGCGTTATATCTATATCGGAAGCATTATCAAGGGCTGCCTGAAGAAAAAGTCCGCAGGAAAGTTGACCACTTCCGATAAAATTGACAGGGTTGTCACAAACCGTTTTCTGGGACTGCCGATCTTTGCAGTTATTATGTTTTTGGTGTATTATATTTCCATGGTGACGGTGGGAGCAAACGCCACGGATTGGGCAAACGACGGACTGTTTGGCGATGGCTTTCATCTGCTCGGCATCGGTTCTTCAGACTACGGGGAGGCGGCTGAGGAATACGGCGACGCGGCGCTGATTGTGGACGGTTACGACGCTTACGTGGAAGAAAATGGTGTGGAGCCTGTGGGCGACTTCTCTTATGAAGTAGAGGACGAGGAAACGTTGGAAGTGATGATAGAGACGGCTTCCCTTGCGGATTACGAAGAAGCGTTTGCGGTGGTGGAACGGTATGGCGAAGAGCCAGACCCTGCGGCTTACGGCGTATGGGTACCTGGCGTTCCGGTTCTGGTCGGCGGTGCGTTGGAGGCAGCAGGCGCGGCGGAATGGCTCGCGGGGCTGATCAACGACGGTATCGTGGCCGGTGTGGGCGCGGTGCTCGGCTTTGTGCCGCAGATGCTTGTGCTCTTTCTGCTCCTCGCATTCCTGGAGGCCTGCGGCTATATGGCGCGTATCGCCTTCGTGCTTGACCGTATTTTCCGTAAGTTTGGTCTGTCCGGCAAGTCCTTTATCCCGATGTTAATCGGTACGGGCTGCGGCATTCCGGGCATTATGGCATCCAGGACCATTGAAAACGAGCGTGACCGCAGAATGACGATTATGACGACGACATTTATCCCCTGCGGCGCGAAGGTTCCGTTTATCTCTATGGTGGCGGGAGCGATCTTCGGCGGTTCCGCATGGGTGGCAACGAGCGCATACTTTGTGGGCATGGCGGCGATTATTATTTCGGGTATCATGTTAAAAAAGACGAAAATGTTTTCCGGCGATCCCGCTCCTTTCGTTATGGAGCTTCCGGCCTATCATATGCCCACGGTGGGCAATGTGCTGCGCTCCATGTGGGAACGGGGATGGTCTTTCATCAAGAAGGCGGGCACGATCATCCTGCTCTCCACCATCGTGATCTGGTTTACGACTTACTTTGGATTTACCGCGGATGGCTTTCGGATGCTTGCCGAGGAGGAGATGGACCAGTCGCTCCTTGCGGCGGTCGGCAGCGCGATTGCATGGATCTTTACACCCCTTGGGTGGGGTAACTGGCAGGCGGCGGTGGCTTCCATCACCGGGCTTGTGGCAAAGGAAAATATTGTCGGCACCATGGGTATCCTCTATCCCGGCGGATGGCCGGAGATCGGCGCAAACTTCAGTCAGGTGGCGGGTTATTCTTTCCTTGTATTTAACCTCCTGTGCGCGCCCTGCTTTGCGGCCATCGGCGCGATCAAGAGGGAGATGAACAGCGCGAGATGGACGTGGTTTGCCATCGGTTATCAGTGCGGGTTGGCTTACGCGGTGGCGTTGACGGTTTACCAGATTGGCTCGGCGCTTACGGGAAATTTGAATGCCATCGGTCTGCTTGCAGCCATCGCAATCCTCGGCGGCATGATTTATATGCTGTTTAGACCCTATAAAGAGGCGACGAAGCTGACGAGAAAGGTAAAAATGGAAATGTAATATGGAAACAGGACAGGAGGATTTCAATGTTGACATGGCTTATGGAAAATATGGCGACAATCATCATCAGCGCGGTTCTGGTTCTCATGGTGGCGGCTGCCATTGCCAGTATCGTGCGTGGTAAGAGAAAGGGAAAATCATCCTGCGGCTGCGGATGTGCAGGCTGCGCTATGAGCGGCGTCTGCCATCCGGAAAAACCGGACACTCTGCGAAAATAATGTTATGGCGGTTCACTGACAGGTGTACCGCCTTTTTGAAAAACAGAGGTTAGATTGTACTGACATGAAAGGAAAGAGTGGAGAATGAGCAGACATGAGGAAATCAAAAACGCATATAGAAACCTTGGCGGTGAAACGACGTTCTACGATGGGATGATCACCTGCTCCACCCTGCCCGGAAAGGCGGTCTGTAAGTTGGTGTGGAACATGAACAAAAAGAAAAACGACCGTTATCTGGGGCTTGCGCTTTCGGGCATCCCGGAAAACTTTTCCGGGAAAATTCTGGAGGTTCCGGTGGGAACGGGCGTACTCAGTATGCCGGTGTATGAAACGCTGCCGGATGCGGATGTTACCTGTCTGGATTATTCTCCGGATATGATGGAGAGGGCAAAACGGCAGGCGCAGAAACGGGGAATCGAAAACGTCCGTTTTATGCAGGGGGATGTGGGGAAACTGCCCTTTGAAAACGAAAGTTTTGATCTCGTGCTGTCGCTGAACGGCTTTCATGCTTTTCCGGACAAAGAAGTGGCATACTGCGAGGTTTTCCGGGTCTTAAAACCGGGCGGAATCTTTTGCGGTTGCTTTTATGTCAAAGGTGAAAACAAAAGAACTGACTGGCTGATTGAAAAAATATATACATCAAAGGGGTATTTTACGCCGCCCTATGAAACGAAACAAAGTCTGGAGACAAGGTTGAAAGACATGTACCAAAAAGCGGAAGTAAAGACCGTGGAGGGTATGGCGGCTTTCCGGTGCAGGAAGGGTGACGGGGGAAAGGCCTTTGTATAGAATGGAAGTTATCGCCAATATTTTCTTCTATACAAAAAACGGAACCACGATTTCCACCGGACGTATGCTACAGATGAATTGTAGAGGGAGAAACAGTTTGCAATGGAGATCATACGGGCACAGGAATCAGATATGGATGGAATTGAAATGATATATGGAAAGATTCACACCGAGGAAGAAAAAGGTCTGACCACAACCGGATGGATCCGGCATGTTTATCCCATCAGAGAAGCATAAAGGTTACGGAAAGGCATTCGTATCCTTTTATGAGGAATATGCAAGGCGGCAGGGCTGCAGGGAACTGCGCATGGACACGAACGTGATGAATGTAAGAGCGCGGGCTATGTACCAAAAACCGGGATATGAAGAGCGGGGCGTGATTCCGTGCGTCTTTAACGGGATTCCCGATTGCAGTTGGTGTGTCTTGAAAAGTATTTGTGATCAGGCAGAAAGGAATTATAGTTTACATGCTGTCCCGCCCTAAAATGGACAGGATACATTTTTTCATCGCCTCATAGCTTTGGGGGGTGATGTCATGTTCCATCTTGCAGGCATCGTTTGCCGCGACTCTGGGATCGACACCCAGGTGGACCAGCCAATCCGTCAGCAGGGTGTGGCGTTCGTAGACATTCTCCGCAATGCTTCTCCCCTCGTCCGTCAAGTGGAGATGGCCGTCTTCCGAGACAGTGATGTACCCCTTGTTTTTCATATTTTTTACGGCAACGCTCACGCTTGGCTTAGAGAAGTTCAGCTCTGTTGCCACATCGATGGAACGCACCGCAGACAAACGTTTGCTCAGGATCAGTATGGTTTCAAGGTAATCCTCAAGGGATTCCTCGGCTTTGTGTTGAATGTAACTCATAGGATGTCTGCACTCCTTCCCAGGATGGAAACTGTTGTAAGCTCATCCTAACACTTTAGGGAGTGGGGTGCAAGCCTTAAGCGGAAAAGAATATGGCAGGGCAGGCAGTGTCAATAAAAAGACAGTCCCGCCGTCTTCCGCGTCGGAGACGGTAAGCGTGCCTTTGTGGGCGGAAGCAATTTCCCTGGCTACCGCCAGTCCCAGGCCGTGGTGGCCTTTTTCGTTCTTTGCCGTGGAGGAATCGGATTTCACGCGGTAGAAGCGGTTAAAGATTTTGTCCTTTTCTTCGTCGGGAATGCCGGGCCCGTTATCCTGCACGCCGATGGTGATTTCTTTCTCATAGGTCCCCTCGGCAATGAAGAGAAGCACGGTGCTTCCGGCGGGCGTGTAGGACATAGCGTTATGGAGAAGAATATGACATACCTGTTGTACTCGTGCCGCGTCACAGGAGCAGAGCGGCAGTTCGGCTTCGGGCAGACGGATAGACAGGAGGTGACCGCTGTCGGCGGCAAGCGGTTGGAAGTTTTCAAATGTCTCAAGCAGAAGTGTCTGTAAATCGGTTTCTTCGATCTGGAGAGTCAGTCCGTGGCTGTCTGCGCGGGAGAGGGTGAGAAGCTGTTCCAACATGACGGACATCTGCGCGCCTTCCCTTGCAATCACTTGAAAAAAGGTCTTTTGCTCTGCCGGTGGCGCTTTTTCACAGGCGGAAGCGTTGGAGAGGATGACGGCAAGCGGTGTGCGCAGTTCGTGAGAGACGCTTGCTATGAAACGGTTCTGACTCTCATGGGAAGCAAGCAGAGGCTTTAGAAGCCGCCCTGTGAAATACCAACAAAAGAGCGCAAGGAGGCACAGAGAGGAAAAAAGCAGGGCGAGATAGAGAAACAGACTGCTTCTGATGCGGGCATAGAGCGGTTTCAGCGATTGTAAAAAGCAGACTTGCAACAGACTGTTATTTTTGACAAACTGCTTCTGGTAACACAGCACTTCGGGGAAAAGGCCGTGTCTGCCAACCGATACGTCAACAGCCCCTTTTTGCGGATGTAAGGTGCGCCCGTCTTCCGGTTCGGAGAGATAGTGGATATATTCAGGGTGGATTTGGTTGGCGTGGTCCTGGTTGTGGAACAGCTCCACGCCGTTATCCCACAGATAAATGCGCATTCCCGCGTTTTCTTCGTGGGCTGTCAGCCATTGGGACGTGAGAACCGTCTGCTCGCTGATAGATTCAAACACGGTGTAGGACTGGCTTGTAAAAGAGGATACCTGCAGGGAAAACTGCTGTCTGACGGAAAAATAAAAGCAGACGCCGAGCAGTATGGTGAGCAGAATTGAGAGGACAGCAGTGAAAAGTTTGGTCAGCCGAAGCCGTACATCCTGATACATAGGCACTCCTTTATTCTTCGTTGTATTCCAGATGGTAGCCGAGACCGCGCCGGTTTACGATGAGGACGCGGCTGTCTAGTGTTTTCAGGCGTTTGCGCAGGAAATAGATATAGTTATCCAGATTGCTGCTTTCCACGGAAGTGTCCAGTCCCCATACTTTGTGCAGCAGCACGGTGCGGTCGGTGATTTTGCTGCCGGATTGCAGAAGCAGGCGCATCAGTTCGCTCTCCGTCTGGGAGAGAGCGCATTTTTTATTTCCGCATATCAGGCTGTTTTCCGCGCGGTCTAGGAACAGATCGCCGTAGGAGAGGGCAGGGGTTTCAAAGGCGTTTTTGCGGCGAAACAGGGACGTGATTCTGGCGGCGAGCTCCGAGTAGGCAAAAGGCTTCACCAGATAGTCGTCTGCGCCCGCGTTGAGTCCGGTTACCCGGTCGTCCACTTCGCCGAGAGCGGAGAGGATGATAACTGGGGTCAGATTTCCCTCGGCGCGTATGTCGCGCAGAATGTGAAGACCGTCTTCGCCGGGCAGCATACAGTCCAACAGGATCAGGTCATAAATGCCCTGACGAATATACAACAGGGCTTCGCTGCCGTCATGGCAGCAGTCCACCCGGTTTCCCTCCTGCTGTAACTGCCAGGATACGGCGTGGCATAAGTCTTTGTCATCTTCGATGATCAAAATTTTCATGATAGTTTCCTCGATTCCCCATCTGTGCTGTGAATCCGCAAAGCGATTTTGTGCTTTCGTGAACATTTTACCACATTTTTTCTTCAAATAAATCCCAAATATTTTAGTCTGTTGAAAAATACTCAAATTAGAGATTTCTTAGAAACTTCTTAGAAGATATTTAGAAAGATTATTGTTTATAATAGAAAAAACGTAAAAGGCTGTTGTGCTAAGGAGGATGAAGGCATATGATGCGGGGACGTAAAAGAAAAATGTTGTTGTGCGTGGCGGCTATAACAGCTGTTATGTGCGCAGCCCTTTTCGGATGCGGCAGTAAAGAGGAAGAAATCCCTATGGGACGTTATGCGGACAGGGAGGTGAAGCTGCCGCCAGGCACTTTCAGTTATATGCATTCGTGTCCTGACGGCGGGTACTATCTGTATGGTGCGGATGCCAATCTGACCTATGTGGACGCGCAGGGCGAAAGTCGGGAAAAGAACTGGAGTTGGGAAAATAACGCCAATATTCGCGTCAAGTATGAGGTGGGGGGTTCGGACAGCGGGGCGGCTGTTTTTTCTTATACGCCTAAATTCTGGGTGGATAAGGAAATGGAGGCTTTATGGATTTCCGGTGACACCTGTTATTTATACTGTTATGTGGATGAGGCCGGAAAAAATTATGCGCTGGAACCCCATGGAGAGGGGTATCAGAAAGGCACGAATCTGAACATTTTTGCTTTTTCACCGGAAGGAGACCTGTATGCAGCGTCCGAAAATCATGTGTACCGGATCAATGTGGAGAGCGGTGAGACCGACAGCCTTTTTGCCACGTCCGGCCAGGTGAAATCCATTGTCTTCGCAGACGGTGTAATGCTTGCGGCGGACAGGGAGAAGGCCTATTTCTATGACATGGCAGCGGGGAAATTGACAGACGGCAGCAGTGCGTTGGATGAGTTTATCAAAAATCACAGTACCGGCGGTCTTGTGATGGCGGTGTCGGACAAGGACATTCAGGGAAAAGTTATGGACGGTGAGGCAGCCGACACATCGGATACGGATTCAGCAGACGATACCGGGAATGCGCAGATTTTGTATATGGCATGCCGCACAGGCGTATACCGCTACATATGGGGCGGTTCGGTGATCGAGCAGATCGCGGACGGGCAGATGACGGCGCTCGGAGATACCCAGAGAGAGCCCATTGCCCTGCAGGCGCTTGATAACGGAGAGTTCCGCGTTATGTTCAGCGGCAATACTATGGTGGAGATGTACTACGATGAGACGCTGCCCGCCAGACCTTCCAGGGAGCTGACGGTGTACAGTCTGGAGGAAATCGGATGGATTCGTTATGCAGGGCAGCTTTTCCAGAAGGAGCACCCGGATGTGCTTGTGCGGTATGAGACGGGTATGGATGGCGACAATGCGGTCAGTAAAGAGGATGCGCTGAAAAACCTGAACACGCGCCTGCTTGCAGGGGATGTGCCGGATGTGATCGTCATGGACAATATGGACATCGAACAGTATGCCGACAAGGGAGTACTGAAAGAATTGGACGGTATCTTACAGCCCTATCTGGACGACGGCATTCTGTACCGGAATATCGTGGAAGGGATGCGCATGACAGACAAGGAGAAAGTATACTCTGTGCCGATGATGGTTTACCTTCCCCTCTGGCTTGGCGAGGAGATGTATCTGGATGGGGAGGAGAGTCTTGATGCCATTGTGGCGGGCATGGAGCTTGCCAGGCAGAAACACCCTGAGGGGCCGATTCTCTACACACTCTATCCCAAGGATGTCCTGCAGCAGACGATGCCGGTCTGCCTGCCCGCATGGACAGGGGAGGACGGCAGTCTGGATGTGGAGAAGTTGACGGCGTATTATCGGGCGGTGAGCAGAATGTGGGAGATAGACTGCGCCGGATTTGACGATGCGGGGCGGGAAGCGTGGCAGAAAAACAATATGGAATATTATGAGCCAACGGACAGGAATATGGCGGATATCAGCTTTTGTTATCAGTACAACGCCCAACAGAATTTCGGTGAGACATGGCTGCAGCTCGGTTTCCTGATGACCCCGCAGGTCGGCATGACGGGCATTCATGTGGAGAAGGCAAATATGGCGGCGGACTGGCAGCCAAAAGAGTTGGATGATGTGGTGACTTATGGGACATATGCAGGGCAGGCGGACAATGTCTACTGGGCAAAGACGATCGTGGGCCTGTGTGAGCAGGGAAAAGAGACGGAGCTTGCGGAGGAATTTTTCAAGCTGCTTCTCTCCGATGAGATGATGCGGAAGTGGTGGCTTGACAAACCGCGGAACCAGAGCGGGCTCACGATACGGAAAGACTCCCTTGGCGACATTTTGGATATCGACAACATAGAGTTCGGTCAGGTTATGGGATTCAAAGACCCTACCGGAATCAATTATCCGGATTTTTGGCCCACAGAGGAAGAAAAGCAGTGGCTCTATCAGATGATGGAGGACGCGGACTGCTGCTACCGCCCAGGAACAATGTTGGAGGAATGTGCGATGGAGACCGGCATCCGGGTGCTTAACGGAGAATTGACACCGGAGGAAGGGGCGGGAGAGGTTGAGAGGAAGATGGCGATTGCGATGGAAGAGTAGGCGGCTGTTGTTTTTGCTGCCGGGATTTACGGGTGTCATGCTGTTTTATCTGTTTCCCTTTTTTGAGGTGGTGCGGCGCTCGTTTGTAAAATCAGGCAACAATGCCTTTGTGGGGACGGACAATTACCGCACGGTGTTTACAAACAGCGCTTTCCTGTTGGCCGTGCGCAATACGCTTCTGTATATGGCGGTGGGCGTGCCGCTTTTGATGGGAATCAGTCTGATGCTGTCGCTGTTATTGCGGGGCCTTGCGCTGCGGCGCAAACTGGTGTCGGCAATGCTCCTGCCAATGGCGGTGCCGGCGGCGGTCATGGTTTTGACGCTGCAGATTCTGATTGACAGACAGGGCGTGGTCAACGGCGTGTTGACGAAAGTATCGGAACAGATTACGGCGCTCCCTGCCTTTGCCGCGATCGACTATCTCAATACCGAGTGGGCCCTGGCGGTGGTGGTGTGCAGTTTTTTGTGGAAAAACACGGGGTATATGGTCATTCTCTGGCTTGCGGGACTCTCGGCGCTGCCAAAAGAAGTGGAGGAGGCGGCGCAGGTGGACGGCGCAAACAGATGGCAGAGTTGGCATTATATCATCCGGCCGGGGCTTTCCGGCAGTTTTTTCACCATAGGGATGCTGTCCGTCTTACAGATTTTTAAAAGCTACAGGGAAGTCTGGATGGTGGCGGGCAGTTATCCGCAGGAACATATTTATTTTTTGCAGCATCTTTTACAAAACTGGTATCTGAAACTGGAGTTTGACAGGATGGCGGCTTTGACGGTGATTCTGTCGCTTGTATTGCTTTGTGTGTGCCTGCTTTTGCAGAAGAGACTGGAGGCGGGGTAGATGCGGAAAAAGAAAAGGGCATGGTTTGCAACGGCCATCTGTGCGGCAGCGGCGGCTCTGATCTGTGCGCCTCTTTTGATGATTCCGGGCGGTTCTCTGATGGACAGCGCGGAGATGCGGCGGATTCTTGCGCCGATTCTGGGGGAGGGGAGCGGCTTTGCAGTCTGGCATCTGATTCCCCTTTATCCGACGATAGGCCATTTTTACAGGCTGTTAATCGAGTCACCGGCGTTTTATCGGCTGTTCTGGAACACGGTGGGAATGACGGCGGCGATTCTTTTGGGCCAGTTGGTGGTGGGACTGCCCTCGGCATGGGCTTTTGCCACGTTCCGTTTCCGGGGCAGGGATTTTCTGTTTGGCCTCTATGTGGTGCTGATGCTTCTGCCCTTTCAGGTGATGCTCCTGCCGCAGTACATCGTATTACAGAAGCTGCAGATGTACAATCATCCTGCGGCGGTGGTTCTTCCGGCCATCTTTTCCACGTTTCCGGTGTTTATCATGTACCGGGGATTTACCCAGATAGACGGGGAGATTTTGGAGGCGGCCAGATTGGACGGCGCGGGGGAGTGGCAGATTTTTTTACAGATTGGACTGCCTCTGGGAAAGATGGGAATACAGGCGGCGATCGTCCTGAGTTTTTTAGAGTATTGGAATCTGGTAGAGCAGCCCATGGCTTTTTTGGAAGAGCAGGCCATGTGGCCGCTGTCTCTTTATCTGCCGCAGATTGATATCAGCCAGGCGGGTTTCGCTTTTGCGGTGGCGGTCATGGTGTTGATCCCCGCGCTGTTTGTCTTTGCGCTTGGGCAGGATGCACTGGAGGAGGGAATTGCCTATATTGGAGTCAAACAGTGAGGTTGGAACGGAGAAGGTGGGATGCAGATGGAATCGAAGAAAAAATTGTGGAGGGGATTTGCCCTGTTTCTGTTGGCCATGCTGATTATGACCTATGTGTCACGGATGGTCTATGTCAGCCAGATGCCGCGGATTCGGTGGGCCAATCCGGTGGCATCTTCCATTTAAAAGAAACTGGAGGTGGACGGAACCGTGGAGGCGGTCAATTCGCAGGCGGTTACCGGCTTGGAGGGTCTGTTGGTGAAAAAGGTGTGCGTGACGGCAGGAGACCGGATGGAGGCAGGAACCGTGCTCTATGAGGTGGACACGGAGGACATGCAGGCGCAGCTTGCCGAGCTTACTGCGCAGGAGCAGGCGTGGCAGCAGCAGGAGCAGGCCAGACGGCGGGACGCGGCTACAAACACTACCCGGGCACAGGAAGATTACGATATGAGCGTCACGGAACTGGACAGAAAAATCGCGGAGGAGACGAAGAAACTGGAAGAGCTTATGGAGGATCTGGACACCCATATGTTCCGGATTCCCGAGGAGGACGCCTCGGACGAAATCTGGATTGCATGGGCGGACGAGCGGCAGCGCTTTGACAGGGAGATTGCGGAGAAAAAGCGGACGATCGAGAATGTGCAGCTTGAGAAGGAAAAAATATTGCGGCAGGCGGACAGAGAGATTGAGGATGCCAGACGCGCCCAAAATGCGGCGGAGAGCGGCCTTGACATGGGAGTCTCCGGCATCAGCCAGGTGCGGGAGAGGCAGGAGCGGATTGCACTTTTGACGGAACTTTCCGAGGAGGAGGGCAGGGTGAAGGCAAAAGAGGATGGCACGGTTTTGGAAGTCATGGTGCAGTCCGGTATGCGGATGGGATCGGAGGCGGTGATCCGCTATGCCGATGACGAGAGCGGCCTGTTGTTTTCCACGGTGATTACCCAGGAACAGAAATCCATGCTGCATACGGGCGACAGTGTGCGCCTGCGTTTTCCGGGAAGCGCCGAGGAAGCGTCGGAGACGGTGGATTCCATTGTGCAGGAAAACGGCGCTTATACGGTGAAGATTTATCTGGATGCGGGCACCGGCAGGGGAAGGACGGAAGGGGTTATGGAGGTCACCTCCACCTCGGAGATTTATGAGTATGTTGTCCCGTTGAAGGCGCTTCGAGACGAGGGTGGGAAATGCGTTTATGTGTTGGAGGAAAAGAACGGGATTCTCGGCACACAGATCAGCGCAAGGAGCCTGACGGTGCGGCTTCTCGACCAGAATGAGGACTATGCGGCGATTGCGGACGAACTGCTTGCAGGCGATATGAAGATTGTGACGGAGTGTGATAAGGAACTGGAAAACGGGATCGCTGTCAAAGAGTGGGGAGAGTAAAAGGCGGATTGTGGAGAGCGGGGAAAAATGCTATAATTGCGGCATAAGGGGGCAATTATGTACATATCAAAAACCGCAGCGCAGTCCATAGTGGAAGAAATCGGCCGGGAGATCAATGAGCACGTTAATTTTATGGATCAGGAGGGCTATATCGTGGCAAGCACGGATAAGGCCCGGCTTGGCACGCTCCATACGGGTGCGCGACGCATCATAGTGGAGAAACTTCCGGAGCTTTATATCACGGAGGAGATGGAAAATGCTACCACGAAAAAGGGGATCAATCTGCCCATCACGATTCGGGGTGAGATCGTCGGCGTGGTAGGGATTACCGGTGAAAAGGAGCGGGTGGCGGGCTATGGGAATATTGTGCGGCGGATGACAGAAATTATGGTGGCGGACAGCCGTCAAAAGGATCACAGAAGGTATGACAGGCGTGTTAGATATCGCTTTATAGAGGAGTGGATAGGCAGATCAGGAGCCTTTTATGACAGAGGATTTGTGGAGCGCGGCGGACAGATCGGTATTGATATCATGAGACCCCGCCGGGCCATGGTGATTCGCTTTGTGCGCTATTCAGAGCTTTCCGCCACGCAGGAAGGACAGAGGCGTCTGGAGGAGATGGAGTCAACGGTTCGGCATTATGCGGAGCGTGAGGAGATTCTTTATCTGCGGGAACCGCCGAGACAGATTTGTCTTCTGGAGGCCTGCAGCGATGAAAAAATCAGAAGGACGGCGGAAAGCATACAGGCTCTGCTGCGGGATAAATACGACGAACGGGTGGTAATCGGTATTGATGCGGCGGACGGTGGCAGCATACGAATCAATCAGATCTGCAAGGAAGCGGAGCGGGCGGCGGAAGCCGGCGGTCTGGCTGATATTGTTTTCTATAAAAATCTGTACGTTGAGCTTTTTTTGCGCGACGTGACGGCGGAGACGCAGATAGAATATTTGGACAGGCTTTTTCCGGGGATATTGGAAGAAGAATTGGATGCCTATATGAAGCTGATCGAGGTGTTTTTTGAGGAGGAAGGTTCCGTTACCAGAATGGCGGACAGGCTCTATATGCATAAAAATACCATACAGTATAAACTGAAAAAAATGGAGACTTTCAACGGGCGGGATATCAGGACACCGGTTGGAGCGGCGGTGTACTATATGGCGCTGCAGTTTTACAGGACGCTGAATCATGCGGCGGGAATGGGACAGAGAAGCTTTGGCGGATAAGGGATAATGTGTTACAGAACAAAAATATAGCAAAATATATGTATGCCATAACATATACAATGCGAATCATATGTAGTATTTTAAAAGAAGATTACTAAAAAATCTTCTTTTTTTATTATTTTATTAGTAATAATACACAAATGGAGGCGAAGAGATATCTGACGGGAGGGCTTATATGACATTACGGGAAGAGGCAGATCAGATCATACAAAAGTCAATTCAGGCGGTGCTGCCGGACGAGGCCGTGAAAAGAGCGCTGCAGGGCAGAAATTTTGGCCCGGGAAAAATCTATATGGCGGCAGTCGGCAAGGCGGGCTGGCAGATGGGAAAGGCGGCGGCCGGTATTCTGGGAGACAGACTGGAAGCAGGCGTGGTGGTGACGAAGTACGGTCATGTGAAGGGGGAGATTCCCCGAACCCGGTGTTTTGAAGCAGGTCATCCGGTGCCGGATGAAAATTCCTATCAGGCGACAAGGGAGGTTTTGGCGCTTGTGGAGCGGGCTGCGGCGCAGGATGAAGTGATTTTCCTTTTGTCGGGCGGCGGTTCGGCCCTGTTTGAAAAACCGCTTGTGAGCGGGGAGGAGCTTGCGGATATCACGGGACAGCTTTTGGCCTGCGGGGCGGACATCGTGGAGATAAATACCATACGCAAGCGGCTTTCAGCTGTGAAAGGCGGACGGTTTGCCAAGGCTTGTGCGCCTGCGCATGTGTTCAGTGTTGTGCAAAGCGATATTCTGGGCGATCCCCTTGACATGATCGCATCGGGCCCGGCTTATCCGGATTCCTCCACCTGTGAGGAGGCCCTTGCCATTGCCGAAAAATATGGGTTACAGATGTCAGGAGAGGCGTGGGCGCTTTTGAATCGGGAGACGCCGAAGCAGCTGGAGGGCGTGGAGACGCAGGTCATGGGCAGTGTGTCTGATCTATGCAGGGCCGCCGCTGCGGCCTGTAAGGAGTTGGGATATGAGCCGGTGATTCTGACAGACCAGTTATCCTGCGAGGCCAGAGAGGCTGGCCGGTTTCTTTCCGCTATGGCAAAGACCCATCGGGATACGAAAAAGAGTCTGGCCTTCCTGGCAGGAGGGGAGACGGTGGTACATCTGACGGGAAAGGGCAAGGGCGGCAGGAATCAGGAATTGGCGCTTGCGGCGGCGGAGGGCATTGCAGGGCTTTCCGGCACGGCGGTATTCAGCGTGGGAAGTGACGGGACCGACGGCCCCACGGACGCGGCGGGCGGTTATAGCGATGCTTTCACGAAGGAGAGACTTGCAGAGCAGGGGATTTCCATTTATGACGTTTTGCAGGACAACGATGCTTACCACGCGCTAGAGAAGACAGACGGCCTGATTGTGACGGGCGCGACAGGCACCAATGTAAACGATGTGGCGGTGCTTCTGATCAGACGGTGAGATACAAAAATAGGGAAGAAGGGAAGGAAGAAGTATGGTGATTCTTCGCACACTGTTGGAAAATACGCTCTCCCAGAACAGATCGCTTATTGCGGAGCATGGGCTGTCCTTTATGGTGGAGACGCAGCACGGGAAAATTCTGTTTGACTGCAGCGCGGGCAACGCGGCCAGAAAGAATGCAGAGAAGATGAACGTATCTCTGACCGGGGTGGATTATGTGGTGCTGAGCCACAGCCATTACGATCATGCGGGAGGCTATCCCGATATGGTGAGGAGTGGCGTCCGTGCGCCGCTTATCACGGGAACACGGTTTTTTGAGGAAAAATACGCGCAGGACGGCGGAAAGTATGTGTATTTGGGCTGCGGCTTTGGCAGAGAGTTTTTTGAGGCCGAGCAGATAGAGCACCGCGTATGTACGGACTGCCTTACCCTCTTTGAGGGATGTTATGCGGTGAGCGGATTCGAGCAAAAATATGAGTTCGAGAAACCGCCGTCCCGGTTTGTTCGTCAGACGACGGAGGGAATGGTGCAGGATGATTTTCCGGACGAAGTCTGTCTGGTGATTGAGGATACCAAGGGGCTTGTAGTGATTGTGGGCTGCAGCCACCCCGGTATCTTGAATATGCTTGAGACGGTTAAAGAACGGTTTGGCAGACAGATCCATGCGGTTTTCGGAGGCTCTCATCTGGTGGAGGCAGATGAGGCCAGGCTTGCGCAGACCATGAAATTGTTTCAGGATATGGGGGTTGCGCTTGCGGGCTTCAACCATTGTACGGGCGATGCAGCACAGAGCCGTCTTTCGCAGGCGGGTGAGGGCACGCAGTACATGCATTTGAAGGCGGGGGACTGCATCTTTTTGCCGTAAAGTTTCCGGAGGGAAAGAGAAGGAGCATATCCTTTTCCGATAGATTCTATTAAGCGCCCACAGGGCATAGGTTATCAAAAGGAGGGAGAAAGTATGTCAGCTGTTTTTATGTTTGCGGTTATTGTGTTAGCTGTTGTGGCCATGGTGATCGCTATCTCAAAGTTCAACCAACATCCGTTTTTGGTGTTGGTGTTGGTGGCAGTGATTGTCGGCCTTGTCTGCGGCATTCCCACGGAGGATGTGATCACGACGGTTAAGAATGGGTTCGGCAACATTCTGGCCAGCATCGGTATCGTGATTCTGGCGGGTACGATTATCGGAACGATTCTTGAAAAGACGGGCGCGGCGCTCACGATGGCCAACAGTATTCTCAAAGTGGTGGGCAAGGATAAGAGCGTGCTCACAATGGGTCTTACCGGCTATGTAACCGGTATCCCCGTTTTCTGTGATTCCGGTTTTGTTATCCTGAGTCCCATTTCCAGAGCGTTGGCAAGTCAGAGCAACGTATCTCTGGCAGTGATGGCGACAGCCCTCTCCGGAGGTCTGTACGCAACGCATTGTCTGGTTCCGCCTACACCGGGGCCGATCGCAATGGCAGGCACATTGGAAGCGGATCTGGGTTTGACGATCCTTGTGGGTCTTTTGATTTCCATTCCGGTTACACTGGTGGCCATCCTCTATGCAAAGAAGGTGGCAGGAAAAATTGATATTCCGGCAAACCCGGAGTACACAGTGGAAGAATTACAGCAAAAATATGGAAAACTTCCGGGTACGCTGCACAGCTTTTCCCCGATTCTTCTGCCGATTATTCTGATTGCCCTAAAGTCGATTGGCGACTTCCCCAGTGCGCCTTTTGGCAGCGGTACGGTTAAAATGATTGTCTCTTTCGTGGGTAATCCTGTGATTGCATTGATTCTGGGTGTCTTTTTGGCGATGACGCTGATTCCGAAGTCGGAGAAAGAAAATACCCTGAAATGGATTACGGAGGGGGTGACCAATTCGGCAGGGATTCTGGCGATTACCGGCGCGGGCGGATCTTTTGGCGCCATTTTACAACAGCTCCCGATTGCGGATGCCCTGAGCGGCTCCATGTTGGGACTTGGCATTGGTGTTGTGCTTCCGTTTGTGATTGCCGCGCTTTTAAAGACAGCCATGGGTGCCTCTACGGTGGCTATGATCACCACGTCGGCCATGATCGCTCCTATGATGGGTGCGTTGGGATTTACAAGCCCCATTGCGAAGGTTCTGGTTATCATGGCAATCGGCGCAGGTTCCATGACGGTATCCCATGCAAACGATTCCTATTTCTGGGTGGTGTCGCAGTTCTCGGATATGGACACAAAAGCCGCTTACAAGTGTCAGACCGGTGTGACGGCGGTGATGGGCGTTACCACTTTGGTTATTGTTTTCCTGCTGTCGTTGGTTCTTGTGTAAACGCTGATACGATATGGCCATTCTTCTCTGCCGCAGGTTCCTGGCAGGGCAGGATGGCCGTAATCAGGTAAAAGGGCAGACTAAGCACCATAAAATAAACGTAACGGAATTCCGTGGCTACCGGGGTGGCTGCCAGTACCGTGAGCAGCAGGGCGACGCTTGGCAGATAGCAGATGAGCTTGTGATATTCCTTTCGGATCATCACCACGCTGATTCCGAATATCATAATCCAACAGGCCACGCCCATACTCCAAAGGACACCGTAGACGGGCACCATGCTTCCCAGTTTGATGGCGATCTCCTTACCCTTTATGACGAGGGGGCCGCCGATCAGCGGCGTGTGGGAGACACCAAGATCTGTGGCGCTGACACCCTCGGCCTCCGCCACCAGATAGAAGGAGTCAGGATACCAGTAACCGTAGGTCTGCTTTACGTAAGCAGTCAGATAGTCGCCGGGGTAGCGAAGCCCCAGATCGAACCAGAGCTTTAAAAATTCTGCCTTGTGTTCCACCAGATAGTCCTGATTTCCCGCCCGGACAAGTTCCTTGATGTTGTCTGCGAAGGTGGGATTGTAGAGTTCGTGAATGTAAGTTAAGTCCACCACCTGCTCGATCAGAGACAATTCTTCTTCCGTGAGAGCTCTGTCATTACAAATAACGGCTGTAATTTGCTGCATGGGGATGCAGACGGTTTCAATAAAGTCGGGCGGTTCCACCTGGCAGGCCCGCATGATTGGATATCTGACGATTGCGGCCAGAAGAAGGATGGCGAACAGCGGCGGATAGACAGACCTTGCTTTGTGCCGGAAACCGAAAAGCAGGAAAGGGACGGCAAGAAGAAAGGCATACCATCCGTTGGAACGGAAAAGACATATCATAACACCTGATATAAAAAATACGGAAAGATTTTTCAGGCAGATTTTTTCCTGTACCGACAGGCGCAGGAGGGAGCAGCCAAACAGCAGTACCGCCGCCGCAAAGGGAATATCTTTCCACACGGTGACGGAAAAGACGGCATGGTACGGGATCAGGGCATAGAAGGCTGTGATCAGAATCAGGACAAAAGGCCGGATCTTATGAGCGCGCAGTGTGGAGATGAAGAAGGCAACACTGCCCGCCAACAGGCACATTTGAAAAAATGTATAGAAGGATACGGCAATCACCATATCTTTTGTCAGCGCAAAGCCGATGCGGTAAAAGAATCCGAATACCAACGTATGGATCCATGGATGATGGTTGGAATAGGGTACGGCCCCCAAAATTTGTTCCAGTTGGTTGATGCTGTCCGGGGTCATGATCCCCGGAAATTGATAGAGATAATAGGGAAACCAACCGGCCATACAGGCAAGAAAGGCGCACAGGGCCGTATGATTGCGTATGAAATTCACCACCGACGAAAAAAAGGCGGACAACATTGAGTAACGACTGTTATGCGAATAGGGAATATCCTGATAGCGGGTGAGCAGTGCATGGTACAGCCGTTCTTTGTCGCAGGTGTACGAATACAAAAAATGCAGCAGGTAATAAAACAGGCAGACAAAGCCAACAAAGATAATGGCAAGGATTCCGGTGCGGTAAAGTCTGCTTGTGAGCAGTTCGATGTAGTGGGGATAATCAACCAACATATACAGAAGCGTAAAGAGAACCGCTGTGACAAGAGCCACACGGTTGGAAAGCTGCAGCAGGTTCATGCGGCGGTTTACATGCCGGTAGAAAAAGAACACCAGAAGGAAAAAGACGAAGGTCAGGATATTGCCCGGCTCCATGCGGGATGCCTTCATCAAGGCCCAGGTGGTGACAAAGCTCTGGAATAAGTGAGACAGTAAAATACGGTCCGGTTTGTTGGTCATGTCTTGTTTTCCCCCAAATAGTAAACTGCTATAAGAAATAGAGTAATAGATATCTGCCTTCCTGTCAAACTCCCATAATATTCTTGAAAAGAAAAATTCAAATGAAATCTAAATAAATTCCTAAAAAGCAGAATATTGTGCTATAATATAAATGTAACTATTTTTGTTAATAACCTAGATGAATGCACTGGTTTATTGCCGAATCGTTCTTATACTAATCTCTTTATTACGACAATCTATTCGTTTTGTTCTATCTTGGTCTGTTTATCTATCTTATTAATCCAACATGTGAACGGGGGAAATCTTCATGAAAAGAAAAAAGGGGGAACGTGCGGAGCAGGCTTCGCGCGGAAAAAATGACGGTTGTTTTGTTGGTATTGGGGAAAAAATTTCAAAGCGTTTCGGACAGGTCATCATGATTTGTTGTATTGTTTTAGGAGCAGTTACATCAATCTTGAGTTATGTTTCTTCAATCAGCGCAGTGTCTGAGACAATTAATAACACGTCTGACGTGGCGGCGGATTATGTTTCCGCTTCGCTGAAGGAGTTTGTTGCCATTGCCTATGAGACGGGCAGCATTGCGCGTCTGGCGGACCCGGAGAAAGCCTTAGAAGAAAAGGCAGCCATTCTGGAACAGAAGGTCGAGGCGCACAATATGGACGGCGCTTATCTGCTGGACAGCAATGGCATCGACATGATTACGGGGACGGACTTTTCGGATCAGGATTACTTTAAGGAAGGCATGAAGGGGAATACGAGTGTTTCGACACCGACGTACAGCGAGGTGACGGGCAAGGCGTCTTACGTGGTAGCGGCGCCGTTGTGGGAAGGCGGTATTCCGGGGACGACTCCGGTCGGCGTGGTCGCCTATGTGCCGGACGGCGAGTTTTTGAATGAGATTATGCGTTCCATCCAGGTCGGGAAGGGCGGAACCGCTTTTATGCTGGATAAGAACGGCATTACGATTGCGGATGTGGATTCCTCGCTGGTCGGCGTGGAAGACAGCGTGGCCCTTGGCGACACAAATCCAAAGCTTAAGAAATACAGCGCGATCTGTAAAAAGATGATTGCCGGGGAAAACGGTACGGGTACATACAGTTATGGCGGCAAGACCAAGGTGGTCGCATACTCCCCGGTTCCCGGCACGGACGGTTGGAGCATCGGTGTGGCGGCGGTGAGAAATCAGTTTTTAAAGATGTTTTATATTTCGTTGGTACTCACGATCATTTTTGTGGCCGTCTTTACGGTGATCGGCATTAAAAATGGTGTGACGCTCGGCAAAGCGGTTGCGGCTCCATTGAGCAGAGCGGTGGAAAGGCTTAAGCTTCTGGCAGAGGGCGACATTCATTCCGAGGTGCCTGAGGCAGTTGAAAATGACGAAACGAAAATTTTGCTAGACTGTATGTCAGAGACAATGCAGGATTTGAATCAGATTATTACGGGCATCAGCAGCGATTTGGCACAATTGGCTGACGGCAACTTCCTGATCAGCGTGGATGAGACATACAAGGGAGATTTTGCGCAGATCAGTGATTCCTTCCGGGATATTGTCACATCCCTCAGCACGGCGCTCGGAGAAATTGATGTCAATGCGGAGGGGGTAAGGAAAGGCGCGACGGATTTGGCAGGTGCGTCCCAGCTTCTGGCAGAGGGCGCGACGGATCAGGCGAGCGCGATTGAAGAACTGACGGCGACCATGACGGATATATCGGAAAAGATTCATACCAATGCGGAGAATGCGGAGAAGGCAAGAGAAGTCGTGACAGGTATGAACGACCAGGTGAGCGAGAGCAATGCCCAGATGAAACAGAGCATGGAGGCGATGGAAAAAATCAGGGAGGCTTCCGATAAGATTGCGGAGATCATTGGCAGCATTGAAGAAATTGCGTCCCAGACGAACCTGCTCGCATTGAATGCTTCTATCGAGGCGGCAAGAGCGGGGGAGGCAGGAAAAGGTTTTGCGGTTGTTGCCACACAGGTGGGCACGCTTTCCGAGCAGAGCAGTGAGGCGGCGAAAAATACCAAGCATCTGATCCAGAATGCGATTCAGGCGGTAGAAGACGGAACAAAACTGGCAAATAACACGGCGGAGTCACTGCTGCTTGTGGTGGAGAACTCGAAGACAGTGGGCGAGGCGATTGATGAGATCGCGTTGGCTTCCGAAGAACAGGCGGATGCCACGGAACAGATTACGGAAGGCATCAATCAGATTGCGCAGGTTGTTGAGTCCAATTCCGCCACTTCCGAGGAGAGCGCGGCAGCCTCTCAGGAGCTGTCAGCACAGGCTGATCTGCTGAAAGAATTGGTTGACAGGTTTCAATATCACGCTTAACAGAAACCTTTACGGGAAAGCGAAAGCGCCCGAAAATGGAAAAACACTTGCAATGGAAGAAAAAGGGTGCTATAATGCTATGAGAATCAATAATGATTACTGAGATAAAGAGTGGACTTGCGAGTCCGCTCTTTTCCGTGCAGGGGGACGTTATGTCAAAAAGAGAAACCTATGAGGAAAAAACGGAAAGTCTCCTCGCTCCCATCGTAGATCGCTGCGGCGTGGAAATCTACGATGTGGAGTATGTAAAAGAGGGGAAGGAGTTTTATCTGCGGGTTTATATCGATAAGCCGGAGGGCGTGAACATTCAGGATTGTGAGAATGTGAGCCGGGCTTTGTCGGATGTGCTCGACGAGGAGGATTTCATCCCGGATGCCTATATTTTGGAGGTGAGCAGTCCGGGGTTGGGCAGGGTTTTAAAAAAGGACAGACATTTGGAGAAGAGTCTGGGGGAGCCGGTGGAGCTGAAAACCTATAAGCCCATCGACAAGAAGAAGGAATTTGAGGGAATTTTAAGGGCATATGACGCGGAGTCCGTCACCATTGAGGAGGACGGCGTTTTACACAGATTTGAGAGACCGGATATCGCAACGGTCAGACTGTCACTGGATTTTTAAAGCGTTTATCATAGTAAGGAGACATAGGAGGACAAGGGAAAATGAATAAGGAATTGATGGAGGCGCTGGATATTCTGGAGAGGGAGAAGGAGATCAGCAAGGACACTCTCTTTGAAGCGATTGAAAACTCACTGATTACCGCTTACAAAAATCATTACGGCAAGGCGGATAACGTGAAGGTGGAAATCGACAGGGAAACCTGCGACTACTACTGCTACGCGGAAAAAGAGGTGGCGGAGGAAGTGGAAGATCCCGTCATGCAGATTTCGCCGGAGGAGGCGAAGGAGATTGATCCGAAGGCCAAGGTGGGCGATATCGTCCGCGTGGAGATTCGCTCCAAGGAGTTTGGCCGCATTGCAACCCAGAATGCCAAGAGCGTGATCTTACAGAAGATCCGTGAGGAGGAGAGAAGCGTTATCTACAACCAGTACTTTGAGAAGGAGAAGGACGTGGTGACAGGTATCGTCCAACGGTACATGGGAAAGAACATTTCCATTAATCTGGGCAAGGCGGACGCGATTTTGAATGAAAATGAGCAGGTGCGCACGGAACATTTCAAGCCTACGGAGAGAATCAAGGTGTATATTCTGGAGGTGAGAAATACACCGAAGGGTCCCCGGATTTTAGTCAGCAGAACCCACCCCGAGTTGGTGAAACGCCTCTTTGAGTCCGAAGTGACAGAGATCAAAGACGGTACGGTGGAGATCATGAGCATTGCCAGAGAGGCGGGAAGCAGAACCAAGATTGCGGTGCGCTCCAACAATCCCAATGTGGATGCTGTCGGCGCCTGTGTGGGAATCAACGGTTCCAGAGTCAACTCCATTGTGGATGAACTTTGCGGAGAGAAGATTGATATCGTGAATTGGGATGACAATCCGGGAAATCTGATTCAGAACGCCCTCTCCCCGGCAAAGATTGTGGCCGTGTTTGCAGATCCCGACGAGAAGACGGCCAAGGTTGTGGTGCCGGATTACCAGTTATCCCTTGCCATCGGTAAAGAGGGGCAGAATGCCAGACTGGCGGCCAGGCTGACAGGATATAAGATCGACATTAAGAGCGAGACGCAGGCCAAGGATGCGCCCGGCTTCCGCTATGAAGATTATCTCTACGACGATGAGGAGTACGCAGAGGAAGAGGAGTACACAGAGGAAGACGGGGATACGGAAGAAGCGTATGCCGAGGAAGGGTACGTAGAGGAAGAAGCAGGCGGCGAAGAAGCGTAAAGCGAGGAATGGCATGGCAAAAAAGATTTCACTGCGCCAGTGCGTTGGCTGCGGAGAGATGAAAGATAAAAAAGAGATGATGCGCGTGTTAAGGAGCACGGAAGGTTCCATTCTTCTGGATATGAGCGGGAGAAAAAACGGCAGGGGCGCTTACCTTTGTAAGAGCGGGGCGTGCCTGTCGAAAGCGAGGAAAAACAAGGGACTGGAACGTTCTTTCAAGATGAGCATACCGGATGAAATATACGAGAATCTGGAAAAGGAGTTTGAGGAGGGCAGGCATGAGTCAGATACCGGGGAAGGATAAGGTATTATCAATGCTGGGACTCGCCGAACGCTCCAGAAATGTTGTCAGTGGCGGATTTGCGACGGAACAGGCTGTCAAAAGCGGTAAGGCAAGTCTGGTCATTATAGCCGAGGATGCGTCGGGTAATACCAGAAAAAAGTATAGTAACATGTGTGATTTTTATAAGGTTCCCTGTGTACTCCATGGGACGAAGGATGTGCTTGGACATTCCATGGGTAAGGAAGAGAGATCCGTTCTTGCGGTGACAGACCAGGGATTTGCAAATTCGATACGGAAGCATTTAGGAGATTCGAAATAGGTGGAGGTAGTGAGTATGGCGAAGATGAAAGTACATGAGCTGGCAAAAGAGTTAGACAGGAAAAGTAAGGAACTGATAGACTTTTTGCAGGCCAAAGGATATGAGGTGAAGGTGGCGCAAAGCTCCATTGAGGATGAGGCGATTGCGCTTGTAAGAAAGGAATTTGGCGTTTCAAAACAGGAGAAAGGGCCTGTGGCAGAAAAGAATGCGGCGGAGGAAAAGCCCGCAAAGACGCAGGAGCCCCCGAAAAAAAAGGAAGCGCCTGTGGCGGAAACCGCCCAAAAAGAGGAGAAGGCGGAAACGCCCAAAAAGAAACGGATCATCTTCGTGAGCAACCCTCACAACTCTAAGATGTCCGGCCGTCCGTCCCAGGGCCAAAACGCGGGAGGCGGACAGCAGAACAGGGGAAATAACCGGCCGTCAAACGGCGCTCGTCCGGTTCAGCCCCAGAACACGCCCCACAAGATCGTGCGTCCCACACAGAAGCCAATCCCGGTGACGGCGGAACCTTATGATGTCAGACAAAAGCAGCAGCAGGAGAGAAGGCTGGAGCAGCGGCAGCAGGAGAAGCGGGAAAACAATAAGAACGCGGCAGCCGGCGGCAGACCGGTACAGGAACAGGAGAGAACAGGAAGTGCAGGGGAAAATCGCAGACCTGAAAATCAGAATAGAACGAATTATAACGGCGGTCAGGCTGATCGCAAAGGCGGCGGCGCTTCCAACACTTATAGCAGGAACAACGGCGGTGGTGAACGCCCTCAGAGAGGAAATGGCGGGCCGGACAATCGATTTAAGAAAAATAACGGTCCGAAGGACTTTGTCGCCGAGGCGCCTGGTAAGGATACGTCCAACCATAGGGAGGATGAAAAGCGCAGGGCGAATCAGGACAGGAATAAACGGTCCAAGAAGGATCATATCTATGAGGAGGATGAAGCAGCAGTAAAGAACCGCAATAAGGCGGGACGCTTCATCAAGCCGGAGAAGAAGCCGGAGGAGTCCAAGGAAGAGCAGATCAAGGTGATTACGATTCCCGACAGCCTGACGATCCGGGAACTGGCGGATAAGATGAAAATCCAACCTTCCGCGATCATTAAAAAACTGTTTTTACAGGGACAGATTGTCACGCTGAATTCAGATGTCAGTTTTGAAGAGGCGGAGAATATCGCGATTGAGTACGAGATTATCTGTGAGAAAGAGGTAAAGGTAGATGTCATAGAGGAGCTCCTTCGGGAGGAGGAGGAGGACGCTTCCACCATGGTGGCGCGTCCGCCGGTAATCTGCGTGATGGGTCACGTTGATCACGGTAAGACCTCCCTGCTTGACGCAATCCGGAAGACGAATGTGACGGATAAGGAGGCCGGCGGCATCACCCAGGCCATCGGCGCGTACACGGTAAGCGTGAAGGGACAGAGCATCACCTTTTTGGATACGCCCGGCCACGAGGCGTTTACGGCTATGCGTATGCGCGGCGCAAACTCCACGGACATTGCGGTATTGGTTGTGGCGGCCGATGACGGCGTTATGCCGCAGACGGTGGAGGCGATCAATCATGCCAAAGCGGCAGGGATTGAGATTATCGTGGCGGTCAACAAGATCGATAAGCCGAATGCAAACATTGATCGCGTAAAGCAGGAGATGACAGAGTATGAACTGATCCCGGTAGACTGGGGCGGGTCTACGGAGTTTGTTCCTGTGTCCGCAAAGTCGGGTGAGGGAATTGAAAACCTTCTGGAAACGATTCTGCTTACGGCGGAAATTCTGGAACTAAAGGCGAACCTGGACAGAAATGCCAGAGGTCTTGTCATCGAGGCGGAGCTCGACAAGGGCAGAGGCCCGGTGGCCACCGTACTGGTACAGAAGGGTACGCTGCATGTGGGAGACTTTATTTCCGCAGGGGCAAGCCACGGCAAGGTAAGGGCCATGATTGACGATAAGGGCAGACGGGTGAAGGATGCAACGCCTTCCACACCGGTGGAGATCCTTGGATTGTCCGATGTGCCCAGTGCAGGAGAGGTGTTTATCGTCCACGAGAATGACAAGAGCGCGAAATCCTATGCGGAGACCTACATGGCGCAGCATAAAGAGGAGATGCTTGCAGATACTAAGACAAAGATGTCCCTTGACGATCTGTTCAACCAGATTCAGGAAGGCAATTTGAAGGAACTGAATTTGATTGTCAAGGCGGATGTACAGGGCAGCGTGGAGGCGGTGAAGCAGAGCCTGATGAAGCTTTCCAACGAGGAAGTGGTGGTGAAGTGCATTCACGGCGGCGTGGGCGCGATCAACGAGTCCGACGTGTCTCTCGCTTCCGCATCCTCCGCGATTATTATCGGCTTTAATGTGCGGCCGGACGCTACCGCAAAGACGGTTGCGGAGCGCGAGGGCGTGGATGTGCGTCTCTACAAGGTAATTTACCAGGCCATCGAGGATATTGAGGCGGCCATGAAGGGTATGTTAGATCCGATCTTTGAGGAGAAGATCATCGGGCACGCGGAGGTGCGCCAGATCTTTAAGGCATCTGCCATCGGCAATATTGCGGGCTCCTATGTGCTTGACGGCGAGTTCCAGAGAGGGTGCAAGATTCGGATCCGCAGGGGCGACGAGCAGATTTACGAGGGCGAGCTTGCTTCCCTGAAGCGCTTCAAGGACGATGTGAAGGAAGTGAAGGCCGGATTTGAGTGCGGTCTTGTGTTTGAGGGCTTTGACAAGATGGAGGAGCTTGATATCGTGGAGGCCTACATCATGGTGGAAGTACCGCGCTGATAAACAATAAAAAGCGCAGAGGAGAGGGTTTACAGCAATGCGTAAAAATAGTGTCAAAAATACCCGTATCAACGGGGAGGTGCAGCGGGCGTTGGCGGAGATGATCCGCGGGGAGATCAAGGATCCCAGAATTGCGCCCATGACCTCGGTGGTTGCGGTGGAGGTTGCGCCGGATTTAAAGACCTGCAAGGCATGGATCAGCGTACTTGGCGACGAGAAGGCGCAGGCGGATACGCTTGCAGGGCTTGAGAGCGCGGAAGGATATATCCGGGGACAGTTGGCGCGCACCATCAATTTGAGAAATACGCCGCAGATTCAGTTTATTATGGACCAGTCGATCGCTTACGGGGTAAATATGTCGAAGCGGATCGAGGAAGTGGTGGCATCGGACCGGGAAGCAGCGGAGACGAATAAGAGGATTGAAAATGAAGAGAATCAGTAGTGAAATAAAAGAGGCAAAGACCATAGCGATCGGCGGGCATGTGAGGCCGGACGGGGACTGTGTCTGTTCCGTCATGGCGCTGTATCATTATCTGAAGAAGGAACTGCCACAGGCACAGATCGATGTGTATCTGGAAGAACCGCCGGCGCCTTTTCGGGTTTTGGAAGGAATAGAAGAAATCAAATCAGAATTTAACACTGATACAATTTATGATGTTTTCTTTGCGGTGGATTGTAATGACGAGCGGTTGGGCGATGCGCTGCCGATTTTCAGGCGGGCGCGCAAGCGCATCAACATTGACCATCACATCAGCAATACGGGCAGCGGGGATATCAATATTGTGGAACCTGAGAGAAGTTCCACGGCGGAACTGCTCTATGATCTGATGGAGCCGGAGTTGGTGGACGTGGAGATTGCCAAGGCGATCTACATTGGCATTGCCCATGACACCGGTGTGTTCCGCTATTCCAACACCTCTCCCCACACGATGCAGATTGCTGCGGATCTACTTAAATTTGGATTTGATTTTTCTGCGTTGATAGAAGAGACTTTTTATGAAAAGACCTATTTTCAGACGCAGATCATGGGAAGGGCGATTCTGGGGAGCGTGCGCTTTATGGACGGCAGGTGTATCGTCAGCATGGTGAGCCGGCGTATGATGGAATTTTACTGTGTCAGTCCGAAAGATTTGGACGGCATCGTGAATCAGCTGCAGGGCGTAAAGGGCGTGGACTGCGCGATTTTCATGTATGAGATCGGTACGCTGGAGTACAAGGTCAGCATGCGGTCCAACGGTCTTGTGGATGTGTCGCAGGTGGCTGTCAAGTTTGGCGGCGGCGGACATGTGCGGGCTGCAGGCTGCACGATGAACGGTACATACCATGACAATATCAACAATCTTTCCCGAGAGATCGAAGCCCAGTTGAAGAAGACCGGGGAATGAGGGTTCTATGTATAACGGAATCATGAATGTTTATAAAGAGGCGGGTTTTACGTCCCACGATGTTGTGGCAAAGCTCCGGGGCATCTGTAAACAGAAAAAAATAGGGCATACAGGGACACTCGATCCGGATGCGGTCGGCGTGCTTCCTGTATGTTTTGGTTCGGGCACGAAACTGTGCGATATGCTTACGGACTGGGATAAAGAGTATATTGCAACGTTAAGGCTCGGGGTGGCCACAGACACGCAGGATTTATCGGGACAGGTGTTATGGAAAGCGGACGAGGATGCGCTGGCGGCTGTCACCGAGGAGCGTGTGAGGGAGGCCATCCTGCATTTTCTCGGCGGCTATGACCAGATACCGCCCATGTACTCCGCCCTCAAGGTGAATGGAAAAAAGCTGTACGAACTGGCCAGGGCGGGAAAGGAAGTGGAGCGTAAGGCAAGACGGGTGGAGATCAGTGAGTTGGAGATCCTGGAGACGGCGCTTCCAACGGTGCGGTTTCGTGTGGTCTGCTCCAAGGGGACCTATATCCGCACACTCTGTCATGATGTGGGGGAGCGGCTTGGCTGTGGCGGTGCGATGGCATCCCTGACGCGAAGCAGGGTCGGCATCTTCGGGATTGATCAGGCGCTGCGGCTTTCGGAAATTGAAAAACTCCGGGATGAAGATAGAATATCGGATGTTATTATTCCGCCTGACGCTGTGTTTGCGTCTTGCCGGGCCGTGGCCGTAACAGCCGAAGGAAAGCGGCTTTTGGAGAACGGCAACCGGCTTTCGGCAGAGCTGCTTTCCGATGCGGGAAGTCTGCGGGAGGAGGAACAGATTCGTATGTACGATGAGACCGGTCGGTTTTATGGCGTGTATCAGTATGAGGTGGGGGAAGCAAGGCCTGTGAAGATGTTTTTGCAGCAGGAGTAGGAGCGGGTGTGATCAAACGTTTCTCGATGAGGGACCGGATGACGGAAACGGGATGGGCGGCATGGAGATTATAGAAAATACAACGGAATTTCATCTGAACCTGCCAAGCGCAGTGGCTCTTGGCAAGTTTGACGGCGTACATCTGGGACACCGCAAACTGTTGGGGCAAGTGTTGGAACAAAAAAAACGGGGGCTTCAGGCGGTGGTATTCACCTTTGACACTTCCGCGGCAACCTTTTTTGGCGGCGATGACAAGGAACTGTCCACAAGGGAGGAAAA
Source organism: uncultured Lachnospiraceae bacterium (assembly GCA_947245585.1). GTDB lineage: Bacteria > Bacillota > Clostridia > Lachnospirales > Lachnospiraceae > UBA3282. The sequence goes on along the minus strand of CAMXPV010000009.1, from coordinate 27,112 downwards.
ACGGGCGGCTTTTTCCCGGTTGGGGATCGACGTGTTGATTGAATTTCCGCTCAACCGGGACACGGCGGCCACACTGCCCCTGGATTTTTTGTCCCGCTATCTGGCGGGGCAGATGCGAACGGCTTATCTCTGCGCCGGGCCGGATCTTTCTTTTGGAAAGGGGGGTGCCGGAAACTACGCGCTGCTTGCCGAATATGCGCAAAAATTCGGCTATCAGGTGGAGCTGATTGAGAAAGTCCGCGTGAAAGGGGAGGAGGTCAGTTCGACAAGAGTGAGGGAGGCGGTCCGCGCGGGGCGGATGCAGGATGCAGCTTTGATGTTGGGAGCGCCTTACAGTGTGAGCGGCAGGGTAGTGCATGGCAGGGCATTGGGGAGGCAGTTGGGGATGCCTACTGCGAATCTTAGACCGGACGGGAGCAAGCTCCTTCCGCCAAACGGCGTTTACTATTCCAAAACGGTTCTGAATGGCAAGACCTACAGGGGAATTACCAATGTGGGCTGTAAGCCGACGGTTTCCGACGAGCAGGTTATGGGTGTGGAGACCTATCTTTATGATTTTGAGGGGGAAATTTACGACAGGGATATGACAGTGGAACTTCTGGCATTCCGGCGGCCCGAGCGGACTTTTGAAAGTGTGGAGGCGCTGCGCCGTCAGATTGAGGAGGATGTGGAAGCGGGCAGAAACGCTTTTTTTTGACATAGGGGCTTGTAAGAGGATTTTTTTTTAGATACAATAGAGAAGTGTAGCTTTTCAATGAGGAAAAGAACAAAGGAAGGACGTTTGAATTAACATGAGTCTATCGATCATTCTTTCCATGGCGGGCGGCCTTGGGCTGTTTTTGTATGGTATGCGGATCATGAGCGACAGCATCGAGAAGGTTGCCGGCGCGAAGCTGAGAGGGATTTTGGAGCGGCTGACGACCAACCGCTTTACGGCTATTCTGGTAGGTGTCTTCTTCACGGCAGTGATCCAGTCTTCGTCGGCCTGTACGGTCATGGTGGTCAGCTTCGTAAACTCCGGTCTGATGACGCTGACCCAGGCGGCGGGCGTGATCTTTGGCGCTAATATCGGTACGACGGTGACGGCGCTCCTTGTATCCTTTAAATTAGAAAAAGCGGCTCCGGTGATCCTGCTTGCAGGTGTGTTGACAGTGATGTTTGTCAAGAAACAGAAAATTTCCAGGTGGGGTGAGGTCATCATCGGATTCGGCGTTCTTTTTATGGGACTGGGGACGATGTCGGGCGCCATGTCAGGCATGAAAGATTCGCCGGTGATTATGGATTTGTTTGCCTCCCTGCAGTCGCCGTTTCTGGCCGTGTTGTTGGGAACATTCCTCACGGCTGTGATCCAGAGCTCCTCGGTGACGGTCAGCATCATGGTGCTTCTGGCCAATCAGGGGATGCTTAGCATGGAGATCGGTATGTTTATCATTCTGGGCTGTAATATCGGTGCCTGCACCTCGGCGCTTCTGGCCTCTCTAAATGGTAAGAAGGATGCCAAGCGGGCGGCGGCGATCCATCTGGTCTTCAATATCATCGGTACGGTTATTGTCTATGGGATATTTTCACTGGCGGTGGAAGAGATTGTCATGGGCCTCACCTATCTGGCCCACGGGGACGCGGGCCGTATGGTTGCCTTTGCCCATATTTTGATTAAGGTATTTCAGGTTATCATTATGATGCCGTTTATCAAACAGATCGTGAAGCTTACTTATCTGTTGGTGCCCGGTGACGACAAGAAGATCGGTTACCGTGACAGCTACCAACTGAAATATATCGGCGAAAAGGTGGTCTTAAATCCGGCTACGGCTGTGGTGGAGGTGATCAAGGAGTTGGACCGTATGGGTTCTCTTGCGGATGAAAATCTGAACCGTGCGATGAATGCCCTGGTTACGTTGGACCAGGAGGAGATCGAAGAAGTTTACGAGGTGGAGAAGAATATTGACTTCCTCAGCCATGCCATCACCAATTATCTGGTGAAAATCAACCAGACGACCCTGCCCATTGAAGACTTGAAGAGTATCGGCGCGCTGTTCCATGTGGTCAACGATATAGAGCGGATCGGCGACCATGCCGAAAACATTGCGGATTCAGCAGTACATAGACAGGAAACGGGCGTGGGATTTTCCAAGGCAGCCCAACGGGAGCTTGGGGAGATGATGGATATGGTCAACACGATTCTGCGCTTCTCTTTTGAGATGTTTGTCAAGAGCACGGAGGAGCACGTGGAGGATATCCGAAATCTGGAGGAGGCCATTGACGAGAAGGAAAAGGAATTGCAGCAAAAGCATATCGAGCGGCTTTCCAATAACGAGTGTACGCCGGAGGCCGGCGCTCTGTTTTCAGACATTGTTTCGGGGTTGGAGAGAGTGGCGGATCACGCGACGAACATCGCGTTTGCCAACAGTTATTATGAGCCAAACTAGTGGGACATGCCGGATGACAGGGAGAGGAATTGGTTCTGCATGAGGAGACGAAAGAGTTTATTTATCGTAACGTGTGTTATGATTATAGGTTCATCATTGCCGGTACAGGCCACCATGCCTGTACCGAATCTGCTTCCGTTCGGACAGTTGGATCTGGACAAGGAAGCCGCGGAGACGGCCCAGGATGTTCTGCAGGAGGATGCCATCGGTTCCGGTGTGGTTCTGATTGCAGATAAGACGGCGGAAGATTATGCCCTTGCCTATGAGCGGGCAAAGGAGGCAAACTGGGGGTACACCAACCTGGGAATTGCCGACGTGAGTGATAATTTGAATATCCGGGCGATTGCCGCGGAGGATGGCAGACTTGTGGGAAAGCTGCCGAAAGACGCAGCCTGCGAGGTGATCGAAATGGATGATACGTGGGCGCACATCCAGTCCGGCAGTGTGGACGGTTATGTGAGCAGGGACTATCTTCTGACCGGTATTCCTGCGAAGCTCAGGGCGGAGGAACTGGCGGTAACCGTGGCGACAGTTACCACGGATAGTTTGAAAGTCAGGGCGGAGGCAAACACGGACTCGGAGGTCATTACGTTGGTGCCTATGGGAGAGGAGCTTGAGGTGTCGGCCGTGGAGGGCGACTGGGTCAAGGTCTTTCTGGATGACGACGAGGTGTATGTCTCCGGAGAATATGTGGAAGTCAGTGCGGAGCTGGGTACGGCGATCACCATGTCGGAGCTGCTTTACGGACAGGGAATCTCCGATGTGCGGGTGGATATCTGTCAGTATGCGAAGGAATTTTTGGGAAATCCTTATGTGTGGGGCGGCACTAGCCTGACCAAGGGGACGGACTGCTCCGGTTTTGTGATGAGCATCTTTAAAAAGTACGGCGTGAAACTTCCCAGAAACTCCAGAGCGCAGGCGAACTGCGGCACTACCATCAAGGTGTCCGAGGCGAAGCCGGGGGATCTGATCTTCTACGCAAAGGGCAAGACCATCAATCATGTGGCGATCTATATCGGAAACGGGCAGGTGATCCATGCCAGCAATCCCAGAACGGGCATCCGTATTTCTAGCGTATCCTACCGTTCCCCCTTTAAGGCGGTCAGGATCTTACAGGATTAAAATTTACTTTACAATACGTAAGCAATGTGATAAGATATCAAGGTATGAAATTTAGCCGACACGCAGAGGCGGGACACTCCGACCCCTTCTTGGTGCCGGGCGGTTATTCAGGGAAATCCCTGAGGGAAAGGAGACATTATGATTTCTAAGGAAAAGAAGACAGCAATTATCAAAGAGTATGCCAGATCTGAGGGTGACACCGGTTCACCGGAGGTACAGATTGCGGTTCTGACAGAGAGGATTCAGGAGCTTACAGAGCATTTGAAAGAGCATCCGAAGGATCATCATTCCAGAAGGGGACTTTTGAAGATGGTTGGTCAGAGACGTGGGCTGCTCGGTTATCTGAAAGAGAAGGATATTGAGAGATATCGTACACTGATCGAGAAACTTGGACTTCGTAAATAGGTAAGGCTGATGAGCGGAGATAGGGTTGGCAGGTCCGACCCTAAATCCGCTTTACTCATTTATAAAGAAGAGAAGAAGAAGGAGAGAAGACTATGTACAAGAGTTATACCATGGAACTTGCCGGGCGTACCCTTCGGGTAGACATCGACAGAGTCGGAAAGCAGGCAAACGGCTGTGCTTTTATGCAATATGGGGAGACAACCGTCTTATCCACTGCGACGGCTTCCGATAAACCGAGGGAGGGCATTGATTTCTTCCCCTGCAGTGTGGAGTATGAGGAGAAGTTTTATTCCGTAGGAAAGATTCCGGGCGGATTTAATAAAAGGGAGGGAAAACCTTCCGAGAATGCGATCCTCACAAGCCGTGTCATCGACCGGCCTATGAGACCGCTGTTTCCCAAGGATTACCGCAACGATGTGACGTTAAACAATCTGGTTATGAGCGTGGACCCGGCGTGTCGTCCGGAGTTGGTGGCGATGATCGGTACAGCGATTGCGACCTGCATTTCCGATATTCCCTTTGCAGGCCCCTGCGCGATGACCCAGATGGGTTTGGTGGACGGAGAGCTGATTGTCAACCCGTCTCAGGAACAGTGGGACAAGGGTGATCTGAAGATGACGGTTGCTTCCACCGCCGAAAAGGTGATGATGATAGAGGCCGGTGCCAATGAAGTGCCCGAGGCAAAGGTGTTGGAGGCAATTTTTAAGGCGCATGAAATCAATCAGTCCCTGATCGCATTTATCAATCAGATTGTGGCTGAGGTTGGCAAGCCGAAGCATTCTTATGAGAGCTGTGCGGTTCCCGAGGAGCTGTTTGAAGAGATGAAGCGGATCGTAACGCCGGAGGAGATGGAGAAGGCAGTCTTTACCGACGAGAAGCAGGTGCGCGAGGAGAATATCAGAAATATCACCGCGAAGTTGGAAGAGGCGTTTGCAGATAAGGAAGATTACCTTGCAGTGCTCGGCGAAGCGGTTTACCAGTACCAGAAAAAGACCGTGCGCAAGATGATCCTGAAGGACCACAAGCGTCCCGACGGCAGAGCGCTTGACCAGATCAGACCGCTTGCGGCGGAAGTTGATATTATTCCGAGAGTGCATGGCTCCGCTATGTTCACCAGAGGACAGACACAGATCTGTAACGTTTGTACACTGGCACCTCTTTCTGAGATGCAGAAGGTGGACGGTTTGGATGAGAATATCACATCCAAGAGATATATGCACCACTATAATTTCCCGTCCTACTCCGTAGGTGAGACAAAGGTGAGCAGAGGCCCCGGCAGAAGAGAGATCGGCCACGGCGCATTGGCGGAGAGAGCTTTGCTCCCTGTGCTTCCCTCTGAGGAAGAGTTCCCCTATGCGATCCGGACGGTGTCCGAGACCTTTGAGTCCAACGGTTCCACTTCCATGGCTTCCACCTGTGCGTCCTGTATGTCTCTGATGGCGGCAGGCGTGCCGATCAAGAAGATGGTGGCGGGTATTTCCTGCGGCCTTGTAACCGGCGACACGGACGACGATTTCGTGCTGTTGACGGATATTCAGGGTCTTGAGGATTTCTTCGGGGATATGGACTTCAAGGTGACAGGTACCCATGACGGCATCACGGCGATTCAGATGGACATTAAGATCCACGGTTTGACGAAGGCCATCGTGGAGGGAGCCATCGGCAGATGCCGCGAGGCGAGAGAGTATATTATGGCAAACTGCATGAAGCCTGCGATTGCAGAGCCCCGCAAGGAGGTTGGCCCTTACGCGCCCAAGATCATTTCGATTCAGATTGATCCTGATAAGATCGGTGATGTGGTCGGCCAGCGCGGCAAGACCATCAACGAGATCATTGCCCGTACGGGTGTGAAGATCGATATCAACGACGAGGGACAAGTTTCCGTCTGCGGCACCGATCACGAGATGATGGACAAGGCTGTGGATATGATCAAGATGATTACCACGGACTTTGAGGAGGGACAGATCTTCCAGGGTACGGTGGTGAGCATCAAGGAGTTTGGCGCTTTCATTGAGTTTGCACCCGGCAAGGAAGGTATGGTTCACATTTCCAAGATCGCCAAGGAGAGAATCAACCGCGTGGAGGATGTGCTTACCCTCGGCGACAAGGTGACGGTAGTGTGCCTTGGCAAGGACAAGATGGGCAGAATCAGCTTCTCCATGAAGGATGTGGCACAGATATAAAAAGTGAGGTTGTATGAAAAATTCGGGCGTAGGATCACGCACGAATGATAAGGATGACAGGTGTTATTCAAAACGTCATTTAGAGGAGCTTGTCGCGCTGCAGACCAGTGTACTGCAAAAACAGGCGCAGGAACTGCGGCGCATGAACGAACGTATCATAGAGACCATGAGCAGCGTGGTGGAGTTCCGGAATCTGGAATCGGGCGACCATGTCAGGCGGGTGAAAGATTTTACCAGGATTCTTGCAGGATATGTGGCCGCACTTTACCCGGAATATCATCTTAGCAAAGAGGATGTGGATGTGATTGCCGCGGCGGCGGCCCTGCATGATGTGGGAAAGATCGCAATTTCGGATGCCATTCTTCTGAAACCGGGCAGGCTTACCGAGGAAGAGTTTTCGGTTATGAAGACACACACCGTAAAGGGGTGCGAGATTATAGAGATGCTTGGGGACATTCAGGAGGGCGAGTACGGCAGGGCAAGCTATGAGATCTGCCGGCATCACCACGAGCGGTATGACGGGAAGGGTTACCCCGACGGACTGGCGGGGGAGGATATCCCCATCGCCGCGCAGATTGTTTCAGTGGCGGACGTCTATGACGCTCTGGTCAGTGAACGCTGTTATAAGAGCGCCTACACGCCCGCGCGGGCCTATGAAATGATTATGAAGGGAGAATGCGGACAGTTTTCCCCGAAACTTCTTTCATGCTTAGAAAAGGCCGCAGGGGAGTTTGAAAAGAGGGCAGTGCAAAACCGGCAGGAATCTGCCTCTACCATGTAGAGGAGGTTCCTGCTTTTTCTTCGCAGTATTTACAGCGGTAGATTTCTTTTTCTTCGTCTGCGAGGACGAAAATATGCGGAAGTTCCTGTTCAATCGAGGTGATACAGCGGGGATTTTTACATTTGATGACATTGTGAATTTCACGGGGGAGAACCAGTTCCTTTTTATCCACGATCTCTCCGTCTTTGATTACGTTGACGGTGATGTTGTGGTCGATAAAGGCGAGAATATCCAGGTTCAGTGTGTTGATGTCACACTCCACTTTCAGAATGTCCTTTTTTCCCATCTTGTTGCTGCGGGCATTCTTGATGATTGCCACCGTGCAGTCCAGTTTATCTAGCTTTAAATGGTGATAGATATCAAGGCTTTTGCCGGCCTCAATATGGTCGAGCACGAAGCCTTCCTCAATTTTTCCTACATTTAACATTACAGTCCTCCTTTTCTTGGGCGTTTTTACGCCAACTCGAGCAGCGTCAGTATCAGTGCCATCCGCACATAGACACCGTACTGCGCCTGTTTGAAGTAGACGGCGCGGGGGTCGTCATCGACCTCCACCGAGATTTCGTTGACTCTGGGGAGGGGATGAAGGATCAGCATATCTTCTTTTGCGGCAGAGAGTTTTTCCTTGTCCAGGATATAAAAATCTTTCAGCCTTACATAATCCTCTTCGTTGAAGAAACGTTCTTTCTGTACTCTCGTCATGTAGAGGAGATCAAGCTGAGGCATACAATCTTCCAGGCGGATGACCTCCTCGTAGGAGATGCCTTTTTCGGTGAGCATGTCCGTGATATAGTCCGGAACCTTTAACTCCTTGGGGGAGATAAAGATGAATCGGATGTCGCGGTAACGGATCAGCGCGTTGATGAGAGAGTGAACGGTGCGGCCGAACTTTAAGTCGCCGCACAGCCCGATGGTAAATCCGCCCAGTTTTCCCTTCAGGGAGCGGATGGTAAGCAGATCGGTAAGGGTCTGTGTGGGATGTTGGTGTCCGCCGTCCCCGGCATTGATTACGGGGATGCCGGAGCGGGAGGCAGCTACCATGGGTGCGCCCTCTTTGGGATGACGCATGGCACAGATATCTGCATAACAGGAAATGATGCGGATGGTGTCGGATACGCTTTCCCCCTTGGCAGCGGAAGAGGAAGCGGCATCCGAAAAGCCGAGGACCTGTCCGCCCAGATTCAACATGGCGGCCTCAAAGCTCAGACGCGTGCGCGTGCTTGGCTCATAGAAACAGGTGGCCAATTTTTTCCCCTCGCAGGCATGTGCGTATTTGTCGGGATCGGCCTCGATTTTGTTAGCCAGGTCGAAGAGCTTTTCCAGTTCTTCGACGGAAAAATCCAGTGGGTTCATTAAATGTCTCATAGAAATGATATACTCCTTTGCAAGATAGTCGAAAAAAATAGAAGAGACAATTCTCTTCTATTTTAAACATTTATGATTGATAGGATAATAATTCCTCCACAGGCTTTCTTCTGGGAGCAGCAGGTGTCTCGTCGGGATAGCCAATAGGAATAAGCGCCACAAGTTCACGATCTTCGGGAATCTGCAACAGAGACTCCGCTGCGCTCTGGTCAAAGAGACCGAGAATCACGGAACCAAGCCCCTGTTCATATGCCGCAAGGCAGAGGCTTTGGGAGGAAATTCCGGCATCATACATCTGCCAGCCATCCCCTTTGGGAGTGCTGAATGAGCCGTCGCGCTCGTATCCGCTACGGTTTTTGATAATGGTAACGGCCATCAGAACGGGTGCCGCCGCAATGATATCGCCATTGGGGGGATACATGGTAGTGCACTCTCTTGCGATCTTGTCTTTCAAAGCACCCTCTACGGCAATATAGCGGGTGATCTGTGTGTGCTTCCAACTCGGGGAGTAGGAAGCGGTCTCAACAATCTGGGATATCAGATCGTGGGAAACAGCGTCAGCCTTAAACTTGCGGATGCTTCTGCGGCCCAGAATACAATCTTTAGCGGTCATGTGGTGTCCTCCTTATTATCGTTGTGAGTTCATTATGCAGAGCCAATTCGCAAAACCGTATCTTCCAAGTTGAAGGCTCCGAATAATTACACATATCATAGCACAAAGGAGGGGGGTGCGCAAGTGGGACAAAAGGCGGATATTGATACGATCGGTTATCTTGTGAATCGAGGCTATATGTGATAAAATGATGTAGCAATGAGCAGTGCGCAGACGTAAGATGAAAAAATGGCAGCTTGCTGACAATTTTTTCAGATTGCGGATGCATAGGGCGAATGCCCGTCAGCGAAGGAACCGCAGGTTACTGAGCTGCACTGCGAAAAGAAGCGGAGGAAATCATAATTTGGAAGAGAACAGAGAGGAAATGTTACAAGAGGGAGGCAATGAGGAGGAAGAGCGGGCGAAGCAGTATGTGGAGCGCAAACGCTGGCTGTTTTTTGGTCTGCCCTTCACTTTCACAAAATATACGGTAAACGATCAGGTGATCACCATCAACGCGGGTCTGCTCAACACTACAGAAAACGACTGTTATTTATATAAGGTTCAGGATGTGGAACTGCAGACCAGTTTCGTGGAGCGCATTTTCGGATTGGGTACGGTTGCTTGTTACACAGGCGACAATACGCACCCGCAGCTTTATCTGGAGCACGTCAAAAATGCGAAGGAGATCAAAAACTATATCCTGCATGCCTCTGAGGCGGCCAGAAGAAAGAGACGGACATTGAATACCCTGAATATTGATGCGGACGACATTGATATGGATTGACAGGCCGCTTAGTCCGGGCGAAGGGAAGGATCGTTTTCCCTGAGAAGACGCTCAAAGAGAAGGCCTGTGATGAACCAAAAAGGAGCGTAGTCAAGCCGGACTACCTTTCCCAGATTCCAACGGGAGCGCTCGTAATTCCAGGGACAGAGTTCCCGGCGGTTCAGCCACATGCCGGTGATAAATTCGCCGGTGAAAATCAGGCCGGTGTAAGCGAGCCCGCGAAATAGCAGGGAGCGGTTTTTAAGCAGGCGGCAGACAGGGGCGAGCAGGGCTGCCAGACCGTAGATGGGAAACATCCAAACGGAGGTGGCGCCGGGCAGTTTAAAGTCCCTTTTGCGAAAAGAATGAAAGGCTGTGAAGGTGATTTCCAGAAACCACCCCAACAGGCCGCAGTGAATAAAATTGTGCAATAATTTTTTCATATCCCTAGTATAGACCGTTCGGGTTATGCTTATACAGGGATATGAGAATCAGATCTGCAGGGAACGAAACGGAGTGTGGACAGGCCATGAATTATCGGGAAGCCATGCAGTATATCGATGAATTGAGGCCCCTTGGCAGGGTCATGGGGCTGGAGAGTATGCGCCGGCTGTGCGAAAAGCTGGGGAATCCTCAGGAACAGTTGAAATTTGTGCATATCGCCGGGACAAACGGCAAGGGTTCCGTACTTGCCTATGTTTCCACGGTGATGCAGGAGGCGGGATATCGGGTCGGAAGGTATCTTTCTCCGGCGGTGAGGGAGTACAGGGAATCCTTTCAGGTGGACGGCAGAATCATCACCCAATCGGGACTCTGTAAATATTTGGAGCCGGTAAAGGCGGCGGCAGCGTCGATGGCGGCGGAGGGAATGCCCCATCCCACGCTTTTTGAAGTGGAAACGGCGGTGGCGTTTCTGTTCTTTCAGGATCGGGAATGTGATCTGGTTGTCCTGGAGACAGGTCTGGGCGGTTCCCTGGATGCCACCAACGTGGTGGAACAGACGCTGGCGGCAGTTTTTTCCTCGATCAGCATGGATCATATGGATATTTTGGGAGATAGTCTGGAGGAAATCGCCACTGCAAAGGCAGGTATTATAAAAAACAAGTGTTATGTTATATCTGTACAGCAGCCTCCTGAGGTGATGAAAATTTTGCGTCAGTCAACGCTCTTGAAGAAGGGGAAATTTTTGACGGCGGATGTGTCCCGCGCAAAACATGTCAAATACGGGGTGGAGAAACAGCGTTTTGACTATGACCGCTATAAAAATCTGGAGATTTCCATGCCTGGAAAGTTTCAGGTAGAGAATGCAGTGTTGGCGGTGGAGACAATTATGGCGCTAGGGCGCTGCGGTTTTAAGATTCCGGAAGAGAAGCTTCGCAGGGGGCTTGTGGAGACGAGATGGCCCGGTCGGTTTGACGTGCTCGCAAAGAGGCCTCTTTTCATCGCAGACGGCGCTCACAACGAGGATGCTGCGAAAAAATTGGCGGAAAGTATACGGTTTTATTTTACAAATAGGAAAATTATTTATATAATGGGAATGTTACAGGACAAAGAGACTGACAAGGTGATTCGCAGTACGTTCGAGTTGGCTTCTCATATTATCACTGTAACGCCGCCCGCAGGAGACCGCGCATTGCCGGCTCTCGATCTGGCGCAGACGGCAAGAGAGTACCACAGCGCCGTGACGGCTGCGGACTGTGTGCAGGAGGCGGTGGAGATCGCTTATCTGCTTGCGGGAAAAGACAAGGAGGCCGTTATCATTGCCTTTGGCTCGCTCTCCTATCTGGGAGAGCTGATGGATATTGTGGTGCATAGAGACACGATCAGGAGAGACACCCATGGTAGATCAGACGAAAATTAAAGAGGCTGTCCGGCTTCTTTTGGAAGGCATCGGCGAGGATGTGACCAGGGAGGGACTGCGGGAGACACCGGATAGGATCGCCCGTATGTACGGCGAAATTTATGCCGGGATGGACGAGGATGCGGGAGCGCATTTGTCGAAAACATTTTCGGTGGCAAGCAACGAGATTGTTCTCCTAAAAAATATCACCTTTTATTCTACTTGCGAGCATCATCTTATGCCATTCTACGGGAAGGCGCATATCGCCTATCTTCCCGATGGGAAGGTGGTGGGCTTAAGCAAGCTTGCAAGGACGGTGGAGGTTTACGCCAGAAGACCGCAGATTCAGGAACAGATGACGATACAGATTGTGGAGGCCGTCATGGAACATCTGAACCCGCAGGGGGCGATGGTTATGTTGGAGGCGGAACACATGTGCATGACCATGAGGGGTGTGGAAAAGCCGGGAAGCAGAACGGTGACGGTGGCATCCAGAGGATGTTTTCAAAAGGACCCTAAGTGGCAGGAACTATTTTTCCGCATGGTGGGAAATGATATGGTATATAATCAGGATTTAATATATAAGAATCCTGTGGATAAGCTGTTACAAGAATAAAAATACGGAGGGCGCAAAATGAGAATAGGACAGAGAGATTTTAGGACAAAAGGACATGCTTATGTGATGGGAGTGCTTAACGTAACACCCGATTCTTTTTCAGACGGCGGAAAGTACAATCAGTTGGATCAGGCATTATACCATGTGGAACAAATGATAACGGATGGTATGGATATTGTGGACGTGGGAGGGCAGTCAACACGTCCGGGTTATACCCAGGTTTCCGTAGAGGAGGAGACGGAGAGGGTGGTTCCGGTAATCGAAGCTATCAAATCCAGATTTAATGTACCGATTTCTCTGGATACCTACAGATCTGAGGTGGCGAAAGCCGGTATTGCGGCGGGTGCCGACATGATCAATGATATCTGGGGTTTAAAATACGATGAGAATATGGTTAACGTGATTGCCGAGGCCGGGATTCCCTGCTGTCTGGGGCATAACCGGAAAGAACACAAATATTCCAATCTGATTGAGGAAATGCTCTGGGATATGGAATCGACGTTGGAACTGGCGAACCAGAAAGGCATTGCCTACGATAAGATTATTCTTGACCCGGGCATCGGTTTTGGGAAGACCTACGAGAACAATCTGGAGATCATTGATAATCTGCAGAAATTCCATTCTCTGGGATATCCGCTGCTTCTCGGTGCAAGCCGCAAATCGGTGATCGGGATGGGGTTGGATCTGCCCGTCAACGAGCGCATGGAGGGAACGTTGGTGACGACCGTTTACGGCGTAAAACAGGGTGTTATGTTTGTGCGTGTGCATGATGTGAAAGAGAACGTGCGCGCCATCAGAATGACAGAGGCGATTCGCGACGGCTACAGAAATTAAGCGGACGGAAATGGACGGTTACATAAAATAACAATAGATACTTAATTGGTTGTACGGGGGCGGCGCAGATATGGATCAGATTATCGTGGAGGACCTGCAAGTATACGCCTATCATGGGGTGTATCAGCAGGAAAATGAAAACGGGCAAAACTTTTATGTCAGCGTGATTCTCGATACGGATACGAGAACGGCGGGGATGGCGGACGATTTGGCGCTGTCGACCAATTACGGGGTGGTATGCCGTTTCCTGCACACCTTTTTGACAGAGCATACCTATAAGCTGATTGAGACGGCGGCGGAAAGGACGGCGGAGGCGCTGCTTTTGCAGTTTCCGCGGATACGGCAGGTCACCCTTGAGATCAAAAAACCTGAGGCGCCGATTACCGTTCCCTTTGGGTCGGTTTCCGTAAAGATTGTGCGGGGATGGCGGCGGGCCTATATCGCCTGCGGTTCCAATATCGGAGACAGGGAGGCGCATCTGCGGGCGGCGGAGGATGCTCTGTCGTCGGATAAAAAATGCAGGATGCTCCGGGCTTCGGAATGGATGGAGTCAACGCCCTACGGCGGTGTGGAGCAGGCCGATTATCTAAACGGCGTTTTTGCGCTGGAGACGCTCTACACGCCGGAGGAGCTTCTGGAGAAACTGCATGAGATTGAGAAAGCGGAGGCGAGGGAGCGGAAAGAACGTTGGGGGCCGAGAACGCTCGATCTGGATATACTTCTCTATGAGGGATGTGTGATGCATACGAAGCGTCTTACGATTCCCCACAGGGATATGTGTAACCGGGATTTTGTGTTGGTGCCGCTTGCCCAGATTGCTCCCTATGAGAGACATCCGGTAGTGGGAAAGGCTGTTATTGAACTGCTTGAGGAAGTGGGGAACAGCGGAGAAAAACATGTGTTATATGAATAAGGACATAAAAAAGGGACTGCCAAAAGCAGTCCCTTTTTTATGTCCTTATTCTTCGGAATTGTCAGATTCTTTCCTGTCCGTGTTAGCGAGGGCGGCTTCTCTTGCCGCGTCGAAGGTGGTCACGTTGATGGGGCCGTAGGTATAAGTCTTGTAGACCGGAGTGCTCTCGTTGAACGCATTGAAGTACACATACTGTGAGGTAATGTTGATGTTCTGGTATACGCCCTCACGGACGATCTCCTGTGAGCTTCCGTCGATCAGCATACGTTTGAGGGCCGGAGAGTCGGGGGAACTCACCTGATAATAGATGTAATTGTCATAGACGTTGAACATATCAATCCGGTCGTTGGTGAGAATTTCCACCACATTGGTCGAGAGATTGTAGCGGCACAGGCGGTAGTTTTCCGGGACATCCATATAGTAGACATAGCCGTCCTGAACGATGGGATTCCAGATGTTGCCGCGCCATACCACGCTTTCCATGTCCGAAGGGATATCAAGAGCGTAGAGATAATGATCTTCTGCCGCGCCGTTGTAGTATATTTTGCCGTTTACGAAGCAGTTGGGATTGATGATTGCCTCCGCAACGGTCTGTCTGTCTTTCTTGTCAATTCTTACTTTATCGAGAGAGGTGCCGATCTGTTTGTCGTATTTTTCATAGTACAGGTAGTTGCCGCATAACTGCATACTGACAATGTCGCAGCGGTCCAGTCCGACAACGGACTTGCCCTTGAGATTGCTCCTGTAGATGCCGGCCATGCGAACAGCGCTGCCGATGCCCTTCTCCTCGCCGGTGCCGCCGCTGACCTGGGCATAGTAAAGATATTTTCCGGCAGCATTGATGGAGGAGACGGCGCCGTCGTTTAGTTTACGCAATTCAGACTCGTCGGGATTCATGGAGTAGAGCGAGAAGTTGTCGTAAGCGTTTGCAAAATACACTTTTCCGTCCGACTCGCAGAAATATCCGCCGTTGTTCAGATTTCCCGGCGTGTTGCCCACGGTGAACTCATCGTTCATGGGGATGCGTCCGCTTAAGAGCGCGCCCACGAATGCGGCTATTAATATAACACCTGTCACTAAAAGAATCAGGATGTTTTTCCGACTGCTTGTCATGGAATCTTCCTCCAAAAAAACTCTTAAATTTTTGCTGTGCAGACTGTTTGAGTCTGCGTCAATGATATCATTAAACCTGCTTGCTATCAAGAAGAAATTGCGGTAAACTTAAGAGGCAAGACAGCGAAAGGACAGAAGAAAATGGATTTATTGGAATTGCGCGGACAGTTGGATAAAATTGACGCAGAAATTGTAAGGCTTTACGAGGAGCGCATGGAAATTTGTTCCAAAGTAGCCGATTATAAGATAGAGACGGGAAAGAAAGTGTTTGACAGGGAGCGGGAGGAAGAGAAGTTGAAGACGGTGCGTTCCCTCACGCACAACGCTTTTAACGCCCATGGTGTGCAGGAGCTTTTTGAGCAGATTATGTCCATGAGCAGAAAGATGCAGTATGGAAAGCTGGTGGAGGCCGGGTCCATGGGGCGGCTTCCTTTTATCGGCGTGGACAGTCTGGAGACGCAGAGAGCAAGGGTTGTCTTTCAGGGGGCGGAGGGTGCATACTCCCACATGGCAATGCTTACGTATTTTGGGGATCAGATTAACAGTTTTCATGTGGATACGTTTCGGGAGGCCATGACTTCAATAGAGGAGGGGAGCGCAGATTTTGCAGTGCTTCCCATCGAAAATTCCACGGCGGGAACGGTGAGCGAGATCTACGATCTTCTGGTGGAGTTTGAGAATTATATTGTCGGAGAGCAGATTATAAAGATCGAGCACTGTCTGTTGGGACTGCCGGGGACGGAACTCTCACAGATTAAGACCGTTTATTCCCATCCGCAGTCGCTGATGCAGAGCGCCAGGTATTTGGGCGAGCATGAGGACTGGAAACAGATCAGCTTAAAGAACAATGCCTTTGCAGCCCGCAAGGTGAGCGAGGAGGGTGACAGGACGCAGGCGGCCATTGCCAGCGAGCAGGCGGCCAAAATTTACGGCCTGGATATTCTTGAGCGGGGCGTCAATCAGTCGGAAAGCAATTCCACCCGGTTTATCATTGTCACGAACCAGAAGATCTTTCAAAAAGATGCGGAAAAAATCAGCATTTGCCTGGAGGTGCCCCACGAGAGCGGTTCCCTCTATCACATGCTGTCCCACTTTATCTACAACAATCTGAATATGACCAAAATTGAGAGCCGTCCCATTGAGGACCGAAATTGGGAATACCGCTTTTTTATTGATTTTGATGGTAACCTGGCGGACGGCGCTGTGAAAAACGCTTTAAGAGGACTGCGCGACGAGGCCCGCAACATGAAAATATTGGGAAACTACTAGCTTGCGAAAAGCACTGTGTACTATGGAGGGTGGAATATCATGAGAGAAGAGGAACTGATCGTATATAAGGAATTTGCAGACGGGGAGATTCTGCGGGATGTGGTCTGGCTGATGGAGCATTACCGTTCCGGGGACGGCAGGGCGATGCCCCTGTTTTACAAATGTATGCACAAGCTCTCTCAGCAGGCGGCGGATCATGGATTCTATGGCAATCTCTGGCACTGTTATCTGACCAATCTGCTTGTGAACAATGAGAACAGTTATAGCTGTGCCTGTGAGATGCGGGGTGAGGTGGAGGGCAGCATCAACGAGTTGGTGCTCCATGACATCGTCATTTTTAAAGAGTTCTTTGACTATGATTTCACGGAGATGATGGAGGTGTTAAAGGCACCGGAATTTTCCGTGGTACTAAACTATGAGGGTCCTTCGGAGGACAGCAAGGTCTACAACAGACGCATCCGTGACCGGATCTGTACGCTTGCGCAGCATTTTGTGAGGTGTGAGGACGCTGCGTCCATGAAAGCGACGCTTACTCAGTTTTACAGGGAGTATGGGGTTGGCGATCTGGGACTGCACAAGGCTTTTCGCGTGGAGCACACGGAAAACGGCGCGGTCATTGTCCCGATCAGGAATATTGCCCATGTATATCTGGACGATTTGGTGGGTTATGAGATTCCAAAACAGAAGCTATGCGACAACACGGAGGCTTTCGTGGAAGGAAGACGCGCCAACAACTGCCTTTTGTTCGGGGATGCGGGGACGGGGAAATCTTCCTGTGTGAAGGCGATTGCCAACGAATATTACGAGAAGGGCCTGCGTATTATTGAACTGTACAAGCATCAGCTTCAGGATCTGAATGCTGTGATCGCCCAGGTCAAGAACAGAAACTATAAGTTTATCATTTATATGGATGATCTAAGTTTTGAGGATTTTGAGGTTGAGTACAAATATTTAAAGGCGCTGATCGAGGGCGGCCTGGAGAAAAAACCGGCGAATGTGCTGATTTATGCCACATCCAACAGGCGGCACCTGATCAGGGAGAACTACAGCGACAAGGCGGACAGACGGGACGAGGACATGCACGCGGGAGATACGGTGCAGGAGAAACTGTCTTTGGTTTACCGCTTCGGTGTAACCATCTTTTTCGGATCACCGGATAAGAAGCAGTTCCAACAGATTGTAAAGACACTGGCGGAGAGAAACGGACTGCGGGTGCCGGAGGAAGATCTCTTCCTTTTGGCAAACAAGTGGGAGCTGTCCCACGGAGGGCTGTCCGGCAGGACGGCACAGCAGTTTATCGATTTTCTGCTCGGCCAAAGCAAGAAGTAGTTCTAATGACGGAGGAAGTATGAAGACATTTGCGGCGATAGATGTGGGTTCTTATGAACTTGCCATGAAAATCTTTGAGATATCCGAGGGGAGTGGTCTGAGGGAGATCGATCATATCAGACACCGGATTGATCTGGGCACGGACACCTTTGCCACAGGTAAGATCAGCTATGAACGTGTGGATGAGCTGTCCCGCGTGCTCAGGGAATACAGGGATATCATGAAAAGCTATCATGTGGACGATTACACTGCCTACGGCACAAGCGCCATCAGAGAGACGGAAAACACCGCGATTGTGTTGGATCAGATTGCCCAACGCACAGGCATCCGTATTGAGGTGGTGAGCAATTCGGAGCAGCGATTCTTAAATTATAAGGCAATTGCTTCCAGAGGCCGGTTTAATAAGGTTGTGGAGAAGGGAACCGCCATTGTGGATATCGGCGGAGGCAGTATTCAGATTTCCCTGTTTGACAAGGATACGTTGGTGACGACCCAGAATCTGCGTCTGGGGGTATTGCGGCTGCAGGATCAGTTGGGGCGGTTGAATATCAGCCAAAGACACTACGGAGAGATTCTGGATGAGATGGTAAGCTCCCAGATTATGGTATTCAAAAAACTCCATATGAAGGACAGGCAGATTGAGAACATTATCGTTGTGGATGACTATATTTCCTCCATTGTGGGGAAAGGCGTGACGGGTCTTGAGGACAGCAGTGTGGAGGCAGCCGCCGTGGAGCGTTTTCTGGAGCGGATTCACGCAAAATCTTCCCAACAGGCGGCAAAGGCGCTTGACATACCGGAGGAGAATGTGCCGCTTTTGTATATTTCAGGGGTGTTGATCAACCGCATTGCCAAGATGATGGATGCCAAAATGATATGGGCGCCGGGAGCGACACTGTGCGACGGCATGGCATACGAGTATGCGCAGAAGCATAAAATTATCAGGGAAGAGCATGATTTTGAGCAGGATATCATTGCCTGTGCGCAGAATATGAGTAAACGTTACATGGGCAGTAAACGCCGGGGAGAGACTCTGGAAAAGATTGCCATGACCATTT
Source organism: uncultured Lachnospiraceae bacterium (assembly GCA_947245585.1). GTDB lineage: Bacteria > Bacillota > Clostridia > Lachnospirales > Lachnospiraceae > UBA3282. The sequence continues at coordinate 8,500 of CAMXPV010000009.1, read as the reverse complement.
ATGACAGCATGAAAAAGGTACATGGCCTGGGGAAAAGGGAAGGTTTGCTGTTGCGGATCGCTACGCTCTTACATGACTGTGGGAAATATATCAGCTTGGTAAATCTGGGAGAGTGTTCTTATAATATCATCATGTCCACGGAGATCATCGGCCTTTCCCATAGGGAGCGCGAGATTGTGGCAAACGTGGTGAAGTACAATCATATGGATTTCAATTACAGGGAAGTGACGGGCAGCGGCAGCATTGACAGGGACGCTTACCTGACGATCGCGAAGCTGACTGCCATTTTAAAGGTTGCCAACGGGTTGGACCGTAGCCACAAGCAGAAATTTAAAGATGTCAAGGCAATATTGAAGGAGCGGGAGTTAATTATTACATTGGATGATTCGGTGGATATCACACTGGAAAAGGGGCTTTTCACCAGACGGTCAGACTTTTTTGAGGAGGTTTACAGTGTGCGTCCGGTGATCAGACAGCGCGGGCTCGTGTGACACGGCCCGGAATGATTGAAAAGGAGGCCATAGGGGGATGGCAAAGGAGAGTACATTTTCCGATGAAGCGTATTATACGAACCGGGAGCTGAGTTGGCTGCTCTTCAACGAGCGGGTGCTTTCGGAGGCGAGAGACAAGCAGATGCCGTTGTTTGAGCGGTTGAAGTTTTTAAGCATTACTGCGTCAAATTTGGATGAATTTTTTATGGTGAGAGTGGCATATTTGATGGACATGGTGGCCGCGGGTTACAAAAAGCGGGATATCGCAGGCATGACGGCTTCCGAGCAGCTTGCCGCGGTGAATGAGAAAACCCATCAGTTGGTGGACAGACAGTACAACACGTACAATCGCTCTCTTTTGCCGCAGCTGTCGGCGAACGGACTTCGCATCGTCACCCACCATGAGGACATGACGAAGGAGGAGAGTGCCTTTGCAGACAATTTCTTTACGGAAAATGTCTACCCGGTGCTTACGCCCATGGCGGTGGATTCCTCCAGACCTTTTCCGTTGATCCGGAATAAATCCCTGAATCTGGGAGCGCTGATGACGAAGAAGAACGGGGACGGGGAGATGGAATTTGCCATGGTGCAGGTGCCAAGTGTCCTTGACCGTCTGGTGGAACTTCCTTCCGGCGAGGGGCGGAGACTGATTCTTCTGGAGGAAATTATTGAGCGGAACATACACAAACTTTTTTTGAATTATGACATTGTCTGCACCCATCCTTTCCGTGTTATGCGAAATGCAGATCTGACCATCGAGGAGGAGGAGGCGGAAGATCTTCTGCAGGAGATCGAGAAACAGTTAAAAAAGAGACAGTGGGGACAGGTGATCCGTCTGGAGGTGGAGGAAGGCATTGACAATCGCCTTCTCAAACTGATTAGGGAAGAATTGAAGGTGCCAAAGGAGGATGTCTTTGCCATAGCGGGGCCGCTGGATCTGACCTTTTTGATGAAACTTTACGGTATGGAAGGATTTGACCATCTGAAAGAACACCGCTATCTGCCGCCCCAGACGGTGCCGGAGCTGCCGGAGGATGCCAATGTGTTTGAGAGAATCCGGGAAGGGGATATTCTCATGCACCATCCCTATCAGAGTTTTGAGCCGGTGGTGCGGTTTGTCAGACAGGCGGCCAAAGATCCGGATGTGCTCGCCATCAAGCAGACCCTTTACCGGGTCAGCGGCAATTCGCCCATTATCGCGGCGCTGGAACAGGCGGCGGAGAACGGCAAACAGGTCTCCGTTTTGGTGGAGCTGAAGGCCCGGTTTGACGAGGAGAACAATATCGTCTGGGCAAAGAAACTGGAGAAGGCGGGCTGCCATGTCATTTACGGACTGGTGGGGCTTAAGACACACAGTAAAATAACGCTTGTTGTCAGACGGGAGGAAAACGGGATTCGGCGTTACGTCCATCTGGGCACCGGCAATTATAATGATTCCACGGCAAAGCTCTATACCGATGTGGGATATTTCACCTGCTCCGAGATGATCGGGGAAGATGCCACGGCAGTGTTTAATATGTTGTCGGGGTATTCGGAGCCGAGAAGTTGGAACCGGCTTTCCCTTGCGCCTCATTGGCTCAAAGACCGTTTCCTTCGATTGATTGAGCGGGAGAAAGAGCACGCGCTGGCGGGAAGGCCCGCCGGGATTACTGCGAAGATGAACGCGCTGTGCGACAAGGATGTGATAGAGGCCCTCTATGCGGCCAGTGCAGCCGGGGTGAAGATCGATCTGATTGTGCGGGGGATTTGCTGCCTGCGCGTGGGGATTCCGGGCATCAGCGAAAATATTACGGTGCGTTCCATCGTGGGTAATTTTTTGGAACATGCCAGAATCTTCTATTTCGAGAACGACGGCAAGCCGGAATACTACTGTGCCAGTGCGGACTGGATGCCGAGAAATCTGGAGCGGAGAGTGGAGATTCTCTTTCCGATTGAGAAACCGGCGCTGCAGGAGCGGTTGAAGATGATATTGGACAGTCAGCTTAGGGATACGGTAAAGGCGCAGATTTTGCAGCCGGACGGCAGTTATGCCAAAGTGGATGGGCGGGGGAAGGAAAAGTTTAACGCCCAGTTATCATTCTGCGAAGCGGCGCGGACGGCGGCGAGAGAGAAGGCGGGGACGGCCCACAAGCGGGTCTTTATCCCGAAGGTACACCCCACGTAAAATGGAGAGAGGAGACCTGCAAATGAAACTATATCTGGCTTCGGCATCGCCAAGACGAAAGGAACTGCTTAGACAGGTGGGCCTCTCCTTCAAGGTTGTGCCGAGTACGGTGGAGGAGAAGACCACGAAAGAGGCGCCTGACGGGGTGGTGGAAGAGTTATCTTATCAGAAGGCGGTGGATGTCTGCGGACGACTGGCGGCGGAAGGAAAAGAGGACTTTGTTGTCATCGGGGCGGATACGGTGGTGAGCGCTTGGGGAAAGATCCTGGGAAAACCTGCGGACAAGGAAGACGCGAAGCGGATGTTAAAAGAACTGCAGGGCGGCAGCCATCAGGTCTACACGGGAGTGACCCTTGCGTGGAAATATAAGGATATGCCGCCCATGTACGCCACTTTTTCCGAGTGCACCGATGTCACCATGTATGCCATGACCGATGAGGAGATTCAAAGATACGTGGACAGCGGCGAGCCCATGGATAAGGCGGGGGCCTATGCGATCCAGGGACTCTGCGCGGCGCATATTCAGGGAATCTGTGGAGATTATAACAATGTGGTGGGACTGCCGGTGGGGCGGCTTTGCCAGGAGCTTAAGAAGCGTGGACTGGTGTAACGATTTGTTTTTTGAAAAGATAGTTAAGTTATGTAAACTATAATGAAAACGGGGAGGGACGAACGATGTTTGACGAGAAGGTTGTGCAGTGCTTTTTGGAGAACCAACTGCAGCTTTATCCGGAAAAGGTAGCCGAAACCTACGAGGAGGCGGAGAATTTTCTGGAGGAATGTATGGCGGTGGTAGTGAACTCCGTGAAAGAGGTGTGGGAATTCTTTGAGGAGGAAGGCATCGATATGGAGGGTGCCGACGAGGAGGAGATTTTAGAAGCAGATGAAGTATTTGACGTGGGGGACGGCAGATACCTCATCGTCGAGGGATGATCAATGTTTTGTATTCTTTGATAACAGCTTGTACATGATGTCCGCAAGCCCATTCTGGTCGTTGGTTAGGTCTGTGACAACGTCGGCGTGGGCTTTCACTTTGTCTGTGGCATTTTTCATGGCGATGCCGCAGCCGGCAGCCTCCAGCATGGAGATGTCGTTGTCCGCGTCCCCGGCGGCATAGGCATCGGAGACGGGAACGCCCAGATAGTCGCACAAAAAGAGCAGGGAACTGCCTTTGCCCGCACTTTTGTCAAAGAGCTCCAGATATTGTTTGTTGGAATAGATGGTTTGGATTTTGTCTGCTGCCCAGTCTGCAATATTTCTGCGGAATGTCTCCAATTTATCAGAGTTATGTAAACTAATAGCCAATAGTTTGCAAGGGCCTTCTTTGAGAGGAGCGCTCAGATTTTCACTGATGATCAGAGGCAGGTGCACTCTTCGGCGGTAATATTGGATTTCCGCGCTGTCTGTGGCGGAGATAATGGCATCGCTCTTGCCTGTCTCCTCGCGGTAGGTGTGGATGTGCAGAGAGAGCGCATTTGCCTGTTCCTGCAGATAGGAGACGTAGGAGAGGGGAAGACATTTCTTCATGATGATACGCCGGTTGTCGCAGTCGTAGACCAGTGTGCCGTTGGAGCTGCTGACAAAGATACCGGGGTGGTGCAGCCCGGCCTGTTCTTTCACTTCCAGAACGCTTGCGAGCGGCCTGCCGGAGGAGAGAATCAGGCGGTTGCCGTCAGAAAGAAATTCGTCCAGAAAGGCTTTCGACTCAGGGGAAACCAGACTTTGATTGTTTAAGAGCGTATCGTCTAAATCCGTGAATAATAACTTCATCCTATCCTCCCTGTCAATCGCTGCCGCCGGTCTTTGCCGGGCGACGCGCCTCCTTGATTTTGACAAGCAGATCCTCCGGGACAAACAACTTGCCGTAGCCGCAGCCTAAGTCCAGTCCGGGCTTGTTGGCGCCGTGGAAGTCGGAGCCGCCGCTTAGGAGCAGATCATACTTATCCGCGAGTCTTAACATATCCCGCACATCCTGATTGGTGTAGGTGCTGTAGAAACTTTCGATGCCCATAAGGCCGTCTTCTTTCAGGGAGGAGACAAGCGCATCCAACCTTTCGTTTCCCATGTGGTAGAGTGGCGGGTGGGCCAGGATGGGAACGCCGTCTGCTTTCCGAATCAGCTCCACGGCTTGGGCAGGCGTCACTTTCTCCCGCGGAACGAAATACTTCGTGTGATCGCCCAGATATTTGGCAAAGGCATCCTGGCGGTTTTTGACGTAGCCGTACTCGCAGAGAAAAGAGGCATAATGGGCCCTTGTGATGACCGCGCCCGGATACATTTCCTGCAATTTTTCGTAGGAAATGCCGATTCCTGCCTCCTGTAGATTTTTGCACATTTTGATGTTTCGGCCTTCGCGGGAGTCTACAAAATTTTGAAGCGCCTGCTGAAAGAGAGCACCGTCGTAGGCGATATAGAGGCCTACGATGTGCACGTCCTGTTTTTCATATTTGGTGGAAAATTCTATGCCCGGAACCACCTCCACGGAGGGAAGCCCCTTTTTACGTAAGGCAGCCGCATGGGAGAGGGCTTCGTCCAGTCCCTCAATGCTGTCGTGATCCGTGATGGCTACGGCCGCCAGATCTTTTTCAATGGCATAATCAACCAACGCTGCCGGAGTATAGCTGCCGTCCGACTTGGCGGTGTGGGTGTGCAGATCGATTGCCCGCATGATCAGTCGTCCTCTTCCTCGTTTGCAGTGCTGGTGTAGACGGTGCGCTTTCTCGCCATCTCGTCATTTTCCAGATACTCGTCGTAGGTGGTGATCTTATCAATCAGACTGCCATCCGGCAGAATTTCCATAATGCGGTTGGCTGTGGTCTGTACCACCTGATGGTCGTGGCAGGAGAAAAGCTCCACGCCCTTGAATTTCTTCATGCCTTCGTTTAAGGCGGTGATGGCTTCCATGTCCAGATGGTTTGTGGGCTCGTCAAAGAGCAGACAGTTGGCACCGCTGATCATCATTTTGGAGAGAAGACACCGTACCTTCTCGCCGCCGGAGAGTACCTTCACCTTTTTTACGCCGTCCTCGCCGGCAAAGAGCATACGGCCGAGGAAACCGCGCACATAGGTCACGTCCTTGACGGGAGAGTAACCCATGAGCCAGTCGGTGATGGTGTAATCGTTATCAAATTCCGCCGTGTTGTCCTTCGGAAAATAGGCCTGAGAGGTGGTAACGCCCCACTTGTAAGTTCCCTCGTCCGGTTCGATCTCACCGGTCAGGATCTGGAAGAGGGTGGTTTTTGCCAGTTCGTTGCCGCCCACGAAGGCAATCTTGTCGTCATGGCCTACGATGAAGGAAATATTGTCGAGGACCTTTTCGCCGTTTACGGTCTTGCTGATACCTTCCACAGTGAGTACCTCGTTGCCGATTTCACGCTCTGGCCGGAAGTCGATGTAAGGATATTTACGGCTGGAGGGCCGGATGTCGTCCAACTCGATTTTTTCCAGGGCGCGCTTTCTGGAAGTCGCCTGCTTGGATTTACTTGCGTTGGCGGAAAAGCGGGAGATAAACTCCTGCAGTTCTTTGATCTGCTCCTCTTTTTTCTTGTTCGCTTCCTTGCGCTGCTTGATGATCAACTGGCTCGACTCATACCAGAAGTCATAGTTGCCCGCATAGAGCTGGATTTTTCCGTAGTCGATATCCGCGATATGGGTGCAGACCTTATTCAGGAAATAGCGGTCATGGGAGACCACGATCACCGTGTTGTTAAAGTTAATCAAAAACTCCTCCAACCATGCGATGGCATCCAGATCCAGATGGTTCGTGGGCTCGTCCAGAAGCAATATGTCGGGATTGCCGAACAGGGCTTTGGCGAGAAGTACCTTGACTTTTTCGTTACCGTTTAAGGTGGACATTTCACTGTAGTGCATGTCGGTCTCAATGCCAAGGCCGTTTAGGAGCATGGCGGCGTTGGTCTCCGCATCCCATCCGTCCATTTCAGCAAATTCCGCTTCCAGTTCGCTTGCGCGGATGCCGTCCTCGTCGGAGAAATCCTCCTTGGCATAGATGGCATCCTTCTCCTTCATGATTTGGTAAAGCCGCTCATTGCCCATGATGACCGTATCCATCACAGGGTAGGCATCATACTTGAAGTGGTCCTGCTCCAGTACGGAGAGACGCTGGCCGGGGGTGATTGTCACATCGCCGTTTGTGGTCTCCAAAACGCCTGACAGAATTTTTAAGAAGGTGGATTTTCCGGCGCCGTTTGCGCCGATTAACCCATAACAGTTGCCTTCGGTGAATTTGATATTTACGTCCTCAAAGAGGGCCTTTTTTCCTACGCGTAATGTTACGTTGTTTGCCTGTATCATATCGAAACCTCATTTTTTCTATGCTTTCTGCTTATTTTGGTTACTCATACCATTATACATAAAACAGGGGGATTTTCAAGGAAAATAACCGTTTCCCGTAAATATTGCCGTTTTGAAACTTTGTGGGGGTTTGTTATAAGGCAGAAAAAGCATTTTAGAATAAAAAATATAGTCTAGTATGATTTTTGATCCTTAATGTAGAATCGTGTTGGAATATGTGATATTATGGCTATGTTGTCAACCCAAACCGACGACGGGGAGGAGGTGAATATTTGGAGACACTGACTTCGTTTTTAATCGCCGTCATGGCTGGTGTAGCTTGCCACTACATCATCAAGTGGTTAGATGGCGATCACTATGACAACTAGCCCAAAATGAAAACCCCGGAGTAGCCGCTCCGGGGTTTTCGTTTGTGAATACTTAGATCCACTGACTTCTTAATTGCCTATCGGCATTATAGCATATGCAGATTGTCAATGCAATATTAGTAAAAGATTTTTTAGTAGCGGTTCACTTTTAACGCATGGCTGTTCCTACCATTATACATAAAACAGGGGGATTTCAAGGTAAATAACCGTTTCCCGTAAATATTGCCGTTTTGAAACTTTGCGGGGGTTTGTTATAATGGAAGAAACAGGCGATTGAATGTATCCATGCGGGAAGTCTTACCGCTTTCCGTCATGATAAAAATGGTAGTATTATCTTGGAAGAGAAAGGAGTAAGAAAATGTATCCAAATATGTATAGCAGAGATGAAATTTTTTGTAGATTAGGTTTTGAAAAATCTGATGATTTATTACAAAAACTTAGAAATGTTGATGATCCGGATTTCCAAGATGATAAAGGGATGTCATACCTTCACAGGGCATGTCAAAGTCATTATTTGGAAGCGGTAAAGGTATTGTTGGAGGTAGGTGCTAATCCTAATGTAAATGATAAAAGAGGGGTTTCTCCTGTTTTAGAAGCGTTAGGAAAAATGAATGAGAAAAACAATGATATTCTTGAGTTGATGCTGCAGCATGGACTGAGTTTAGATAAAATGGAAGGTGATATGACGTTAAAAGAAATGATTGAATCATTTCGCGATGATGAAATGAACAAAATAATAGTGAAATATTATCGTAAAAAATAATTAAAACATAAAATGTTGCAATATTCTCCTTAACGATTCCAAGCTGGGACAGAAGAAATATTGATGTTTTGGAACCTTGTGGGGTTCTGTTATAATGAAAAAAATGGGTTGGTGGGGAGTTGATTTCTAATCTTAAGTATGGAGGCAACAATGGAAGATAGGTACGAGATTTTATGTTCAATTAATGGCAAGGAGCATAAAACAACAATTTATTTATATGAAGAGAAAGAAAAATATCGAGTTAAATTTGAATGGGAAAATTGTATCATTTGGGGTGAAGGGGAAAACTATTTTGAGGCATTGATTGATTTGAAGAAAAAATTGGAAGTAAAAGACATGAAATTACTTTGTAACCCGGATTCTCGAAAACGTGACGATGAATTTTCGCCACACTTAGCCGAAC
>CAMXPV010000008.1 GCA_947245585.1 uncultured Lachnospiraceae bacterium | reverse complement strand
GAAACCCTTGAATAATGGATATTTTCTAAGTCACCTATTCCAACTATCCAACAGATGAAGGCAGTGAGGAAGAAATTGCTGCACAGGGAATTGAAGCAATGGAAAACTTCTATCACAGCATTGGTATGCCAATTAATTTTCAGGAGCTTGGCGTTCATCCCGATATTAGGCAGATCAGAGAAATGGCGGAGCGTTGTTGTGCCGCAAGTGGGAGTCATACTGGTTCTGCAAAACAACTAAGGCTTGAAGATATGATTGAGATCTATTTGATGGCGGATCAGATATTATTGTTATAAAGCGGACGGTTTTAGTGATGTAGTTCTTGATACAACAGAAAAATATTGTATTCTGGGTGAAGAATGGAAACTTTGTTCCGATAAATAAAAAACATTGTTCCTTTTCAATTGATATTATTCCGGAATGGGGTATAATATTTTGAAAAGAGAGGTGTTTTTTATGTATTTGACGGTAAAACAGGCTGCAGAGAAGTGGGGAATTTCTGACAGGCGTGTGCGTGTATTATGTGCGCAGGGAAAGGTTTCAGGCGTTACCCGTGAAGGACGCAGTTGGATGATTCCGACAGATGCAAGAAAACCGGAGGATGGACGTTTTAAAGCAACGGAAAGTTTACTGACATCTATAGACAGGAAGAAAAGAGAACTGGATACCAGACGTCCGCTGACTGAGGGTGAATTGCAACGTTTGACTGAGGAGTTTATTGTTGAGTATACCTATAATTCCAATGCAATTGAGGGGAATACTTTGACATTGCGTGAAACGGATATGGTTTTGCGTGGTCTGACGATTGCTAAAAAGCCGTTAAAAGATCATATGGAAGCAGTCGGGCATAAAGAGGCATTTGATTTTGTGCGTGATTTGGTAAAAGAACAGATGCCTTTATCGGAGAGTATTATTAAGAAGATACACTATCTTGTATTGGCGGATAAACGGGAAGATCGTGGTGTTTACAGAAGAGTTCCCGTTAGGATTATGGGTGCGAAACATGAACCGGTTCAGCCATATTTGATCCAACCGAAGATGGAACAGTTGTTGGAAGCATACAGGAATAGTACAGATCATATCATTCCGCGGCTTGCACGGTTTCATATTGAATTTGAGGGAATCCACCCTTTTATTGACGGAAATGGCAGAACCGGAAGGCTGCTTGTGAATTTGGAATTGATGAAGGCAGGATATCCGCCAATTGACATTAAATTTGCAGACCGGATTTCTTATTACAATGCGTTTGATGAATACCATGTAAAACATGATTCCGGTGCAATGGAAAAGCTATTTGCAGGTTATGTGAATGCAAGATTGGACAATTACCTGACCTATTTGTGACTGAAAGTCAGAGAGGAATGTACTGCATAAATGATAATAACGGATTATATGACGATAGAAGAGATAATAGATTGTTTAGCCAACGAATATGGGGATGAATTTAATTGGAGAATGCTTCCCTTTAGCGACAAGTACTTCGTGACAGAACTGAGAAAGGAATTAAAGCAGAATGATCCGTTCTTGTCAAATCCTGTTTACGCAGTAGCGAAATGTGATTCCAATGACGATGTTCTGTATGTGGGCGGCGACGCTTCTGGCACAAAGGAAATATGGCGGATATATCATTTGACCTATTCTGTGGAGCATGAGAATGGATGTCCGTTATTTCAGGAGTTTGACAGCAGAAAGGCGGTTGCAGAGTATATTCAGAATGAGGGGATGAATGAAAACATTAATATTTAATGGCTCTCCAAGAATAAACGGCGATACCTACAGTCTGATTCACAGAATCACTGAAAAGATCGCAGGTGAATACAGGATTGCGATAATATTTTGATTGCGTCGCCGCTCTTTTTTTCAGAATTGACTGGAAAATTACTGGATGTCGGAAGCAGACTTCAAACATATTTTTGTGCCAGATTTTTTAGAAAGGAAGAGCCAATTATAAAATCGAAAAAAGGGGCAGTTATATTAGTCGGAGGCGGTGATGGTCATATAGATACAGCTTATAGCACGGCATGCACGCTTTTGCACCATATGAACTGTTATAACATTCATGATGTTGTGTATAGCCATAACACCAATGAAAGACCGGCAGCTGATGATAAAAATGTACTTTTGGGATTAAACAGTATTTTAGTTTTTTTTCATAGTAAATAATTTTTATGTTGCGATTGAGCAGCCTATGGTGTAATGCTATAATAAGGGCAACTTGAAGGAGGGGCAAAATGCCATATACAATAGAAGAAATCAGGGAAAAAGCAATGCCGATAGCAATTCATTATGGCGTGGATGCGCTTAGCCTTTTCGGTTCCTATGCAAGAGGTGAGGCAGACGAAAAAAGTGATTTGGATTTTTTAATTCAAAAAGGCAGCATTAAAGGACTTCTTTCATACTGCGGAATGATTGCGGATTTAGAGGACACCTTTCAGTGTCACATTGATTTGGTAATAAAAAATGCGATTAAAGATGAGCAGTTTTTAGAAGAGATAAGTAAAGATGAGGTAAAACTCTATGAGAGGTAAAAAATCAGAGCGGATTGTACTGCAAAAATGCTTCGGTATTGTGATGAAGTAGCACAGATATTGAAAAAGCATCATTTTAATAGAGATGAATTTGAGAATGATACGGAATTTCAATTTGCATGTGGAATGTGTATTATCCAGATAGGAGAACTAGTCACGGGATTAGAAGATGATTTTATGAAGAAATATTCTGATATTCCATGGCGGCAAATGAAAGGAATGCGTAATATTTACGCACATGATTATGATATTATTGACAACGACATTATATGGGAAACGATTACGGAGGAAATTCCGGAACTTAAGGAAAAACTACAGGCAATCTTCCAGATATTATGATATATTGTTATTACTTTATTGAAAGGGTTGGGGGAGATGATGGATTGAGCGAATCGGAACTTTATAAAGAACTTGGAATATTGACAGATGATAGGAGTAGATGGAAAGAGAGTATTCCGTATGTTTCGTCTCTTCTTACCCATGAATCTTTGAAAATACAGGCAAAGGCGCTCTGGCTGCTTGGTGAGATTGGTCTTAATTATCCTCTGTTGGTAAAAGAAGCGGTTCCTGTAATCGCTTCTTTCTGTGATAGTCCGATACCGCTTTTGCGGGAGCGAGCAGTTAACGCTCTCGGCAGAATCGGACGAGGCAGCTATCATATAATCGAATCGTATTGGACGGACTTGTTCCGCTTTGCTACTGATGAGGAGGCGAAGGTCAGGTTGAGCTTTATCTGGGCCTCAGAAAACATCGCCACGAACACTCCCGATATTTATGAGAATTATATGTTGACATTTGAGAAACTTCTGTACGATGCGAATGACAAGGTAAGGATGGAAGCGCCGGAAATCTTCCGCGTTCTCGGCAAACGCAGGCCGGAGTTCGTCAGGCCTTTTGTGGAACAACTGCAGCAAATAGCCGAAACAGACGATAACCGTGTCGTAAGAATCCATAGTTTGGGTGCGATTAAGGCAACAGTATCGAAGTAGGAAAATTCCCGTTTGCTTTCGTATTGTGTGAGCCATTCACAGTGTATCTGTAAGTCAAACCTTCTTTGCAATCATAATATCCATGCAATGCTGATGCGGGATTCCGCCGCTGTTGCAGTCAAAAATGATTTCCTCCGTCTTATGCAGGTTCCAATCATGATAGAGCATAAAGAGTTCTCCGGAACGCCAGGAAAAATGCTTGGCATCCCTGTCCGGCGCAGCTTCCACAAACGGTTTGTCAATAAATACATTGATGGCGTGTATGCCGTTTTTGTTTGTGTATTCCTTCAGGTTCGCCGCAATTTCCTCCCGTATTTCCGGCTTAATAAAGTGAAATACGCCGCTGCTGAAAATAATGTCGTAGTTTTCTGTTGCACGAAAATCAGAGATGTCTGCCTTAAAAAAGTCTACATAGGTATTACATTTTTCGGCAAGCTTTTTTCCCTTTTCAATTCCGGTTTCCGACAAATCAAAAGCCGTTACCACATAACCATTCCGGGCGAGAAAAACGGCATCTTTCCCCTCTCCGCATCCAATATCCAACACCTTTAACGGTTTCACAGGCGGCCGCAGTTTCATGATTTCATAGCATAATGTGTTAGGGGTTATTCCCCAATAATAATCCTCCGCGTCATAACGTTTATCATAATCGGAAACCGCAAAAGACTGATAGCCCAAAAGGGAATCAATACTGGTGTCCAGTACGCTTGCAATCGCAGGAAGCATTTCCATTTCCGGATAATTCGTGCCACTTTCCCTAAGTTAAAGATATAAATTAAATACACAGCCCACGCTTCCTCTATCTGCTATTATACTGCAATTTCATATAAACAGGCAAAACGAAAATTACTTTCAAAACGTGGATTGTTGCACCCCCTCCATTTCCTTGTTTGCTATATGCCTAGCGTCTAGGCTGTCACCAAGCACTTAATGAGGTTTTCCACGAATTTAGTGCGACTGACTGATACGGTTGTATGTAAAAAAATGTTGGATTTTTAAGGGCGATTCGATATAATAGAGAAGGGAGCAAACGAATGATTAAAAAATTTTATATATTTATTTCTGTGATTTTAATTATAACGATTTCTATTTTAATGGTTTTGAAGTACAATAATAGGGAAAAGATACCAGAAGACGAAAAGTGGATGTACGAATCCGAGTTAGTAGATGGTGAACCCACTACAGTTTGGGACGGAACAATAAATGAAGAAGATTACACCAATCCTTACAGAACAGAAGAAGAAAGACAGGAAACAGCAGATAGCATACCCGAAATGAGTGTGAATGAAGCAATAGAGTATGAAAACGCACTCATTGTTAAAAATAGAAATGACATTGATTATACTGGAATAACACTTGATGTTATAACCCCTGACAAAACAAGAGACCAAGTGACTTTCGGGTATATAGATGAAGAAACATTGTTATGCTGTTATGCAGTTGCAAAAGAGCAACTTGGAAATGTAGAAAGCATTGAGTTGTCTGATTGGTTGACAACAGTATTTTATACTGAAAGACCTTTGATAACTACAATGGTAGTAAATGGAGAACACTATAAATTTGTTATGACAGACGAAATAGTGTTTATGACAGACCACATCTAACTGTAACTAAACAATAAATATAGAAAGGATACCACAAATGAAAAAGAAAATTTTAATTATTGTACCTATTTTAATTGTAGCCTTGATTGTTATTATTGCGATTCCAAAACACAATAATAATGATATAGAAGAAACCCCACAAGAAGTTTCAGAAACACCCGAAGTTTCTGAACCAGAACCAGAAATAACCCCAGAACCAGAAAAAGAAAAAACATTACGCCAAGAAAAAGGCATCAACCAATTTAATGCAAAACAAGGATTAGTAGCGGGTCACGAAGTACAGGAGACAACCGAGCCAGAGGCAACTGAAACCGCTGAAAGTTTAGACGATGGCATCAACTCCACCCACACCGACGTCGAACTCACTGAAGACGAGTACCAAGGAGACGAAGCTACCGATGGATCCAATATCAATTTGAAGGAAGAAGATCAAGCGGCAGTCAATCGGATAGAGGAGAACTTAAAGAAAAAGCATCCCGAGTGGTTTGCCGACACCCCCTCCACAGGCACAGGCGAAGGCAATTATGAACATGTAGGCACCCCTGACAATGGTGAACTCCCTCCATCTACATTTGGTCAAGGAGATTACTCAGGTTTAGAGGGTGGACAGGTATATTAAGCATTTAGAAATGTGGAAAGCTACCGAACATTGTTTGGTAGCTTTCCACATTTCACTAAAAAATATTTTTAATTTCGTTACAACATCTATTTGTAATTTCAATAAAAATCTGTTATAATATACCGCCCAGTCGCGCCAAATGGCATAGGCGCATCAGCGCAGGCAACGGAGCAGAGCGGAGCGCGCGAAGTGCCGAGCAGTGCGCCGTAAATGCCATGCGCCATATGGCGGTTTTCCGCAAAGGGGGACGGTTAGTATTACCCGTACCCCTGTATCCAGTATCTGAACATCGGAAAACCCCCATTTCAAGCTATATTCCCGAAATACACCTTTCTCCACAACTGTGTATTTCTCAATCCTATCTGTATCAAACTGAATAAAAGTGTCTTTTAGAGATATAGAGAACATTTTGTTCCTTTATCTCTTTTTTTTGCGCTCTCGTCCTACTTTTGCCCGTACCCGTCCCCTTCCCCTGCGCCTCTTTCCCTCCCCTTTCCCCGTTTTGAAGAAAATGTGCCGACCCGTTCCTTTCCCCCTCACCTCTTCCCCCTTTTGGGGGGCAACCTTTGAAAACGACTCTTTTTTATGTGTAGGTATCTTTTCAAATTTCAAGGAGGGTACTTACAATGAACAACACAATTACAGGCAACAACGAAAGTGTCACTTTTCCCTTTGCAGATTTTTCTGTCGGCTATCCGCTGACCAGATTCATGAGTGCTCTGCAACAAAATTACAAGAACACGGAAAGCAGAAAAGAAGATATCCGCAAAAATTCACGGACGTATGATGATGTAAAAAAAGAAAGATTGGAACGATTAAATGCGTACGAAGCGCAGCTCTGCGAAAATTTTGAAATCTGTTTACCCTTTCTCAAAAATTGGGTTTCGCAATTTCCCGTGGAGGATAAAATTTTCGGAGATGTGCTAGTTGATTGTTACGATACAATAAATCCGAAATTCTCCTTCGAGCAGACTGTGAACAATAAACTGCAAATGACAGGCTCCAATTTTTTACAAAAAATAAGAGCGATCGTACTCAAAATGGAAGAAACCGGAATGTCCGAAACCCGCTGAAATGCGGGTTTCCCTTATCCATGAAAATTCATTAAAAAATGAAAACTCATATTCTACAATAAAGGAAAGAGATGGAAAAGGAGGGAAATACATGAAGTTAAAGAACATACGTTTGACATTGGCAAACGTCAACACGACCACTAATAGGAAGGACATGGAAGCAGTCGAAACTTCTGCAAACCGTGTACGGCTAGACGATGGAACGCTCGGCAAAGATATAGAATCATACAGCGTTCACTGCCTCGCCTACCGTGGCGACATCTTAAAAGTCAAAGTGCCGAAGGAGTTAGCAGGGAAGGTGACACAGCTTAATGAAGCCCTCGGCGACGATGTGACAGTAAATGTCACATTTACGGGATTAAAATTAAAAGCGTACGCGATGAAAGGCAACGGCGATTATGCGGTAAACAGCGGCGTTTCCGCAAAAGCCGATGATTTTACTTTCACTGTACAAAATGTCGCCGATGATTTTGAGGTAATTCCGTAAAAAAGTAACCCGTCAACCCACAGGGGGGGAGTTAATCCATCTCTCTCCCTCCCTGTTTTCACCAAAAAGGAGAAAAAAATTATGAAAAAACTCACAGAAAGTAGTAAGTTATTCCACGATATTATATACCATATCTGGCAGTTGCTGACCTATTATGCCGATTGTTTTGGCTATGATGTCCCCGCATCTGCCCATAGGCTATCCGTCAAATTATTCCATGATAGGACACTGACGAAAATCCGTGTTTCCGTTCCCTGTATCAAGGAATTTGAATCAAAACATACGGTTGAAGAAATCCGTGCGATTATGAACGAATCCATTGCAATCCTTTTGCAAGGTTCTTCCCTTAGACCTTTCGCGGCAGGAAAAAATTTCAACGAAATAGTTGAACCTTTGTTCATCACGATTCTGGTTTCCGATGGTTCGTACTATGATATGGATTTTCTTTGGGTAGATAATCTTGATGCGTATGAGGTCGTAAAGAAAAACGAATTGGAAAGTATTCTTACCATAATATAAGGAGGAATTTACAATGGACTTCAAACCGATAAAACAGGAACTACAATCCCTGTTCAAACAGATATCAACAGCCATCAGTCAATCCTGCAAAACTTCGTTAATGAAGAATCAACAAAAACAGGCGCAGATAAAAACCTTCGCCAAACAGCAATACTGCAATGCCGTATTGTTTGATATACAATCGGAATTATTTTGTGTGATGCAGGGGGGACATTATCCTTTTATCCCGATGATATATCAATCCAAGGATATCCGCATCCATTCCTATCAGACGGTCGGGCAGAACACGGTATTCTGCTACACGCTTCCCGTCAACACGATACCCGCCCGAACGATTTTAGACCGATTAAAAAGCAATATCAATACTGATATTTACCAGTATCAACAAACAATTATATACGAAAACGGTCTTGAAAATGCCGCGCTGATTCATCCTTACATAATATACGGTATGTACGTTATAGATGTACAGCCGATGGCTACGGATATCTTAATTAAAGTCGCAACCCAATACTTCCCCTAAAAGCACCTTCGGGTGCTTTTTTGATGAATATAGAACCGTTTGAAAATTCATTATTTAATGAAAATTCATTTGCTACGCTAAAATCATGAAGGAGGCAACCAAGATGAATACAAAAACAGAAACAAACACACAGGCGAGGGCTTGGCAACTCACAATAAACAATCCGTTAAAAAGCGGCATGACGCATGACAAAATCAGGGAAATCATAAACGCTATTCCGTCAAAAATTTACTGGTGTATGTGTGACGAAATCGGGGAGCAGGGGACGCCCCATACCCATGTCTACTTAAAAACCAGAAATCCGCTCAAGTTTACAACTTTGAAAAACAAATTTCCCACGGCGCACCTTGTTAATGCAAAGGGAACAGCACAGGAGAACCGCGATTACATCCGTAAGGACGGAAAACACAAGGACACCAAAAAAAAAGATACCAACCGCCCCGAAACTTTTGAAGAATGGGGCGAACTCCCCAAAAACCAACAAGGAGAACGCACGGACATAGAAAACCTATACCATCTGGTCAAAGAGGGCTACAGCAACGCCGAGATTCTTGAACAGTGTACGGATACCGCTGTCAAATTTTACGATAAACTAAACCGCATGCGCTATGACTACTATTCCGACAAGTATAAGTCGATTCGCCGCTTAAACCTCAGAGTCAACTATATAACGGGTGAAACTGGTTTAGGAAAATCGCGGGATATACTAGATGAATTTGGGGACGAAAACGTGTACAGAGTGACGGAATATCAGCACCCGTTTGACGGTTATCAGATGGAGCCTGTCATTGTTTTCGAGGAGTTTCGCTCAAGCCTACGGTTGCAAGATATGCTAAATTACCTTGACATATATCCCGTCCAATTGCCTGCCCGATATGCCCCGAAAGTCGGCTGTTATGTGACCGTCTTCGTCGTGTCGAATTGGACATTTGAACAACAATACGCCGAAGTACAAAAAGACGTTGAACAGCGTCCGACATATCGTGCATGGGTGCGGCGGTTCAATGGCTTCGTCAAGGAGTACACGGAATCGGGCGTGGTTACATACTCAACGATGCAGGACTACTTAAACCGAAAAAACAGTTTCCAACCGCTCACTAAAAATACTATAACTCCGTTCGATATCTGATAACAGGGGGGACGATATGAAAAAACAGGACGCTATCCCGAAAAACGACACACAATTTTTTGTTGTGGGAAAGAATAAAATCATTATCGCAGAACACTTTCAGACAGACGGTGAAACGATTAGTTTTATCCTTCAAAAGATGATATTAAATGCCGCAAAAATGCCGCAGAAACAGTGAAAAACATTGAAAGAAAGCCTATTGTGTGATATACTTATAAATAGCAGAAAGTATATAAAAGCGTGGGCTTTCTCACAAAAAGGAGGATAAAAAAATGAAGCCCACAACATACAATACCGCACTATATTTAAGATTATCCCGTGACGATGAATTACAGGGAGAGAGCAACTCCATATCCACACAGCGCATCATGCTCCGTAAATATGCCGAACAGAACGGGTTTTATGTCGTTGATGAATACATAGACGACGGCTATTCGGGCACAAACTTTGAAAGACCAAGTTTCAAGCGCATGATTGACGATATAGAAAATGACAGGATAAACTGTGTGATAACAAAGGATTTGTCCCGATTGGGCAGGAACTATCTTTTGACAGGACAGTACATCGAGTTGTTTTTTCCCGCCCATAATGTCCGCTATATCGCCATTGATAACGGGGTGGACAGTGAGAACCAACAGAGCAGTGAATTTACACCATTCCTAAATGTCATCAATGAATGGTATGCAAGGGATATCTCCCGCAAAGTAAAACGTGCCATCCATACAAGGAACGAAAACGGGGCGCATTACGGGGCATATGCCCCGCTCGGCTACATCAAAGACCCCGAAAAGAAGGGACACCTGCTCATTGACGGGGACACGCGATGGATAATCGAAAAGATATTTTCCCTTGCCCTGCAAGGCATGGGCGCGGCAGGAATAACAAGGATTTTAAGGGACGAAAAAGTCCCTACTGCGGGATGGCTGAACTATAAGAGATACGGCACTTTCGCCAATATCTATGCAGGAGCACCAGACGAAAAAGCCTATTCATGGACAATCGCGCAGGTCAAGAGCATCCTAAAAGAAGAAACATATATCGGCAACAGCGTCCATAATAAGCAGACAAATATTTCTTTCAAGGACAAGCGCAAAATCCGCAGACCGCAGGAAGACTGGTGGCGTGTGGAGAATACCCACGATGCGCTCATCTCAAAAGATGATTTCCAGAAAGTACAGGGTATGATAGCAAGCCGCCGCAGGAAACAAAAGGACGGCACGACACAGATTTTCTCTGGACTGCTGAAATGCGCTGATTGTGACTGGTCTCTCGCTTATGGGATGAACAGGCAGAGCAAAACCCCCTACGCACACTATCACTGTAGCAGATACGGGCAGGGATTGGGACAATGCTCCATGCACTATATCCGTTATGACGTATTATATTCTTATGTACTGTCAAGACTGCAATTCTGGTTCAGCGAAGTACAGCAGGACGAGAGCCGACTCCTGCAACAGATTTTAGAGAGCCGTGATAAAGACCGTTGTATGGAACAAAAAGAAACTGTTTCAGAACTGAAAAGAGCTAAAAAAAGACTGGCAGAAACAGACGCTCTTTTTGGCAGACTGTATGAAGACAGGATAACAGGAAAAATCACGGAACATAATTTCTCTATGTTGTCCGATAAATACCAGAAAGAGCAGGACGGACTTGCAAAGATGATTGACACCCTGCAAAAACAACTGGAACAGGAAACACAAAAGACAACGGATGCAGAAAAATGGATATCGCTCATAAAGCAGTATACATATCCTGTAGAACTGACTGCCGAACTGCTCAATGCTTTTATTGAAAAAATCCTAGTCCATGAAGCTGTCACCGATGAACACGGGGACAGAGTACAGAAAGTAGAGATTTTCTATCGTTTCATAGGCAGGATAGATTAAAAGAAACTTCCCTGCGGTTGCAACACAGGGAAGTACATATAACTCATATCTTTAATTATGGGACACTCCGTTCTCCCATTTGGAAACCGCCTGAAAAGAAACATGTAACTGATCCGCAAGAGCCTGCTGTGTGTAGCCCAAAGCTTTTCTTTTATTCATAATGACTGATCCGATATTCATATGCGTATCTCCCTCGTATTGTAATGACGTAACTGTAAAGGTTTTTCTGACTTTATTATACGACAGAAAATAAAAAAAACCATAACCGTGTCGGTTAGTTTATTCTATAAATTCAACCGGCAGTAGAAAATTGAAAGCAGGGCGGCTGAATACAAAAACCATAACCGGATTGACAATCGGATAGACTTTACTGCTTTACATATGATATATTATCCGTAAATCAAAATGCTAAGAATAAATAGGAAAGTATGGTGATGATATGTCCGATAAAGAAAGGGTAATTCAATTATTAGATAAAGTTCCTGATTATAAGATAGGATATGTTTTAGCTTATGCGCAGGGTATCACAGCACATAAATTAAAGAAAGTGATTGGGGAGCGGGTCAGTTTTTATATGAACTGCTAAAAAATCAAAAGTTAAAGGAATTTGTTGGTGAAAATACAAAAGTGCTTATGTTGGTAGACGGAGAAAATTTGATTTCTTTTTGCACATTTGCTGATAAGGACGATATTCAACCAACAGAATTAACACCATGGATTGGGGGGGGTATATACTTTTCCGCATTATAGAGGACATCGTTATGTTGGAAAGCTGTTAAGTTATGCTGAAGCATTGGCGAAAACAGATGGAATTAATAGTATTTATATTTCAACAAATCATAATGGGTTATATGAGAAATATGGGTATGAGTTTTTTGAAATAATGAAAGATATACACGGGGAGGATTCAAGAGTATATGTAAGACACCTATAATTTTAAGTTTGTTGAGTTTTCTATTGCTAATAAGTGAACATATAGTAAATTGAAAATAATATTATTTGAGAATGATGAGAATTTTGTCAGATGTTATGATACATTGTCAGTGTGCCATTGAAATCATATATGGGTTATTTAGAATCAATTTGTCCCTGAAAACCCTTTATTATTCATCTTCGAAAACGGTTTCATTCATTTCGGGAAAATCTAATAACTCTGAAACTGTCATATTTAAGCCTGTCGCTAATTTATGCAAAGTTTTCAACTTTGGATTTTTGTTTTTCCCTTTATGAGATTATCAACAGTGGATTGCGTAATGCCGGATAATGTTGCAAGTCTGTTAATTGTGATATTTCGTTCTGCACACAAGTCGGTCAATCGTCTGATGACTACATCCGAATACGTCATAAAATATCTCCTTTGCATAAAATGCTAAACAAAGTATAGGAAATTTTATAATCGTGATTGTGAATATAAACAGGCATTTAAAAAGGAAACCCCATCATCCAAAGGTTTCAGGAATGCGGAGAAAAATGAAGAAGATAGTAAAGCATGGGATGCTTTTATGGATCGGAATAGGAGACTGATGGATAATATAAACCTTGTTGGATAGCCGTTCTTATAGGATGTGCTGAAAATTGAGTATATGTATATTGCAATTACATATAATAATTAGAAACTGTTGATTTATAGCTTGGTAAATGATAAACTCTTTGTTATAAAAAAGATATTATATTGTCGAGTTGTTGAAATTGAAATGTCGAGGTGGTATAATATAAGTAAAAACATGAAAAAGAAAGGAGAAGTTGAAATGGATGCATGCGCGTTGAAACCTATGATGCCTTTTGTTACAAGGAATAAATTAGAAAGAACACCAGCGACAGAAGACAATAGGAGAATGGTTGAGTTTATGGATTCTCACAATTTTTCCTTTGCTGTTGATGCGAAAACTAATAATATAATGTGTACGGTAACAGAGAAATAAAAGGATGAATGTTGAAAGATATACGAAAGAGTATGAAACATTAACCAAAGATTTTGAATGTGGGAATATGGTTATTAATAATTTTTTGAAAAAAAGTAATGCTCTGGATGAAAATCAGGGCATTACTTATATTTTATTGTCTGACGAAAAAGATGTTATTATTGGATATTATAATATAGAAGTAGGAAGAGTTGATCAAATTGAGGATATAAGTGGTCATGTAATGTATAAACCTATGGGCGGAACTGTGAATATTAACTATTTAGCGATAGATAGTAAATTCCAGGGGACACAAATAGCAGAAATAAGAGGCAAAAAGATATATTTGGGTGATTATTTACTGAGAGATTGTGAAAAACGTATATTGCGATTGAGGAAAGAAGTAGGAATTGTTTTTGTTACGTTATATTCTACAGAGCAAGGGTATCATTTATATCATGAAAGAAATAGTTATGAGAATTTTGAGGAAGATATGAGCACATTTGTACAGGAAAGTGATCAAAAGTGCTATAAGTTATATAAATGTGTTGATGATATTATTGAGCCATAAAGGCATATCGGATGTGAGAGTCTGGTATGCCTTATTTTTGAATTAAATGAGCTATAAATTTCTAGTTTGATGGAGGTAGATTTATGAAATGTAGAGGTAGACAAGTAAGGGAACAGATTGTTGAAGAATATCAAGTTAATAGGGTACTCCCATTTGAAAAGTGACCAAAACATCATCCCATTCGCAAAAATAAAAAGAGCCGAAAACCTTGATAAATCAACGTTTTCAGCCTTCTAAGAAAACTGCGGAAGAAGGGACTTGAACCCTCACGTCGTCTCCAACACTAGATCCTTAGTCTAGCCTGTCTGCCAATTCCAGCACTTCCGCATACGTTAACAACGCAACTAATATATTACTGTCTACGGGGAAAAAAGTCAAGGGCTTTTCAAAAATATTTTGTCTGTTTACAGGTATTTTGTAAGAAAGAAGGCGGCCAGATCAACCGGCCGCCCTCATGTCCGCGCAGTATGCCGCCTTAAAAATCTACCTTTGCGGTAAATAAAGCCCCTTTGGCAATTTTCTGGTCGCTTCCTTTCAGTTCATCCATGTACTGCATGTAGTCACACACATAGACATACACGGTATCTGTGTTTCTGCCGTAAGTGGAGTAAACCTCGGCGTTATCGCCCTGGCTGTCCAGACGTTTCCCGTCGGCGTCGCAAATGACTACTACATAGTCGTAGACAGGCTCGTTATCTGGAAGCAGGAGTTCGGCTTTGATTTCAAAGTCGGTTTTTTCCACAGAAGCGATACCGACGCCGCTTTCGTTTGTCTGGTCGACACGGACGACCTGTTTCCCGTCTGCATCCATGGTGACAGGGATGGCGAAGTTCCATGTGCCAACATAGTGTTTCTCGAGCGGCACAGACAAGGTTACGGTCTCTCCGGTTTCGGGGTCTATGGCCTGCTCTTGCTCATATTGCAGAAGGTCTGCATAGATATCTGAAATTTCAAGGTAGTAGGTAAAGCTCTGAGGGAGCTGTTCCACCTTGTCTTCCCAGATCAGCTCGGCATCAGTCTGGGCGGTAGACCTGTTTATGGCGCGGCCGCTGCCCTGTAAGTCTTCTTCCAGGGAAACCCGTATGATACCGGTAAAGGTATGGTCGTCCGCAAACTCCCCTTCGATATAATAAGGCGTGGAATAGCCTGACCCGGCAGGCCGATCCTGTCTGGTAAGTCCGGGCACGTCGTAATAGGAGTCGGTTTTTAGCGACAGTATGTCATAATCGAGGATATAGCCGTCCATATTTTTTGTCTTGATGAAATCGGCGGGAAAGGCTTCCTCGTTTTCAATGCAGAGCGCCAGATACAAAGCCTCGGCAGAACAGTTGGCCTCCGAAACGGTAACGGTCAGTCCGCCTGATGTCTGTACGAGAGGGCTGCCCGCCTGCTTCCCGCCATGGCTGGCATTTGCGTCAGGCGTATCTGCTCCGCTCTTCGGACGGGATTCGGGAGCAGGGGCTGTTTCATATTTTGTAGCCCCGTCGGAAAAGTCTCCTTTATAGCTGACCTTTTCCTGCACCAGAGAAAAGATTCTTCCCACAAGGGGGAGTTTTGCGGCAAGGGCAGGGTTGGAAATACAAAGGACTCCTGTGCACAGGGCGATAAGCAGGGCGGCGGCAGCCGCGCTACGGCGAACGGTTTTCAGGAGGTGAAACCTTTTGCGCTGGCGCATGCCTTCCCGTATGCCGTCCCTCACAACGGCGTCAAGAGATTTCGGAATGGGGATTGCATCAAATCTATCATTTTGCATAACGTTTTACCTCCTCCTTGTGTCCGCTTTCGTCGGTTAGATAATTGCGGAGCATTTTTTTGGCGCGGTACAAATCCGCCTTGACGCTTCCTTCGGGAATATCCATGATCTGTGCGATTTCCCTGATTTTAAGCTCCTGAAAATAGAAGAGTATGACAACGGTTTTGTAATGTCCCTTCAAAGAGTCGATGGCGTCGTAC
This sequence comes from uncultured Lachnospiraceae bacterium, assembly GCA_947245585.1. Lineage (GTDB taxonomy): Bacteria > Bacillota > Clostridia > Lachnospirales > Lachnospiraceae > UBA3282. The sequence continues at coordinate 86,480 of CAMXPV010000008.1, read as the reverse complement.
AGATCCACCTTTTCCTCAATCAGATAATCCTGCGTGCCTTTTTCCACATACTCTTCAAGGGATACGGTCTTCGCTTTTTGCTTATCCTGCCAGATACAGTTGAGCAGGATTCTGGTGAGCCAGGTTTTGAAGTATCGCGGTTCTTTCAGCTTTTCTATGCCGACCAGTCCTTTTGTCACGCATTCCTGTACGGCATCCAGTGCATCCGCTTCGTTTTTTACATATAAAAAGGCGGTTTTATACAAGTAGACCTGATATTCGGCAACCAATTCGCCGTAGGCGGACGTATTGCCCTTGATTGCTTTTTTGACAAGCTTGATGATGTCTTCCTTCATTGGTGTCCTTTCCTTTCATTTCCGGTGCGCGCACATTGCCGGTTTTGTTTTATATGGATTAGATTGCGAGAGAGGAAAAAAGGTTGCACTGTTTTTTATTATAAGGGCTTGACAGCAGACGCAAAAGACGCTAAAATAACATTTGTTCGCAGGAATGGCGGAATTGGCAGACGCGCACGGTTCAGGTCCGTGTGGTAGCAATACCATGAGAGTTCAAGTCTCTTTTCCTGCACGATAAGGAAGACATCGCTTTGGCGGTGTCTTTCTTTTTTGTCTGCTTATGATAACGGAACAAAAAAAGGCAAATTATCACATCTTATGCTCTGTTCATATCAGCGTCTCAATCCTTATAATAAAGACAGTAAAGCAAACCTGAGAAGGAAGATCGTGCGGCGGGGAGAAAACGGACGATCGGGGTGCGGCAAAAGGGAGGGTAATTAAATGCGGTATGGACATTTTGACAATGAAAACAGGGAGTATGTAATCGACAGGGTGAATTTGCCCTGTTCCTGGACCAATTATCTGGGCGTGGAAGATATGGCGGCGGTGGTGAACCACACGGCGGGCGGGTATCTGTTTTATAAAACGCCGGAGTATCACAGAATCAGCCGTTTCCGGGGCAATGCGGTGCCCATGGACAGGCCGGGCTTCTATGTGTATCTGCGGGATAACGACAGCCGGGATTACTGGTCGGTGTCGTGGCAGCCGGTGGGAAAACCTTTGGACCAGGCAAAATATACTTGTCGCCATGGTATGTCCTACACGGTATACGAGTGTGACTACGCGGGGATTCATGCGTCCCAGAAGATGATGATTCCCCGGGGCGAAGCGGTACAGCTCTGGGATGTAAAAATTAAAAATACAGGGGACAGCACAAGAAACCTGAGTGTGTTCTCCTACTTGGAATTTTCCTTCCATCATATCATGATCGACAATCAAAACTACCAGATGAGTCTCTATTGTGCAGGAGCTTCCTATGAGGACGGCATCATTGAGGAGGACTTGTTTTACGAGGAGGAAGGATATCAGTATTTTACAGCTGATTTTACGCCGGACGGCTTTGACTGTATGCGGGATACGTTTATCGGGACTTACAACACGGAGACCAATCCGTCTGCAGTGGCAGAAGGAAAATGTTCCTCATCCTATGAAAAAGGCGGCAATCACTGTGGCAGCTTACAGAAAAATCTGACCCTGCAGCCCGGGGAGGAAGTGCGGCTGATCTTCATGTTAGGAGAAGGCAGAAGAGAAGAAGGCAGGCGGGTTCGTGCAAAATATGCGGATCATACGGCGGTGGATCGGGCCTACGACGATCTGAAGGGCTTTTGGGAAGAAAAATGCGCGAAGCTGCAGATTCAGACACCCAACGAGGGCATGAATACGCTGATTAACACATGGACCCTTTACCAGTCGGAAATCAATGTGATGTTTTCTCGGTTCGCTTCCTTTATCGAGGTGGGAGGCAGAGTGGGATTGGGTTACCGGGATACGGCCCAGGATGCCATGACCATTCCCCACTCCAATCCGGAAAAATGCCGGGAGCGGATCGAACAGCTTCTGCGGGGGTTGACCAGTGAGGGCTACGGCCTGCATCTGTTCCTACCGGAGTGGTTTATGGAGAATACCGGTGCAAAGCCTTTCAAGTCTCCCACAGTAATTCCGGAACCGGACAAAAACAGCATCATACACGGACTGAAGGACGCTTGCTCAGACGACGCTCTTTGGCTCGTGGCTGCGGTGACGGAGTACATCAAGGAGACCGGAGACAGAAGCTTTGCCATGGAGAAACTGCCCTACGCGGATACCTTTTTGGAGGGTGATAAGAACGGGGAGACAGTCTACGATCATCTGAAACGGATTCTGGATTTTTCCGCAAGACAGGTTGGACAGACAGGCGTCTGCAAAGGGCTTCGGGCCGACTGGAACGACTGCCTGAATCTGGGCGGCGGGGAGAGCGCCATGGTAAGTTTTCTGCACTACTGGGCGTTGGAGCAGTTTATCGGACTGGCAAAATTTTGGGGCAACGTGGCAGACGTGGAGAAATACACGGAACTTGCCGAGAAAGTGAAAGAAGTGTGCAATACCCAGCTTTGGGACGGCGAGTGGTTTATCAGGGGCATTACCGCAAACGGGAAGAAGATTGGCACACAGGCCGATGCGGAGGGCAGGGTACATCTGGAATCCAATGCGTGGGCGGTGCTGTCGGGGGCGGCTGACGAAGAGAAAGCGGATCAGGCGCTTGCGGCCATAGACGAGTATCTCTATACGCCATACGGATTGTTGTTGAATACGCCTTCCTATACGGTGCCGGATGACGATATCGGATTCGTCACCAGAGTGTATCCGGGACTCAAGGAAAACGGCGCAGTCTTTTCCCATCCCAATCCTTGGGCGTGGGCGGCGGCCTGCAAGAGAGGCAGGGGAGATCTGGCGATGAAATTTTATGACGCGCTCTGCCCTTACAACCAGAATGACAAGATTGAGGTGCGGGAGTCGGAACCCTATTCCTACTGTCAGTTTGTTGTGGGGAAAGACCACAGTGCACACGGCAGGGCAAGGCATCCGTTCATGACAGGTTCCGGCGGCTGGTCTTACTTCTCGGCTACCAGATATATGTTGGGGATCCGGCCCGACTATGAAAGTTTGACCATTGATCCGTGCATTCCGGCGGACTGGAAAGGTTTTGACGCGGTCCGGGTATGGAGAGGCGCGGTTTACGATATCAAGGTGAGCAATCCTGAGGGAGTGATGAAGGGCGTGAAGGAGGTTCGTGTGGACGGCGCGCCGGTTGCTCGGATCAGTCCCATGGAAGCGGGAAGCAGACATACGGTGGAAGTGGTACTCGGAGAAAAGGAGGATACATTATGATTCAGTTTGGAACAGGCGGTTGGAGAGCGGTTATCGGGGATGAATTTACAAAGGAAAATATTCAGATTTTATCAAGAGCCATCTGTGATAAGATGCGGGAAGAAAAAGTGACGCAGGAGGGCATCGTGCTTGGCTATGACAGACGGTTCCTCTCCAAGGAGGCCATGCAGTGGGCGGCACAGGTTTTTGCGGCGGAAGGGATCAAGGCCAGTCTGATCAATAAATCGGCTCCCACGCCCCTTGTCATGTTCTATGTCATGAAGCATGAATACCACTACGGCATGATGATCACGGCAAGCCACAACCCTGCGGTCTACAACGGCATTAAGGTGTTTACCTATGGCGGACGGGATGCGGACGAGGAGCAGACGGCGGATATCGAGCGTTACATCAACGAGGTGACGGATATTCCCGTGGATGAGATGAATTACGCGGAGGGAATAGAGAAGGGGCTGATCGAAGAAATCTATCCGCTAAACGAGTATCTGGACAGTATTATTGACACGGTGGATATGGATCGGATCAAGAAGCGGGGACTCCGGGTGGCGCTCGACCCGATGTACGGTGTCAGCGAAACCTCCTTAAAAACCATTCTGATGACGGCCAGATGTGAGGTGGAGACCATACACGAGCGGCACGACACGCTCTTTGGAGGCAAACTTCCCGCACCTACGGCGGAGACGCTGCGCACTCTGCAAAATTATGTGATCGACAGGCGCTGTGATCTGGGATTGGCCACGGACGGCGATGCGGACCGGATCGGCGTGATTGACGACAAGGGAAATTTCCTGCATCCCAACGATATCCTTGTGCTGCTGTATTACTATCTGGTGAAGTACAAGGGCTGGCACGGACCTGCGGTCAGAAATATCTGTACGACCCATCTGCTTGACCGGGTGGCGGAGAGCTTCGGGGAGCAGTGCTATGAGGTGCCGGTGGGCTTCAAACATATCTCTGCGAAGATGTTTGCCACGGATGCCATTATCGGCGGCGAGTCCTCCGGCGGTATGGCGGTGCGGGGACATATCAAGGGCAAGGACGGCATTTATGCCTCCGCGCTTCTGGTGGAAATGATTGCGGTGACAGGCATGAAACTGTCCGAGATCATGGAGACGATCCGGAAAGAATTCGGCGGCATGGCATTGGAGGAACGGGATTATCGTTTCAGCGCCCAGAAGAAGGAGGCGATCCAGAAACAGCTTTTGCAGGATAAGGAACTGCCGCAGATTCCCTATGAGGTGGAGAAGGTTTCCTATCTGGATGGCTTAAAGATTTACTTAAAGGACGGCGGTTGGATTTCCGTCAGGTTTTCCGGTACGGAACCGCTTCTGCGCATTTTCTGTGAGATGAAGGAGAAGCAGGAGGCGGCGGCATTCTGCAAGGTGTTTGAGGATTACCTGTCACTTTAAAATAGTTGGCACGTTGAAGAAAGGAATGCGAAAACGCGGATTTTCAGCTATAATAAACCCATAGAAAGCGACAGTCCGGAAAAAGAAAAGCCGGACTGTTGCGGGAAAAGGATGGGATGGTTATGGATACAGCGGCAGTGACAGATCAGAGGGAAATGAAGCGGAAAAAATCACTCAGATGGAGCATGGTAAGGCGGCTCGTGTTTGGGTGGTTTTTGCCGTTGTTTTTAATGATATGCGTGGTCATTTTTCTGATGACAAAAAATGTGTTAAAGCAGGTGGAGCAGACGATACAGTCATCGGTTGAGAAGACGGTGGAGATTATGAAGATTCAGCTGAAAGACTGCGAGACGGCTTCCAAGAATGCTTCCTACATGGCGGTGATTTCAAAAAATTACTGGCAGTATTTTGGCGAGAAGGACCGCACGGAGTTTCGGGACAGCGTGGAGGAGTTTTTAAGGCAGCAGTATGCCTATGACGATAACTGCAGGACGGCGGAGTTGGTGGTGTTAAACGAGCCGGGAAGCTGCTACTATGCCCTGAATGAGAGTAACGGCGGCAGCTATCAGGATATCCGCTTCTTTCAGACAAAAGCGAGGGAGAAAATACTGGAGGTGGCGGAGACGCTTGATACAGGCACCACGCTTGTGGGGATTGACGGAAAAATTTACATGGTCAGGAACCTGGTGACCTCCAAGTTTGTCCCTTACGCGGTGCTCGCTCTGGAGCTGAATCAGGATTCTTTGATGAAGAGTTACGAAGGGATATGGGGGTATGCGGATGTAGCCCTGTACTGGAACGGAGAACTGCTTGTGCCGGGATTAAAGGAACATGCGGAACACCCGGAGCATCAGTATGATTATATCGTGCGCGCATTGGGAAAACGTGACGCGCTGTATGAGTACAAGAGCGGAAACTATTCCCATGCGTACCGCAGAATCAAAACCTATGGCGGGACTATGGTGCTTCTGGTATCTCTCGACAATCACGTCACGTATTCCGAGATGGCGGCAATGCAGTATTTTTTTGTGATCTTGTTCCTTTTTATGATACCGCTTGTGGTGCAGATGATGCGTTTTTTCCATAAAAAGGTGACGGTGCCGCTGCGGGAGCTGATGGCGGCGGCGAACGCGGTCAGAAGGGGGAATCTTGGGATACAGGTGGTAAACGAGGAGGACAACGAGGAGTTTTATCATATGAAGGAATCTTTTAATCACATGTCCACACAGCTTAAGAATCAGTTTGATAAAATCTATCTGGAGGAGATTGCCTTGCGGGATGCAAAGATCATGGCGCTGCAGTCGCAGATCAATCCCCATTTCCTGAACAACACGTTGGAGGCCATCAACTGGGAGGCGCGCTTAAACGGGAATCAGAAGGTGAGCGGCATGATTGAGGCGCTCTCCACGATGTTGGAGGCGACCATGAACCGGAAGGAGGAGCAGTTCCATTCCATGGCGGAGGAAATGGCCTATGCGGACGCTTACCTGTACATTACCGCCCAACGGTTTGGAAACAAATTCAGCTGTACGAAGCAGATTGACGAACGGCTTCTGCATGTACAGGTGCCAAGGCTGATCATCCAGCCTATTGTGGAGAACGCAGTGGAGCACGGTATGGATATTGCCACGCAGGGACGGTTGGAAATCAGGCTGTTTGAGAGGGAGGACGGGTACCTTTGCGTTGAGGTGGAGGACAACGGACACCTGACAGCGGAGGACAGGAAGCGGATCGACAGGATTCTGGCACAGGACGGGGAGCTTTCCGGGGAGAACCATGTGAGCCTGGGGATTCGTAATGTTGACCAGAGACTGAAGATGATATACGGACCGGATTGTGGATTGTACATAAATGGGAGCAAAGAGAGAAATACGGTCAGTACAATTTTGCTCAAAATGGATGTGCCAAGCGAACAATAAAAGGCAAAAAAGAACAATACCAACAATTTTATGATTCTCCCTTACGGAGTATGATAAATACAGAAAACAACAAACGACAGACGAAACGGTCTGGAAACGAAAGGGAGGATATAAGGGTATGAAAAAAAGAATCATAGCAGCAATGCTTACAGGCGCCATGGTATTATCCATGACAGCGTGCGGCAACAGCGGTGACGCGGGCAGCACGGCAAGCACAGGAGGAGATACGGGAGCGGCGGCTCCGGAAGCAGAGGCTCCGGCAGCGGATGCGGGACAGGAAGAGGCAGCGCCCGCAGCGGATGCGGCAGGCCCGGTAGAATTGGTAGTAACCACAACCTTTGCAGGCGAGGACTCCAACGCACAGAACTATAAGGATGCGGTGAAGGGTTGGGAAGCGGAGACAGGAAATACTGTTGTTGACACATCCGCAACCGCAGACGAGACCTTTAAGACAAGAGTGGCAACAGACTTTGAGACCGGTTCTGAGCCGGATGTGCTGTTCTTCTTCAACGGCGCAGACTCCAACAGCTTCATCGAGGCGGGCAAGGTGGTTTCCATCGACGAGATCCGCGCGGAGTATCCGGATTACGCTTCCAACATGAACGAGGATCTGATCACCGCTTCTTTAGTGGATGACAAAAAATATGCGGTGCCGGCAAACGGTTACTGGGAGGCGATGTTCGTAAACACTGAGGTATTGGAGGCAGCAGGCGTGGCAATGCCGGGCGCAGACTATACCATGGATCAGTTTAAGGCGGACTGCGAGAAGATCAAGGCAGCAGGCTATGCACCGATCGCGGCGGCCCTTGGCAATATCCCTCATTACTGGTGGGAGTTTGCAATCTTCAACAACCAGTCTCCTGCAAACCATTTGGAGATTCCCGAGAGCGCAGCGGACGAAGGCGGACAGAGTTGGGTTGCCGGCATGAACGACATCAAAGAGTTGTACGAATTGGGATATTTCCCTGAGAATACACTTTCCGCAACGGATGACGAGACTTTTGCAATGTTCACGGAAGGCAAGGCAGCATTTTTGATCGACGGTTCCTGGAAAGTGGGCGGCATCGTAAGTTCCTGCCAGTCTGACCCCAACGATCCTGCTACATTGGACACGGCAAAATTGGATAAATTCGATGTAACTTATGTACCGGGCAAGGGCAGCAGAAAGGCAACCGATCTGGTTGGCGGTCTCTCCTCCGGCTACTTTATCACAAGAAAGGCCTGGGACGATCCGGCAAAGAGAGCGGCAGCGGTCAGCTTTGTAGAGTATCTGACCTCCGACGAGATGGTTCCGAAGTTTGCGCAGCACGGCGCATCCGCACTCAAGAATGCACCGGAAGTTGACGCCTCTGAGTTTAACAGTCTGCAGATCAAGGCGATGAACATGATGGCAGGCACCACATCCCTGACGGGTGCGGTACAGGATCTGTTCGCAGGCGACTGCCGCGTATCTACCTTCGACGGCATGCCTGAGATCGTGACCGGAAGAGTGGCGGCTGAGGACGCAGTGGCGGAAGGCCTTGAGGCATATCACAATCAGTAAACAGTAGACAAAGTCTTGGAAGGGGCAGGGGATTACCCTGCCTCTTTTGAAAAAAAGATTTGGGGAAAGTGTGGAGGTGGCTTATGGGAGCTAATATATATCGCAATAAAAAGCCGGCGCTGGCGTTCCTGCTTCCGGCATTTCTGTTCATGGTAGTGTTCCTTTATTATCCGTTTTTCAAAAACATACTGAACAGCTTTATGCACCTGAAACAGCTTGGCGCATCGGCGACCGAATTCAACACGCCGTGGTATACGAACTATGAGGAGATGCTGCACGATCCGAATGTGTGGACCTCCGTGAAGAATACTATCATTATGATGCTCGTCACGCTGATCGGGCAGGTGGGAATCGCCATTATACTGGCGCTGATGGTGGACAATATCGGCAGGGGAAAGCAGTTTTTCCGCACCGTGTTTTTCTTCCCCATCGTGATTTCCGCGACCGCTTTAGGTCTGATGTTCAACCTGATCTTCCTGCGTGACAAAGGTATGGTTAACCAGATTCTGGAAATTCTCGGCAAGCAGAATCTGACCGACTGGAAGGCGGAGGGAATCGCGCTGATCACGATGATGGCACCGGTTATGTGGCAGTATGTGGGCTTTTACTTTGTCATCCTGGTGACGGGGCTGAACAATATTTCCGACGAGTTGTACGAGGCGGCAAGGATCGACGGCGCAACGGCTTTGCAGCGGGTGCGCTACATATCGGTTCCGCTTTTGCACAATGTGATCTGTACCTGCAGTGTTCTGGCGGTCACGGGTGCGCTCAAGGTGTTCGACCTGCCCTGGGTGATGTTTCCCAAGGGGATGCCTCTTAAGAGCACCTTCTTAACTGGTACTTACATGTACTATCAGACGATGGAGACGAAGAATGTTGATTACGGCGCGGCACTGGCGGTTCTGATCGTGGTGCTCGGCGTGATACTGGCTAAAGTCGTCAATGCCATTTTCAGAGAGAAAGATTATTAGGAGGAGGGATAGACTATGACGAAGAAACAGAGAATGTCCCGGATTGATCGTGGTGTATGTGATTTTGATTATTTGGGCGTTGACAACCGTTTATCCCATTATCTGGGTGATACAGAACGCTTTCAAGGCAAAGAATAAGATTCTGGAGAATTCTTTCGCCCTTCCGATGGGAGATCTGTTCACGACGGCGAACTTCCGAAAGGCCTTTGAGACGACAGATATTTTCGGGGCGTACAAGAGCAGCTTGTTTATCTCCACCATGGTGGCGCTTTTGGTGGTGCTGTTGGCGGGTATGGGTGCCTATGCCCTTGCCAGATATAAGTTTCCCGGCTCTAGCCTGATCAATTCCCTTGTGATCGGTGCCATGATGTTTCCTGCATTTGCCACGGTCATTGCGGTATTCCAGATGGAGTTTCGGTGGGGCCTTGCCAATACGGGGAGCTGGCTGCGCAACATGCTCTCGGTCATTCTGCCGCAGGTGGCCGGCAATCTTGCCTTTGCCATGGTGGTTCTGACCGGTTATATCAAGGGGCTGCCCATAGAACTTGAGGAGGCGGCTTACATGGAGGGGTGCAACGCCTTTCAGATTTACTTTAAGGTCATTATGCCCCTGACAAAGCCCTCTTTTGCGACGGTGGCGATCTTCTCCTTCCTGTGGAGCTACAACGATCTGTTTACCCAGTCCTTCTTCTTAAGAAGGCCGGATATGTACAGCATCACCATGATGTTAAACAACATCAGCGCCAAGGAGGGAACCGATTACGGCCTGATGGCGGCCGTGGTTGCGCTCATTATCGTACCTGTTATCATCGTATACTGCTGTCTGCAGAAATACATCATCAAGGGTATGATCGCGGGAGCAGTGAAGGGTTAGATAGAAATAGACAATTCACGCATTTTTCGATATGATGGAACCAATAATGAGATGTGGGGATAAGTGAGGGATAGAAATGTACAGCGTGGCGATTATCGACGATGAGCCATTGATCGTAGAGGGATTGTCAAAGACAATGGCATGGGAAAAATGGGACTGTCAGGTGATTGGGACGGCCTGTGACGGAACGGAAGGGATGGCGCTGGTCCGCGAGAAAAAGCCGGACATTGTGATTACGGATATCAATATGCCAAAGATGGACGGGTTAAAGATGACTGCGGGTTTAAAATCCGAGTTTACAGACATGCAGCTTATTATACTGACCGGTTACAGAGAGTTTGAGTATGCGAGACAGGCGATCGAGCTAGGTGTTTCCAGATTTCTGCTAAAGCCCTCCAAGATGAACGAGCTGGAGGAGGCTATAGAGACTGTGACGGGACGATTGGACCGCTTGCGCCATCCGGTGCCTGCGCCGATGCCGGAGGAGACAGAGCAGGCCATGCCGGAGGATACAGCGGAGAATCCGGAAGAGAACAGTGAGGCCAACAGCTTTATCGTAAAGAATGCACTGGAATATATCCGGGAAAATTCGCAGGAGAAGCTGCGGCTTTCGGATGTGGCCGATCAGGTGTATGTGAGTCAGTGGCATCTCTCCAAACTTCTGAATAAACATACGGGCAAGAATTTTTCCGATCTGTTAAACGGCGCCCGAATGGACCGGTCAAAGGAACTGTTAAAAGATCCGGCGCTTCGGATCTGTGATGTGGCGGAAATTGTGGGCTTTCAGGATCTTGCGCACTTTTCCAGAGTTTTTAAGAAACTGGAGGGTATGTCCGCAGGGGAGTATCGGAATACCCATTGGGGAACGGAGCAATAACGAAAAAACAGAAAGGCGGAAAGAAATTATGAGAATATATTGTGCGGCGGATTATGATCGTGCAAGCAGGATAGCGGCAAACTTGATAGCGGCGCAGGTGATCATGAAACCGGACTGTGTGTTGGGGCTGGCGACAGGTTCTACGCCCATCGGCGCCTATGAGCAGCTGATCCGGTGGTATGAGGAGGGGGATCTGGATTTTTCCAGGGTGCACAGCATTAACCTGGATGAGTACAGGGGACTTTCACCGGAGAATGACCAGAGCTACCGTTATTTTATGAATAAGCATCTGTTTGATTCTATAAATATTGACAAAAAGAACACTTTTGTGCCTGACGGCATGGAGGAGGACCGGGAGAAGGCGTGCCGCGATTACGACGAGATCATTCGAGCACATGGCGGCGTTGACATGCAGATTCTGGGGTTGGGACATAACGGTCATATTGGGTTTAACGAGCCGGGCAGCGCGTTCGGAAAGGAGAACCACTGTGTGAAGCTGACGGAGAGCACCATATCCGCCAACGCCCGCTTTTTTGCCTCCATTGCCGAGGTGCCGAAAGAGGCTTATACTATGGGTATCAAGTCTATTATGCAGGCGAAAAAAATTGTGGTGATCGTCAGCGGCGAGGGCAAGAGGGAGATTGTAAAGAAAGCCTTTACGGGGCCGATTACGCCTGAGGTGCCCGCGTCCGTCTTACAGCTTCACGGCGACGTGATTTTGGTGGGCGACGAGGCGGCGCTTGCGGACCTTTCCCACATGTAAAAGTTGTAGCAAAAAGGAGGGAACAAATGCGTACAATCAGGGGTATGGTTTATACGGAACGGTTTTCTTTTGCACCGGGAGAGATCACGATTGCGGATGATACAATCAAAAAAGTAGAACTGCTTGAGAGGGAAGCGCTTGCGGAAAAAGAGGCGCAGACTTATATTCTTCCGGGATTGGTTGACACTCATTTTCATGGCTGTGCGGGCTATGATTTCTGTGATGGAACCGCGCAGGCCATGGATGCTATCGCAGCCTACGAGGTAACCCATGGCACGACTACGATCTGTCCCGCTACCATGACGCTCTCGGAGGAGACGCTTATGCAGATCTGTACGGCTTGTGCGGAAGCGGTGGAGACGGAGACGGTATGTGGAGACATTCCGCTGAAAGAGATTTTGAGGGGCATCTATCTGGAGGGTCCCTTTATTTCCATGGAAAAGAAGGGGGCGCAGAATCCCGCCTATATCCATGAGCCGGATCTTGCCATGCTGCGCAGACTGCAGGAAGCGGCGCGGGGGATGATCCGCATGGCGGTTGTGGCACCGGAAGTTCCGGGTGCGATGGAGCTGATTCGGGAAGGGCAGGGAGAGTTTCGCTTTTCCATCGCGCACACTGGCGCTGATTATGAGACCGCCAAAGAGGCTATTGAGGCGGGGGCGGCGCATGTGACCCACCTCTACAACGCGATGCCGCCCTTCACGCACAGGAAGCCGGGTGTGATCGGTGCGGCGGCGGAGAATGGCAGGACAGAGGCGGAGCTGATCTGCGACGGGATCCACATTCATCCCTGTGTGGTAAAGAGTACGTTCCGGCTTTTCGGCGCGGAGCGGATGGTTTTAATCAGCGACAGTATGATGGCGACAGGCATGGAGGACGGCGAATATGCTCTGGGAGGCCAGCCTGTTACCGTTAAGGGAAATCTGGCGCTGCTTGCCGACGGCACCATCGCGGGAAGCGCTACGAATTTATACGACTGTATGCGGACAGCCATCGGCATGGGCGTGCCAAAAGAGGAGGCAGTCAGGGCAGCTACGGCCAATCCGGCGAAGGCTGTCGGCCTGGAGGGAGAATGCGGATTCCTTCTGCCGGGACGCAGGGCGGATATCCTGATTGCGGACAAGGAATTTGTACTGCAGGAAGTGATTAAGTCAGGACGGACCGTGAAGGAATAAAAAGCCAATTTACTTTTCGGGTACGGTGTGATACAATAAAGCGATTCAGAGGATTCGTATCCGGGAGGAAAATTATGAAAAAAAGAAACGGGGCGGCGTTCATGCTCATAGCCGCCATACTGCTGACAGCCTGTGGGCGCACTGCAGATACCGCGGTGACGACGGAGGAGATCGTGGTGCCGGAAATGTCCTCAAAAGATATTTTAGTAAATTCGTTGGAATATCTGTTGGAAGAACCTGACGGGGAACAGGCACAGGCAAAGGAAGAAGAACGTTCCGCAGAAGCGGAAAAAGAGGAAGAGACGCAGCCAAAGATGGAGGCAGTCATCTGCTACGGCAGGGATTGGGGATCCGATTTGACGCGGGAGACGATAGAGGTTTCGGAGATTACGCCGGAGGTACTGCTTGGCGCGTTGGCGCGGCATAATATTGTCCCGTTGTTTGACACCAGAGCGCTTTCTGTGGAAGAGAAGGAGCAGGGTGGAAAGAAAATTCTGTACTTAGATTTGTCCGAAGCTTTTGGGGAGTATGTGCAGACCATGTCTGAGGAGGCGGAGTGTATCATTGTCGCTTCTGTGGTCAACACTTTTTTGGCGAACTATGACGCGGATGCAGTGTATCTTACCGTGGAGGGGAAGACGCTTGAGAGCACAAATGCGGTCTACACGGAATCCCTTTTTGACTGTACGCCGGCGGAATTGAAAAATCTTCTCATGGCAGAGGAGTCTGAGGGGCAGGAAGGGCAGTAAAGATTTGAAAGGAAGGGCATCATGGCCGAAATCAGTGAGCGGGAACAGTTGATCTTTGATGTTGCGCAGATGGAGTGGGAGTTGTTTCAGCAGGTATACAACACCGGCGGCAGGGCATCCTGTCAGGATGATCCGGATACCTTTTTTAAAATGCGCATGAGTCAGTGGATGGTGTATTCGGACGATGTGCTTAAAAGCTATCAGGAGGACTGTGAGGAGGCCGTAAAGGAAGGGAGAAACCCCATATTTGAGAAGTACGGTTGGATGATGGAGAGTACCTTCCCCGAAGAATATGAGGAAATCAAATCCCATCTGCCTGATGTGTCAGAGAAGAAGGATATCGTGGAACAGATTGTGAAGATCCATGTGGAGTGGGACGGCGAGGTCGCAAAGCAGTACCCGAATCTGCGAAGACGCGGCAGAGTCGCGACCACGGCACAGGACGGCGTGATGGCAGGCTCTTCCATGGAGAGCTACTTAAGAGGCGAGCTTTACACCTACTCGATGAGGACCCTGCAGCTGATCCGAAAGGAGACGGAGGAGGCCAGAGAGAGGGGCGAGAATCTGGTACGACAGACCATTGCCAACGAGACGGCCTTTTACGGCTACAAGTCGCTTGAGGAGGCGGAAGCGAGGTATAGTTAAAAGTGAAGACGTCTGCGCACTTCGTTGCGCAGGCGTTTTTTTACGAGGATCGTGACAAGCGCCACATCAATGATCACGCAGACGGTCAGCACCACGGCGGACCAGGTCAGCCGGAGCGGGTCATGCAGCATGCGCCGGATCAAGAGTTCCAGGGCTGCGCAAAACAGCGGAATCTCGACAAACAGGCACAGCGCGCCTGACAGGAGCGAGAAGGGAACAAGCCTTGCCAGGAAGGTAAAAATTTCCGTGTTCAGGATCACGAGCACGATGATGGGAAGCCCTAACTGCCAAAACCATGCGGTTGAGGGGGTCAGGTAGGCGATCATGTAGAGATACACGGCTACCGCCACGCCGTCGGCTAACAGGGAGAGGGCAGGGGGCATCTTGCGGTAGTACACCATCGGGAAGGTGAACACGAACAGGCAGATGCAGATGCCGATCACCTGAAGGGACCAGAGCGAATGGTCAAAGACCAAGAGATTCAACAAAAAGCAGGTTCCGGCGGTGGCGGACAGCACTACGGACAAAAGGATACCCAGATCCTTTCTTTTGACCTCCTCCACCTGACCTTTGTCAGTGGGATAGGGGGAGGGCGGTAAATCTTTGCCCGCTTCTTTTGGGTTGATGACAGGGGTGTGGCACAGCGGGCACTCCCGGAGGGAGGCTTCCAACTCTACACCGCAGTTTACACAGTATGACATGTTAGGTTCCTTTCCTGATAGATAATATTGTTATGAAATGCCGGGGGCGCGGTTGCTCTCGATTTTTACGTGGATGCCGTCCTGCACCAATCTGCGGAAGAAATGCCGCTCCACGTCGCTCTCCACGATGCTGCTGGCGAAGTTGACAGTCAGGATATCCTCAAAACTGATAATGGCGCAGTTTGTGCGGGAGGAAAAGGGTTGTCCCATATAGATATCGAAACGGTCGATGTAAGGTTTCATGTCGTCCGGCACCTTCAGCGCGCCCATATTGGTGAGGCCGGCGGAAGAATTTTTATCCTGGACCCGGGTGTAAAAGGTGCGCACCACCAGATCTTTCAAGAAAAGAGGCACGACACGGATCAGAAAATTGTGCTTTGTGGCGGCATTGGTGGTGATATCGCCGCATAAAAATTTTTCGTTGATATAATAACGCATGAAATTGTGTACCTGCGTTACAATCTCCTCAAAAGTGTACTCGCCCAACCTGGGATCGATGGAGGGGTATACCATGGTGATGAAGTTGCGCAGGGTTTTTGAGGGAAAGAAACGGCGCAGATTCACGGGCATGGCAATTCGTACCGGTTTATATTTTAAGTGAAACTCCGTCATCTGCTTTTGCAACAGGGCATAGAGCAGCACGGCGTTTAAGTATTCCGTTATGGTGGCGTTGTAGCCTTTGGCAACTTTTTGCACCTCCGAGACGGACATCACGCCGTCCACAATGTTTAAGGTGTAGAAAGGCTCCTTGGTGCCGCGGATACGGTAAGTTTTCCCCGACGGGCGGGGCGGTTTTACTTTTGCCGTGGCATAACGCATATAGGCATCCTCCAACTCACTGGGATCGGGTTCCTCCTCCAACCGCAGCACGAAGCCGGAAGGTGTGATCTTGTGGCCGAGAAGACCCAAATAGACCGCAGTCAGCGTCTGGAGAAGACACATGCCGCCGGTGCCATCCCCCAGACAGTGATGGGCCTCCAGGGAGATGCGGCAGTCATAGTAGTATACCCGGATAAGGTAACGGTTGTTACTCTTAAAGTGCATGGGCATGCAGGGGTTTTTGATATCTTCCTGCACAAAGGGACCGGGCCTTGTGTTAGGTTCCAGATAACGCCAGAACAGTCCCTTGCGGATCGCCACCTTGTAGGTGGGGAAGCGGGGCAGCGTCCGATCCAGCGCCTGCTGTAGAAGCTCTGGATCCACCGGTTCTTTTAGTTTTACGCTGAGACGGTAAACGGATGAGAAATCCCGCCTTTGCAAGGTGGGGTAGACGGTGGCCGACAGATCCAACTTATACCAGACATCCTTCCTGTTCCTGCTTGTTAGCTTATTCACTTGTTTTGGGGAAGGATGTTTGGGCATGACAGTGGGCTTTCCTCTCGTTGTTATGTTTCTCATATATAAGTATAGCACAATTTTTTGAATTATATGGTAAAATATGAGAGAACGATTCAAAAACAGGAAAAAGAAAGATATTTTTTACGGAGGTTGTTATGGCCAGAACGGACAAAAAGAACGCAGGGATGATGAATTTAATCAAACGGATGCACGGCGTGGTGGAGAATGTGGATATTGAGAAGCACCGCCAGTCGCAGGATCATTTTGGTGCTCTGTTGGGAAACAACAGGGATGTGCTTGTGGAGGATGTGGAGATTTCGACCATCGGGGAGGACGGGAGAAAAATCCACGGAGAATGGATTTATGTAAACCGCGCGCACATGAAAAAATATATTATCCTGTATTGCCACGGGGGAGGTTACTCCACCGGAAGCAGTCTGTATGCCAGGACGCTCACCACAAAGCTGGCGGCTTCCACCTCCATGGACGTGCTCAGCTTTGATTACAGGCTTGCGCCGGAGAATCCCTATCCGGCGGCGGTGCTGGATGCGATGCAGGTCTGGAATTATCTGATGCTTCTTGGATATGGCGCCAGAGACATTGTGATTGCGGGGGATTCTGCCGGCGGCAACCTGGCGCTCTCCCTGTGTCTACAGTTAAAGAGCCAGGGGCGGCTTATGCCGAGAGGCCTGGTATTAATGTCCCCGTGGACGGATCTGACGGCCTCCGGGAAATCCCATACAACAAAGGCGGAGGTGGATCCCGTTTTGAACGCGGACTATCTGGCGCAGATGATCGAGAACTATGCTGCGGGACAGGAGCTTACCAATCCCCTGATCTCCCCTTTGTTCGGGGATTACAAGGGCTTTCCGCCCACCTACATCCAGGTGGGGAGCAACGAAATTTTGCAGGACGATGCGGTGATGCTCTATAAAAAATTTTTGAAAGACGAGGTCTGCGTGAAGATGGAAATTTTCCGGGGCATGTGGCATGTGTTCCAGATGTCGCCTTTTAAGACGGCCTATGAGGCTATGGATAAGAATGCGGAATTTATTTACGATATCTGCAGGTGAAGTAAATGCCTGCGGCATTAACTTCTCGAGGACTGCTTCGCAGCCTCGGCACTTATTTTAAATTTTGTTGAGGAAGAAAAAAGGATTTCGGCGGTTTAGGGCGAATAATAGTAGTGAGGGGATTTGAATTCAGCGGTTTTAAGAGGAAATTGCCATGAATATACGGGAAAGTTTGGAACAGTGGGAGAAGGAATATCTGAGTCCTTACGCCATGCTCAGCATGAATTCCCAAGGGAGGCTTAAGGAGGAAGAGCAGTGCGACATCCGCCCTGTGTTTCAAAGGGACAGGGATCGGATCATACATAGTAAGTCGTTTCGCAGGCTGAAAGACAAGACACAGGTATTTCTTACGCCGGAGGGAGACCATTACCGTACCAGATTGACGCATACGCTGGAGGTAAGCCAGACGGCCAGGACCATTGCCAAGGCCTTAAAACTGAATGAGGATCTGGTGGAGGCGATTGCGCTTGGGCATGATCTGGGGCACACGCCCTTTGGACATGCGGGGGAGCGGGCCCTTGACAGAGTTTGCCCCTATGGCTTTAAGCACAATGAGCAGAGTGTGCGCACCGTGGATCTTCTGGAGAAGGACGGGACGGGAATCAACCTGACCATGGAGGTGCGGGACGGCATTTTAAACCATCAGACTACGGGTATGCCCGCCACACTGGAGGGAAGGATCGTCCGGTTGGCGGACAAGATTGCTTACATCCATCACGATATGGACGACGCGGTGCGGGCCGGTATTTTGAAGGAAGCGGATGTGCCAAAAGAGATTGGAAGCGTGATCGGTTACAGCTGTGGCCAGCGTCTGGACTGCTTTATCCACAATATTGTGACCAACAGCCGCGACAAGGACGATATCTGTATGTCCCCGGAAGTGGCGGATGCTATGACAAGCATGCGTGAATTTATGTTCAGGCATGTGTATCGGAACTCCATTGCAAAGAGCGAGGAGGGGAAGGCGGAAAATCTGATTATCACACTCTATGAGCATTATCTGGTGCACACGGAGCAGCTGCCGAACTTCCTGTTTAAGCTTTTGGATGCAGGGGAACCGCTTGAAAAGATTGTTTGTGATTATATCAGCTCCATGACGGACCGCTTTGCCATCGCACAGTATGAGAGATTGTTTATCCCGAAGACATGGCATGGTTGACATAACATAAAAATGGAAAGGGTAACATGCGTTATTCAGAAGAGCTGATCGAGGAGATCAGAACGAAAAACGATATCGTGGAAGTGATTTCCGGCTATGTTCGTTTGCAGAGGAAGGGGAGCAGTTATTTCGGGCTATGTCCGTTCCATAATGAGAAATCCCCCTCTTTTTCCGTCTCACCGGCCAAGCAGATGTACTATTGTTTCGGCTGCGGGGCGGGGGGCAATGTGATCACCTTCCTGATGGAATATGAGAATGCCACCTTTCAGGAGGCGGTGAAAATATTGGCGGACCGGGCCGGGGTGGCGCTTCCGGAGATGGAATATACGGAGGAGATGCGCCGTAAGGAGAGCAGGCGGGCCAGACTTCTTGAGGTCAATAAAGAAGCGGCCAAGTACTATTACTGTCTGCTCCGTTCCCCCAGAGGAAAGACGGGCTACCGCTATCTCTCAGGTAGGGAACTCTCGGAAGAGACCATGAAGAAATTCGGACTTGGCTATGCGGACGGTTCCGGTTCCGACCTGACGGCTTATCTGCGGTCGAAAGGCTATGCGGACGATCTGATTACGGAGGCCGGGCTTACCGGGTTTGACGAGAAGCGGGGTGTTCACGATAAATTTTGGAACCGGGTGATGTTTCCGATTCAGGACGGGAATCACAGGGTAATCGGTTTTGGCGGCCGTGTGATGGGGGATGCCAAACCCAAATATTTGAACTCACCGGAGACACCGGTCTTTGACAAGAGCCGCAACCTTTACGGCCTGAATTTTGCAAGAACCTCGCGAACCGGGAATATGCTCCTTTGCGAGGGGTATATGGACGTGATTGCCCTGCACCAGGCAGGCTTCGGGCAGGCGGTTGCCTCTCTGGGAACGGCCTTTACGGTGGGACAGGCAGGCATTTTAAAGCGCTTTGCCGAGGAGGTGCTTTTGGCTTACGACAGCGACGGCGCAGGTACGAACGCCGCCCTGCGGGCGATTGGCATTTTAAAGGAAGCGGGGCTGCGGGGCCGGGTGATAGACATGTCGCCCTACAAGGACCCCGATGAATTTATCAAGCATCTGGGCGCGGAGGCCTTCCAGGAGCGGATTGATCAGGCCCAGAACAGCTTTTTCTTTGAACTGAAGGTTCTGGAGCGGAATTACCATATGGAAGATCCGGAGTCAAAGACCGCCTTTCACCGTGAGATTGCGAAGAAGCTCTGCGGCTTTGAGGAAGAGGTGGAGCGGGAAAACTATATGGAATCGGTGGCCGAGCGGTATCATATCGGCTATGAGAATCTGCGCAAGTTGGTGAGCAGCTACGCGGCCCGCACAGGGTTGGTGAAACCGGTGGAGCGGCCCAAACCCACCACGGCGGGGAAACCCACGAAAGAGGATCATGTGAAAAAGTCGCAGCGGATTCTCCTCACATGGCTGTCGGAGGAGCCGGAGATCTATCCGAAGATCAAGGCCTATATTTCTCCGGCGGATTTTACGCAGGAGCTGTACAGGCAGGTGGCGGACAAGCTGTTTGCGGGGTTGGAACAGGGGAGCTTTTCTCCGGCCTCCGTGGTCAGCGCCTTCGAGGATGAAGAGGAACAGCGGGAGGTGGCGGCGATCTTTAACACGAAGCTTGAGAGCCTCAACACAAAGCAGGAGAGGGAAAAAGCGCTCCATGACGTGTTGGTGTCGGTAAAGGATAACAGCTTCCAATATTATTCGGCAAGAATGGGGTCGGATATGGAGGCTTTAAATCAGGTAATATCGGGTAAAAAGGCATTGGAGGAACTGAAGAATGCGCATATTTCCCTGGGATCAGGGTAAGCTAATCGAAAAAAGGCGCGTTTACGATCGGACAGAGGTTAAACATAGGAAGGATGGAGCAATTCATGGATGAAAATGTACAGGCAAAGTTTGAGGAGCGTTTAAAAGACCTTCTGGCTGTTGCAAAGAAGAAGAAAAATGTTCTGGAATACCAGGAGATCAATGATTTTTTTGCGGATCTTTCTCTGGAGGAGGAGCAGTTTGATAAAATTTTAGAGATGTTGGAACAGAATAATGTGGACGTTCTGCGCATCACAGAGGAAGACGACGTAGATGATGAAGAGATCATTCTGACGGAAGAGGACGATGTGGATGTGGAGGATATCGATCTGACTGTGCCTGACGGTATCAGCATTGAGGATCCTGTCAGAATGTATTTGAAGGAGATCGGTAAGGTGCCGCTTCTCTCCGCCGAGGAAGAGATTGAACTGGCCAAGAAGATGGAGATGGGTGATCTGGAGGCGAAGCAGCGTCTGGCGGAGGCCAATCTCAGACTGGTGGTCAGCATTGCAAAGCGCTATGTGGGCCGGGGGATGCTCTTTCTCGATCTGATTCAGGAGGGAAATCTGGGCCTGATCAAGGCGGTGGAAAAGTTCGATTACCGCAAGGGATATAAGTTTTCGACCTACGCAACCTGGTGGATCAGACAGGCCATCACCAGAGCCATCGCCGATCAGGCGAGAACCATCCGCATTCCTGTGCATATGGTCGAGACCATCAATAAGCTGATCCGGGTGAGCAGACAGCTTTTGCAGGAGCTTGGCAGAGAACCCATTCCGGAGGAGATCGCGGAGCAGATGAACATGCCCGTGGAGCGGGTGAGGGAAATTCTAAAGATATCTCAGGAGCCGGTGTCTTTAGAGACTCCCATCGGTGAGGAGGAAGACAGCCATCTGGGAGACTTTATTCAGGATGACAATGTGCCGGTGCCCGCGGACGCGGCGGCCTTTACGCTGTTGAAGGAGCAGTTGGTGGAGGTGCTTGGTACCTTGACAGAGCGGGAGCAGAAGGTGCTGCGCCTGCGTTTCGGGTTGGACGACGGACGGGCCAGAACGCTTGAGGAAGTGGGGAAGGAATTTAACGTGACCCGTGAGCGTATTAGACAGATCGAGGCCAAGGCGTTAAGAAAACTCCGCCATCCCAGCAGGAGCCGGAAGTTAAAGGATTATCTGGATTGATGCGGCCTGTGGCATTATCCGAAAGACTGCGGACCGTGGCTCATATGGTGACGGCGGGCAATGCAGTCTGCGACGTGGGATGCGACCACGGTTTTGTGCCGGTCTATCTGGTGCAGCAGGGGATCAGCCCCAGGGTGTTGGCAATGGACTTGCGGGAGGGGCCTTTGCGGGCGGCCAGAGAGCATGTGTCGGCCTACGGGTTGGAAGAACGGATTGAGACCAGATTGTCAGATGGTTTACATAATTATAAAAGCGGCGAGGCGGACACGCTGATCTGCGCCGGGATGGGCGGCGGCCTGATGAGGCGCATTTTAGCCGAAGACCGGGAAAAAACCGATTCTTTTCACGAAATGGTGTTGCAGCCCCAGTCAGAGATTGAAAAGTTCCGCTGTTTTCTCAGGGAAAGCGGTTATCGGATTCTGGACGAGGAGATGGTGGAGGAGGACGGTAAGTTCTATCAGGCCATACGCGCGGCGGTCGGCAGCGGGCGGCGAACGGAAGATGCGCCGTCTAATGGGAATGAGGGTGTCGATGCGGCAGATTGTGAGTTATGTAAACTTGAAGACCGCTACGGGCCCGTTTTGTTACAAAAGAAAACACCTGTTTTTTTAGCTTTTCTGGAGCGGGAGGCCGCCCTGTACGAAGAGATTCTTCTGCATCTGCGCGGACGGGGGCTGGCGGACGAAAAGAGAAGGAACCGTTTCGTGCAGGTGGAGGCATTGCTTGCGGACAACAGGCAGGCCCGTAATTTGTAGGGATAACATCAGGAGAAATCGTTTATATCTTATTAATAGAGAGACAACATGCGGGATAAAGGAGGGGATGCGTAATGGTTACAATCAAAATCGGTGGAAAAGAGGAACGCTATGAGGACGGCATCAAATATGAGATCATAGCGGAGCAGCATCAGAACGAATATGTGAGCCAGATTGCGTTGGTGACGGTGGACGGCAAGATCCGGGAGCTTATGAAGCGTGTGGACAGAGACTGTGAGTTGGAGTTTATCACCTACGCGGACGATATCGGCCACAAAACCTACGTCAGAACCGCCATTATGCTTATGTTAAAGGCGGTCAAGGATGTGGCGGGCATGGAAGCCGCGGCCAACGTGAAGGTGGAGTTTGCCATCGGCGCCGGCTATTACTGTGCGTTCAGAAACGGTCTGAAACTGGATGAAAAAACCATCGAGAAGGTGAAGGACCGTATGGGTGAGTTGGTGGACATGGATCTTCTGGTGACGAAGAAGGCGTATCCGGCGGACGAGGCGGTGGCCCTCTTTGCGGAGAATGGGATGAAGGATAAGGTATCCCTGTTCCGCTACCGCAGAAGTTCCAATATCAATGTTTACTGCATGGGAGACTACTACGATTATTTCTACGGCTACATGATGCCGAGCACCGGTTATATCAGGCAGTTCGATCTGTTCGCCTACGAGGAAGGCATGATCCTTATGCTTCCGGAGAAGGAGGACCCCGATGAGCTTCCGGAGTTCAAGCCCCGCAAAAAGCTGTTCCAGACGCTTCTTGCCACGGGAGAGTGGGGCCGTGATCTGGGAATTGATACGGTGGGAGACCTAAACGACCAGATCTGCAGCGGCAGTATCTCCGACATGATTCTTGTGCAGGAGGCGCTCCAGGAGAGAAGAATCGGCGAAATTGCGAGGGATATCGCCAGGCGCGAGGGGGTCAAGTTTGTCATGATTGCGGGCCCTTCCTCCTCCGGTAAAACGACCTTTTCCCACAGATTGTCCATTCAGCTTCGCACTTACGGCCTGATGCCCCATCCGATCGGGCTTGACAATTATTACTTAGATCATGGCAAGACGCCGCTTGACGAGGACGGCAATCCCGACTACGAGTGTCTGGAAGCCCTTGATGTGGAACAGTTTAATAAGGACATGACGGCGCTTTTGGCGGGAGAGAGCGTGCAGCTTCCCACCTTTAACTTTAAGACGGGAAAAAGGGAGTACAGCGGAAAAGTAACAAAACTCGGCGAGAACGACATTCTGGTGATTGAGGGAATACACGGTCTGAATGAGAAAATGTCCTATTCCCTGCCGGCCCAGAGCAAATATAAGATCTATATCAGCGCGCTGACGACCCTGAATGTGGATGAGCACAACCGGATTCCTACCACGGACAACAGGCTTCTGCGCAGGATTGTGAGAGATGCCAGAACAAGGGGCGCTTCCGCGGCAAGGACCATTTCCATGTGGCCCTCTGTCAGAAGGGGAGAGGAGCAGTATATTTTCCCGTTTCAGGAGGAGGCGGACGCGATGTTCAACTCGGCGCTGCTTTTTGAGCTCTCGGTGCTGAAGCAGTATGCGGAACCGTTACTTTTCGGCATAAAGAAAGCGGATCCGGAATATCATGAAGCGAAGCGGCTGCTCAAATTCCTGGAATATTTTCTGGGGATCAGCAGTGAGGAACTGCCAAACAATTCCCTTTGCAGGGAGTTTGTAGGGGGAAGCTGTTTTGAAGTTTAGTTGACAGGAACAAGTGGAACAAATGATCGCGGCTGCACAGACGAAAGGGTGCAGACGAGGAAAGTCCGGGCTCCATAGGGCAGGATGCCGGATAACGTCCGGTGGAGGCGACTCCAAGGCCAGTGCAACAGAAATAATACCGCCCGGCGTTTTGCGAAGCAGCGTGCGAAGCAATACGCCGGGTGAGGGTGGAATGGCAGTGTAAGAGACTACCGCCGCCGCGGTAACGCGGCGGGCTGTGTAAACCCCATCCGGAGCAAGACCAAATAGAGAGCGACAGACCGGCCCGGTCTGCTTTCAGGTAGGTCGCTGGAGGGCTTCGGCGACGAAGCTCCTAGATAGATGATCATTCGAGACATAACCCGGCTTATCGTTCCGCTTGTTTTCAATAGGTTTGTAAGAGCAGGGGCACAGGGATCATACAGTTCCCTGTGCCCCTGTGAAAAGTAAGGGGAATCAAGGTGCAGTCTGTGGCAAAGAACAGAAAAAATTATAAAATAGCAATTGTTATTTTAACTTTGCTGTTGGGGCTGCCGCAGAAGGCGCAGGCGAAGGAACCTTCCCTGCCGCCCCATCTGATTCAAAGTGTGAGCAGCCAGGATATCTATAGGGGAATGCTTGCATTTGACTTGTCCCACTGTCCCGTGCTCAGGGAGGAGGATGTGGAGGCAGCCTGTGAAAATGTGAAGGGCAGCGTTGTGAGGGTCGATATGGGGAACGCCTACGGAAGCGGTGTTATCTTCCGGCTGACCGAGGATGGCGTGATCATTGCCACGAACAGGCATGTGCTTGACTATTGGCGGGAGGAAGTGGGCGTGATCTGGTTTCCCCAGGGGTTTTATGCGAATGCGCAGGTTCTTGGGAGCGCACAGGACTGTGATGTGGGTTTTTTGAAAGTGGAAAACAGCGAGCTTGGCATAGAAACGCTTCTGACGCTTCGGAATGTCACTGTGGATGAGGCGGTCTGTCAGACGCTTTCTGCGGGAGACGAGGCTTTTTGCCTGGGGGCTGACGAGGCGGCGGAAGAGACTGTGTATCAGGAGGCTGTGGTGGCGGAAACGGAAAGATATATTGAAACTTTTGGCGGAGAAATGCTCTATTTGCACGGATTTGCGAAGGAGGGGATGTCCGGCGGCGGTATCTTCGACGGCTACGGACACCTGATCGGTCTGCTTGCGGGCGGGACATGGCAAAACGAGGTGGCGGGAGTCCCCGCAGATCAGGTCCTTTCCGCTTACCGGGAGATCGTGGGAGAATAGAGATACCCTTTTTGGGCAAGCTGTGGTATGATATTCAAGGTGGCAATGAGCCGTGCACAGACGTAAGATGGCAAAAGGCAGCTTGCTGACATTTGTCCGGATTGAAAAAGGAGGCGTTATGGCATTATTTCAAATTAGCAACGAAAAAATCACAATACAGGTGGACAGCATGGGAGCGGAACTTAAGTCCCTAAAGAGTGTGCCTGACAACAGAGAATACATGTGGCACGGTGATCCTGCCTACTGGGGACGGACTTCACCGGTGCTGTTTCCCATCGTGGGTGGATTGAAGGACGGCGTATTCCGCGTGGACGGCAGCACCTATCCTATGGGACAGCACGGCTTTGCGAGGGATATGGAATTTCAGTTAAAAAGCCAGGTGGCCACGGAAATCTGGTTCTCTCTAAGCTCCGATGAGGAAACATTAAAGAAATATCCGTATCCGTTTTTGTTGGAGATCGGTTATGAGCTTGTGGAACGAACCGTGGTGGTAAAATGGCGGGTTTCCAATCAGGCAAAGGAACCTGTCTGGTTTTCGATAGGAGGCCATCCGGGATTTCTGTGTCCCATTGATCCGGGGACGGACCAGACGCAGTACCAAATTCTCTTTGATGTGAAGGATGCGGTGACATCTACTTGTATCGCGGGCGGACTGGTGAGCGAAGAGAAGAAGACATATGCGCTTCGAAACGGCGCTTTGCCGATTACCTCGGATCTTTTTGACGGGGACGCGCTCGTGATTGAAGGGGATCAGGCCCACAGCGTTTCGTTGGCAAGACCGGGTGGAACGCCCTATCTGACAGTGGAGTTTGACGCGCCTTTGTTCGGTATCTGGTCACCGCCGAAGAAGAATGCGCCGTTTATCTGCATTGAGCCCTGGTACGGCCGGTGCGACAGCGTGGATTTTGCGGGAGAATTTAAGGAGCGGGAGTGGATGCAGCAGCTTTCAGGAGGCATTTTTGAGGCGGCGTACCGTATCACGATCGCATGAGCGTACATAAGGGAGGAAAACTATGAACATGGCGCCGATGGTACAATGTATGGGTCTGACCAAGACCTACGGAAGAAAAATCGCTTTAAACCAGGTTTACCTGAATCTGGAGCGGGGAAGGATTATAGGGCTTTTGGGCCCTAACGGCAGTGGGAAGACGACGCTGATCAAGATTATGAACGGTCTTCTGCGGCCCACATCCGGGGAAGTTTTGATTAACGGACAGCGTCCCGGTGTGGAAACGAAACTGCGGATTTCCTATCTGCCGGAGCGGACTTATCTGCAGCCGAGTATGAAGGTGATCGAGTTGGTACAGTATTTTCAGGACTTTTATCCGGACTTTCGCCTGGACAGGGCTTACGACATGTTGGCCAGATTGCAGATTCCGCCGCAGGAGAGGCTGAAAAATCTTTCCAAGGGCACGAAGGAGAAGGTGCAGCTTATTATGGTGATGAGCCGGGATGCGGATCTTTATATTTTGGACGAGCCGATTGCCGGTGTGGATCCCGCTTCCAGGGATTACATTTTAAATACCATCGTGGGCAATTATAACCGAAACGGTTCTATTTTACTGTCAACCCATCTGATTTCGGATGTGGAGAATGTGTTGGATGACGTAGTGTTTATCAAGTACGGAAGTATTGTTTTACAGGCGGGCGCCGAGCAGATCAGGCAGAACGAGCACAAGTCTGTGGATCAGTTTTTCAGGGAGGTGTTCGCATGTTAGGAAAATTAATGAAATATGAGTGGAAAGCGACTTGGAAGCTGCTCTTACCCGCCAATCTGGTGCTTGTCGTGATGACGCTCATCGCCTGGTGGATGACAAATATGGTGGAGTACAGTTCAGCAGGTTTCCAGATGGTAGATTTCATGGAGGTTATGGTAATACTCACTTATGTGCTCAGTATGTTTGCGGTGTATATCGGTACGGCGATCTTTTTAATTTACCGTTTTTATACGTCCACTTACGGCGATCAGGGTTATCTGTTACATACCTTGCCGGTGGACACACACCACATTATTCTGGCGAAAGTGTTAATCAGCGCTTCATGGCTGCTGATTAACTCGGTTATGATGGTAGGCTCGATCCTGTTTTTGTTTACCGCAAGGGAGGACGCTTTCTTCACGATGATGGAGGGCGCGATGAATGTGGTGGAGCTTATGAGCGGGGAAGAGATCACGGTATTTACGTTGGTGATGACCTTAGTGGCCTATGTATTTTCGCTGTTTGCGAGGGTGCTCAAAGTGTCAGCCTGCATTTCCCTGGGGCAGCTTTCCTCCAACCACAAGCTTTTGATGTCCTTTGCATGGTATGTCGGTGCGTATATTGTGGAATGTGTCTGTCAGGGTATCTATTTTATGATAAGACTGGCTTTTCAGAGGCATGCTTCCTATGTGGATTATTTTTCTTATTATGATACCCAGTGGGAGACGACGCTGCTTGCCGGTATTGTGAGCTGTGTGGTATTCTATGTGCTCACATGGTATGTGATGAGCAGAAAGCTGAATTTGGATTAGTTTATGAATAGAAAGGAAGGATGTAACATGACAAAGATTGATATTTTTTCCGGATTTCTGGGAGCCGGAAAAACCACGCTGATTGGGAAACTCCTGAAAGAGGCGCTGTCAGGTACAAAGTCGGTGCTGATTGAGAACGAGTTTGGCGAGATCGGGATCGACGGCGGATTCTTACAGGAGTCGGGCATTGAGATCAAGGAGATGAACTCCGGGTGTATCTGCTGTTCTCTGGTGGGTGATTTTGGCGCGTCTCTAAAGGAGGTGCTGGACACTTACGAGCCGGAGCGCATTCTGATTGAGCCTTCGGGCGTGGGAAAGCTTTCTGATGTCATGAAGGCGGTGCAGGGGGCGATGGAAGACCGGGATGTGCAGCTTAACAGCGCGGTTGCCGTGGTGGATGCCTGCAAGTGTAAGATGTATATCAAAAATTTCGGGGAGTTCTTTGTCAACCAGATCGAACATGCGGGCACGATTGTCTTAAGCAGGACCGACAAGCTCAGTGAGGAAAAGCTTTCCGCCTGCGTGGAGTTAATCAGGGAACACAATGCGAAGGCAACCATTATCACTACGCCTTGGGAGGCGCTTGACGGCAAGGATATTCTGGAGACCATTGAGGGCGCGGGAGATCTGGAGGCGGAGCTGATGCGGGAGGTGATGGCGATGCACGACGAGCATGAGCACTGTCATCACGACCATGATCACGACCACGAGCATCATCATGACCACGGGCATGGGCACCACCATGACCACGATCACGAGCATCATCATGACCACGACCACGAGCATGACCATGACCACGGGCACGACCACCACCATCACCATGCGGATGAGGTGTTTACAAGCTGGGGGCTTGAGACGCCGGCTATTTATAGCAAAGAGGAAATTGCCCATATTCTGGCCGAGCTTGATAAGGAGGAGGAGTACGGTCTGGTGCTTCGGGCCAAGGGCATGGTGGAAAATGCGGACGGCGGTTGGATTTATTTCGACTATGTACCCGAGGAGAGCAACGTCAGGGATGGCAAGCCCGGCGTGACAGGCAAATTCTGTGTGATCGGCTCCCATTTAAGGGAAGATAAGCTGGCGGAGCTCTTTGGTGGAAAGAAAAAATAGTAACGCTTGTTATTTTGGGAAGGAAGTAGAACTATGAAACCGGTCTATATGATTAACGGCTTTTTGGAGAGCGGCAAGACAGAGTTTATCACCTATACGCTGTCTCAGCCTTATTTTCAGGTGCGAGGGAAAACTTTGCTCATTCTATGTGAGGAGGGGGAGAACGAGTACGATCCGATGCTCTTAAAGCAGAGCCGAACCGTGTTGGAATTGATTGACGAGGAAGACGATTTTATTCCGGCCAGATTGATTGAACTGGAAAAGAAGCATAAACCGGAGCGCATTATCATTGAGTACAACGGTATGTGGAATTACAAGGAGATGAAGCTGCCGTGGCATTGGAAGATCGAACAGCAGATCACGACGATCGACGCTTCGACTTTTCCGATGTATTTTACGAATATGAAGTCTCTGCTTGCGGAACAGATCAGGAAGTCGGAGCTGATTATTTTTAACCGCTGTGACGGGGTGGAGGATCTTGGCAGTTATAAACGTAATGTGAAAGCGATCAATCCCAAGGCGGAGATCGTGTTTGAGGATTCCAACGGAGAGATCAATGAGATTATGGAGGAAGATCTGCCCTATGATTTAAAAGCGCCGGTGATTGAATTAAATAACGATAGCTATGGAATATGGTATTTGGATTCCATGGATCATTTGGAGCGCTATGAGGGGAAGACCATCTCTTTTGTGGGTATGGTATTAAAGCCTAAAGAGTTTCCCAGGGGATATTTTGTGCCGGGACGTATGGCGATGACATGCTGTGCGGAGGATATGGCATTTCTCGGGTATGCCTGCGAGTATGACCAGGCGGATACGCTTGAGGACAGGCAGTGGGTCAAGGTTACGGCCCGGGTGGAAAAAGAGTATTTTGAACAGTATCAGGGCGAAGGTCCGGTGCTGCACGCTCTCAGTGTGGAGCAGACGAGAGCGCCGAAAGAGGAAATCATAAGTTTTATGTGAGGAGTTTGTTTTATATGTTTAACTATAATGGATTACAGTGGTTGTTTTTCTTTTACTTTTACTGTTTTGCCGGTTGGTGTTTCGAGTCGGTGTTTGTGTCGCTTAAATCTCGCAAATGGGTGAACAGGGGCTTTATGAGAGGCCCCTTTCTAACGTTGTACGGAAGTGGTGCGATCATGATGTTGGTGGTGTCCAGACCTTACGCGGACAACATTTGGCTGACCTATATATCGGGTGTGATCGGGGCGACAGCGCTTGAATATGTGACGGGAGTAGTCATGGAGGCGCTTTTCAAAATGAGATATTGGGATTATTCTAATCGGTTCCTCAATTTTCAAGGGCATATCTGTCTGCGGTCCTCGCTGACGTGGGGGCTGTTTACGGTATTGATGACGAGGGTGATACATCGACCCATCGAGAGTATGGTGTATATGATGCCGGGACAGGTGTTATATTATGTGACGGTCATTCTGACGGTCTATATTGTGGCCGATTTTACACTGTCTTTTAAGGCAGCTCTGGATCTGCGCGATATTATGGTAAAAATCGTGAAGGTGAGGGAGGAGTTGGAGCGTATACAGAAACGTCTGGACGTGATGATTGCCTTCAACAACGAAGAGAAGGAGCAGAGACGGATCGACAAGGAAGAGCGCAGGGAACTTCGGTTAAACGAACTTTCGGCGAGTCTGGAACAGGGCTTTGCCACGATAAAGGATATGCTTTTGAGCAGGCCTTCTGCCTTTGGGGAGAGCGCCAGGGAAGAGATTGCCGAACTGCGGGGAAAGTTCAGCCTGTACCGGGAACGGGATAAAGGGATTGGGCGTTTGGATTTCTTTAAGCGTGATATGATACTGAATAATCCCTCCATGCGCTCACAGGTTTATGAGAGCGCCTTTGAAGAGTTGAAGGAGATGGCCAACGATAAACAGGAAAAAGGAACACAGTCAAATTAATCGTCTCCCAATGTAATATAGCGTGTGGGTTTCCGCTTGTTGGCAAGGATGGAGTCGAGAAGTTGATTTTCCATCAGTTCCAGGTTACGCGCCTTTTTGCGAAACAGCGCCAGAAATTTATTATAGAGCCAGAAGGAGTACACAAGGATATTGTTCGCCTTGCCAAGTTTCGCCTTCGTGGTGTGCATGTAGTGGCGGCCGCCGATGATGGTCGCCTTTTTTGCGCGGATATAATTGATTAACTCCGTCTCGTTGGCAATATCTTCCTGCAAAATGGTGTAGCCGAAACCGGCGCAGTCCTCCTTGTGGGAATCGCTGCCGCCAAAGCAGGGAAGGTCATATTTTTTTGCAAGCGCCATGGCGCGCATATTGGAATCTGCATCCTCGCAGGCATTGTAACCTTCTACGAAGTCAAATTTGCGGTAGATCACGGAGTTTAGTTTATTGCGCATGGTGCTGCAGACGCTCAAAAAGCGCTCCCCGTAGGGGTGGGCAGGGCCCAGGATGCCACCGTGAAAGTGAACGATCTCAATGAGAAGAAGGAGGGGCAGCCCTCTGAGTTCCAGAATCGGAAGATTGACACCGGTGGGCATGATGACAAGCATGTGGCCCGCGTTCAGGGTATCGTATTCTATGCCTTTCAGGACAACAAAGTCATCAGGCTTTTTTTTCAGTTTTTTGTAATAACGGTAGGCTTTGTAGGAGTTGTGGTCCGCGATCAACATCCCCTGATAGCCTTTCTGCTTAAGGATGGAGATATTTTCCAGTAATTCTACTTTTCCGTCGGGTGATCCCTCTTTTGTGTGACAGTGCATGTCCAACTTCATATTGATTCCTCTTTTACCATTTTTCCTTATCTATTCTACCCTTTTTTTTAAATAAATGCTACTGGTTTTTTCAGGATGTTCGAGTGTGTCTGCGTCCGAGTCTGCCGTAGGTAAATCTCGCAATTGAGCAAAGCTCAATTTTTGCAAGCATAAGTTGGACAAAGTCTCATATATTGTAATGAGACAAGGGGGGATGGAAATGCGCCGGGAGGATGTTCTTTGCCTGTTTCCGGAAGCGGTCAGGGACAGATGGCGGGAGGTGGCCAAGCGGGCGGAAAGCCTGCAGGAGATCAGACTTCGAGCGGGTATGCCGCTGTCTGTGTGGATGGAAAACAGGGAAAGCTTTGTGGACGAGCGGGGAAGGATTGTGGACAGGCCGGAGAAAGCTGCGCGGCCCGGCCCGGCGGATCTGGAGGAGTTAGTAAAGCATCTGTGCCGCTATTCCGTTTACGCCTTTGCGGATGAGATCAGACAGGGATTTTTGACCGTGCAGGGAGGACATAGGGTTGGTTTAGCCGGCCAAGTGGTATTGGACGAAGAGGGCCGAATTAAAAATATAAAATACATACGTTATTTAAATATCCGCATTGCCCATCAGATACGGGGAGCCGCTGACCCTGTGCTTCCCTTTCTTTTTGAGGACGGACATGTGCTGAATACGCTGTTGATATCGCCGCCGGGAGGAGGAAAGACGACCATGCTCAGGGACATGATCAGACAGGTGTCTGAGGGTTCCGCATATGGGGCAGGCGTCAATGTGAGCGTTGTGGATGAGCGGTCGGAGATTGCCGGAAGTTATCTGGGCGTTCCCCAGAATGACGTGGGAATCCGCACAGATGTGTTGGATGGCTGTTCTAAGATTGAAGGTATGATGATGTTAATCCGTTCCATGGCCCCACAGGTATTGGCTGTGGATGAACTGGGGAGCATCGAGGATGTGCAGGCATTGCAGATGGCGGGCGGATGCGGCTGCCGTCTGCTTGCCACAGTGCACGGCGGCTCCCTGGAGGAGATACACAATAAAAATTATATGCGTTATGTAATGGAAATGGGTTTGTTTCAGAGGTATGTGATATTGGACAGAAGGACAGGCGTTTGCAGAATCACGGGGGTTTATGACGGGGAAGGGAAATCATGTTTAAGCTGATCGGCGTTTTTTGCATTCTGGCCGGCTGTGCCGGATGGGGAAACACAAAAGTTATGGTGGAAAAGGAGCGGGTCAAACATTTACGGACATTGGTTCAGATATTGGGACAGATGCGGGGGGAGATTTCTTACGGAAAGCATACGCTGCCGGAGGTTTGCCTGCTCCTTTCTGAATTAAATGACGGCTGCTATAAAATCTGTTTCTCGCGGATTTACGACGGGACGAGGGAGGAGAGCGGGGGGAATTTCTCAAAAGTATGGGAGACGGAGATGGGAATCTGTCTGGAAGGACTTCCGCTGCGGGAGGATGAGAGGGAAACGATGACTCTCCTTCCGAAAACGCTGAGTTTCCGGGAGGAGGTCGGCCAATCGGGGCGAATCGGCCAGGCGGAGACTTTCCTGGAGGGCAGATACAGGCAGGCGGAGGAGACCTATGAAAACAGATCAAAAATGATACGCAGCGTAAGTATTTTGACGGGACTTCTTCTGGCAATTGTACTGCTGTGATGGAAACGACAGGGAGGAAGGATGAGCGTAAGTCTGATTTTTAAGATAGCGGCGGTCGGTATCTTAGTTACAATATTAAATCAAGTTTTAAAACACAGCGGAAGGGAGGAACATGCCTTTCTGATCAGCCTTGCCGGATTAATTCTTGTTTTAACTTGGATTGTTCCCTATATATACGATCTGTTTGTGATGATGCAGCAGCTGTTCGATTTGTAAGCGATTGAATCTGACGATTCAATCTCGAGCGCTGCTGCGCAGGCTCGGCATCAGTTGGAGGAGAGTTAGAATGGATATGGTAAAGGTCGGCGTGGTCGGCGTGATTGGCGTTTTGCTCGCGGTGTCTCTCAAGAACTATAAGGCGGAATACGGTGTCTATGTGGCTCTTGCGGTCTGTTTTGTCATATTGGAATATATCATGCGTTATTTTTTGCAGATCTTGTCGGGGATGGAGCTGCTGCGGGGATATCTGCGCGATAATTACAGTTATCTTGCACTGCTCTTAAAAGCGGTGGGCGCCACCTATGCCTGTGAGTTCTGCGCGGGAATCTGCAAGGATGCCGGTTACGGCGGCGTGGCCGGCCAGGTGGAAATGTTGGGTAAACTCTATATTCTTTCCGTGGGAATGCCGGTTATTACGGCGTTGATGGAGAGCATACAGTCGATGGCGGGATGACGGAGCTGACAGGAGGGGAGGCGGTTTTTGATGGGAATGGTGGAGAGTTCTCTGGTGTGGGAGCAGATGGATATGGACGCGGTTACCGTTGATTTTGAGAGACTGTTTCCTGCTTTTTCCTTTGACGCGAAGGCGGTGCTTTCGGATATCATGAGCGGACAGCTCGCAGAAGCTTTGAAAAAACTGGGCGGAGGATTGTCGGACGCGGTTTTATTTCAGAGGGAGGAGTTTCGGACCCTCTTTTTTACAATTTTAATTTTGGGAGTGGCGGCGGCGCTTTTTTCTAATTTTGCAGATCTGTTTAAAGATCATCAGGTGTCTGATCTTGCTTTTTATTTTATTTATCTGCTTCTGATTGCGGTACTGATTCATTTTTTTTCGGATACGGCGGATATTGTGCGGGAGATGTTAAATAATGTGGCTGTTTTCATGAAGCTGTATATTCCCACATATATACTGGCGGTGGGGAGCGCTTCGGGCGCTTTGTCGGCTTCGGCGTATTATCAGCTGCTTTTGTTTGCGGTTTACCTGATTGAGTGGGGATACCTCACGATTCTTCTTCCGCTTGTCTATGGGTATATTCTTTTGGTTGTGATCAACGGGATCTGGATGGAGGAAAAACTGGCGCTGTTGTTAGAACTTCTGGAGAAGGTCATAAAGGGCAGTGTGAAAGCGTCTGTCTGGCTGATCACCGGATTCAGTCTTTTACAATCAATGATATCGCCTGTTATTGATTCCTTGGAGTTTTCGGCGGTCAAAAAGGCGCTTACCTCCATGCCGGGAATAGGCAGTCTGACGGAGGGAATGTTCGAGATGGTGATTGGGTCGGCGGTATTGGTAAAAAACAGCATTGGCCTGTACATGACCCTGGTTCTTGTTGTGCTCTGTGCAGCGCCTGTCATAAAGATTGCCCTGATCTCCTGTGTGATCAAGCTGAGTGCGGCCCTTGTGGGCATTGTGAGCGATAAGCGGCTGACCAACTGTGTGAGCCGGGTGGGGGAGGGGAATCTGATGCTTTTGCGGATTGCCCTGACTTCCATGGGCATGTTTATGATACAGGTGGCTGTCATCAGTTATTCCGCAGGACAAGCGGTGCGATGAGAGGGGGCATTACGTGTTAAAAAATATTAGGGAAATAGGCATCTTCATGATTGCCGCGCAGGCGGTCATCCATTTCGCGCCGGGAAAGCAGTATGGAAAATATATCAAATCGGTGTCGGGCATCATAATTCTGATCCTTTTTCTGCGGCCCTTTTTACAGCTTTCCGGAGTGCAGTGGAAAGGGCCGGAAGATGTTTTGAAGGAAATGGAGGAGGCCACAGATATGCCGGATTTTTTTGGAGAGGAGGGGGTTGGCCAGACAGGGGTGGACAGCGCCTTGATCAGCCGTATGGAGGCGGAGACGAGGGCGCTTTTGAACCGGGAATTGGAGGGGGATGATTATCGTGTGAAACAGGTGTCGATCCGGCTTGAAAAAAATCCGTCGAATGGGGATGAACTTTACCTGTCACGGATAGAGATTGAGATGGGAAAGGCAGTGGAGGAGGAAGAGGAAAGACAAATAGGGATTGACAGAATTGTAATAGGAAGTGCGGCAAAGCCAGAGGAGGAACCTGCTTTTTTGCAATATCGCAGCCGGTTTGCCGCCCTTTTGGAGATAGAGGAGGAAAGGGTGGAGGTGAGATAGGATGGGAGAGGCGAAGAAACTTCTCGGGCAGTTTGGCGGGGGAAAGAAACTCGGAAAAGATCAATGGTTGATCATTGTTCTGGTGGGTATCCTGTTTTGTGTGATCGCCCTGCCTGTGGAAAAAGAAAAAAATAAGTCCGGTCTATTGGACACATCAGATATTACCATAGAAAAAGAACAGATGTTCGA
Organism: uncultured Lachnospiraceae bacterium; assembly: GCA_947245585.1. GTDB lineage: Bacteria > Bacillota > Clostridia > Lachnospirales > Lachnospiraceae > UBA3282. The sequence continues at coordinate 50,790 of CAMXPV010000008.1, read as the reverse complement.
CCTTGATACGATGGAAGAGGATTATGTGTCGTATTGGGAGGGAAAGCTGGAGGAAAATCTCCGCTGCGTGGAGGGCGCGGGAAAAGTTAAGGTGCTGATCAATGTGAGAGAGTCGGAGGAGCAGATTTTAGCCAGAGACGGGGAGGAGGAGTTTTCGGATACGGTGGAGGAGGATGCGGCAGGAGGGAGCCGCCATGTATCGGAAAACAGGACGGATAAGTCCGTCATATGTACCGTAGATGAGCGGGGACAGAGTGTGCCTCTTGTGGTGAAGACGGTTTCCCCGTCGGTGGAAGGGGTGGTGGTGATCGCGCAGGGAGCGGATCAGGCGCGGGTGCGCAGGGATATAATCGAAGCGATTCAGGTATTATTTGATGTAGACATGAATAGAATATCAATAATTAAAATGAAAACAAATAATCAGTGAAGGGGAGAAGAAATTGAAGAATATGATCAAAAAGAACCAGATGATGATCACGGCGCTTGCCATTATGATTGCAGTTGCCGGGTACTTGAATTTTGCGGGGACTAAGGTGACGGACGAGGAACTGATGAGCGTGAGCGGAGAGGTGGGCTCTACCGAACTGACACAGGAGGACGCAGAGGCGGATTACGCATCCTTGTTGGATTTGTCGGATGAGGACATGGAACAGGCCTACGGCGAGATTGAAAGTCTGGACAGCGACGTAACGATGGCGGACAGCGGCAGCGTGGACGAGGAGCTGGCCCAGGCGCTTGCGGAGGAACAGATGGATGAGGCGCCCGGTGAGGCTGTGTTTACGTCCGCCGACACATCGTCGCCTCTTTCCGGCGCGAAGCTGGAAAAGGAGCAGACCAGAGTACAAAATAAGGAAACGCTTCTGGAGATCATCAACAATGCCAACATTAGTGAGAGCCAGAAACAGGAAGCGGTAAACAGCATGATCTCCATGACGGATATTGCGGAGAAGGAAACGGCTGCGGAGATTTTACTGGAGGCGAAGGGCTTTAACGACGCGATCGTCAGCATAGACGGAGACAGCGTGGACGTGGTGGTAAATACTGCGGAGCTGTCGGAGGCACAGCGCGCCCAGATCGAAGATATTGTGATCCGAAAAACCGGTGTGAGTGCGGATGCCATTGTCATAAGTACGGTGAATGATGACGAGAAATAAAGCTTTCTTAAATGTTTTTACTGTGGTAATATAGAAGCATTGGTCATAGAGAGAAAAGTTTGGAGGATAAAGACGTGGGAACATATGCGGACGAGATAAACAAAAGAAGAACTTTTGCAATCATTTCGCATCCGGATGCGGGAAAGACGACGCTCACTGAAAAGTTTCTGTTGTACGGGGGAGCGATCAATCTGGCGGGCAGCGTTAAGGGGAAGGCGACGGCCAGACATGCGGTTTCCGACTGGATGCAGATAGAGAAGGAGAGAGGTATTTCCGTCACTTCCTCCGTATTGCAGTTTTCTTATGACGGATTTTGCATCAACATTCTGGACACGCCGGGCCATCAGGACTTCTCGGAAGATACGTACAGAACCCTGATGGCGGCGGATTCAGCGGTCATGGTGATCGATGCCGGGAAGGGCGTGGAGGCCCAGACGCGCAAGCTGTTTAAAGTATGCGTGATGCGGCATATCCCGATCTTTACTTTTATCAATAAGATGGACCGGGATGCGAACGACACCTTTGAGCTTCTGGATGACATCGAGAAGGAACTGGGGATCGCTACCTGCCCGATTAACTGGCCGATCGGCTCGGGAAAAGACTTTAAGGGCGTATATGACCGTGAGGACAGGTGCGTGGTCACTTATGCCGATACGGAGAAGGGGACGAAGGAGGGACATGCCACCCGGATTCCGATCGACCAGACGGAGACGTTAACGGCCCAGATCGGTGAGGAGTTTTACGCTAAACTCACCGAAGAAATCGAACTTTTGGACGGAGCCAGTGCGGAGTATGATCTGGAACAGATTCAGGCGGGGGATCTGACGCCGGTATTTTTCGGTTCGGCCCTCACAAACTTTGGTGTGGAGATTTTTCTTCAGCACTTTTTGCAGATGACCACCACGCCCCTGCCACGCAAGGCGGATATCGGGCTGATCGACCCGGTGGAACATGAGTTTTCGGCCTTTGTCTTTAAGATTCAGGCGAATATGAATAAAGCGCACCGCGACAGGATCGCGTTTATGCGTATCTGTTCCGGCAGATTTGATGTGAACGAGGAAGTGCGCCATGTACAGGGAGGACGGGTTATGCGTCTGTCCCAGCCCCAACAGATTATGGCGGATGAGCGCAAGATCTTGAGCGAGGCTTATGCGGGGGATATCATTGGCGTTTTCGATCCGGGAATTTTCTCCATTGGTGACACGGTTTGCATGCCGGGAGAGCAGTTTGCCTACGAAGGGATACCTACTTTTGCACCGGAGCATTTTGCCAGGGTCAGGCAGGTGGACACCATGAAAAGGAAACAGTTTGTCAAGGGGATCATGCAGATTGCGCAGGAAGGCGCCATTCAGATTTTTCAGGAGTTTAATACCGGTATGGAGGAGATTATTGTGGGCGTGGTCGGCGTGCTGCAGTTCGACGTGCTCAAATACCGTCTGGAGAATGAATACAATGTGGAGATTAAACTGGAGAATCTGCCCTATGAATACATTCGTTGGATCGAGAATAAAGAGATTGATTTGGACAAGCTGACGGGAACGTCAGACATGAAAAAGATAAAGGACTTAAAGGACAACCCCCTTCTGCTCTTTGTCAACCAGTGGAGTATCGGCATGACGGTTGAGAGAAACGAGGGATTGGTTTTGTCAGAATTTGGCAGAGCATAGGTGTAGGGAGAAGGCTGTGAAAGGAGGGCGGCAGGGTATGAAGAAGGCGGCTATATTTCTGACCGGTATGTTGATTTTGACCGGTGCCCTGTATCTTGCGGGGCTTGGATTGTCCCGAAGCGAGAGCAGTCTTTACAGACAGGAGGATGTGGGGGCCAGGCAGTCGAAAACGGACTTTCCGGAGCAGGTGCTTTCCCATGCGGATGAAAAGCTCCGGGAGGAGCAGAAGGACTGCTATGCTTTCGGGAAACTGTCGGAGGAAGAACAGCAGGTCTATCTGGAGATGTTGGAGGCGATTACTGGTTTCCGTGAGAATGTGAGGCTTTCCAGCTGCGATAAGGAACTGATATCGCGTGTGTTTCAGTGTGTCTTAAACGACCACCCGGAGATTTTTTATGTGGAGGGCTACAGTTATACGGAGTATACGTTAGGAAATCTCTTAAAGAAGATTACTTTTACGGGGAGTTATTGTTTTAGTCAGGAGGAAGTGGCAGCGAAACAGAGGCAGATAGATGATTATGTAAACCAATGCCTTGCCGGAATGCCGCAGGATGCGGATGAGTACGAGAAAGTAAAATATGTTTACGAATACCTGATTCATCATACGGATTACGATGCGTCGGCAAAGGACAGCCAGAATATATGTTCTGTCTTCCTGGAACGCAGATCGGTCTGTCAGGGATATGCGAAAGCGACACAGTATCTGTTGAACCGCTCCGGTATTTTTGCGACGCTTGTGCTTGGAGAAGTGATTGGCGGAGAGGGACATGCCTGGAATCTTGTGCGGATTGACGGGGAATACTACTATGTGGATACCACCTGGGGAGATGCCTCCTATCAGGCTGTGGGCGGCAGCGATTATCCGGTCGAGAAGATACCGACGATTAATTATGATTATCTGGCTGTGACCACAGAGCAGATGGAGCAGACGCACACGCTTGACAATGTGGTGGAGATGCCGCCCTGTACGGCCATAGCTGCCAACTATTATGTGAGGGAGGGCGCTTACTTTACGGAGTGGGATGAGGAGAAAATTCAAAAGATTTTCACCGACAGCTACGGGAGGGGTGAGGCTTACGTGACTCTGAAATGCGAGGGGTCGCAGGTGTATCAGAAAATGCGGGATACGCTGATCGGACAGCAAGGTATTTTCCGGTATCTGGACTGCACGGACAAGGCGGTGTCCTATGTGGAGAATGAGAAGCAGTACAGTTTGAGTTTTTGGCTTTGATTTGTCATGGGTATTTTCGCTGACGTTTGGAAAGGCGGAAGGGGACTAGGCAAAAAAAAGAAATTTTGGTATACTTAAGCCATTAAGCCAAATATAGAGAAAGGCATGGAGGATAGCATGGAACAGGAAGCAGAAAAGAGCGGATATGAGTTGCAGGAAAAGGCCGGTACGGTGAAGATTGCAGATGACGTGGTGGCAATGATTGCCGCGCTTGCGGCTATGGAGGTGGACGGTGTTGCGGCTATGGCCGGCAATCTTACCAACGAGCTTTTGTGTCGTGTGGGCGTGAGAGGACTTTCCAAGGGATCAAAGGTTGAGGTATCCGGGAAAAAGGTGAAGGTGGGACTTGCCATTACCATGGAGTACGGCTATAACATCCCGGCGACATGTCAACGGGTGCAGGCGAAAGTGAAAAGCGCGATAGAAAATATGACCGGGTTAGAGGTTTTGGATGTGAACATCCGCATTGCCGGGATTAACGTTGCGAAAGAGAAATAGAGCGAGTGGTTTGGTATGAGCAGAAGAGAGTTGCGTGAACAGATATTTAAACTATTGTTCCGGGTGGAATTTAATAAAAAGGAAGACATGCCGGAGCAGGAGCAGTTGTTCTTTGAGGACGAGGAAGCTGCAAAGGATAAGGATGCCGTCTATATTTCAGATAAATTCCATAAAATCTCCGAAAAATTGCCGGAGATTGATGCTAAGCTGAATGAAAAGGCATCAGGATGGGACACGGGAAGGATGAGCAAGGTCGATCTGACGATCCTGCGCCTGGCGGTCTATGAGATCTGCTATGACGAGGATGTTCCAACGAGTGTCGCAATCAATGAAGCAGTCGAACTTGCGAAAAAATTCGGACAGGATGCCTCCTATGGGTTTGTAAACGGCGTTCTGGCCAAATTTGCATAAGGAAGACATGGTGAATTCGTATGCAGAATGTATATACGGTGGCACAGGTCAATTCCTACATCAGAAACATGTTCACACAGGATTTCATGCTGCAGAAGGTCCGGATACGTGGTGAGGTCAGTAACTGTAAATACCATTCCTCCGGGCATATCTATTTTACCCTGAAAGATGCAAAAAGTACAATATCGTGTGTTATGTTTTCTTCCGACAGGAAGGGACTGCCCTTTCGATTGGCGGAGGGGCAACAGGTGGTTGCAAGCGGCAGCGTGGATGTCTACGAGCGCGACGGCAAGTACCAGCTATATGCCAGAGCGATCGAACTTGACGGCATTGGCGCGCTCTATGAGAAATATGAGCGCCTGAAAATGGAACTGGCGGAACGGGGGATGTTTGCCGAACAGTATAAACAGCCAATTCCCCGCTATGTCAGGAGACTGGGCGTGGTGACCGCGCAGACGGGAGCGGCGGTGCGGGATATCATCAACGTTGCTTCCAGAAGAAACCCTTATGTACAGATCATTCTCTATCCGGCGATTGTGCAGGGGGAAGAGGCGGCACCTAGCATTATCAAAGGTATTCGGGCTATGGAAAGGCTCCAGGTAGATGTGGTGATTGTGGGAAGAGGCGGCGGCTCCATTGAGGATTTGTGGGCTTTCAACGAGGAGGCGGTGGCACAGGCTGTCTTCGACTGCAGCATTCCGGTTATCTCGGCGGTGGGGCATGAGACGGACGTGACGATCATGGATTTTGTGGCGGATCTGCGGGCGCCGACACCCTCTGCGGCGGCGGAGCTTGCAGTCTGTGATTTCGCAAGGTTGGAGGAGCAGATGGCGGAGTATGCCTACACCATGCAGCATCTTTGCAGGCGCACGGTACAGAACTATCGGAACCGGCTTGGGCAGTACGGTGTGCGCCTGAAATATCTGAGTCCGCTAAATGCCGTCCGCATGAAAAAGACGCAGGCAGTATCGTTGGAAGAGCGGCTGCAGGCTGTGATGGAGAGACGGCTGCAGGAGACGAGGCACAGGCTGGCGATCTGTGCGGAACGCATGAAGGGGCTTTCTCCCCTCGACAAGCTGAGCATGGGATATGTCTATGTGTCGGATGCATCCGGCAGGAAACTGTCCTCCCTGGGGCAGGTGGACGTGGGGGAGAAGATCAGGGTTTGTGTGAAGGACGGCAGCCTTCTGGCGGAAGTCCGGGAGAAAGAATATGGCGAAAAAGAAAGAAGAAAATAAGTCGGAACAGGAACAGGAGTTATCTTTGGAAGATGCCTTTGCCCAGATAGAGGAAGTGATCCATCGTCTGGAGACGGAAGACATTACGTTGGAAGAATCCTTTTCGGCGTATAACCGGGGGATGGCGCTTCTTGCAAAGTGCAACGAGAATATTGACCGGGTGGAGAAGAAAGTGCTGAAGGTCAATGAGGATGGTGGACTGGATGAATTTTGACGAGGAACTAAAGAAAAAGACCGGGGAAGTGGAGCAGACGATTGCCGCATGGCTGCCGAAACCGGAAGGCTTTCAGAGCCGGGTGTTGGAAGCCATGGAGTATGCGGTGTCAGCGGGTGGAAAGAGGCTTCGGCCCCTCCTGATGAAGGAGACCGCGGCCCTGTTTGGAGAGGCCGGGGAAGGGCTTTCCTGCTTTATGGCGGCCATTGAGTTTATCCACACCTATTCCCTGATCCATGACGATCTTCCGGCCCTGGACAATGACGATTACCGCCGGGGAAGAAAAACGACCCATGTGGTTTACGGGGAAGACATTGCTGTGATTGCCGGGGACGGGCTTTTAAATTATGCCTTTGAGACGGCGCTTCGGGCATTTGGAAAAGCGGTGACTTTGGAAGATTACATGCGGACGGAGCTTGCCATGAATATTTTGGCCCGAAAGGCCGGCGTGTATGGCATGATCGGAGGACAGTGCGCCGATCTTCTGGCGGAGAAGCCGGAGACAGAGGTGACGGAGGAGACGCTTCTTTACATCCATAAAAACAAGACCGCCGCTCTCATTCAGGCAGCTATGACCATCGGCGGGGCGCTTGCCGGCGCGGATGAGGGGGAACTTGTAAAGCTTGAAAAATGTGCGGAAAACATCGGGGTCGCTTTTCAGATTCAGGATGATATTCTGGATGTGACAAGCAGTACGGAAGTTTTGGGCAAGCCGGTTGGGAGCGATGAAAAGAATCACAAGCTCACGTATTTGAGGTTACATGGTCTGGAGGAATCGAAAAGACAGGTGGAGGAACTGTCGAGGGAGGCAGTGGCGATTTTACAGTCTTTTGACAAGAGAAATCTCTTTCTGGAAAACTTGGTGGAACAGTTGATCTACAGAGAAAAATAAGGGGCATACGTATGTTACTGGAACAGATAACGCGGACAAACGATATCAAACAGATTGCGCCGGAGGATTACGGCGTGTTGGCGGAGGAGATCAGAAAATTCCTGATTCAGACGATCAGTGTGACAGGAGGGCACCTGGGGTCTAATCTGGGGGCGGTGGAGCTTACCATGGCGCTCCATCTGTTTTTGAATCTGCCGGAAGATAAGCTGATCTGGGATGTGGGGCATCAGTCTTACACCCATAAGATTCTGACCGGCCGCCGGGACGGATTTGTAAACTTAAGAAAATTCGGCGGTATGAGCGGCTTTCCGAAGAGGAAGGAGAGCGACTGCGACTGCTTTGACACGGGGCACAGTTCCACCTCCATATCGGCGGGACTCGGCATGGTCAAGGCGCGTGATATTCAGGGGGAAAATAACACCATCGTGTCCGTCATCGGCGACGGATCGCTTACGGGCGGCATGGCTTACGAGGCGTTAAACAATGCCTCCCGGTTGGAGACAAATTTTATTATTGTGTTAAATGACAACGATATGTCTATCTCAGAGAACGTGGGGGGCATCTCCAAATATCTGAACAATATCCGGACGGCGGACATGTATCTGGATTTGAAGGAAGGCATCTATAATTCCCTGCGGGGCAAGCCGAAGTACGGAGACAAGGTGGTGAGCCAGATCAGGCGCGCCAAGAGCAGTTTTAAGCATCTGGTGGTGCCGGGCATGTTTTTCGAGGATATGGGTATCACTTACCTGGGGCCTGTGGACGGGCATAATATTCAGGAGATGGTACATATATTCAGGGAGGCCAGAAAGGTCAAAAAGGCGGTGCTTGTCCATGTGATCACCCAGAAGGGAAGAGGGTATGCGCCGGCAGAGCGCCATCCGGCCAGATTCCACGGTGCGGAACCCTTTGACATTGAGACGGGGATTCCCAGTTCGCCCAAGGCAAAGGCCAACTATACGGATATTTTTTCCACTGTCATGTGTAAGTTGGGGCAGCGGGACGAAAAGGTGGTGGCGATTACGGCAGCCATGCCGGACGGTACAGGCTTGAAGCGGTTCCGCAACATGTATCCGGAGCGTTTCTTTGATGTGGGAATCGCGGAGGAACATGCGGTGACGTTTGCGGCAGGATTGGCGGCGGGCGGCTTAAAGCCCATTGTGGCGATTTATTCCTCCTTCCTGCAGCGGGCTTACGACCAGATTCTGCATGATGTCTGTATTCAAAATCTGCCTGTGGTATTTTGTATCGACAGGGCAGGGCTTGTGGGAAGCGATGGGGAGACGCATCAGGGCTTATTTGACCTCTCGTTTTTGTCATCGATACCGAATATGCACGTTATGGCCCCCAAGAATAAGTGGGAGCTTTCCGATATGATTAAATTTGCGGTGGAGTTTGGCGGGCCCATCGCCATCCGCTATCCGAGGGGAGAGGCCTTTGACGGCTTAAAAGAAAACCGGGAGCCGGTCGTATACGGAAAAGCCGAGCCGATCTGTATGGAGAGCGGCATATTGCTTTTGGCTGTGGGCAGCATGGTGAAGGTAGCGCTTGCGGTGCGGGAAAAACTGAAAGAGAGAGGGTATGACTGTTCGCTTGTCAACGCCCGGTTTGTGAAACCCATCGACGAGGAGTTGATCCGGAATGCGTGCAAAACCCATAAGCTGATTGTCACGATGGAGGAGAACGTGGCCTGTGGCGGTTTCGGAGAGCATGTCAGGGAGTTTGTGGATTCCCTGGATGAGGAGACCCGGGTGCTTGGCATCGCCATTCCTGACGAGTATGTGGAGCATGGCAATGTGGAACTGTTAAAGCAGGAAACCGGGATCGACGCGGTGACGGTGGAGGAGAAAATCGTCTCAGCATGGCAGGCTGTGACGGACAGACGGGCAAGATGAAGGAAAGACTGGATGTGATTCTGGTCAGACAAGGGTACGCCCAGTCCAGAGAGAAGGCGAAAGCGCTTCTTATGGCGGGAAACGTGTTTGTGGACAATCAGCGGGAGGACAAGGCGGGCACCCTGTTTGACGAGAGCAAGATAAAGATTGAGGTGAAGGGGAAAGCCCTTCCCTATGTGAGCCGCGGAGGATTGAAACTGGCGCGGGCCATGGAGCGGTTTCCGATTGCACTGGAGGCTCGGGTCTGTATGGATATCGGCGCTTCCACCGGCGGGTTTACGGATTGTATGCTGCAAAACGGGGCGGGGAAGGTGTATGCCATAGATGTGGGCCATGGTCAGTTGGACTGGAAGCTGAGAAGCGACGAGCGGGTGGTCTGTATGGAGAAGACGAATTTCCGCTATGTGACGGAGGCGGATATCGGGGAACCCATAGATTTCGCTTCGGTGGACGTATCGTTCATCTCGCTCACAAAGATTTTGATCCCGGCGAGAAAGCTCCTGCGCGGGGCGGGACAGATGGTATGTCTGATTAAGCCCCAGTTTGAGGCCGGTCGCGAAAAAGTCGGCAAAAAGGGCGTGGTGCGGGACAAAAAGGTGCACGAAGAGGTGGTGCACAGGATCGTTGATTACGCGGACATGATCGGCTTTTCGGTGAGAGGATTGACCCATTCCCCGATCAAGGGACCGGAGGGAAATATCGAGTATCTGATGTGGCTAGAAAAGCGGTCAGAGATTCCGGAGGAGATTTTGACGCTGCCGGAAAAGGAGGCGGAGGAGGCGCTTGCAGCGCTTCTTTTGCAGGAAAGCGGTTTGTCATGGAAAGAAGACTGGTCTGCACGGATCAAAGCGCTTGTGGATGAGGCGCATTGCGCGCTGGATGAGGCGAAATAGAAATGAAACGGTTTTTTCTGATTACCAATGAGGTGAAGGACCCCCAGGGGACGTTTACAAAAAAAATAGCAGATGTTATAAAAAAACACGGCGGCGAGGCCATCTGTGTCGCCAATGACAGACTGGCTCTCGCCGTAGGCAGGGAAGCCGATGTGGACTGTGCGTTGGTGCTTGGCGGAGACGGCACCCTTCTTCGGGCTGCCAGAAACATAACGGACAGTAAAATTCCGCTTTTGGGAATTAATCTGGGGACGCTCGGGTATCTGGCGGAGGTGGAGAGCGCCTGTGTGGAGGAGGCCGTCGAAAAGCTTCTTGCAGACGAGTATGTGAGGGAGGAACGGATGATGCTCAACGGCAGGATCATAGCCGGGGAGATGGAGGAACGGCAGTATGCCCTTAACGATATTGTGATCTCCCGCTGTGGCACGCTGCAGATTTTAAACGTCCGCATTTATGTGAATGACCGGTTTCTGAATGATTACTGCGCAGACGGTGTGATCGTTGCTACGCCCACAGGCTCTACCGGTTACAATCTCTCGGCGGGAGGACCCATTGTGGAACCCTCGGCGAGTCTTTTGCTTCTGACGCCGATCTGTCCCCACACCCTAAATACCCGCAGCATTGTGTTTGCGCCGGAGGATGTGATCACTGTGGAAATTCCGCCGGGAAAGGATGGGCATGAACAGATGGTAGAGGCCAATTTTGACGGCAGTTACAAGGCGGCCCTGCGCACGGGGGACCGCATTCTCATCCGCAGGGCCGACAGGACCACGGGGATTGTGAGATTAAATACGGAGAGTTTTCTTTCGGTACTCCATAAAAAGATGAGCGAAGTGTAGAGAAGGGGTTTCGGACGCGCTATGAAAAAGAAGAGACATGAGAAAATTATAGATCTGATTACACAGTACGAGGTGGAAACGCAGGAGGAACTGGTGGACCGCCTGCGTGCCGACGGTTATGAGGTTACCCAGGCTACCGTCTCCAGAGATATCCGGGAACTGAAGCTTTCCAAGATTCCCAATGGCAGGGGCAGACAAAAGTATGTTGCCTTTGACGTGGAGGAGAGCCATCTGGGCGACAAGTATGCGAGAGTGCTCAAAGAAGGGTATGTGTCGATGGATTTGGCACAAAATCTTTTGGTGTTAAAGACGGTGTCCGGCATGGCAATGGCTGTGGCGGCCGCTGTGGACGATATGAAGATAGAGGAGATCGTAGGGTGCATTGCCGGGGATAATACGGTGATGATGGCGATGCGCAGCGTACAGGATGCCAGAGTCGTGATGGAAAAGATCGGCAGGATGGTGGGGTGAAATGTTACAGAGTTTACATGTGAAAAATCTGGCGCTGATTGATGAGACGGAAGTCACCTTTGGCGCCGGGCTCAATATTCTTACCGGGGAGACGGGAGCGGGTAAATCCATCATAATCGGTTCCATCAATCTGGCGTTGGGAGCCAAAGCAGATAAGGACATGATTCGGTCGGGGGCCGAGTATGGACTGGTGGAGCTTGTTTTTTCTCTGGAAGATCCGGCACAGATCAGGGCGGTACAGGAGTTGGAACTGCCCGTTGAGGAGGGGCAGGTCATTCTCCAGAGAAAGATTATGGAAAACCGCAGCCAGTGTAAAGTCTGCGGGGAGACGGTGACGGCCAGACAGCTTCGACAGTTGGCGGATATCCTGATCGATATTCATGGACAACACGAGCACCAGTCGCTGTTAAAGGCGGCAAGGCAGCTGGAGATTCTGGATGCCTATGCGGGGCCGGCGCTTGCGGGGAAAAAAGAAATACTTCGGGATATTTACGGGCAGTACCGGGAGAAGAAGAGGGAATTGTCCGAGAGTGAAGTGGATGAGGAGACCCGGAAAAGAGAGTTTTCCCTCGCGGAATTTGAGTGCAGGGAGATTGAGGAAGCGGCGCTTATGCCGGGTGAGGATGAGGAAGTTGAGAAGGCATACCGGAAAATGGGGAATGCCAGAAAGATCAGAGAGGCGGCTGTTAATGTCCATGGTCTTTGCGGTTATGAGGACAGCGGGGCGGGCAGCGCCATCGCCAGAGCCATCAGGGAGATCAAAACGGTATCTGCCTACGATGAGACATTGCAGGATTATGAGAGGCAGCTTCTGGATATAGACGCTCTTTTGAATGATTATAACAGGGAGATGGCAGAATATCTCTCAGAATTGGAATTCGATGCAGGCAGATTTGAACAGACGCAGGAGCGTTTAAACCAAATCAATCATTTAAAGTCAAAATATGGAAACACTGTGGAGGAGATTCAGGAATATCAGGCGCGGGCGCAGGAAATCATAGAAAAATATCAGGACTATGACGCATACAGGGCTGCGCTTTCCAAAGAGACGGCGGCGCTTGAGGAGAAAGCGCTGCGGCTTGCAAAGGAAATTTCCGATCTTCGCGTGAAAAATGCCAAAACGTTGGCAGACCAGATGAGACAGGCGCTTTCCGATCTCAATTTTGAACAGGCGGTCTTTGAGATTCAGGTGGACGCAGAGACATCCAGGTTGGGAGAAAACGGGTTCGATCAGATCGTCTTTCTGATCTCCACCAATCCCGGCGAGCCGGTCAGGGAACTTTCGCAGGTGGCAAGCGGCGGGGAACTTTCCCGCATTATGTTGGCGCTCAAGACGGTGCTTGCGGACAAGGACGAGATTGAAACGCTGATTTTTGATGAGATCGATGCGGGCATCAGCGGGAGGACCGCATGGAAAGTATCAGAAAAAATGGGGATTCTCGGGAAAGGGCATCAGTTGATCTGTATCACCCACCTGCCCCAGATTGCGGCCATGGCGGACACCCACTATATGATAGAGAAGCAGGTGGTGGACAACCGCTCCATTACAGGGATTCGGGCGCTTGACAAAAAGGAGAGCGTGGAAGAACTGGCGAGAATGCTGGGAGGCGACACGATTACAGAGAGCGCTTTAAAAAATGCCGAGGAAATGAAAGAATTGGCAGAAAAAAATAAGCAATAAAAAAATAGATTCTTCGCATACTAAAAGGGACATACTATAATGTATGTCCTTTTGTTTTGGATTTTGTTTTGGATACAGATGGAAGGCGAGGATGGAAGAGTGGATAATGCGATATATATGACAGAAAAACAGGAGAAAAAATACAGAATTTTTTTATGGATGCTGCTTTTGGCGGGGGTGATGGCGCTCTTTTTGACTATGTATTTTTCCTATTTGGATAAGATCCCGTCCAAGATCAAAATTCGTGCCGGTGTAGAGCAGGAGTTTGATTTTCGGGTTCCGGTATCGGGAGAAATTTACCGTGTGCCGCAGGAGGTGGCTCCGGTGGCATCCGTGACGGATGTGCCCGAGGAGGACGCTTACCTTTTGGCCGGGGAGAGTGGGAAGGCAAAGAGCATTCATGTTGACTTTGCCCATACCGTAAAATTGAGGGCAAATGAGATAGATGCCTATCAGATGGATCTGAAATTATTTGGCGTACTTCCCTATAAAAATGTAGATATTGAAGTGATTCAGGACAAACTGCTGATTCCCTCGGGGCTTCCCATTGGCATTTATGTGAAGACGGACGGCGTGTTGGTGGTGGGTATCGGCGAGTTTGAAAACAGCGAGGGAGATGCCATATCGCCGGCCAAATATGTGCTGCAAAAGGGCGATTATATCTTAAAGAGCAATGGCGAGACGGTGGAAAACAAGAAACAGTTTATCAGTATGGTGGAGGCTTCCGAGGGAGAGGACATGATTCTGACCATCAGGAGAAACGATGAAATAACAGATGTTATGATAAATGCCGGAAAAAACCGCATGGAAGAGTGGAAACTGGGGATCTGGATCAGGGATAACGCGCAGGGAATTGGCACAATGACCTATGAGGGCACCGACAGCACTTTTGGCGCGTTGGGACATGGGATTAACGATGTGGACACCTCCATTCTGATGAATTTGGAAGAGGGAACGCTTTACAAGACGGAGATTGTGGGCATTACCAGAGGCGCCAACGGCGCACCCGGCGAATTGACGGGATACATTGAGTATGACAGCGAAAATGTGATCGGGGAGATTACGGAAAACACGGCGGAGGGGATTTTTGGCGTCTGCGATGAGACGCTTCTGGAAAATTCTGTCTATGATCCCATTCCGATTGCGCTTAAGCAGGAAATTACGATGGGCCCAGCGCAGATCATCTGCTCCGTCTCGGGAGAGCCGGAGTTTTATGATGTGGAGATCGTGGAGGTTAATTTGGAACATGAGAATGTCAACCGGGGGATCGTGATTCGCGTGATTGATGAGAAGCTTTTGACCCTGACAGGGGGGATTATCCAGGGGATGAGCGGCAGCCCCATCATCCAGAATGGTAAGTTGGCAGGGGCTGTCACACACGTGCTGGTGAACGATTCCACAAAGGGATACGGAATTTTTATAGAGGAGATGCTGACGCATTAATGGCTCTGTGCGGAGGAGGAAAAGGGATAGCAGCAAGGGCCCATCTCATAGAGACCGCGGAATTCGGTGGGGGTGCAGTCCTTGATCAGCTTAAACATTCTGATAAAGGCGGAGAGACTGGAAAACCCTGACTGCAGGGCCACTTCAGTGATGGACAAAGCGGGATCCACCAACAGTTTTTCCGCCTGCTCGATCCTCTTTTTGTTCAGGTATTTATAGAAGGACAGTCCGGTAAAGTTTTTAAACAGTCTGCTGAAATGATATTTGCTGAATCCGGCAAGATCAGCCACGTCATCGAGGCAAAGATCTTCCGTGCAGTGCTCATGAATATAATTGCAGACCATCATAAACTTTTCGGTGTGTTCTTTCTGCTTTGAGAAAGCGGAGTCGTAATTGTTTCGCATACCGGTGTATTCCCGGCCCACCAACACAAGCATTTCGATCACCCTAAAGTAGATGGCGGCACTGATCAGGATGGAATCGCCAAAATATTCCTGATAAATTTCCAACATCAGTTCTTTGAGCCGCTCATGGATGGCCGGCGCGTTTTCGGCGGTGAGCAGCAGAAGCTGGGGGATGGTGGAGAGGGTGGATTCGATTTCCGCCACATTGTGGAGCATGGAAATATCCACCTGAAGAATCAGCCGTTCCCCGCGGATCACGGAGGGCATACCGTGAACCACACCGGAGTTGATGAGTAGAATATCGCCTTCATGCAGTATGTAGGATTCGTTTTTGTCGGCGACCTCGTAATCATTTTCGATGGGCATGATAATCTCAATGGGAGTGTGCCAGTGGGACGGGTAGGCTTCATAGTCAGTGTTGTCATGGAGCTTAAAGCCTTCGATGTCCTTGTAGAGGACCGTCTCCTTGATGCCGTTTAACATTTCGATCATAAGCGTGGGTGTCCTTTCTCTCCTGTTTGCCTGGGTTTATATATGCAATTGTCAAAAATTGCTATCAATAATCAAAAATTGCTATTCGATTTCTAAAAATTGCTTTTTGACGGATTTATTATATCACAAAAACTCACAAAAAAGAATAGAAAACAGATGCTTTTAGCACAAAATATGATAATACGCAATATAAATGCGGTAAAAATGCCATAAAATATTTTATATTTATATAAAATAAAGACAAATTACCCATAGCAAGAAGTGGAATAATAGCAATTTTTGATACACACAAAGCAACTATTAAAAAGAAGAAAAGGACATGACTTGCTATACTGTATTTGTAACTAAGAGTTAACAATTAAATGTAAGGGAGGAGAATACATGAAAAAGAAAGTATTATCGGTTTTGCTCAGCACGGCTATGATTGCATCTGTATTGGCCGGCTGCGGCGGTGGCGGGACAGAGAGCGCACCGGCTGCAGACGGTGGCAGTACAGAGAGCGCACCGGCTGCAGACGGTGGCAGTACAGAGAGTGCTCCGGCGGCGGATGGCGGCAGCGCAGAGGCAGAAGCGCCGGCAGCGGATTCTGCGGCGAGCGGCGATGTGGAAGAAATCACATGGATGTTCTGGGATGACTTGAACGCGACGGAAGACTTGATTTCCATCGGCTACAAGGACACCGTGGAGCGGTTCAACAAAGATTACGAAGGCAAGTATCATGTGAATGTGGTGACGACCAACCTGGAAGAGTATTACGCGAAGCTGAATGCTCTGGTGGCGGCAGGAGAGACGCCGGACTGCTTCATCGTAAGCCCTGGCCCGAATCTGGATGTCTATGTAGAGCCCGGTGTAGCGGCTGACTTGACAGAGTATATCAAGGCTGACGGTTGGATTGATACTTTTAACGGCGGCGAGGGCGCTTTTTCCCAACAGACCTACGACGGCAAAATTTACGCAGTGCCTTTGAACATTGCGGCGGCATGCGTGTTCTATAATACCGAGATGTTTGAGGCGGCAGGCATTACCACGATGCCCACTGACTGGCAGGGTATGTTAGATGCCTGCGAGAAGCTGCAGGGCGCAGGTTACACACCGTTGACCATTTCTGCAGGTACCGCATGGTGCTTATCCATGTTGGCAGGTTACCTCTGTGATTCCGAGGGTGTAGACCTTGCGGCGATTGACAGTGGTTCCGCTTCCTGGCTTGATCCCAAGGTGGTGAGCGCGACCAACAAGCTGGTGGAGATTTCCCAGTATTTCCAGCCCACGGCGGCAGGCGATACCAACGATGTGGCTACGGCGAACTTCTATAATGAAGAGGCGGCTATGCTGATTCAGGGTTCCTGGGCGATTGCACAGATCAACGGTGCAAACCCTGATTTTGAGGGCAAGTGTGGCGTGTTCGCATTCCCCGGCACCGACGGCAGGGTGATCGCGAAGTCCGACAGTCTGGCAATGAGCGCAACGACGGCTCATCCCGATGCGGTCATCGCTTTCATGAAATATTTTACCGACGATACGGCGCAGAAGTACACCGCAGAGGTAGGCGGCAAGATTCCGGTAACCACCGTTGAGTATGACGCGACCAAGGCTCCGGCACAGCTTGCATATGTAATGGACGTATTCGGAAACGCGAAGTCCACCTTTGGCTTCTACAACGAGTCCATGGCAACCACAGAGGCAGGCGCATTCTTCGATGACACCATGGTTTCCATCTATCTGGGAACGCCTGTGGAGGACGGCCTTGCTTCACTGGAAGATTTCTACAAGAACAACGTTTGGAACAAGTAATTTAACATGATGTGAATTTACCCACGCAGGATTGGAGCAATCCAATCCTGCATTTTTCTAAAATTCCGGAGGTGTGTATGGACAAATTATTACGTGACAAAAAAGCAATCTTTGTATTTGTTGCACCGGCATTTTTGTTATTTACCTTTGTTTTGTTTATCCCGATCTGTCAGTCGGTTTATTATTCGTTTTGTGAGTATAACGCATTGACAAAACCGAAATTTATTGGATTTGAAAATTACAGACAACTGTTTACCATAGACAGAACCATGAAGATCGCTTTGAAAAACTCCATGTTTTTCCTGATCTTTTCCGTGGTGACGCAGTTGATAGCAGGTTTGGTTCTGGCGGCGCTTCTGACCAATATCAAAAAGGGCCGGGACTTCTTTAAGAACGTGTACTATCTGCCCTGCGTGCTGTCGTCCGCAGCGCTGGGACTTTTGTGGATGTTTGTCTTTACGCCGAAGCTTGGCATCAATCAGGTGCTCGCGCAGTTTGGCATAAAGGGACCGCTTTGGCTGATGGACACCAAAGGCTTTATCATCCTTCCGATGTGGGTGATCGCTTCGGTTTCTTTGTGGCAGTATGTGGGTCAGTCTATGATGCTTTACATGGCGCAGATTTCGGGGATCAGCAATTCTCTCTACGAGGCGTCTTACATAGACGGGTGCACGAAGGCGCAGTCCTTCCGCTATATCACGCTGCCGCTGATCCGGCCCATGGTGGCCACGGCCATGTCCTTAAACGCCATCGGCTCGCTGAAATTCTTTGACCTGATCTTCAACATGACGGAGGGCGGTCCCAACCACATGACGGATGTGTTGGCGACCCATCTGTATCAGCAGGGTTTCAAGTATTTTAAGTACGGTTATGCCAGTGCGATCGGCACCATTCTTCTGGTACTTTGTCTGATCGTGACGTTTATCATCAATAAGTTTGTCAAAGTTGACAATTACGAAATGTAAGGGAGGCGGCTGAAAATGAGTAAATCAGGAAAAAAGAAATCTAAAATTTCGACGAAGGTGATCTATGTATTCCTGTCAATTTTGGCTGTGGTCTATTTACTGCCTTTGTTGTGGGTCATTTATGTTTCGCTGAAAGACGATAAGACGCTCTTTGTCTCGCCGTGGGCGCTGCCGGAGCATCTGATGATTGAAAACTATAGCTTTGCATGGACGGCGGGCAAGTTGGGTGTGGCGACCTTGAACTCCGCGATCGTCTGCGGTGTCACCCTGCTGCTTTGTCTGCTTGTGGGTTCCATGGCGGCCTTTGCCATCGGCAGGATGCGGTGGAAACTGTCGGGGGCGATGATGACTTACTTTCTTACGGGTATGATGATTCCGGTGCACTGTATTTTGATTCCGGTATTTACCCGGTTTTCCAAAATGCATCTGACAAACAGCCTGACGGGTCTGATTCTGCCGTACCTGACACTGTCGCTTCCTATTACGATTTTTATCATGACAGGATTTTTCCAGAGCCTGCCAAACGAATTGTTTGAGTCGGCCTGCATCGACGGCTGTTCCATTTACCGCTCCTTTACCCATATCGCGCTGCCGCTCTCGAGAACCGGACTTTTCGTGACGGGCCTGATGACATTCGTGGCGAACTGGAACGAGCTGCTTTTGGCGATGGTATTTATCTCGGACGATAATAAAAAGACACTGCCGGTTTCCCTGTCAAAATTCGTGGGACCGTATAATACGAATTATTCGCAAATGTTTGCCGCGATTGTAATTGCGATTATTCCGACCATCGTGGTATACTGTATGTTTAGTAACCAAATTGTTGACGGCCTGACAGCGGGTGCGGTGAAGGGTTAAAGAATGCGGGAAGGAAAGAAGAATATGATAAAAAGAGACAAGGCCAGAGCGAAGGCGAGAGAGCGGGCAAAGGAATTGGTTGGTAAGATGACGGTGGAAGAGAGGGCCTCCCAGCTTCGCTACGACGCGCCGGCCATAGAAAGGCTGGGGATTCCGGCTTATAACTGGTGGGGAGAAGCGCTGCACGGTGTGGCGAGAGCCGGTGTGGCAACTAGCTTTCCGCAGGCGGTCGGCATGGCGGCCTCCTTTGATCCGGAACTGATACATAAGGCCGGCGATGTGGCAGCCACAGAGGGGCGTGCGAAGTATAACGCGTTTTCGGCGCAGAGCGACAGGGATATCTATAAGGGACTGACGTTCTGGTCGCCCAATGTAAACATATTCAGGGATCCCAGATGGGGCAGGGGACAGGAGACCTATGGGGAGGATCCTTACCTGACTGCCAGACTGGGCGTGGCCTATGTGGAGGGGCTGCAGGGAGAGGATGAGGAAATGTTGAAATCCGCCGCCTGCGCAAAGCACTTTGCGGTGCATTCCGGGCCGGAAGCATTGCGCCATGAATTTAACGCGACAGCGTCCAAAAAGGATATGGCGGAGACCTATCTGCCGGCTTTCAAGGCCTGCGTGCAGGAGGCGGATGTGGAGGCCGTGATGGGAGCCTACAATCGTACCAACGGGGAACCCTGCTGTGGAAGCCATACGCTGATTCAGGAGATTTTGCGAAAAGAGTGGGGCTTTCAGGGCCATTTTGTGTCGGACTGCTGGGCGATCAAGGATTTCCATGAAAATCATATGGTGACCCATACCATGGAGGAATCTGCGGCATTGGCTTTGAAAAATGGCTGTGACATCAACTGCGGCGTGACCTATCTCCATTTATTGCAGGCGCTAAAGGATGGATTGGTGACGGAGGAAGAGATCACGGAGGCGGCTGTGAGGGCTTTTACCGCGAGGTATCTGTTGGGGCTCTTTGACGGGAGCGATTACGATCAGATTCCCTATGAAAAAGTAGAGTGTGAGGAGCATCTGGCGTTGGCGGAGCAGATGACCAGGGAAGCGGTGGTGCTGCTCAAAAATGACGGCGTTCTTCCCTTACAAATTTCGTCGGGACAGACCATCGGCGTGATCGGGCCAAACGCCAACAGCCGGGAGGCGTTAGTTGGAAATTATCACGGAACTTCTTCCCGATATATTACTGTTTTGGAGGGAATACAGGATAAAGTCGGACATAATGGGAGAGTTTTGTATTCGGAGGGTTCCCATCTATTTAAGGATCGTGTGGAAAATCTGGCACTGGCAAACGACCGCATTGCGGAGGCGGTGGCGGTGGCCAGGCACAGCGACGTGGTGGTGCTCTGTCTTGGGTTAAACGAGACCCTGGAGGGGGAGCAGGGGGACACGGGCAACAGTTATGCGGCCGGTGACAAACCGGACCTGGGCCTGCCCAAGTGCCAGATGGACTTGATGGAGGCTGTGCTCGCCGTGGGCAAACCGGTGATTGTCTGTCTGATGACAGGCAGCGCGATGGATCTTTCCCTGGCGCAGGAAAAGGCGGCGGCGGTGCTGCAGCTGTGGTATCCCGGCGCAAGGGGAGGGAAGGCCGTGGCGGATCTTCTTTTCGGGGATGCGTCTCCATCCGGGAAACTGCCCGTTACCTTTTACCGTTCCGTACAGGAATTGCCGCCCTTTGAGGACTATTCCATGAAGGGCAGGACATACCGCTATATGGAAGGGGAGGCGCTCTATCCCTTCGGGTACGGTCTGACTTACGGTGACGTGAGGGTGGAGCGTGCGGTTATCGCTTCAAGAGATGCGGATACGGGAGCGGCCCTTGTGCGTGCGACGGTCAAAAATACCGGAAGTGCAGCGACGGGAGATGTGGTGCAGATATATGTGAAAGATCTGAAATCGCCTTTTGCCGTGCCAAATCACAGTCTATGCGCCTTTGCGCGGGTTTTTCTCGCGGCAGGGGAGGAGAAGGAGTTGGAGATCGCGGTGTCCGGCGATGCGTTTCTTGTGGTGAACGAGGAGGGAGAGCACGTAAAGGGCAGCGGAAAGTACCGTCTCTATGTGGGAACCGGACAGCCGGATCCGCGCACGGCGGCGCTTTCGGGAAAATCTTGTGTGGAGATCAGCGTAGATGAAGAGTGACAAACAGGCATATAATCCATATCTTCCTTCCTGGGAGTACATTCCGGACGGGGAACCCTATGTGTTTGACGGCAGGGTTTATGTGTACGGCTCCCATGATCTTTATAACGGCTATGTCTTCTGTATGGGGGACTATGTGTGTTGGTCTGCGCCGGTGGAAGATCTGGCGGACTGGCGGTATGAGGGTGTGATCTATCGAAAAACCGAGGATCCCATGAACCGGGAAGGGAAGATGTGCCTGTATGCACCGGATGTCACGGTGGGGCCGGACGGCAGATATTATCTGTATTATGTGTTGGATAAAGCCAATGTGGTTTCCGCGGCCGTCTGCGATCATCCCGCAGGGCGGTACGAATTTTACGGATATGTGCACTATGCGGACGGTACGAGACTGGGGGAGCGGGAAGGGGACGAACCCCAGTTTGATCCGGGTGTGCTGACGGAGGGAGATTTTACCTATCTGTACAGTGGGTTCTGTCCGAGAGGAGACACCTTCCGGACGGGCTCAAGGGTGGCGGTATTGGGGCCGGATATGCTGACGGTGAAAGCGTCTCCGGTGACGGTGATACCCGGCTGCGAGCACAGCGGGGGAACCGGGTTTGAGGGCCATGCCTTCTTTGAGGCATCGTCGATCCGCAAGATAGGGGATACCTATTATCTGATCTATTCCTCCGAGGTCATGCATGAGCTCTGTTATGCGACGAGCAAGGAGCCGACAGGAGGTTTTACCTACGGCGGCGTGTTGGTGAGTAACTGTGACCTGCATATTGATACCTATAAGCCGGCAGGGCGGCCCATGGCTTACGGGGCCAACAACCACGGCAGCATGGTGGAGATAAACGGGGAATGGTATATTTTTTATCATCGCCACACCAACGGCACCTGGTACAGCAGGCAGGGCTGTGCGGAGAAATTGGAGATGATGCCGGACGGAAGGATTTTGCAGGCTGAGATCACTTCCTGCGGCTTAAATGGAGGCCCGCTTGCGGGAAAAGGGGAGTATCCCGCCTATCTGGCCTGTCATCTCTTTACCCAAAAGCCCTCCGTATATGTGGGCGGGGACGAATTTCCGAAGATCATGCAGGACGGCAGGGATGGAGACGAGGAGCCGGGCTATATCGGCAATATGAAAGATACGGCCACGGCAGGGTTTAAGTATTTCGACTGCCACGGCGTAACGGAAATCAGGATTAAGACCAGAGGATACGGGGCCGGTATCTTCGAGGTGAGAACGGCATGGGACGGGGAAGTTTTGGCCAAGATCAGGGTGGAAGATACGAACGTGTGGGAAGAGTATGCCGCTCCGGTTCAAATTCCCGACGGAAAACAGGCGGTCTATCTGACCTACCGCGGGGAGCGAAACGCAAGCCTGTTGTCGTTCACTCTTCTATAGAAAAGAGCGCGGAATCGAGAAACAAGGAGGTTTGACAGATGGGAGGAAAGACAGCACCGAAGGACCCTGAGAGCAGAAGGTCCTTCTTTTATGTGATGCGTGACAAGGAAATATTCGGCTCTGTGCAGCCGGATGGCAGGAACATTCAGTTTATTTATGAGGATATGGGGAGACTGGTAAACAGCGCGCAGGTGACGGGAAACATCACGGACGAAGGGATGCTTGCGCTTTTGCGGGACACGGACGGGTTTCGCAGGTTGGTACACAGTATCGGTGTCAGCGTGGAGACAGAAGATCCGTCGCAACGGATTGGCTTTGTCTTTCAGATGTACGGGAAAGAAGATCGTCTGGGCGGCGGCACACAGATTTGCGCATCTCTTCTCGGGGACGGCGCGGAGGTGCGGCTGAAGCTGGAGGAACAGAAATGGAGCGATGACGATCAGGAGCCGGGACAGATTCTGTTTTTGTTTGACCAACCGGAACTGCTTGCCGTGGCGAATGTCCGTTTCTATTTGAATGACGGTTATCAGGCGCCGGAAGCGGAGGAGGAGGGGGAGATTGCCTTTGACTCCGAGGCATATCGGAACATGATCCGCCGCTCTCTTATGAGTATGGGGGATACCACAAGGGTAAGGCGGGCCATAGGCAGGGCGCGGGCAGGAGAAGAAGTGACGATCGCCTATATCGGCGGCTCCATTACGCAGGGGGCGGGCGCGACACCTATCAACAGCGAGTGCTATGCCTATAAGTCCTATCGGAGCTTTGCCGAGCGTTTCGGCCAGGTGGGCAGCGTCCGCTTTGTCAAGGCCGGCGTGGGCGGTACGCCTTCGGAGCTTGGCATGATCCGCTTTGAGAGGGATGTGCTGCGGTACGGCCGTGAGACGCCCGATGTCGTTGTCGTCGAGTTTGCGGTCAATGATGAGGGAGACGAGACAAAAGGAAACTGCTATGAGAGTCTGGTGCGCAAAATTCTCATGCTTCCCAACCGACCTGCGGTGCTCCTTTTGTTCTCCGTCTTTGCGGACGACTGGAATTTGCAGGACCGGCTCAAGGTGGTGGGGGAGCGTTACCGTCTGCCTATGGTCAGTGTACTGGATGCGGTGACGCCTCAGTTTCGGTTAAAGCCGGAGAATGGGCGCATATTGTCCAAAAATCAGTTCTTCTACGACATGTTTCACCCGACCAACGCGGGGCATACCGTGATGGCGGACTGCCTGACTTACTTTTTTGAGCGGGCGGCGGAGGATGGAAACGAGGGGGAGGAGTTTTTATACAAAGGTCTGCCTGAGCCCGTGATCGGCGCTGATTTTGAGCAGGTCAGACTGCTTGACCGCAAGGAGATGCCGGAAGGGGCGGTTGTTTCCTGCGGGAGTTTTTGTCAGACCGATGACGATCTGCAGGCTGTGGAGATGGATGCGGCGCTTTCGCTTACGCCGCAGTTTCCAAACAACTGGATGTATGACGGGGCAAAAGAGGAGGGGGGCGAGCCCTTTGTGCTGGAACTTGTCTGCAAAGCCCTTGTGCTTGTCTTTAAGGATTCCGGCGAGGTGAAGGCCGGCAGGGCGGAGGTGTTTGTGGACGGGGCAAAAAAGCTGACGGCGGACCCGCTTGTGAACGGTTGGATTCACTGTAATCCGGTGATTTTGATCCAGGAAAAAGAGGCCAGGCGGCATGAGATTCGGATCCGGATGGTGCCGGGCGAGGAAAAGAAGGAATTTACGATTCTGGGATTTGGCTATGTTTAAAGGGCACATTGACAAAGCATGGCCTGTTCGATATAATTTTTTTGTATTTTAGTAAAACGTTTAACAAAACGGACAGGAGGAGAAAATGAAGAGCTGTACGAGGAGACTTGGCACAAAGATTACGGCATGTATTGTGCTGATGCAGATTGTTGTTATGACGGTGATGGTTGTGTTTATCGGCAGCGTGATCACCAACAACACGAGAAAGAGCACCACAAACAATATGGAGACGGTGGTGGAGGAGAGAAGCAAGATCATCGAGAATTACGTGCAGGAGACGGAAAAGCTGCTTACCGCATACAGCCGTGCGGGAGAAATCCAGGCAGTTTTGAAGAATCCAGGCGATGCGGACGCGATAGCGGCGGCACAGGCATATACGGAGCAGTTCTCGGCGGATGTGGAGAATCTGGAGGGCCTTTATGTGAGCGAATGGAATACCCATGTGCTGGCCCATACAAACGCGGCGGTGGTGGGCATTACCACCAGAGAGGGGGACCCCCTGAAATCTTTGCAGGATGCCATGCTTGCGGCGGACGGCGTTTACAATACGGGCATTATCATCTCTCCTGCCAGCGGGCAGCAGATTGTCTCCCTGTACCGGGCGGTTTATGACGAAAACGGAAATCCCATCGGTCTGGTGGGCGGCGGCGTGTTTACCACAGGGCTGATTCAGCTTTTGGATTCCCTGACCATGCAGGGGATGGAGAATGCGACTTATTGTATGGTAAATGTGGCGAACGGACAGTATATTTTCTGCGATGACAGCGAAAAAGTTGCGCAGGAGGCGCAGGAGGAGTATATCAGGACGCTCTGCGGGCAGTATAGCGGGACGGCGGAAAATGACATCGGGTATACGGAGTATACGGAGGGGGGAATCAAGAATATTGCCACTTATTATTACATGGCGGATAGAGGATGGATCTTTATCGTTTCCGACAACTCTGACGAGATTTTTGAGACTACGGTGAAGTTAGAGCAGAGCATGACGCTTTTTGTGGTGACGGCGCTTTTGGTTCTCCTGTTGGTGTCCGGTGTGATTATCAGGGGATTTATGCGGCCTATGGGCGCAATTGAGGAAAGCATCGTGGCGTTGCAGAACTTCAATATTGCAGATAATGTAAAGATTAAAAAACATATCAAAAGAGGGGATGAACTCGGAAACATTGCGGCGGCGACGGACGGCTTGATTCATTCCTTACAGTCCATATCGGATACCCTGAACGAGTGCTCCCAGTCCCTCAATGAGAAGGCGGAGAGCATGCACGGTTCCTCGGTATCCCTTGCCGACGGCACGTCGGATAACATAGCCATTGCGGAACAGCTCTCCGCTTCCATGGAAAATACCAATACTCTTGTCAGGAATGTGAATATGGAGATTGACAGTATCAATGAACTGGCGGATAGTATATTAGAGAGAATCCGGTCTTCCGTAGATACCAGCAGCGCCGTGATCGGCAGCGCAGAAGATATGAAGGGCCAGGCGGATTTTGCTTACCAAAATGGGGAGATCAAGTTAAGAGAGACAAAGGATGAGGTGCAGAAGGCGATCGAGGAGCTGATGAGCCTGACAAAGATCAATGAGTTGGCTTCGGAAATTTTGAGCATTGCGGGAAAAACCAATCTGCTTTCACTCAATGCGTCCATCGAGGCGGCCAGAGCCGGGGAAGCCGGAAAAGGGTTTGCCGTGGTGGCAGGTTCCATTGCCAATCTGGCGGAGATATCCAAAAATACGGCTTCTTCCATTCAGGATATCTGCGGGGAAGCCAACAACAGTATTGCCGTTGTCAACAACTGTTTTGAGTCTATCATCACTTTTATGGAACAGGATGTGGTGGTACAATTTAAGGGGTTCGCTGAGAAGTCTACGGAGTACAGCGAGGCCGTAGGCGAGATTAAAGATAAGTTGGATCAGATGTTTGACGCTGTGAGAAAGTTGGAGGAGTCTGTGTCGCAGATTTCGGAAAATGCAGGAAATGTAAGCGCTATTATGGCGGAAAACCAGACCGCCATCGACAACATTGTGGAGAAGAATGAAATGACAGCGGCCATAGCGGGAACAACACAGAATCAGTCCAGGGAAAACAAGCAGATGGCGGACCATCTGGGAGAGATTGTGGGAAAATTCCGCAGATAGGGACAGGCAGTTTATGGTGACAATCAAAGAGATAGCCAGAGAGTGTAATGTTTCAGCCGCCACGGTATCCAATATTCTGAACGGCAGGCCGAACGCGAGTGACAAGACAAGGGAAAAGGTACTGAAGACGGTGCGTGAAAAGGGGTATCAGCCCGACTACGTGGCGAGAGGCCTGCGGAAGAAAAAGACCAACATGATTGGCATTATCGCGGAAGACATTTGTCAGTTTTCCACACCTGCCATCATGGAGGGGATCATGAAATACTGCGAGGAGAAAAAGTACCGCACGATGATCCAGAATCTGCGTCTCTATGCCAGATGGGGAGAGCTTTGGTATGAAAACGAAAGCGCCTACCGTTCTGTGCTGGACCCGGTGATACAGGAAATGCTGTCCATCAGGGTGGAGGGGTTGATTTATGTGGCGGGACATGCCAGGGTGATTCGGTACTTTACGCAGAAAATGCCGATTCCCACAGTGATGGCCTACGCCTATACCCATTCTCCCCACACGCCTGCCGTGGTTGTGGATGACGAGAGAGCGGCCTGTGATTTGACGAAATACCTGATTTCCATGGGGCACCGAAAAATAGGGGTCATAGCGGGTAAAGTGAATAATATTCATACGGGCAGCCGCTTGAAAGGTTATCAGAAGGCGTTGTTTGAGGAGAATCTATTGTACAATCCAAACCGGGTTTACTATGGAACATGGGAAAGAGAATCAGGTTACCACTATGCCGGTGAGGTTGTGGCGGATGGCGCGACGGCGGTTTTTTGTATGAATGATAAAATGGCGGGCGGTGTCTACGATTACTTTCGGGAACATGGAATTCGGGTGGGGGAGGACATTTCCGTGGTGGGGTTTGACAATCAGGAACTGTCCCAGTACTTCCAACCCGGTCTCACGACAATGAACATAGGGCTGGGGGAGATTGGCATGGAGGCTGCCGGCATTTTGTTGGAAAAACTGGAGACGGAGAGCGATACAGCCGGGCCTGTACAGGTTCTGGAAAAAAAGATCCCCTGCAGTCTGGTGGAACGGGAATCCGTAAGAAGAATTTGACCAGGGTGTAATGCGATGCCTAAATATTCCACATCCCCTTAGGATTGTTTATAATAGAGTGAAAAGAGCTTCTAAAGACGCCCCGCCATTGGACGGGACGCCAAGAAGCTCTAAGAGTTGCTTTGCAACTCTATTTCACTCGGGAGAACACCTGTAAAGAGGTGTTCTCCACGGAGAAGATTAAATCTTTTAATAGAAGATGCCGCGTAAAAGGGGAATGGAGGAAAAAATGGAGACATTAAATGTGACAACCGCGAGAGATCAGGAGCAGTTTTACCGGATTCTTGACAATCTGATCAGCGCGAACAAGGAATTTCGGATTATGATAACCGTTCCGTCGGGAGAGGCGGGCACACAGCAGACGGAAAGCATGACGGAGGGGCCGGAGACGGACGGCAGGGATCTGGAAAAGGACGTGACGGATATGATCCATGAGATCGGCGTACCCGCCCATATCAAGGGCTATCAGTATCTGCGCGAGGCGATTATGATGTCTGTGGAGGATGTGGAAATGCTTGGCTCTATCACAAAGATACTCTATCCCACCATTGCAAAAAAATATCAGACCACGCCGAGCCGTGTGGAGAGAGCCATCCGGCATGCCATAGAGGTGGCCTGGTCGAGAGGCAGGATGGAAACATTGGACGCGCTTTTCGGATATACGATCAATACGGGGAAGGGAAAGCCGACCAACTCGGAGTTTATCGCTTTGATTGCGGACAAGATTAGATTGCAGTACCGGCGTTAAAAAAAATCCTTTTATTGCCACCCGAAATATTGTATACTACTGTTTAGGGGTTCTTGCGGACTACTTGTACAAAAATGACAGGATACAGTTGGAGGGTTGTTATGAAGAACATATTATTTGTCGCGTCGGAAGGAGTACCTTTTATCAAAACAGGCGGGTTAGCGGATGTGGTAGGCTCTCTGCCCAAGTGTATTGACAAAAACTATTTTGATGTGCGGGTGATTCTCCCGAAATACACCTGTATGAAGCAGGAGATGAAGGATAAGCTCACCTACAAGACCCACTTTTATATGGATTTCCACTGGAAAGAGGAGTATGTGGGAATTCTGGAGGCGGAAGTCGACGGGGTGAAATACTACTTTATTGATAATGAGAGTTATTTTAATGGCTTCCAGCCCTACAGTGATAACGCACTGTTTGAGATTGAGAAGTATGCCTTTTTCTGTAAGGCGGCGCTTTGTATCCTGCCGGTTATCGATTTCAGACCGGATCTGATTCACTGCCATGACTGGCAGACGGGCCTGATACCGGTTTACCTGAAAGAGCGCTTCCAGGGAGGAGAGTTCTATCGGGGCATCAAGACTGTTATGACCATCCACAACCTGAAATTCCAGGGTAAGTGGAGTGTGAAAGAGGTAAAAGAGATTACGGGACTGCCCGGTTACTTCTTCACGGCGGATAAGTTGGAGGCCTACAAGGATGCCAACCTCTTAAAGGGCGGTTTGGTTTATGCGGATGCCATCACAACGGTGAGCAGCACCTATGCGGAGGAGATCAAGACGGCGTTTTACGGCGAGGGATTAAACGGTCTGCTCTGTGCAAGAACGGGAGATCTGCGCGGCATTGTGAACGGTATTGACTATGAAGAATTCAATCCGGAGACGGATAAATGCATAGAATTTAAGTATAATGCGGCCAACTTCCGCAAGGAAAAGGTGAAAAATAAGCGCGCGCTTCAGGAGGAGCTTGGCTTAAATCAGGATGAAAAAGCCATGATGATTGGTATTGTGTCCAGATTGACAGGACAGAAAGGCTTTGACCTGATCGCTTATATTATGGATGAACTGTGTCAGGACAATGTGCAGCTTGTCGTGCTTGGCACGGGCGAGGAGCAATATGAAAATATGTTCCGCCATTTTGACTGGAAGTACCACGGCAAGGTTTCTGCTAATATTTATTATTCGGACGCTCTGTCCCATAAGATCTATGCGGCGAGCGACGCGTTCCTTATGCCGTCCCTCTTTGAGCCCTGCGGCTTAAGCCAGCTCATGTCCCTGCGCTACGGCACCGTGCCGATTGTGCGTGAGACCGGCGGGTTGAAGGATACGGTACAGCCCTACAACGAGTATGAGGGCACGGGAACGGGATTCTCCTTCACAAATTATAATGCCCATGAGATGCTCGGCACGATCCGCTATGCGGAACATATTTATTATGATAAGAAGCGCGAGTGGAATAAGATTGTGGACAGAGGCATGGCGGCTGACTTTTCATGGAATGTCTCTGCAAAGAAATATCAGGAAATGTATGACTGGCTGATTGGATAAGGGATATGGAACATCCGAAAAAAAAGAACACGTTCGTGTTTCAGGCGGGCATTCTGGCAGCAGCCGGAATGCTCGTCAAAGTGATCGGCCTGATATACAGAAGCCCGATTCTTTCGATTATCGGAATCGAGGGTAACGGGTATTACACTGCGGCGATCAATATCTATACAATTATATTATTGATTTCCTCCTACAGCATCCCTTCGGCGATTTCCAAAGTGATTGCCCAACGGCTTGCGTTTAAGGAATATCGGAATGCACAGAGGGTTTTTGTCTGTGCACTTCTCTATGTTCTGGTGGTGGGCGGCGTTGCCTCGATTCTGACTTTCGTGGGAGCGCCTTTTCTGGTGGGGAAGAATCAAAATGCGGTGGTGGCCCTCCGGGTGCTGTCACCGACTATCTTTTTTTCGGGATTTCTCGGTGTGTTCCGCGGTTTTTTTCAAGCCCACGGTTCCATGGTGCACACCTCTATCTCACAGGTCATTGAACAGATTTTAAATGCGGCGGTCAGTATTCTGGCGGCGAAGCTTTTGATCGGGCTGGCGGTGGACGGTGATACCACGACCCGCGCCATCTACGGCTCGGCGGGGTCGGCATTGGGAACCGGGGCAGGCGTGCTGACCGGTCTTCTTTTCATGTTTGGGATGTACCGGCTCAACAGCGGCGTGATTAAAAGGCGGGTGGAGCGGGACAAAACATGGCATGAGGAGAGCTATGGGCAGATTTTCAAAGTGATCTTTACCATCGTGACGCCTTTTATCCTGAGCACCTTCATCTATAACTGTACGACGGCAGTGAATATGACCATCTACTCCCATGTCATGGTGGATTACAAGAAGGTGGATGCGATACTGGCAAACAACCATTACGGTATTTTTTCGGGATTAGCGGTGGCGGTGGTCAACATTCCGATCGCCATTTCCTCCGCCATGTCCTCCGCCATCATTCCGGGGGTGGCGGCCTCCTACGTGAAGGGGACGGTGGCGCAGACCAGAAGGCAGGTGACGCGGGCGATCCAGATGACCATGCTTGTCGCCATTCCGGCGGCGGTGGGAATCGCTGCGCTGCCGCGGCCCATTATGCAGTTTATCTTTCCCCAGAAGGAATCCCTGGACATGGCCTCCGACCTTTTGGCGGCGCTTGCCGTGACCGTTGTGCTCTACAGCCTTTCCACCCTGACCAATGCGGTTTTACAGGGAATCGGGAAGGTCAATACGCCGGTCATCCATGCGTCCATTGCACTGGTCATTCAGGTGGCCGGGCTGCTTGTGCTTTTGCTCTATACGGATCTGGGACTCTATGCGCTGGCGGCGGCAAACGCCATCTATTCGTTGGTGATGTGTGTGTTGAACCACCTGTCCGTGAGAAAGCATTTGGAATACCGCATGGAGGTGGTGAAGCTGTTTTTGAAGCCGCTCTTTGCGGCGGTTATCATGGGCGCGGCGGCTTATGGCGTCTATCATGGGTTGATTTTGCTGATTCCCGTGAGCCGGGTGGTATTGCTTGTCGCCATCGGCATCGGCGTATGCGTTTATGGAGCGGTTCTTCTCCTGATTGGCGGGGTGAGCAGGGAGGAGCTTGCCTCATTCCCCAAGGGGGCAATGCTGACGCATATCGCTGAAAAATTACACTTGTTACCAAAGGAGGACGGCAGGAAGAAAAAGAGGCGGAGAAAGAAGAAAAGGAGAAGGAAAAAGAGGAGGGCGGCCCGATGAGAAAGACAGGTCGGTATCTGCTCATTTTGCTTTGCCTTGTCTTTCTGGCAGCAGGCTGTGGAGGGGAGGAAGAGAAGGGCGGATTCCTGAAAATGACCTTTCTGGACACGGGCAAGTCGGACTGCATTGTGATAGAAGCGGGAGAGCATGTGATCGTCAACGATGCGGCGGATGCGGATGATTTGGAGGCCATCTGCGCGTTTCTGGACGGGCGGCAGACAGAGCGGATAGAATATTTGATTTTGAGCCACTTTGATAAGGATCACATCGGCAGTGCGGCCGGGCTGATCAGGCGCTATGAAGTGGGACAGGTGTTGATGGCGGATTATGAGGAGGACTCGGAACCCTATTTTGCCCTGATGCAGGCGCTTCAGGAGACGGAGACAGAGAGCCGGCGTTTGCGGGGAGCCGTATCTTTTACGGTGGAAGGAATTGTGTTTCAGGTTGACGCGCCCCGCAGGCCGTCCTATGACAATGACAACAATTATTCTTTAATAACAAGTGTTACAAATGGCGAAAACCGGTTTTTGCTCATGGGGGATGCCCAGAAGAAACGGACGGAAGAATTTCTGGATTCCCCTGCGGGAGGGGAGCGGTATGATCTGGTTAAGATGCCGCACCATGGGGATTATAATAAGAAGCTGGAGGAGCTGTTTTCTGTGGCAAGGCCCCGGTATGCCGTCCTCACTCCGGATCCGGAGCGGACGCGGGTGGAGGAGGAGACGGTGGCGCTTTTGGAGGCCTGCGGCTGTGAGGCATATTATACGGATGAGGGCGCGGTGACCGTTACATCTGATGGAAAACAGATGCAGGTGAGTCAGCCCTGAAGCCCACTCTTCTGGCCGTTTGCGGGAAGAGTGCAGCACGGTTAAAGAACGGTTAGGACAGCTCCGTCAGATTAGAGATATCGGAGTCGATCGCCATGGAGTAGTTGGTGTAGTATACCACGAAGCCTGGTTTGGCTCCGGCGGGTTTTTTCACATGTTTTTTCTGAATATAGTCGATTTCCACTTTGTCCTGATCCCGGCCCTTGGAATAGTAGGCGGCCAGTCTTGCGGCTTCCTCAAAGGCCCGGTCGGGGACTTCGCTGCCCTCTGTTTTTAAGATAACGTGGGAGCCGGGTATTTGTTTGGCATGAAACCACCAGTCGCCCCCGTTTGCGAATTTGAAGGTAAGCTCGTCGTTCTGGAAGTTATTTTTCCCCACATAGATATGGAAGCCGTCGCTGCTGATATAGTGGAAGGGCTTGCTTGTGATTTTGGCCTTTTTGCCGCCGCCCTTTCTGCGGATATAGCCGCTCTCAATCAATTCCTCCCTGATCTGTACCAGATCTTCTTCGTGTAAGGCGATGTCCAGTGCCGCGAGAATGGATTCCAGATGTTCAATTTCCTCCTTCACCTGGACGGTCAATTCCGAGAGCGCTTCATAGGTGCGCTTCATTTTTCCGTATTTATCAAAATATTTCTGTGCGTTTTCCTGAGGGGTCAGGGTGTTGTCGAGCGGGATTGTGACGGTTTCGTCCGTGTAATAGTTCAATGCCTCCATGGATTTGGCATCCGGCGCTACGCCATAGCCGTAGGCGTTGATCAATTCGCCGTAAACTTTGTATTTGTCCCGCTTTTCGGTGTCTTTCATCTGCCGTATCTGCAAATCGTATTTCTTGACGTTTCGTTCCAGAGCAGTCTGCACGATCCTGCGCAGGTCTGCGGACTTTTGGCGGATGCGGGTCACCACGCCGCGCTCCGCGTAGTAATGTTCCAGAACATCGCTGATGCTGTCGAAGGAGCGGAGCTCTTTGTCGCCGTAGAGAGTCAGGGGAAGGGCGGCAAACTCCAAAGGGGTTCTTCCGTCGTAGACGATGACGGGAGAAAAATGCCCTTCCGCCACCTGGGTCATCAGAGCGGAGAGCGCGTCACAGACGGACTTTAGGGAACCGTCCGCGCTTTCTGCGAGAGCCTTTGCGGGCAGATCTGCGTCCACCCCTGCCCGGAAGCAGATTTCCTGCGCCATGATGGGAGAGAGCCCTGTGTAGGAGGTGTAGAGCGCCTTATACAGCGGCATGGGTTTTGATAACATCTGTGATTGAAAGTCTTCATAGGTAAGCGGCGCAGTGTCGCTGCCGCTCTTTGCATAGGCCAGGGGGTCGCTCTTTTCCTGTGTCTGGGGAAGAAAGTAGGGACGGCCCGGCAGCACCTCACGGACGGAGCTGACAATGCCGGAAATGTGTTTGATGCTGTCTATGATCTGGTCTTTGTCGTCGCAGAAAATAATATTGCTGTGCTTTCCCATAATCTCCACAATCAGCTTTTTCTGACACACATCGCCCAACTCATTCAGGTGTTCCAGATGCAGATGGATCGCCCGTTCCAATCCCGGCTGCAGGATGGCGGTGATGCGGGCGTTTTGCAGATGCTTTCTAAGGAGCATGCAGAATCCCGGCGCAGTCATGGGGCTTGGTTTATTGCTCTGTGTCAGATAAACAACAGGGAGAGAAGCGTCCGCCGATAAGAGCAGCCGGTATTGGCCGCTGTTATTTTTAATTGTGAGAAGGAGCTCGTCGTTTTCCGGTTGGGCGATTTTGTAGATGCGGCCGCCCAAAAGGGTTTCTTTCAGTTCCTTTTTGATATTTGCAATGGTAATGCCGTCAAATGCCATGATATTCCCTGCCTTTTTGTTGATTTTCCCGTGTTTTTCCGTGCGTTCTTTACTATAGCATAAACGCCCTTTTTTTTCAAATACCGGCGATGCGTTCTCTTTCTTGACTATTTTTTCCGTTTACACTATAATAAAGACTGTATGCGTGGGTCTTTTTACGCGCATAAGCAGAGCTGCTTATGCACTACATTAGGAGAAAAAATTATGACTATGATCAAGAGCATGACCGGTTTCGGCAGATGTGAGGTGGCGGAAGGTACACGTAAGATCACCGTGGAGATGAAGTCCGTCAATCATCGCTATCTGGATGTCAACATTAAGATGCCGAAGAAGTTGAATTTTTTTGAGACGGCGATCCGAAGCGAGTTGAAAAATTATATCCAACGCGGAAAGGTAGATATTTTTATATCTTATGAGGATATGGCGGAATCCAATGTCTGTGTGAAGTACAACAGAGAGTTGGCTGCGGAGTATATGAAATATCTCTGGAAGATGTCGGAGGATTTTTCACTGGATAATGATGTGCGTGTCTCTACGCTGTCCCGCTATCCGGAAGTGCTGACCATGGAAGAGCAGACGGTGGATGAGGAAGAGCTGTGGCAGTTTCTGGAAAAAGCGGTTCGGGGCGCTGCGGAAAGCTTTGTGGAGACCAGAATCCGGGAAGGTGAGAATATCCGGGATGATCTGCTTGCAAAGTTGAATGCCATGTTGGCGGATGTGGAGTTTATCGAGCACCGCTCGCCGCAGATTATCACAGAGTATAAGAAAAAACTGCGGGATAAGGTAAAAGAGCTTCTGGAGGATACGCAGATCGACGAGTCGAGACTTCTGACAGAGGTGACGATTTTTGCGGATAAAGTGTGTGTGGATGAGGAATTGGTCCGCCTGCGGAGCCACATTATGGCCACAAGGGAGAGTCTTCTGGATGGGGGAAGTGTGGGGCGCAAGCTTGACTTTATCGCACAGGAGATGAACCGTGAGGCGAACACCATTCTCTCTAAGACCACAGATCTGGAGATTTCAAACAGGGCGATTGATTTGAAAACGGAGATCGAGAAGGTCAGAGAACAGATACAAAATATCGAATAGGGACAGGATCATGGGAAAACTGATTCACATAGGTTTTGGCAATGTAGTCAACACGGGGAAGATCATCGCTATTGTGAGTCCCGATTCCGCACCGGTCAAGCGCATGGTGCAGAAGGCGAAAGAGACGGGCATGGCCATCGATGCCACACAGGGGCGGAAGACGAAGGCGGTTTTGGTGATGGAAAACAGTCAGATTGTGCTTTCGGCTCTTCTTCCGGAAACCATATCGGGCAGAGCGCAGACAGAGGATGGACAGACAGATGAATCGTGAGGGTATATTGATTGTAGTCTCCGGCTTTTCAGGAGCGGGAAAAGGAACTTTAATGAAGAGACTGGTGGAGGAGTACGACGGCTATGCGCTGTCGATTTCGGCTACCACCAGAGAGCCG
This sequence comes from uncultured Lachnospiraceae bacterium, assembly GCA_947245585.1. Classification (GTDB taxonomy): domain Bacteria; phylum Bacillota; class Clostridia; order Lachnospirales; family Lachnospiraceae; genus UBA3282. Next base: position 15,127 of record CAMXPV010000008.1, on the reverse strand, counting down.
CGGTCGGGGGAGAAGGATGGGAGAGAGTATTTTTTCCTGTCCAGAGAGCAGTTTGAACAGAAGATCGCAGACAGCGCGCTGATTGAATATGCGGAATACTGCGGCAATTATTACGGGACGCCGCGGGATTATGTGGAGAACCATTTGGCGGCGGGACATGACGTGATTTTGGAGATTGAGATTCAGGGAGCCCTTAAAATCAGGAAGCAGTATCCCGACGCACTTTTGCTGTTTGTGTCCACGCCAGACGCGGCGGAACTGCGCCGCAGACTTTTGGGCAGAGGCACGGAGACGGAGGAGGTTATAGGCAGGAGACTTCACCGCGCCGCGCAGGAAGCCGAGGGAATTGAGGAGTACGATTACATTGTGATAAACGATGATTTGGAAACTTGCGTGAAGGAGTTACATGAAATCATCGAGGCGGCGCATCATGCGCCGGGACACAATAGAGAGTTTATAGAAAAAATGAGAAGAGAACTGGAGGAAAACTAAATGTTACATCCGTCGTATGCAGATTTGATTAAGGTAGTAAACAGCAATGTGGAGGAGGGTGAAGATCCGGTAGTGAGCAGCCGTTACTCCATTGTGATGGCCACATCCAAGAGAGCGAGACAGATTATTGCCGGGGATGATGAACTGGTGAACGGAAAGGGAAAGAAACCCCTCTCTGTGGCAGTGGAGGAGCTGAATCAGGGTAAGATTCAGATCCTGAATGACGAGAGCACAGAGAACACGGAGAATACAGAGAATATAGAGAGTACTGAGAATATAGAGAATACGGAGAATGCGGAGGAGACAGAAAAAGAGCAGGCTCCCGTTGACGAGCAGGCCACCTGATGATGGAGAAAAAAGTATTTTTCATTTCTCTTGGATGCGATAAGAATTTAGTGGATTCCGAGATGATGCTTGGCATGTTGGAGGAAAAGGGGTACACATTTACCGCCGACGAGAGCGAAGCGGATGTGGTGATCATCAATACCTGCTGTTTTATCGGGGATGCCAAGGAGGAGAGTGTAAACACCATCCTTGAAATGGCGGAACGCAAAAAGGACGGCAGCATAGAGGCGCTGATTGTGACGGGATGCCTGGCGCAGAGATATCAGGAACAGATTCGCGAAGAGATCGGGGAGGTGGATGCCGTTGTGGGCACCACAGCGATAGCGGAACTGTCCGTCGTTTTGGAGGAGGTTTTTTCGGGTCGGCCCAGGGATCATTATCAGAGGCTTGACAGCAGTCCCCTCACGGACAGGAAGCGCATTGTGACCACAGGCGGGCATTTCGCTTATCTGAAGATCGCGGAGGGATGTGACAAACATTGCACCTATTGCATTATTCCCAAAGTGCGGGGGCCCTACAGAAGCGTTCCCATGGATAGTTTGCTGCGGGAAGCACAGACGCTCGCATCCCAGGGGGTGAAGGAACTGATTCTGGTGGCCCAGGAGACCACTGTTTACGGCTTGGATCTCTATGGACATAAGACATTGCCTGAGCTTTTGCGCGGACTCTGCCGGATAGAGGGATTGCAGTGGATCCGGGTGATGTACTGCTATCCGGAGGAAATCGACGATGCGCTGATACAGGTGATCAAGGAAGAAGAAAAGATATGCCATTATCTGGATATACCGATTCAACACGCTTCCGACGCGGTCTTAAAGCGGATGGGCAGGCGGACGGACCAGAGGGAGCTGACCGGCATAGTCAATAAACTGCGTGCGGAGATTCCGGATATTTGTCTGCGTACCACATTGATTACAGGTTTTCCGGGAGAGACAGAGGAAGACCACGAAGCGCTGATGGCGTTTGTGGAAGAGATGGCCTTTGACAGGTTGGGCGTTTTTGCCTACTCGCAGGAGGAAGATACGCCGGCGGCAGAAATGCCGGAACAGATTGAAGAAGATCTTAAGCAGGCGCGTTTGGACGCGCTGATGGCCCTGCAGCAGGGGATTGCCTTTGACGCTGCGGCGGATATGGAGGGACGGGTTGTGAGCGCCATGATTGAGGGAAAGGTGGCGGACGAGGACGTCTATGTGGCGAGAACCTATAAGGACGCGCCGGATGTGGACGGATTTTTGTTTGTACACACGGACAGGGAGCTTATGACCGGTGATTTTGTGCGGGTAAGGATTACGGGCGCAAACGAGTATGATTTGATGGGAGAAGTGGAAGATGAATCTGCCGAATAAACTGACCATTTTTCGAGTGGTATTAATTCCTTTTTTTGTTCTTTTTTTACTGCTTGACATTACGGCTTACGATAAGTGGATCGCGCTTGCGATCTTTATCATTGCCAGTTTTACGGACTTTTTGGACGGCCATATTGCAAGGAAGTATCATCTGGTGACGAATTTCGGAAAGTTCATGGATCCGCTGGCGGATAAACTGCTTGTCTGTTCAGCGCTGATCTGCCTGATTGAACTTGACCGGATTCCTTCCTGGATTGTGATTGTGATTATTGCGAGGGAGTTTATTATCAGCGGATTTCGTCTGGTAGCCTCGGATAACGGCGTTGTGATTGCGGCAAGTTATTGGGGAAAGTTTAAGACAACCTTTCAGATCGTCATGATCTGTCTGATGATCGCTGACCTTCCGCCGCTTGATCTTGTCACACAGATTGTCATGTGGGCGGCCCTTGCGCTGACGGTAATTTCATTGGCGGATTACCTGATCAAAAATAAAGGCGTTATGCAGGATAGTGGAAAATAACATGCGTTTTTCAAACAAAGAGGGATGATGAGATTATGACAGTTGAGATTATTGCAGTGGGTACGGAGATATTGCTTGGAAACATTGTGAATACCAACGCGGCCTATCTGGCGGAGAAGTGTGCGGCACTGGGGCTTTCCTGCTATCATCAGGACGTGGTGGGGGATAATGAGGAGCGGCTTTCGGAGACATTGAAGCTTGCGCTTTCCCGGTCGGACATCGTACTTTTGTCAGGAGGACTCGGCCCTACCCAGGACGATCTGACCAAAGAGGCGGCGGCGAAGGTGTTCGGCAAAGAACTGTATCTGCACGAGCCGTCGAGGGAGGCGATCCGCCAGTTCTTTGCGGAGAGAAAGATGGAGATCACGGAAAACAACTGGAAACAGGCCATGGTGCCGGAAGGATGTATCGTGGTGGAGAATCCGGGCGGCACTGCGCCGGGAATCATTATGGCGGAAAACGGCAAGCATGTGGTGCTGATGCCGGGGCCTCCGGGGGAATTAATTCCCATGTTTGAGCGTTCTATCATGCCTTATCTGGCAGGGCTGACCTCCGGGGTGATTTACTCCCAGACCGTAAAAATCTGCGGGGTGGGAGAGAGCAAGGCGGAGAGCATGGTGGAGGATCTGGTGGATGCCCAGAAAAATCCTACCATAGCGACCTATGCGAAAACCGGGGAGGTACATCTGCGGGTGACAGCCACAGCTTTGGATGAGAAGGAAGCGAAGAAGCTGGTGAAGCCGGTGGTGAAGGAGTTAAAGGGGCGTTTTGGCAATCATGTTTACACCACGGACAGTGAAGTGACGCTTGAGAAGGCGGTGGTGGATCTGCTTACGGCCAATAAGCTTACGGCCTGCACGGTGGAATCCTGCACGGGCGGTATGCTGTCTGCCAGACTGATCAACGTGCCCGGTGTGTCGGAGGTTTTCAAGTCCGGCTATGTGACCTATTCCAACAAATCCAAGCGCAGGCTTCTGGGAATCAAAAAAAATCTTCTGGTAAAGCATGGGGCGGTCAGCGAACAGATTGCCAGAGAGATGGCAAAGACGGCGGCGACTCTTGCGAGAACGGATGTGAGCGTTTCCACCACCGGTATTGCGGGACCTGACGGCGGTACGCCGGAAAAGCCGGTGGGTTTGGTTTATATCGGCTGCAATGTGTGCGGAAGAATTACGGTCAAAGAGTGTCATTTTCACGGCAGTCGTGAAAAGATCAGGGAGAGCACGGTGTCTGCGGCATTGTCTCTGATGCGGGAATGTATTCTGCAATATTACAGCGAGGTAACTTTCGGCGGCAAGGAAAAGTGAGGAGAAGAGAATGAACGAATCTGATAACAATAAATCCGATCAGTTTATGGAGGGACAGGAATCATACACAGATCCCTATGTCACCGAGAGCAGAGCGGATATTTATGCGACACCGGAAGTTGTGGAGACAGTCGAGGAAGCAGATTCCGTGGAAGTGGTGGATACCCATGGAGTTTTCTCCGGCAAACAGCCGGAAACCCCCAATATGGAATTCTATTCAAACACGAACTATGGCGGCCAGACACCCTACGGAAACGGCCAACCGGAAAACCCCTATCAGCAGGGCGGCGGTTATGGCAATCAGACACCTTACTACGGGAATGGCCAACAGGGGAATCCGAATCCCTACAATCCTTATGGCAGTCAGGCACCCTACGGGAATGGCCAACAGGGGAATCCGAATCCCTACAATCCTTACGGCGGGCAGCCATCCTATGGGAACGGGCAGCAGGAGATGGCCAATCCATACAGTGTGCAGCCTTACGGGAATCCGTATCAGCAGCAGGGCGGCGGCAATGGGGGCCAGCCACCGTTTGGCGGGCAGCCACCCTATGACAATCCATACAGTCCCTACGCGGCACCGCAGAAAAAACAGCGTACCGGGCTGATTGTGGGTATTGTGATTGCAATTATCGTTCTTTTTCTCATTGCGGTATTTGCACTGGCCAACAAGGCGGTCAATCTGATTTCTGAGAAGAAGGATGATCTGCGGCCGGATGTGTATGAATTTGACAACGACTACGATTATGAGTATGATATCGACGATTTTCTAAACGACTATGATGACGATTACGGCGACGAATACGATTATGACGATTATTTCGATTATGATGATGATTACGGGTATTCCTATGACTATAACGACGACCGGTATTACACCCTGCACGATGAGATCAGGGAGGATCTGAGTTACAGCATAGAGTTCAGCGGTCTGGATTATGAGACGGAGTATGAGAATGTTTACATATACGCCTCTATGCCGGTTGTGCTTGGCGAGGATGTGACGAATCTGGGAACCATCAACGAGGAAATCCAACGGGAAGCAAATGAAGTTGTCGAATTTTTTGAGGATGAGTATGAGTCCCGTATCAAGGAGGACGAGGATGCCTATTTTGAGGCGGTGGTGGAACCCTATGTGGCTTACATGGACGAGGATAAGCTGAGTATTGTCTATGATGAGAGAATCTATACGGACACGGTTTCGGGCGTATGCCTGATCTGCGTCAATGTGGATATGAAGAACGGCGTTGTTCTGGACAATGAGGATATGCTTTCAATCAACGATGATTTTACCGTTGATTTCCGCACAAGAAGCGACGAGCAGAACGGGGAGATAGACACCCTTTCCTATATGACGGACCAACAAATCACAGATTACTTTACCTCCGATAATCTGATCGTATTTTACACGCCGAAGGGCATGGAGATCGGTTTTAACTATGAGGAGGGGTGGGTGACGGTCACCTACGAGGATTATGAGCAGTATTTGAATGTATTTTAAATAGGATGGTAGAAAGAAGGACGCTGACATCTGCGGATGTCGGCGTTTTTTTGTTTCCTATTTACTTTTTTGCTGTATTTTCCTCTTTTGCTATAAAGGGGGAATTTTATATGGTTTGTAAATTGGTGGCGAAAGCCCAGCAAGGAGATGAAGGAGCCATGCTGGAATTAGTAAGAAGATTTCAGCCATTGCTTCGAAAGTACGCGAAGAAACTGAAATATGACGATGCATACGGGGATTGCCTTTTGTTCTTTATTGAATTGGTGAAAGGCATGAATCTGAAGAGGTTGAATGACAATCGGGATCAGACGGCTGTTTCGTATATTAAGGTTTCTGTCAAAAACTTTTATGTAAAAAAGATTTACAAAATAATGGAACAGGGAAGAGAGATTACTTTTTCCGAGTTAACAGAGGAGCAAAGATACGGCATTGAAGAAAAAATGGCGGGAGTGGATGAGATTGACTTTATGGTGGAATTTGGATTGGACAAGCTGTTAAACGAGCAGGAACGGAATGTTATATCTCTTGTTTATGTACAGGGATATACCACGGCTGAAATTGCCAGAAAATATCATAAATCACGACAGGCAGTGAATCAGCTAAAAAGAAGGACATTATGTAAACTTAAAGAAATGGAAAGGGAAGGAGAACGAGGGAGGAAGTCTAAATGAAAAAAAGGGCAAAACATTGGATAGAAGCGGCTGGTATCAGAGCGGTAAAAACGATGGCACAGACGGCGATTGCGGCAATCGGCACATCGGTATTGATGGATGATGTGGAATGGCGCAGATTGATTTCCACAGTGGCGTTAGCGGGATTGCTTTCTATTTTGACATCATTGGCGGGACTGCCGGAATTGCAGACAAAATAGGGGGGGAGATATCGTATGATAATCGGTGTAAATTGCGGGCATACCATAGAGGGAGCGGGAAGCGGCGCGGTCGGTTTCCTAAAAGAGTCAGTACATACAAGGTTTGTGGGAAATGCTTTGATGAAAAAGCTCAAAAACGCCAATGTGGAGGTAATAGACTGTACGGTGGATCATGCAGGCTCACAGGAGGCGTATCTGGAAAAAGCAGTGCAAATAGCACAACAAGCGGATATAGACTTGTTTATCAGCATTCATTTTAACGCATCGGGAGAACATAAAGCGCATGGGGTGGAAGCCTATACCTATGGCGGAAAAAGGCATAATGAGGCAGTTGCCATTTGTTCCCATCTGCAAAAACTGGGATTTGTCAATCGGGGAATCAAGGACGGGAGTGGTCTGTATGTCATCCGTAAAACGAAGGCGAAAGCCATACTCATAGAAGTGTGTTTTTGTGATAACGACGAAGATATAGCAATCTATAAGCGGGCAGGCGCGCAGGAAGCGGCGGCAGATGCCATTTTCAACGCGCTTTGCGAGACAGCGTTGGAAAGGAAAGAAGGAACGGAGGACAGCAGACAGGCGTTTATAGAGGTTGTAGGAAAAATCGCAAGAAAAGATTGGCTGGAACGGAACATTCTGCTTCCGTCTGTGGTGATTGCGCAGGCGGTCAAGGAGTCGGCGTGGGGTACTTCAGAACTGGCGCGGAAGGCGAACGCCCTGTTTGGTATCAAGAGGAACGGATGGGACGGCAGAATTTACGTAAAAGACGCCACAGAGCAAAGAGCGGACGGAAGCTTTTACACAGTGGAACAGACGCAGTGGCGCGCCTATGACAGTTGGGAACAGTCAATTTTAGATCACAATGACTATATAGCGCAAAGAAGCACGGATGGCGGTAAAACTTTGAGATATGCGCCTGTGATCGGCTGCGGTGATTATACCCTTGCGGCGCGGTATTTACAGATATGCGGTTATGCGACAGCGCATGGCTATGCAGAGTCGCTGATCCATGATTATATCGAAAGGTATCAGCTTATGAGGTTCGATAAATAGTAGCTGTGCCTTAGTACCGCGTCATTCAATTTATAACGTTTTGTGTGTTTACATTTTCTATATAATCTCCTTTTTATTAGATAGCCGGCTAAAAACTATCAAACTAAAAAGGAGATTTTATTATGACAGCGATACCGAACAATGATATTAAATTACAATTGAAATTAAACGACAATGGTTCCATTACAGCAAACTGGATCATACTTCCGGGTATGGTAAAACAGGAGGTTTATGTACATCAGGTTGGGAAGAGCTATGGGGTCGAAAGCAATAGGGACTGGCATGGAGATTCCTATACGACCAAACCGAATCTCCCAGCCAATGCGCAGTATGATTTTACCGTTAGGGAGATTGGTGAGCATACAAGGATCGGCGGGGATGTGAAAAGAATTTTGATTCGTTCCGACTTTTATGACAATAAGCCCATGGATGTGCCTCAGAATATCAAGGTCACACCGCAGACCACACAGATCGGTGTCAGCTTCAGCGCTGTGCCGCGGGCGAAGAGCTATGATATCCTGTTTGACAATAAGGTCTATAACGTGACGAATACGTCCAAGACCTTTACCGGTCTTAAACCGAAAACAAGCCATACCATTGCCGTGCGGGCAAATGGCTCTAAGCTGTCAAGCCCTTACAGTGCGACGCAGACGGTTCAGACATTACCAACAACGCCGCCGGTGCCGATGGGTGTTAAGAAAAAAGCAACGGAGACAACGGCTACGATCAGTTGGACGAAGGTTAGTGATGCGATCGGTTATGACATCTTGTTTGACGGAAAGATTTATAGCACAACGGCTACTTCCAAGGAATTTACGGGTTTGGCGGCAGGAAGAAGCTATGCGTTTCAGGTGCGGGCAAAGAATGCGGACTTGGCGGGCAGTTATACCAGTCAGATGACGGTGGCTACGCCTCCGAAGGCGCCTTCTTCCGTGACGGCTGTGAGTACCGATGACTCCGTTACGATCAGTTGGAACACGGTCGCAGGAGCTACGGGATATTTGGTGCGCTGTAACAATGACGAGACTTATGCTGCCGCGAATAGCACTTCCGTGAAATATGGCGGGTTGAAACCCAAAACAACGTATACCTATCAGGTGGCTTGCAGAACTTCCGACGGAACCGGCAGCTACAGTGCGGCAAAATCCATTCAGACGCTTGCGAAAATGCCAACCGTACCATCTGGTATTTCCGGGGAAACGACTGAAAATTCTGTGACTGTGAAATGGAATCCCGTGAGTGGCGCGACCGGTTATGATATTCAGTTTAACGGAAGCACCTACAGTACCACATCTCCCTCCAGAACCTTTACCGGGTTGAGAGAGAATACGGAATATACTTATAAGGTGCGTTCCAAGAATGCGGACGGCGTCAGCGAATATGGAGCGGAGATGAAAGTGAGAACAACGCCGAAAGCTCCCTCGGGCGCGACAGCGATTTCGGATGAAGGTTCTGTTACCGTCAGTTGGAGCCCGGTAACAGGGGCAGTCAGCTATGATTTGCTGCTTGATGGGAAAGTGTATAACGTGAAAGGGACCTCCCACAAAGTGACCGGGCTTTTGCCGAATACAAGCCACAGTTATCAGATTCGTGTCAATAATGCGGACGGTTCCAGCTCTTACAGTTCCGCCAAGACACTGAAAACTACGCCGCAGCCGCCGGCGGCGGTGCAGGTATCCTCATCGCGTACAGATGTTACGCTGCGTTGGGATTCCGTGAGCGGGGCCACAAGCTATGATGTGTTGTTTAACGGCACAACATATCGCGTCACGAGCACCAGTAAGAGGATTTCGGGATTAACGGCAAATACTTCTTACAGCTATCAGGTTCGTGTCAACAATGCGGACGGTTCCAGTTCCTACAGCCCTGTTAAGACGGTGAAGACCCTTCCCTATGCACCGACGACATATCCGACAGTCACGACCACTGTTACGACAGATTCCGTTACTCTGACATGGAATGCAGTGTCTGGAGCGACAGAATATGAATTATATTTCAATGGTCAGACTTATAAGGTGCAGGGAACATCCCACAGAGTGACAGGCTTGAAGGATGATACCAGCTACAGCTACAGGATTCGTGCTTGTAATGCAGGTGGAAACAGCAGTTATTCTCCATATAAGACGGTGAAAACGGCTTTAAAGGCACCGGACGCACCGACAGGGATCAGTGCGAGATCTACCTATAACAGTGTTACGGTAAGTTGGAACAGGGTGAATAAAGCGCAGAGCTATGATGTTTCCTTTAACGGAACAGTTTACAATACATCAGCGTTATCCAAAACGATTACCGGATTAAAGCCAAATACATCTTATCCGTATCAGGTACGCGCAAAAAACAGCGCCGGAACCAGCGCATATTCTTCCCGGTATACGGTGAGGACATTGGTTGCGCCTCCTTCGACACCAACAAATGTCCGCGCGACGGCGACCACGAATTCCGTGACGATATCATGGAACGGTGTGAGCGGCGCCACTGGCTACAGACTCAGTTTTAACGGAGAGAGTTATACCCAGACCGGTACATCAAAAACCATTACGGGACTGACACCGGACACGGATTATGAATATAGTGTCTGTGCATACAATGCAGGAGGAAACAGTCCATACAGCAGACGGGAGACGATTACGACGATCGCGGTAGGGCCTGCGGTGCCTTCCGGTGTATCGGCAAAGACCGGATTCAATCGCGCGGTGGTGAGCTTTCCGCCGGTGGCTGATGCAGCGGATTACGATATCAAGTTTGATGAGAAGGTTTATCATGTATCGGACAAGGATATGATGTCGGGACAGATGTGCAAGGTATTTTCCGGTCTGCGGCCGAACACGGAGCATACCTTTAGCGTGAGAGCGAACAATCAGAAAGGTTCCAGTCGTTTCACTACATTAGGGACTGTCAAAACCGATATCAGTAAGAAAAGCGGCCTGCAAGACCGGCCTGCCGACAGCACTTACACAGACGGAAAAATTTCTTATATGGGAAATGATCCTGTCAATGTACTGACCGGCGCTTTCTTGTGGAGCTATACGGTTCTGGAAGACTACGGGAAAGATAAACTGCACTTTACGCTGATGTACGATTCTGACCGGGATGCGTTTGGCAGGATGTTGGGGCAAAATTGGTCTCATGCGCTGCAATATGTACTTTGCATGGATGAGGATTACGCCTATTTCAGTACGCCTCATGGGGCGGTCATTCCCTTTGCAAAGGAAGCGGACGGTACGTTTTGTGTGCCGGAGGGGATTGGCGGCATGTACAGGATGGAACTGCGGGAAGACACATCCTATGCGGTCATCGGAATCGACGGGACGGAGTATGTTTTTGACAGCGGTCTTGTACTGAACAGGATTGTGGAGAATGGTTTGGTTAAATACCGGTTTGAGAAGAATCAGGCGGGACAGATCATTCGGATCAGTGGACGGCACGACAGCAGTCTACAGCTGATCTATACCGGAGAATATCTGACAGGCGTGAAGGATGCCATGGATCAAGAGGTCGCCTTTGTTTATAAGGAAGGAAAACTGCTATCCGCTACCAATCATGAGGGGAAGGCAATATCCTTTACCTATGATGAGAACGGCAGGCTGTTAACCGTTTCGGATTTTGGCGGACAGAGCTATTTGGAGAATACCTACGATATGCTTGGCAGAGTTGTCAGCCAGAATATGGCCGGAAGGGGCGAGAGCACCGTCGCCTATGAGGAAACTGCCAGAAGAACCGTGTTTACGGATGAAATGGGAAATGTTACAAGCTATTGCTATGACGCGGACGGAAATGTTATGGATGTACAGTTGGCGGAGACTGGTATTCATAACAGCTTTGATGAGAACGGAAGAATTACGGCACAGACGGACGCACTCGGTAACTGTACGCAGATGAGTTACGATGCCTGCGGACGTATGACCGCCGTTACCTATCCGGACGGCAAAAAAGAGCAGGTAACCTATAATGAGAGGAATCTGCCGATTACAATCGTAAACAGAGATGGTACGGAGTGCCATTATCAGTATGACGAGAGGAATAACCTGACCAGTGTAGAGGACGAGAGGGGAAACAGCAGCGTATATGCTTATGACGATAACGACAATCTCATTTCATGGACGGATAAGGAAGGAAATGTATGGCGTTATACGTATGATGAGAAAAATCATCTGAAGCAGGCGCAGGACCCGGAGGGGAATATTTATCAGTATGTTCATGATGCTTTAGGAAGACTTATTTCTTACACTTCGCCGGAAGGCCGGGCGATATCCTATCAGTATTCGGCGGCGGGCGATCTGCTTAAGGTGAGGGATGAGGATGGAGAGGTACTCTTTGCTTATGATGAGAACGGCAACCGCACAGGAATCACAGACAGACGGGGCAATCAACAGGAACTGGCTTATAATGAGATGGGACAGCTTAAGTCTGTTACGGATTTTATGGGGAATGTGTATCAGTATGCCTATGACGCGGCGGGTAATCTGATTCGGGAGACAGATCCCACAGGTGCAGAGGTGTCCTATGCCTATGATGCCGTGAGGAATACGACAGCCTGCACAGACGGAAACGGCAATGTGACGGCTTATGCCTATGACGCAGTTAATCGGTTGACGCAGATTACCGATGCGGCGGGCGGCATCCGAAGGTATATCTATGACGTTATGGGCCGAATCCAGACGGTTATTGATCCGTTGGAGCACCAGACCACCTATACTTATGATGCGCAGGGACGCGTGATCAGTGAGACCAATGCGCTCGGACACAGTGTAAGCTATACCTACGATCAGGCAGGCAATCTGCTGACCAGGACAGATGAGGATGGAGTTGTGACAGCCTATACCTATGATGGGGAAAACAGGCTGCTTACGGAGACATCCGCAGACGGAGCAACCCGCTATACCTACGATAAACTAGGCAGAGTCACGGCGGTAGAAATGCCGGACGAGGCGGTGCACGCGGCATCCTATGATGGAGACGGCAATGTGACAGAGATTACCGATCCGGAAAATAATAAGACGGCCCGCGTCTACGATGAGGCAGGACGTTTGAAGGAGATTACCGCGCCTGACGGCGGCAAAACCATCTATGAGTACGATGCAAACGGTAACTGTATCAAAACGACGGACGCGGAGGGGAACAGTAAAAGTTATACGTTTGACGCCAATAACCGTATCACGGTGGTAACGGATGCGTTAGATCATATGACCGCCTTTACCTACGACGCGGCGGGACATATGACTGCTGTCACAGATGCAGGCGGCGGCAAAACGACGCTCGCTTATGATGCAGGCGGCAACCTGATCAGTGAGACTGATCCGTTAGGCGGGGTCAGGACTTACGCATATGACAGCCTGAACCGTATGGTGCGGAGTGTCGATGAGGAGGGCCATGAGAAGAGCTGCACCTATGATGCGGCAGGCAATATGGTATCCTTCACTGACGCCAATGACAATACATGGAACTATACCTATGACGCATTGGGACGTATGATCGGGGTGACGGATGGAAACGGCGACAGTCTGACTCTGGAATATACCAATACTGGTAAAATTGCGAAGGTGACTGATCAGGAAGGCGCGGAGACGACCTATCAGTATGACGCTATGGGACGGCTGCTGCAGATGACCGATGCGGCGGAACGTAGTCTGACATTTACCTATGACAAGATGGGAAGGGTGCTGACACAAACCGACGCGGGCGGCAATGTGACCGAGTATACATACTCTCCTGCGGGCAATCTTGTAAGCAGGAAAGATCCGGAAGGCAATACTGTTTCCTATACCTATGATGCGGCAGGCCGAGTTGTGCAGGAAACCGATGCGCTGGGCGGTGTGACGGCATATACCCGCGACGCGTTGGGGCAGGTGACGGATGTCACAAATCCGGAGGGAGAGAGTCTGACCTTCACTTATACGGCGGACGGACAGATCGAAACGGTGACAGATGCCTGCGGCAATGTGACGGCATATGCCTATGATGCCTGCGGTAACCTGACAGGGATCACAGACCCGTTGGGGCATGTGACACGCTATGAATACGATGCCATGAACCGCCGAATCAGAGAATATGCTTCGGAGGCGGAAACCAGAACCTGCGAGACCATCTATCAGTATGATAAGAGAGGCGCAGTCATCCGCATGATCAATCCCATGGAGGAGGAGAGAAGCTACGCCTACGACGGAAACGGCAATCTGACGGAGATCACAGATGAGGAAGGCAATGCCACCGCAGTGACCTATGACCTGAACAATCAGCCTGTGCAGATGACCTATGGGGATGGCAGGCAGGCGCTGTTCCGCTACAATAAGCGCGGCGAGATGGTGGAGATGCAGGATTGGAACGGCATCATGACCATGGAGCGGGATGTGCTAGGAAGACTGACAGGCATCACCGACCATGAGGGACGAAAGACCGGCTATACCTATGACGCGGCAGGAAACAGAACTGCCATTCGCTATCCGGACGAAAGTGTGGTAAACTATACCTATGACGGCAGCCGCCGCCTTACCGGTGTGACCGATGCGCAGGGGATTGGCACACAGTACGGCTATGACGCGGCAGGCAATCTCCTGTCCATGACACAGCCCGGCGGCAGGGCGGCCTACACCTACAATGCAGGCCGGATGCCCGTGACGGCTAGCTACCAGACAGAAGATGGCGGGAGTATGGACATAAGCCTTTCTTATGATGCGATGGGACGTATCGTCGGTTTCCAGAAAAAGAAGGGCGAAGATGTACCCGCAGAGAACGCCGTATATACCTATGATCCCATGGGACGGCTGCTTTCTTTCATGGAAGGAGAAAAGCAGGTGACCTACAGCTTCGACGCGATGGGGAACCGCACGGCATGGAAGGTGAATGGTGCGGAGAAAGCGGCCTATACCTACGATGCCATGAACAGGCTGACAGCCATGGTGCAGGACGGCGCAGCCTACAGCTACAGCTATGATAAAAGGGGGAATCTGACAGAAGAAAGACAGGACGGCAGTCTGATTTGCCAGTACAGTTATGATATGGCGAACCGTATGACAGCCGGAAAGAACCTTGTAAGCGGCGCGCAGACAGACTATGCCTACAATGCCCTGCATATGCGGATCGGAAATACCGTGACCTGTCAGGGGGCAGAGACGCCGCAGATCAGAAAGACGGCGTATGTGCCTGATGTCTTAAGCGCCGCAGGCAATGACCTGATGGCATACCATGACGGAGGCGGCATTACAAAGGCCGTGTACGGCATCAGCTATGAACGCCTTGGCTATACCACAGCGGCAGGCCGGATGTATGAGATGCCAGACCTCTGGGGAAGCCCGCTTTATGCGGCAGACCCGCAGGGAAGCGCAGTATGGCGCGCAGGCCACGATGCATGGGGCAGGATGGAGACGCAGCTTTCCCCGGAAACCGATACGGATATACGCTTTACTAACTATACATATGATCCCGTAATCGGAAAATATTTTGCGCAGGCCAGATTTTACGACAGCGCGCAGGGCAGAATGCTTTCTCCCGACCCGATCAGGAGAGGATTAAACCCGTACCCGTACTGTGACAACGATCCCGTCAACTACGTAGACCCGACGGGAGAAATACCGACCATCCTTGCAGGCGGACTTTTAGGCGGCTTCTTCGGCGGCGGCGCGGGCTTTATCGGAAGTGCGTTGTCTCAGGCAGCAGACGGCGGGAAGATCGACTGGCGCAAGGCAGCAGGCGCAG
>CAMXPV010000007.1 GCA_947245585.1 uncultured Lachnospiraceae bacterium | reverse complement strand
TCTTAGGCATTGATATCCTTGTAAAAAAAGTGTCAACCAATATTGACAATATCATTCCTACTGCAGCACTTAGACAGGAAGGAACATCATATCCCGTCCTCGGCTTTTACCTGGACAAACAACGACTATAATCTTCCGCGAATTCTTCCACGCTCCTATAACGCTTTGGACAAATCCCCACTTTCTCATACTCTGCAAGGTAATTACTCAAAGCCTTATCAAAGACATCCGCATTTTCCTCAAGATTTTTCGGATCAAATTTATCCATGATCTCAAAGTCATCTACTGCTATACCTTCTGTGATCCCATAAAACATATACTGTAAGGATAATAAATTCATAAATGAGGAATATACATCATCTCTGTCTGCTGCTTCCGGCATTTTATTTTTCCAATTAGAATACATTTCTTCATAAGTTCCCTTCAGATTCGCTGCAGAAGGAAGTTCTTTTTTCTTCGGAACCTGTAAATACTCTTGGATCAAAACCAACAACTCTTTCAGTCTTTCTCTTACCTTTTCGATTGTGTCCGCCTGAATGATGTCAATAATGATGGTTTCAAGATCAAAAGGAAGTTTAAGCTGTCTTAGCTCATCAAAAGCTCGTTTTGTCCCTTTTCTAAAATACTGCCCATTATACAACATTACAGCATCTTCTATAAATTTAATAACTGCTCCGGCACAGCTTCTGACTTTTGATAAAGATTCTGTAAGATATGATTCTGCAAACATCTTTTTTGCTTCACAATATGCATTGTTAGCCTTATCATATCGTTTATCTGATGCAAGAATCTCTGCTGCTTTTTTCTTTATCTCATCCAATTTCTTTACTGCGCTTTGATCTTTGCAATAAACAATTATTGAATCGAACAGCTTAGATAACTGTGCGTGGTTACACTGAGCATCTCCTTCAAGCATATCCCAACTCGTACAGTAAATATCATATCCCACATCAACATCATCTAATATAAATCCGTCAGCCAGTATCCATCCGTTTTCATCATTGATCAAAATCATTAGGTCAAGATCGGATTTTTCATGTTCATCTCCAGTAGCAACCGAACCATACACACCGATCAATGCCAGAGAATTAGGACACAAGGCATCTGACTTTTTAATAACAGCGTTGATTATAGTCTTGTTAATATAATTCATTGCAGATTCCTCCGTTGCAAAATAAAAGTTGCTAATCCTGATTCTTTGCTCAATTATTATTATAGAAAAATATTATGTATAAACAAGTAGTAAGAATGGTTATAATCAGGATTACCGCAAAAAGACACCTGCATATGCAAGCGTCCTTTGATGTTACCTTCCTTTGCTAATTGAATTTTCGGAGAAATTTAAGAAAATATTTCAATCAGTTCTTCCTGTCATGTTCATTTCATGTTATAATTTTTGACAAGAAAAATTTGCGTATTTGTGTGATTTTGTTTTCATCTTTTTGTCTGCCGAAAAGTACATCGGGATTTGTTAAGCTGAAAAATACTATAAATGGATGGTCAACTCCTCCGGGAAAACTCTTAACATAAATAGCGGAATCAGACCTTACGCTTTGGTTTGGTATTTCTATCGTATTGGCAGTCTTAGGAATTGTTATAATGATAATTGAGTACTTTAAGAAAAATAGCTAATTTCAAGTTTGAATGGGGGTATCTTCAAATGAAAAAGTATGAATATAAAGTTATAACGATTGCAACATCTTTAGCTTTGGGCACAAAGTAATATGAAAAGATTGCGCAAGAGCTTGAAATGCAGTTAAACGAGTTAGGAGCTGATGGATGGGAACTTGTTCAGCGCATGGATGGCTTCTTTTTTCTAAAAAAGAAATTGAATAAATTCTCATTTATCAGGAAGTCACCTATGAAAAAAAGGGATGTTGATTGAGGCAGCATAACATGAATGTAATCATACTTGGCTCCGGAGGCTGTGTCAGCACGCCAAGGGCATGTTGTAACTGTCGTGTATGTACAGAAGCGCGGCAGAAAGGATTTCTTTATGCAAGAACAGGATGCAGACGTTTTGATTATTGGCAATACCATTGTCGGGGATATATTAAAAGATGGTTTTGTATTAAAGGAAGATAACCCACTGCGCAAAGAACTGTTTACTTTAGATGAAATTGATGCCATACGGAAACAGTGTGGTATCAGGGAAGTTTTTATGACACATTTAGAGGAAGACTGGGGAAGATCACAGTATGGAAATAATAGTATATGAAATGAAATGTGTAAAAGACGATATTGGAAAAAGTAGTATTTCATGTATTCCTTTTGAGCAAAAGTATTTTCAACAATACATGAAAATATATAATGCCTGCTTTTTTGAAATGCGAAAATCTCTTGATATTGAGCCATATAATTTTTTGAGTGATTATAAACAAATCGGTGAAAAAAGTAAGGATATTTTTTTGCTTGTAAACGAAGAAGAAATTATTGGTTCTGTAGCATGTTATGGAAGTGAAATAGATGATTTAATAGTCAATAGGAAATTTCAAAATAAAGGATATGGAAAACAAATTTTATTATGGGGAATGAACCATATTCTCCAAATTAGTAATGAGCCTATTTTGCTGCATGTTGCTAAATGGAATGAAAAAGCTGTAAGGCTATATGAAAAAGTTGGATTTGATATTACAAATATCGAGAGAGTGCGTTAAATTCCAATTGGTCAGGAAGACATTTATGGAAAAGAAATTGATGTTGTTTTAACGAAGTGGTTTTGCAAGCAAGAGATATTGCAGAAGGAAATAATCAGGAGGGACTTTGTTTATGGCAGAAAGCCAAAATATTGAATGGAAAGAATCGTGGCGTGACGATTATTTGAAATGGATATGCGGATTTGCTAATGCACAGGGTGGAAAAATTTATATTGGTGTAGATGACACAGGTAAGGTTGTCGGTGTACAGAATGGAAAAAAGCTCTTAGAAGAAATACCAAATAAGATTCAAACGAATCTGGGATTTCTTGCAGATGTGAATTTGCTTTCAAAAAACGGATTGGACTATATTGAAATTATTGTAAATCCTAGCAGTTATCCAGTAAGTTATAAGGGAGAGTATCATTTTCGGAGTGGCAGCACTAAGCAATTACTACGGGGTGTGGCATTAACGGAATTTATATCCTCAAAAACCGGTATACGGTGGGAAGATACTGTGATTGAAGGAGTGACAGCAGAGGATTTGGATAAAGAAAGTTTTGATATTTTTCGTCGGGAAGCAATCCGAAGCAAACGTATGACCAAAGATGATTTGAATATGAGTAATGCAGAGCTCTTGGACAGTTTGGATCTGTTAAAGGATGGAAAACTTACCAGAGCTGCAGTTCTTCTTTTCCACCGGACACCACAAAAATGGATGTTTGGAACTTATACAAAAATTGCAAAATTTGGGAAAGGTTCTGATTTACAGTATCAGGATGAAGTGATAGGATCATTGTTTATGCAGGCCGAACGGGTCATTGAATTGATTTATTTAAAATATTTAAAGGCGCCTGTTACTTATGACAATTTAACCAGAGTAGAAACATATCCTTTTCCAAAAGACGCAGTGCGGGAAGCACTTTATAATGCACTTGTGCATTCCCGTTGGAGTGCCGGAATACCGATACAAGTCCGTATTGAAGATGATGCAATGTATATTAGTAATGAATGCGTATTCCCATCTGATTGGACGATGGAGTCCCTGTTACAAAGGCATCAATCCCGACCATATAATCCCAAAATTGCGAGAGCGTTTTTTAGGGCAGGCTATATTGAAAGCTGGGGACGAGGGATTCAAAAAATCTTTGAAGTGTGTAACGAATACGGCACTTTGCAGCCGGAGTACGTGGTACATTCAGAGGATATTATGATAAAGTTAGCTGCTGTTTCAATATCTGATAAACAATTTTCAAAGCTGGATTCTAAAGCTGAAGATACAGCTTTAAAAAATAAAATAGTGGAATATTTACAAAATCAACCAACAGCAACGCAAAAGGAGTTGCAGGAGGCTTTCAACGAAACAAGGACACACATACAAAAAAATGTGAAAGAATTGGTGAATGAGGGAAAAATAGAACGTAAAGGCGGAAAAAGATTTGGATATTGGGAAATCAAAAAGTAGCATTTCTCCAAAGCTGTTCTAAAGCTCTATTTCAGCTTTGGAACAGCTTTGGAAAATGCTAAAGCAATTTTCTACTCCCATCACAGAGTTGATTTTCGTGGGAGATGAAGAAAAAGACAGAAGAACGGCAATGAATGCTAACTGTAAATTTATTTGGGTACAACATACAGAGAAGAATAAAGAAAGTATTGATAATTTGTATGAATTATTACAAGTATTGAAATGAAAAATTGTTTCCCGTATTTTTGCCCTTATCAGGGTTAATAATGCCTTGCGGAAGGTATAACACATGGGAAACTTTAAGAGAAAGCGTACTTGCTATAAACTTAGTGTTTTCAGGGGGCGGATATTTTAATAACAAAATATGGCAGCTAATGTTTTCCTTGAAAATCATTAAATCACAATCAGGATTTGCAAAGGAGTATTTTTAATGAAAAAAATGGGATTAGGTATTGCGATATTACTCTTTGCTATCGTAGTTTCTCTTTCTTCATCAGGAATGGAAATGTTCTCTATTGGAATTGGAATTGCAGGATTGATTTTTTCAATCATAGGATTTATGGAACGTAAATAAAATAATTTCAGGTTGGCCGGAGCGCTAAGTAGAACGAAGCAGCGGTGTCTGGAGGCAGATTATGATAGCTATTGTAAGGAAACTGTTTTCATCTTTTTTCCCTTATTAGGGTTCGTAACGCTTTATGGGAAGACATAACACAATCGGGATTTGACAGAGGTAAAACTGTATGGATGGAAAAACAACGATAAAATATTTACAGACCTATATTAAGGAAAAGGACTATCAACCAGAACTGCTGAAGGATTATTTCCTTAAATTGTCTGAAGAAGTGGGAGAACTTTCTCGTGCTATGAGAAAAGGTCTAAAAGCACAAAATAGTAATGAAATTAAGGGTACAGTAGATGAAGAATTATGGGATATCATTTATTATGCTTTAGCCATTGCAAATATATATGACATTGATATTGAGCAGGTGATTAAAGTTAAATCCGAAATGAACGAAGCCAGATATCCATCAAAGATTAAATTTGAAGAAGGTAGATAAATTCCGATTTATTGGGGAGATAAACGAAAACAGAGGAGGATAAAATGCCATACACATTTCAATCCGTGAAAGACATGGAAAAATTAACAGGCAGCAGTAAACTATATAACTTTATTGAAGACTTTGCAGATTATGAAAACCAGTTTTCTCTTATGTGCGGTAAAATCAAAGCGTTATTTGGTCAGCCAATCTATGAGACAGAAAATATGGAGAATCTTTTTTCATATTGTATTTTAGCGAAATCGGAAGAAGGAAAAGAAGTTTACCTGGACATTTATTGCGCAGGCTCAGGTCTTGCAGTTGGCGGTATGTCGGACGAAACATCCAGAAAGGCGGCAATGGCATTAATCGATTATGTCCGGCAGGCCGAACCGGTTGATTACACACATAAAGCCTACTACCTAGACGGGCCTGTCTCCCTTGAATTTGGAATCCGTGATGGCGTTCCTTATTTTAATGAAACGCAGTTAAACCTTTCGGAAAAAGAATTTAGAGAATTGTATGCGCGTTTGTCGTAAGATCGAACAGCGTAAAAAAACGCCCTCCGCGATTCATCGCAGAGAGCGGTTTTTTATGCCCAATTCTACATCAAAGTGTTATTCTTTCAATTTTCCCACGCAATTTCCGTTCATAAATAAGCTTGCACATTCAGGAATAAACAAGTATAATAAAACATAAATAGGCATATAAAATTATAAACACGAATGTGGGGTATGTATTATGTTTATGGAAGAACGGCAGAAGGATATTATTCGCAAGGTAAATGAAACGGGACGGATTCTGGTGTCAGAAATTCAGGAATGTTATCAGGTTTCAGCGGATTGTGCAAGGCGGGACTTGAGGCTGTTAGAAAGTAAAGGATTGCTGCAGAGAACACATGGTGGTGCCATTGCAGTGAATCCAAGAGAAATCTATCCCGCGCCGACATATAATCCCATC
The DNA here is from genome assembly GCA_947245585.1 of uncultured Lachnospiraceae bacterium. Classification (GTDB taxonomy): domain Bacteria; phylum Bacillota; class Clostridia; order Lachnospirales; family Lachnospiraceae; genus UBA3282. Next base: position 96,734 of record CAMXPV010000007.1, on the reverse strand, counting down.
GATATAAAAGAAGTTCGGACTGATTATCTGGCAGTTGCCCAAAAAGCAATCGAATATATTCAGGACAAGGATGTCATTTACATTACCACATCTTTAGTTGGATATTATATGGCTGTAAATCTGCCGGAAGATATAATCATTACAGTATTGACAAATTCCGTTACCATTGCAGAGGCATTGCGGAAAAAAATGAATCTATCCGTTATATTTCTGGGCGGTGAAATGTCCCATCGCGGTCATTGCCACGATTTTTATACCATTCAAATGGTAAAAAATATCCGCATGGATAAAGCGTTTTTATCACATGCGGCATTGTCTTTGGATTTTGGAGCCTCCATTCATGATCCTGCCGGTGTGGAATTTGGCAAAGCTGTTATGAAAAACAGCGGAATGAATATCGGGTTATACCCGTCTAAGAAGATAGGGAAAAACTCCATTCACTCTGTATGCCAGGTAAAAGATTATGATTTGCTGATTACGGATAGTAATGTATCTGAGGACTTTCTGCTACAGGTAAGGGATCTTGGGGTTGCAATAGAAACCGTTCATTTGAAGGAGGCATGAAAATGTATTGTATTTTAGTGACAGGTATTCCGGCAGCAGGAAAAAGCACTATGGCAGAAGCCTTGTCAGAAAGGCTGAAACTGCCCGTTATTTCAAAAGATGCCATAAAGGAATTGCTGTTTGATAATGTTGGTTTTCAGTCAAGAGCAGAAAAAGTGAATCTTGGAGTTGCCAGTATGGAAATTATGTATGATACCGCAGGCCGGCTTATGAAAGCAGGACAACCTTTTATCTTAGAGAATAATTTTGAATATTCGTCAGAAGATGGAATCAAAAATCTGATAGAAAAATATCAATACCCGGCCTTGACCATTACCTTAACAGGAGATTATAACGTGATTTACAGGCGCTTTTTGGAACGGGAAAGCAGTCCCGACAGGCACAGGGGGCATGTTGTGAATGACTGTTATCCGGAAAAGAAAGAGAATCATCTGAAAGCTCTGGAAATAAAAACAATTTCTTATGAAAATTTTGTTCATGGAATAGAGAAAAGAGGATTTGATGTCTTTTGCGTTGATGGCAGACAGATTAAGGTCGATACAACAGATTTTCAAAAATGAAGATGGGAGAATTATTTTCACAGATTAAGGCATGGAAGGAGGAAATTCTGCATGATTGATGCGCATGTTCATTTGGAGAAAGGCGGTTATTCAATAGAATAGATCAAACATAAAAAACCGCCCTCCGCGATTCATCGCAGAGAGCGATCCTTTTTAGATTGTAAAGTCGAAGTTTCTACCGGGCATCGGAATGGTGGTCTCTTCCTTCACGTTGTCCCAGTTAAAGTTTTTGATCTGCTCAAGCAGATCCTCCACGCTGTTTGCCGTGACAGTAGCGCGTTTGCTGTGCTCGTAATTATACTTGCCCTGATTTGGGTTCTTGTCAGCCTTCTCAGCTTCCGCTTCCTTGGCAGCTTCCTTTTTGTCCTCGCGGATTTTGTCCACGAATTCTTTGGTGCGCTCGCCGGATTTTTCAAGTTCCGCAAAGTAGGACACCTGTCCGTCTTTGCCGATGTTTACGCCAAGCGTTACCACTTCGTCTTCGCGGCCGGTCTCCTTTAACTCTTCCTTCATTTCTCCGAGCTTGTTAAGGGATTCGTCCAACAGGGAGAGGTTCTGCTTCTTCACCTCGTCATCGTTGGCCATCCGCTCCAACTCTTCGGGATCGATCAGCACGCTGTAGTCCTTGGAACCCTTGGAGAGGTATTCAGCGGCCTCCTCGTCGGTCTCGTACTCAGCGACATAGAAGTCTGCATTGTTGTAGGTTTTCTTCAATTCCTGCAAAAGAGCCTTTGCTTTGTCGCTCAACTGTACGGAACTGTTGTCTGTCTTTTTCGTGCTGTCGGTTTTTTTGTCGTCAGCTTTGGCGGTTTTCCTGCTCTGCGCGGAAGCGGAGTAAAGGTTCTTCTGCATTGCATTATAACTGCCGATGCCGTTCATATTGTTCATGATTTTAGCCCTCCTTAGCTTTCTTTATTCATTTTGTAAATCCGTTTACCCGTCAGAAGATCTGCAAAAACCTTCTCTTGTCATATATATCGCCCGGTGGAAGCATTTTCTTAAGAGGGAAATAGGAAAATAATCCTATTTATGGAGAAGAAAATAGAATAGAAAAAAAGAAAGACTGTATACTAATCCGGTAAAGCGGAAAACCGAAAGGAAAGCTATGAACCAGAAGAGGGAAAAAGCGATCAGGACAGACTTTATATACTATGTTTGGCTCTTTTTTCTGACAGCGGTCTTTGGATGGCTGTGGGAGGGATTCCTTTACCTTTGGAAAGATGAAATGTATGTCAACAGGGGATTTTTGACGGGGCCGTGGCTCCCGATCTACGGGATGGGCGCAGTTATGTTGGAGATCTTGTTCCACAGGTGGCGTGACAGGCCTGCGATGATTTTTGTATTGTCCATGCTGCTTTGTACGGCATTGGAATATGCGACGGGATGGTATCTGGAATGGAAATGGGGAATCAAATGGTGGGATTACAGCGGGGCGGCTTTCAACCTGCATGGCAGGATATGTCTGCTCAGCAGCCTTCTTTTTGGCGTGGGGGGAATGCTGTTGGTGTGGGTGGCCAGTCCCTTGTTTTATGCCGTGTACAGGAGAATTCCCGGAAAACTCAGGGTAGGTCTGGCTGTAGCGCTCATCGGCGTATTTGTGGCAGATGCCACATACAGCGCGATTATCCCGCATGTCGGCGCAGGGATTACTTACCGCTGAAAAAGTAAGCAGGATCGCGTCCGCCCTGCGCATAAAAGGAGGGCCCTTCTTGACAGAAGCTTCCCTTTTATAGTATAACTTTATATTATAAAAGCATATTAAAACTATGGGAATACAGAAGAATCAGAGAGAACGCTATGATGGAAGGAGGTTGGGGAGATGAAGATTTCCACGAAAGGCAGATATGCGCTGAGAATGATGCTTGATCTTGCGGTTTACGATACGGGAGAACCGGTGAGAATCCGTGACATTGCGGCCAGACAGGAGATTTCTGAAAAATATCTGGAACAGATCATTTCCGTTTTGAACAAGGCGGGATATGTGAAAAGTGTCAGAGGCCCGCAGGGGGGATATCATCTTATGAAGCCGCCGGAACAGTATACGGTGGGAATGATTCTGCGGCTGACGGAGGGGTCGCTGTCTCCGGTGGCCTGTCTGGACGATGAGGCGTATGCCTGCGAAAGGCGGGAGGGCTGCGTGACGCTTCGGCTTTGGCAGATGCTGAATCAGGCGGTCAGCGATGTGGTAGACCGTGTGACATTGGCTGATCTGGTGGAGTGGCACGAGCAGAAGAGTGGGAACTACATCATCTAAATAAAAATCAGAAAGCTCAGAACGGACGCACTGAGCTTTCTGATTTCTTTTGTATTTTTTGCAATTCTAAGAATATTCTCGTAAATTCACAAAATTTTGAAAAGGAAGGGCATTTCTCGTGTATCCGTTCGTGCGAACTTCGATATTTCGATTCTGCTCCTTCTCAAATGCTTCGTCCAGTACTTCGGAAAAGAACTTCTTTGCGAAGGCCTGGGACGGATTCTGCTTGGACTGGCGATTTTTGTCTTCGGAAGCTGTCTTCCTCACCGGGGTGACCGCCATAACCGCTTCCACTTTATAATTCCATTCATTTGCATAGATTGCGGTGATCCCTCCTTGGATTCATATTTGTGCGTTTCGATATGGCCATATCCTTGTTGCACGGCGAACTCCTTGTTCTGTTAAGGATATCGGCATGAATCCTTATTACTTAACCCTATTTTAGCAGTTTTTAGTAAAAAAGGAAAGGAAGCATTCTAAAAAAATACAAAAAAAGTACAAAAAGTCTGAAAAAAGAAACGTTATGACGATAAAAGCAGATAAATGGAAAAAGCTGTGTGAAAAATTGGTTGACAAATGACTACCAAAAGAGTATAGTCGTAAGTATAAAAATGGTAGGCAAACGTCAACCTACACAGAGGAAAAGAGACAGATGATCAGATTATCGGAAGCAGAGTGGAAAGTGATGAATGTGCTGTGGGAGGAGGCCCCTCAGACAATGATGCAGCTTACCCGGCGGTTTCAGGAGTCAACCGGTTGGACAAAGCATACGATTATGACTTTTTTAAAGCGGATGGAGGATAAGGGCGCGGTTTTTTATGAATCCGGAGTCCGGGCAAAGCTGTATTATCCGAAAATTGAAAGGCAGGAGGCGGTTTTGCAGGAGACGGAAGAATTTCTGGAGAGGGTCTTTGACGGCAAAATGGGACTTATGCTGAATACTATGGTGGAGCAGAAGGCACTTTCGGGAAAGGAGATCGCTGAACTCTATGAGATTTTAAGGCGGGCTGAGGCGGACGCAGACGCAGGGACGGAGGAAAAAGTGGAAGGGGGACGGCAGTGATGGCAGCGGTATTTGAAATATGGATCACATCATCGGTGCTGATTATAGGGATTTTGGGCCTGCGCAAGCTGACGATGGGTAAAATCAGTATGAGACTCCGCTATGGATTGTGGCTTCTTGTGGCGGTCAGACTTCTTTTGCCGCTTTCCCTGGGGACAAGTTCTGTCAGCGTGATGAATTTTTTTTCAGGCGTGGGGCAGGAAGACTTGCGGCAGGCGGGTGTGACAAAGGCGGATTCCCTGCAGGGAAATGTAGGACAGGGGCAGGCGGAGCGCCAAACCGCTTACGGGGAAGTGAACGGTGAAGAAACTGCCATTTTCCCGCAAAATCCATTGCAGGCGGCGGCAAAGCAGCCAGGTCAGAACGCCGTTGCCGGCAGCAAAACGCAGAGTGAGACGGCAGAAGGAGCCGGATTTTTGGCGGTAGTGAAAGCGGCCTGTGAAGAAGGGGACGCATGGCGGTTGGTGGTCACAGGAGTTTGGCTTTTTGGAGTTCTCCTTGTGGGCGGTTATCTGTTTTGGATGCGGTTTCGATTCGCGCGCTATCTGCGCAGTAAACGGCAGGAGATTTCCACGGAAGAGATTCCCGCTGTTATGGGAGAGAGACTGGCGGCGCGCGGTATGCGGGTGTATCGGGTGAGGGGGCTGCCAAGTCCCTGTCTGGTGGGACGGCATATTTATATTGGGACGGAGCTGCCCGGTGGGGAACAGGGACTGCTGCATGTTTTGGCACACGAATACTGCCACGCCCTGCATGGGGATGGATTCTGGGCTTTTCTGCGGTGCGCCCTTGCGGCCCTCTGGTGGTTTCATCCTCTGGTGTGGGCGGCGGCTTTTGCGGCGAGACAGGACAGCGATCTTGCCTGTGATGAGGCGGCGGTCAGACTGCTAGGCGAGGAAGAGCGGTTTGCTTACGGGAGGACGCTTTTGGCCCTCTTGCAGGAGTGTGTTGGAAAAACGGAGTGTCCCGGTATGCCGCTCATGTTTTCCGGGAGCGAGCGCGGTGTCAGAGAGCGGATTGTGTCGCTGACGGAAAAAAAGAAAGCGGAGGCGGTTGTGCTCGTGGCGGTTCTCTCGCTGGTTTTGTTGATCTGCGGCTGTGCCTTTACGGGAGCGGAGCAGGAAGAAGCCGTTTCCTCTGCGCAAAACCGGGATATGGTTTTGGAGAAGGGCGGTGAGGAGTTCGAGCGGATACAGAAGGAATACGGCGAGTATGTGGTCGATGGCTATATCAATACCGCTGAGCTGACGGAAGAACAAATCAAAGAGTTGGAGGAAGCAGCGATTGAGGAGGCCAGACAGGCGGCCTTTGAGGATGCGCTTGCCTACCACGGCGTTATGGAGGGACGGGATGACAGTGAGCTTTTGTTGGACCGTCAGGTGGACATGCAGCATTTTTACGAGTATCAGAACGGAAAGAGGGAAGACGCGCCGGAGGAGGGATGGTATCGGCTCTGTCGTGTCGAGGACGAGTCATTGTCGGTTTACGGTCTTTTTACGAAGGATTTTGGCTGCCGGGGTGTAAAGACATTGATCGGGGAGGACGTAAACACCTTTGATCTTGTCTGGTATCCGACTGTCAGGAACGACTTTAGCGAAAATATCAAAGTGTTGGAGCGGGCGCAGGACGGCCTGCCCAGACGGTTTGTCTGGGAGTATATGGAGGAGGAGAGCGACAGGACGGAGATTTCTCGGCTTGCCAGCGGATACCGGTATGATACGGGCACGGTGGAGCTGCAAGTGTTTCCTGAGGAAGAGTACCTTTCATGGGCCGAAGCCCATCTGACTTATGGGATTGATCAGGAGAAAGGAGAGGTTCGGGTCTATTACGACGGCAGTGGGAATGTGCTGGCCGGGATTCTGGATATTTCCACTTATCAGGATTTTCAGGTGGAGGAGGTGCAGATCTGCGCAGACACCGTGGATTTTGACCTGAACAGCGAAATCTATGGGGAGGATGCCGGGGAAGGATATGAAGGAATGGCCATTCATCTGGTGCCCGGTTTGAGACTGGAGGGCTATGAGGAACTCTGGATTTATGATCTTGTCCCGATAGCGGTACAGCTGTTCTGGGATGAGGGAGAAGGCGGATTCCGCATGGGACAGCCGAAAGTGGACGATCGGTATCAGATTAATTCCCTGACGCAGGAGAGGAAGCTGGAGGAGATAAGGAGTGGCAAGACGACAGCGGCAGAGGATGCGGCGGGGAATGAGCAGGCGGGAGAAAATGCGGTGGCTGATATGTTGGTAAAACCGCTGATTAACGACGCGGCGGAGGCGCACCACGATCTGGAGGTGGCCTTTGTCAATCCCTGCCCTGGTTATGACCGGATATCCGACGGGTACGGGGAGCGTGTCCATCCCGTCACGGGAGAAGCAGTAATGCACAGCGGTGTAGATCTGGCCGCCGCTGCAGGGACAGATATTGTGGCGGCCGCAGACGGCACGGTTTACCGGGTTGGGTTTGATGCGGAAAACGGCAATTATGTGGTGCTGTGGCATGGACAGAGCGGCCAGATGACTTACTATACCCATTGCGGGGAAACACTGGTGAAAGAGGGGGACAGTGTGGCCGCGGGACAAAAAATTGCCGTCGTCGGATCGACAGGCCGGTCTACGGGACCGCATCTGCATTTCGCGGTAAGTAACGGCGAAAACTGGGAGGAACCTCGTTGGGAAAGCAGCCAGGAATAATTTTTTTACAGATACGCGATAAGATTCTTCCTTATTGCGTATTTTTGTGATATAATGTCCGCGAAGGCAATGAGCAGCGAAGCGGAATCGAGCGTGCACTGCGAGTTTACTTTGTTGGCTACACTTTGGAAAAGATAGGGGACAGGAAAATACATGAAATATAAAAAGATTAATGATGCCACAGTGCAATGTATTGTCTCTGCTGATGACATGAGTGAGTATGGGCTTACGTTGTCGGACATTTTTGAGCGCAACGAGAGAGGCGAGGAGTTTTTGCGGGATATCATAGAGCGGGCCCACGAGGAGGTGGGATACCAGATCAACAATGGCAACATCGCCATGCAGATCACGCCGCTTAAGGATAACGGCCTTGTGGTAACTTTTACGGACGAAGGCCCCGCCGCTTTCAAGGAAATGCTGCAAAACCTGAAAGAGGTGCTGCAGGAATTCAGCGCGGAACTGGCAGGACAGGAAGAACGGGCAAAAGTGGCGGCACAGACGGCGGGAGAGTACGATGAGAACCGCAGGATGTTTGTCTTTGCGTCGATGCACCAGACGATGCAGTACGCGGCCACGATACCGAATACATATTCTGTGAAGAGCCATCTTTACAAGGAGGGTCAGGATTATTATCTGGTGCTCGAAAAAAACAGGCTTTCCTACAAGGCGTTTAACAGAATCAGCGCGCAGGCCGTGGAGTTTGGAAATTTGATTGCGGTTTCTGAGGAGCGGATGCAGTATCTTGAGGAACATGGGGAATGCCTGATCAGAGACCGGGCTGTGAGTAAGCTCCGCAGAATTTATATGGCATAACCGAAGCAGTTACATGCAGGAAACCTGTCGTTTTGCCGCAGGTGGGAATCGAACAGAGAGTGGTTTACAATGCTGCCATGCCTCAAGAGCTGGCAGCACTTCTTATTGTAAAGGGACGCGTAAACAGCAAAGAAAGATGAGGAAAGATGAGTAAGGAAAACAAGAAAAAAAACAGAGAGTTTGACGCATTTTTGGAGAAGGAGATTTTGACGGCGAACCGTTATGACGGCGGAGAAAAGGACGGCGGGGAAAAGGAGAGCAGGCGCTACGAGGACGCAGGGATTGACGAAAGGATTCTGCGGGCTGTCAGAGAACTTGGCTTTGAGCATATGACACCCATTCAGGAACAGGCGATTCCCCTGTTTATGACGGGGCAGGATATCATAGGGCAGGCCCAGACCGGCACAGGGAAAACGGCGGCTTTCGGCATTCCTATTTTGCAGAAGATCGATCCGGAAAACCGTTCCCTGCAGGCGCTGATCCTCTGCCCCACCAGAGAGCTTGCCATGCAGGCGGCGGATGAGCTGCGCAAGTTTGCCAAGTATATGAACGGCATCAAAGTGCTTCCGGTTTACGGCGGGCAGGAGATTTACAAGCAGATCAAGAACTTAAAGACCGGCGTGCAGATTGTGGTGGGAACGCCCGGACGCGTCATGGACCATATGCGCAGACACACGCTTAAGATGGATCATGTGCACACGGTAGTTTTAGATGAAGCGGACGAGATGTTAAACATGGGATTCCGGGAAGATATTGAGACAATTTTGAAGGAGACGCCTAAGGAGCGTCAGACGGGCCTGTTTTCGGCCACCATGCCAAAACCCATTTTGGATATCACAAAAACTTATCAGAAGAATGCGGCTTATGTCAAGATGACGCCCAAGGAAGTGACGATTCCGCTGATCAAACAGGCCTATTATCAGGTGCGGAAACAGGATAAGGAAGAAGTGCTGTGCCGTCTGATTGACTATTATACGCCGGGACGCGCGCTGATTTTCTGCAATACCAAGCGGATGGTGGATGAGCTGACGGAACACTTGAAGGCGAGGGGCTACGAGGTGGAAGGCCTGCATGGCGATTTGACGCAGGGACAGCGGGATACGGTTATGAATCTGTTCCGCAGCGGCAGAATCAATATTCTGATTGCCACCGACGTGGCGGCCAGAGGCATTGACGTGAGCGATGTGGAGGCGGTCTACAATTACGATGTGCCGGACGATATCGAATACTATGTGCACCGCATCGGCAGAACCGGGCGTGCGGGAAAGACGGGGCGTTCCTTTACTCTGGTTGTGGGAAGAGAGGCTTACAAAATTCGTGATATCGAACGGATCTGCCATACGAAGATCAAAGAGCGCAAGGTGCCAAACGCGGCGGACATCACTGCCAGAAAAGCGGAAAAGATTTTGAAGGAAGCCACGGCTGTAATTGAAAATGAGGACATCAGCAAAGCCACGGAATATATTTTAGATGCGGTGGCTCTTGGACAGTACAGCGCGACGCAGATTGCGGCGGCTTTCATGAAGATGAAGCTGGGGGATGAGATTGAGGACATCCGGGCGGAGAAATTCTTCTTCGAGAGAAAACCGATGAAGGGTGGCCGCGCCGGCAAGGGCGGTGAAAAGAAAGGCGGTTACGGCGGCAGGAACGGGAAATTCGCCGATAAGAGTAAGGGCGGTCAAAGCGGAGATAAAAAGAAAGGCGGATATGTGACAAGGGGTGAGAAAACCCGGGACAAAGATAGGTATGGGAACGGAAAGCCGAAGGATGTCAGACGCGACGGCAGCGCGGCGTACAAAAGGGAGTCTGATTATGAACCGCGTTACGGCGGCCTGCGGATCAAAACAAAATTTGATTAAAGAATAAGCTCCTGTCCGTGGTCTTTGAGCCATTTGCGGTGGGTGCGGTAGTCGGGACAGACACTTTTTACCAATGCCCAGAAGGCCGGGGAATGGTCCATGTGGGTCAGGTGGCATAGTTCGTGTACCACCACGTAGTCCAGAACCGCGGGCGGCGCCAACATAAGCCGCCAGTTGAAGGAGAGCGTGCCTTTTGCGCTGCAGCTTCCCCAACGGGTCTTCTGGTCACGGATCGAAATGCGGCTGAAATGTCCGCCTGTGAGCGGAAGGAAATAGGCGGCCCGTTTCGGGAAGTATTCCCGTGCCGCCTCTATGTAACGCTTTTCCAGGGCGGCCCGTTGGGTATCTGTCAGGTCAGATACGGGCCTGCGCGCGGCCTGTTCCTTTGCCTCTAGCCAGTGGGTGATAATCCAGTGCTGTTTCTCCGACAGGAGACGGCGGATATCCTTTTCCGAAGAGCCAAGAGGCATCCGCAGGGTGATTTTTCCCTCCGGAGAAATACTGATTGCGCAGGTTCTGCGGCGGCTTGAGACCACCTCGTAGGGAAGTTCATATAGGTTGCTTTGATATTTGATGCGGTATATATGTTCCATAGTTGTGATTATATAATGGAAGAAAAAGAAAAACAAGCGGCAGGAATGTTGAATCCCTTTACACTTTTCCAGAAAACGGATATAATATGGCTGTAGCAATCAGGATAAATTAGGAATGGATAGCAAAATAAAAGAGTAACAGGGAGACAGAAAAGGAGAAACAGTCATGGGAAGAAAGAAACCGGCAGTGTTGATGATTTTGGACGGCTACGGCCTCAATGAGAAGACGGAGGGCAACGCGGTTGCACTTGCGAAAACGCCAGTGATGGACAAATTGATGGCGGAATGCCCTTTCGTGAAGGGGAATGCCAGTGGTATGGCGGTAGGCCTGCCCGACGGCCAGATGGGCAACTCCGAGGTGGGGCACCTGAATATGGGCGCGGGACGCATCGTGTACCAGGAGCTCACCAGAATTACGAAGGAGATTCAGGACGGCACTTTTTTTGAGAATCCGGCTCTTTTGGATGCGGTGAATAACTGTAAGAAGAACGATTCCGCCCTGCATATGTTCGGGCTTTTGTCCGACGGCGGCGTACACAGCCACAACACCCACCTCTACGGCCTTTTGGAACTGGCGAAGAGAAATGGGCTTTCCAAGGTATATGTCCACGCGTTTCTCGACGGAAGGGACACGCCCCCGGCGAGCGGCAAGGGTTATGTGGAAGATCTGGAAGCGGAGATGAAAAAGATCGGCGTGGGCGAGGTGGCGACCGTGACGGGACGCTACTATGCGATGGATCGTGACAATAACTACGACAGAGTGGAAAAGGCCTATCTGGCGCTCACAAAAGGCGAGGGTCTTGAGGCGGAGAGCGGCCCTGCGGGGATTCAGGCTTCCTATGACAGGGATGAGACAGACGAGTTTGTGAAACCCACGGTGGTCAAGAAAAACGGCGCGCCCGTGGCCACAATCAAGGACGGAGACTCCGTGATCTTCTTTAATTTCCGTCCGGACAGAGCACGAGAGATCACCAGGAGTTTCTGCGATGACGATTTTAAAGGGTTTGACAGAGGACAGAGATTGAATTTGACCTATGTGTGCTTCTCCGACTATGATCCCACCATTCCCAATAAGGAGGTGGCGTTCCACAAAATTTCCGTGACCAACACGTTTGGAGAGTGGCTTGCGGCGCATCAGATGAAGCAGGCAAGAATTGCGGAGACGGAGAAATATGCCCATGTGACCTTCTTCTTTAACGGCGGCGTGGAGGAGCCCAACGAGGGAGAGACCCGTATTCTGGTCAATTCCCCCAAGGATGTGGCGACCTATGACTTGAAGCCGCAGATGAGCGCTTACGAGGTTTGCGACAAGTTGGTGGAGGCGATCAAGTCCGGCACCTATGACGTGATTATTATTAATTTTGCGAACCCCGACATGGTGGGACACACCGGTGTGCAGGAGGCGGCCATCAAGGCGGTGGAGGCTGTGGACGAGTGCGTTGGCAAAGCGGTGGATGCGATCAAAGAGGTGAACGGCGTGCTGTTCATCTGCGCCGACCACGGCAATGCGGAGCAGCTTATCGACGAGGAGACGGGTGCGCCCTTCACGGCTCATACGACCAATCCGGTGCCCTTCATTCTGGTCAATGCAGATCCCGCCTACAAGCTTCGTGAGGGCGGCTGTCTTGCGGATATCGTGCCCACGATCATCGAGCTGATGGGGATGGAGCAGCCTGCGGAGATGACAGGGAAGTCGCTGCTTGTGAAGTAAACGGCGGCGAGGAATAACAGCATAAAATGAAAGAGGAGAGAGCATATGCGGGAAACCGTGTATGCTCTTTTTTGCATGAATGGTTGACATATTGTGGCAGACAGATGTATACTAACTGTACCACCACTAATAGTACAATTAATATTGTGTGGGGGGGGGTATAATCCAAAGAAAGGAGACAATATGATTATCATAGACTATAAAGATACCCGTCCGATTTATGAACAGGTCGTGGAGCGGTTCAAAACCCTGATCTTAAAGGGTGCCATGCAGCCGGATGAGCAGATGCCGTCAGTGCGCAATCTGGCGATGGAGCTGTCCATCAATCCCAATACGATACAAAAGGCCTATGCGGAATTGGAACGGCAGGATTTTATTTATACCGTCAAGGGAAGAGGAAGTTTTGTGTCGGGAGATGGGAAGCTTGTGGAGACAAGAAAGCAGGAATGTCTGGGAGAGATTCTGCGGCTTGTGAAAGAGGTGTTGGAGCTGGGGATGACAAAGATGGAATTGGTCTTGGAGATTGAGAATCTCAAGATATAAAGAGGGGGAGCGGTTCGGGCAAAAACGCTCCGATAAGGAGGAATGTTTATGATAGAAATACATAACCTGACGAAGCATTTTGACAATGTAAAAGCGGTCGATGATGTCAGCGTCAGCATCAGGGAGAAGACGGTTTTTGGGCTAATCGGCACAAACGGCGCGGGAAAGAGTACGGTGCTTCGCATGTTATCCGGCGTGCTGAAACCGGACGAGGGAACGGTGGCGGTGGACAACATGCCCGTGTATGACAATGTGGAGGCGAAAAAGAAGCTGTTTTTCATTGCGGACGAGCCGTACTTTTTTGCAAATGCCAACGCGGGAACGATGGAGCATTATTACAGCGGTATTTTTGAGGACTTTAACAAGTTGGAGTTCTATCAATATCTGGATAAATTTGAATTGGACAAAAACCGGAAGATCGGCACGTTTTCCAAGGGAATGAAGAAACAACTGGCATTGCTTTTGGGAATCTGTTCGCACACAAAATATATTTTGTGTGACGAAACCTTCGACGGGCTTGATCCGGTGATGCGGCAGGGGATCAAATCCATCTTTGCAAAGGAGATGGAGGAGCGTGGACTGACCCCGGTGATCGCCTCCCATAATTTGAGAGAACTTGAGGATATCTGCGATCATGTGGGGCTGTTACATAAGGGAGGCGTTCTGCTCTCCAAGGATTTGGAAGATATGAAATGCAATATCCAGAAGGTGCAGTGCGTGTTCAGTTCCGTTGATGACGAGTTAAAGGCGCTGAACGGGATCGATGTGTTAAAGAAGGAGCAGAGGGGTTCGCTTTGTACGATCACCGTGCGCAGTACGAGAGAGGAAGTGGAGGCCAGATTTGCCACGGTAGATACGATTTTTTATGAGGTGCTTCCACTGTCTTTGGAGGAAATATTTATCAGTGAAACGGAGGTGGTAGGATATGACATCAAAAAACTTATTTTGGGATAGCTGCAGGGAAAACCACAAACGACGGATCTGGGTGTGGATTGTGGCGGTGTTGTCACAGCTTCTGGTTTACGGCGGCGTAACGATGATCTATTTAAGCCGGATCAAGGGTTTTTATAAGGACGGCAATTACAGAAATCTGGTAGAGTTTAAAGAGGCTTTGTATCAGGCGGCGAAAGATTCCATCGGTTTTTCCGATAATCTGTACCCCTTTATTTTCATCCTGGCGGCGATCATCGCCATGCAGGGATTCTCCTATCTGTATGACAGGAGAAAAGTGGATCTGTATCACAGCGTTCCGGTGTCAAAGGACAGAAGGTTTGCGGTGGTCTATGTGAACGGTCTTTTCATTTATCTGGCTGCGAATCTTTTGGGATTGGCGTCGGGTATGGTGATCGCGGTATCGCAGGGCGCGGTGAATACGGAAGTGGTGGCGGCTATGGGACTTGCCTTTGTATGGAATTTGGCGTTTTTCCTTGTCTTTTACCATCTGATGATTCTGGCAGTGATGCTGACGGGAAACCGGTTTGTGACAATCTGCCTGTTTTTGGCTTTTGCCATATATGAATTTATGGCTTATACGCTGATCAACAATTTAAAATTTACTTTTTTTGATACACATTCCAGTTACTTTATCTATCGGCAGGCGAAGCTGTCACCCCTTGCGGATTACACGGGCAATATCTGGCAGTTAAAATATGCCGATGATGCTGCTGAGGCAGCCAGTATTGCCATGCCCCTTGCGGCGAAGTGGGTCGGGATTGCGTTAGTGGTTCTTTTGGTTTCCTGGTTTGCCTACAAGAAGAGAGCTTCCGAGGCGGCGGGAAAAGCGGTTGCCTTCCGCTTTTTGGAGCCGGTATTTAAGGTGGCGGCGGCCATTCCGGCGGCTTATCTGGCGGGACAGTTTGTGTACGATACCTCCCATCAGAATGAGCTCCTTTTGGTGCTTGGCATGTTGGCCGGCGGCCTGATTGTCTGTTCGGTCATGGAGGTGGTCTTTGATTTTGATATCAGGAGTATTTTCAAACACCTGCTTTCCAGCGGGGTGGCGCTGGCTGCCATTCTGGCAATTTTTTGTGTTTTTAAATGGGATTTGTTCGGGTATGACAACTATATTCCTGCGCAAAATAAGATTGAGAGTATTGCAATTTCAACAGACGGATACTATGATAGTTATTGGGATGAAAACGGGCATTATTTAGACAATGCCGAATACCAGAAAGAGGCGATGTTCCTGACCGATGCAGAGCCGGTGCTTACCCTTGCGCGGAATGCAAAACAGGCGGATCGGGAAGCAATGTCGGACTGCCGCTGTGTGGAGATTTTCTATCGCTTGACCTCCGGCAGAGAGGTGGCAAGAAGAATCTTTGTGGATTATGACGATCCGGAGACGGAGGCGCTGCTCAACCGGATCTTTGCCACGGACGCTTTCCAGAAGGGGATATTCCAGGGAATGGTGGACGAGACCTCCTATGACCGGGTGGAAACCATCAATTATTCCAACGGTGCGGCCAGAACGATCGTTCCCAAAGAGGAGGCAAAGGGTCTGCGGGATGCATGGGTGAAGGATATGGAGCAGTTTGACTTTTCACTGGTGAGGCACAACCGGCCCTGCGGCACGATCATAATGTCATATGGTGTCGATGCAGGCTATATGCAGAGACAGTATTATGTGTATGACAGCTTTGTGAATACCATTGATTACCTGAAAAAGCAGGAGGCTTACTATCCGGTGGAGCTGAATGCAGCGGATATCGACAGCATTAAAGTGACCTGTTACCACAATGAGCTTTCCGTGAATCCGGAGCTGCTGTATCGGAATGATCCCGGGTATGGGCTCTACAAGGAGGCGGACGCGGAATATGTGGATACCTATGTGGACTATTCCGTGGAGGAGACCTTCTATGAGGAGGAGCAGATTGCGCAGATATTGCCCCATATCTATCCGAATTATATTGACGCGCCATGGTGGGGATACGGGAATAATACGGACGATCCGAACAACTATTCTCTTGAAGTGGTGTTTAAAAAGGATTCCGCTTACCCTTACGAGAGGGGCAGTTATTACTTTACCTATAGTTTCCGGAAGGGAGAGGCGCCGGATTTCGTGAAGGAGGCTACGGCCTATACCGGTGTAGAAGAGGATAATGTTATTCCGCCAAATGCCGGATAAAAAAGACGTGGAAAGGAAACAGAGCGTGGATGATGGCAGCATAACGAAACCTGTGATACAGGTGAAAGATCTCTATAAAATTTACCGGGTTGGGGAGGAGCGGGTGCGGGCGTTAAACGGTGTCAGCTTCTCCATCAGACGGGGGTGCTTCTGTTCCATTGTGGGCGCCTCCGGCTCCGGCAAATCCACCCTGCTCAACATGTTGGCGGGGTTGGAGAAACCGACCAAGGGCGAGATTGTGATTGCGGGAGAGCACATGGAGAGGAAAACCGAGAATCAGCTTGTGGCTTTCCGCAGGGAACATATCGGATTTATCTTTCAGTCCTTCAATCTGATGGGCACGATGAACGCCATAGAAAATGTGGCGCTTCCCCTGACCTTTCAGGGGATGGATAAAAAGAGCAGAAATAAGAAGGCAGAGGAGATGTTGGATCTGGTGGGTCTGACGAAATACAAAAAGCACAGGCCCAACCAGATGTCCGGCGGACAGCAGCAGCGTGTGGGTGTGGCCAGAGCCCTTGTGGTGGAGCCGGAGATTATTTTTGCAGACGAGCCTACGGGGAATCTGGATTCTAACACTTCGGTGGAAGTGATGAATCTGATGAAGCGGGTGGTGCGGGAGAAAAACCAGACATTGGTGATGGTGACCCATGACAACTATCTGGCAGGGTTCGCGGATATGATTTTGCGGATTCGGGATGGTAAGATTTTGGAAATTGAGGATCGCAGCGGACAGGAAATGCCGGAGGAGATTCCCGATGCAGCTTTGCTTCGGACGACGGAAGGAAAGTCTTTCAGGGAAATGGATGGAGAAAGGACAGAGAAAAGCGAAGGTTTAGAGGACGGGAAAGATGAGGAGAAAAGGAACAATGCGTAAGAGGATGGCGCGGCATTTGGCGGGCGGATTGGCCGGCCTATTTTTTGCGTTAGCGGTTTTGGGGCAGACAACGGACAAAGCAGCATCGGTGGTTTATGCCACCGAGGATTCGGTCAGTGAAAATGATGCCGAGGAAATCAAATATGTGGAGCGCTCTTCCGACCGGGTGATCACGGATGACGATCGTTTTGACGCCGACGAAGATTTGCTCTATTACATGCAGAGTCTGGAGGTGCGCTATCATCTGGATGAGAAGGTGATGGAGCAGCTTCACAAGGTGTTTGACAGTGCGGTCTACTATATTGCCAACACGGAAATGTCCCTGACGGAGATGTGGGCTTACGTTTCTTCGGTAAAATCTTCCATGGAATCGGCTGCGGTGGAAAAGGTAAGCCAGACGACCAGTGAGTTTTTACAGGTGGGCGATAACTGGCAGACGCCTATTGTCAGCTATGGGCAGGGGGTATCGATCGTGCTGCCGATCGTCAATTTTGGGACGGAGGAGTTAAACGACCTGATCGTGGAGCCGGTGACCTCTACGCTGGTGACGGAGTGGCCCTTTGAGCCGGACATGACCAATTATCTGCAGACGGAACCCTATATTCCGGGCTGTCAGACCAAAGAGCAGGCCATGGCCAACCGCAGGGAATTTACCTTTCACTTTACCACAAGAAGCGATGTGATGAGCGGCTACTATCCGTTAAAATTCCATATTTCCTACACTAAGGCGGGCATCCGCTGTGAGGAGCCGGCGGAGCTTACAGTGTATGTGAAGACCATCGGCAAGCCGGGGAGCGGCATTATCGGCGGAAACGGGCAGGAGGCATCCGGCTCCAAACCCCGTATTGTGGTGACCGGTTTCGAGACCAGTCCTGCAAAAGTGTATGCGGGAGAGACCTTTACCTTAACGATTCATGTGCAGAATACGGCAAACGATACGGCGGTCACCAACGTGCTTTTCGATATGCAGGCGGCCCAGGAGGGAGAGGATAAGACCAACACCTATTCCGCCTTTCTGCCAACGTCCGGTTCCAGTTCTGTCTACATGGAGAAGATTGCCCCGGACACCTCGGCGGACATCGTGATTGAGATGACGGCCAAGGCGGATCTGGCGCAGAAGCCTTATGTGCTCGATGTGAACATGAAGTATGACGCGGGGACGGTGTTTGACCTGACTGACAAGGCGAGCGTGTCCATTCCGATTTTGCAGGAGAGCCGTTTTGACACCAGTATTCCGGAGGTGGTTCCCGACAATATTGAAGTGGGTTCTCAGTCCAATGTGATGATGAGTATTTACAATACGGGAAAGACGACCCTCTATAATGTGCAGGTGAAGTTTCTTGCGGATTCCATCGACGAGGCTTCCGCTTTTGTGGGAAATCTCCAGTCGGGCAACACGGGCAACGTGGATGTGATGCTGACGGGAAGCGCGCCCACCATGGATGACGGCATAGTGAAACTGGAGATATCTTATGAGGACGAGGCGGGAAATGTGACGACCGCAGAGAAAGAGATTACGCTCTTTGTGATGGAACCCATGATGGACGATATGATGATGGATGGCGGTATGATGGGCGATGATATGATGATGGACGGCGAGGAGGGCGGCAAACCCAAAACCGGTCTGATCGTGGGCATTGTCGTGGCGGTGATTGCGGTGGCGGCAGCAGGCCTGACGATTTTTCTCAAGATACGTAAAAAGAAAAAGGCGGCGGCTGCCGAGGCGGCTGAACTGGCCGAGTTGGAAAAAGAGTTAAGTGAGTAAAAGACGGGGTGTAAAAGCGCCGGAACGGGGTAGACATGAAGTTTCTTGATTTGCTGCGGATGAGCAGCGGTAATCTTTGGAAAAGAAAAGTGCGGACGATTCTGACGGTGCTTGGCGTAGTGATCGGCGTGGCTTCCATCGTGGTTATGGTGTCTCTTGGATTGGGGTTAAGTAAGTCTCTGATGGAGCAGTACGAGTCTTACGGGAGTCTGACTCAGATTGAGGTGCGCGAACCCTGGGACACTTCCTCCTCGGATGAGGTGAAACGTCTGGATCAGAAGCTGATTGACGAGATCCTTGCGATGGAGCATGTGGACTCGGTTTATCCCGTGTTGGAGACACAGGCGTTAGCCAAGTATGGTAGTTATGAGTGTTATATGCAGATTCAGGGAATGCCCGCCGAGGCCTTTCAGGAGATGAATATCACGGTGGGACAGGGGCAGCTTCCCGGGCAGGACCAGACACTGACCTTCTTTTACGGCTGTGAAGTGCTGCAGAATTTCTATAATCCCAAGGGATACGGGATGGGCGGCCCACCGGATATCGACTTGATGAAGGATCCTATTTTTATCATTTTTGATATGGATGCCTACTATTCGGCGGGGACACCGGATGAGAACGGGCAGACCCAGAAGCCGCCGAAGAAATATCTCATTGATACCTGCGGCGTGGAGGCAAGTCCCGGCGAGGATCAGTGGTCTCAGTACGGTTGGTATACCTTCTGCGATATCGAGCAGCTGATGGCGGAGCTGAAAAAGATTTTTAAGAATAAGGTGATACCGGGACAGCCGACCACAAAAACGGGAAAGCCTTATAAGGAAGTTTTTTACAACCAGCTTCTTGTGAACGTGGACAGCATGGACAACGTGGTGGCCTTGCAGAAGACCTTGACGGACATGGGCTATAATGCCTACAGTCAGGCGGAGTGGGTGGAGTCCCAACAGAAAACCATGGGTTATATTCAGGCGGTGCTTGGCGGGATCGGCGCGGTATCTCTTTTTGTGGCGGCCATCGGCATCACCAACACCATGATGATGTCCATTTATGAGCGGACAAAGGAAATCGGCGTGATGAAAGTGCTTGGCTGCGACCTTCGCAACATCCGCAGTTTGTTTTTGATGGAGGCCGGATTCATCGGTTTTATCGGCGGTGTGATCGGATTGATTTTAAGCATCATTCTTTCTGTTGTGGTCAATAAAGTGGCGACCGGCGTAAACGATTATATGGGCACGACGGGGGGAATTTCCTATATTCCCGTCTGGCTTGGCGCGCTGTCTTTGGTGTTTGCGGTGATGGTGGGGATGCTTGCGGGATTTTTCCCGGCAAGGAGGGCCATGCGGTTGAGTCCGCTTGCGGCGATACGGAACGAATAGCCGCACAAAAAGAAGTCTGTGTATGGAGGGCAGGGATATGCGGTTGAGAGCGGCGGTTTTTGCGGGAATTCTGATATTGAGTCTTTGCGCCGGGTGCGGGCAGGAGACGGACGCGGTTTTGGTGCAGGAAGAGAGCGCGGCGCAGAGTCAGGAAGCAGATGCGGTTCAGAGTCAGGAAGTGGTTGAGGCGCAGGAAAAGGAAGAGAATGCGGCACCGGATCAGGAAGAGAATCTGACATCGGAACAGGAGGCGGATGTAGAACAGGAGCAGACTTCTGGCGGGTCATTGGACGAGGAGAAGAAAGAACAGCTGAAGGAAAAGAAGCTGGAAATACCGGAAAACGGCAGGAGGCTGACGGAAGAGGAGCTTGCGGAATATACGGAATGGATACAGGACATTTCTAATTACGGCTTCTTGCTGTCCGATTGGGCAGATCCCGCGCAGATCGAACTCTATCAGGTGTTTTATAACGGCGCGGGGGTTGCAAGAGAGGGAACGGATGGGGAAAAACAGGCTTATTGTGATCGTTATCACCAACCGGAAATCTATACGGATTTTTTGTCTATGGATAAGGCGGATGTGGATGCGGTTCTTTTGGAAAAAGTGGGACTTACCTATGACGAACTTATGGCGCAGGGCAGCAGAGGCATGGAGGAAGACTATTTTGCGGAGACGAACAGCTTTTGCCTGGAGCGTGGAGATACCAATTACGTTCAGTATGAGTGTAAGGATGGCGTCGTGAATGAGGACGGCACACTTGTTACATTGGACTGCGGCGGGAGCTATGCCAAGTTAAGCGTTACCGAGGGACACAGGCGTTTTCTCAGTAATCATATCACGGACGATTGGTACCGCAATTGGGAAGGATTTGTCGAGCATCATGAAGAGGAGGATTGGATGCCTGACGACTGAGATCATAATTGGATACATGTTTTTGCGGCCTCCTGTGCATACTAGATAGAAAAAAGTGCACACAGGAGGTTTTTTATGGCAATGAAGTTACGAATTGTGGATGTACATGCAAGACAGATATTAGATTCCAGAGGCAATCCCACTGTGGAGGCGGAGGTGACCGTGGAGAAGGAAGTGGGCGGCAGGCAGTATACGGGGCGGGCCGCCGTTCCCAGCGGTGCAAGCACAGGCAGATTTGAGGCGGTGGAACTTCGGGATGGGGAAACCGTATATTTTGGCCTGGGGACAACCAAGGCGGTGAACAATGTAAATACCAAAATCAGAGAAGCGCTGCTTGGAATGAACGCCTTTGATCAGGGATTGATTGACCGTGTGTTGATCGAACAGGACGGCACGGACAATAAGAGTAATCTGGGCGCAAACGCCACGCTTGGCGTATCCATGGCCTGTGCCAAGGTGGCGGCGGAAGCGATGGGAATCCCGCTTTACCGCTATCTTGGCGGCGCCTATACCAGACTTTTGCCGGTGCCCATGATGAACATTTTAAACGGCGGCAAACATGCGGACAATACGGTGGATTTTCAGGAGTTTATGATTATGCCCGTGCAGGCGGAGAGTTTTGCCGACGGCCTGCGTATCTGTGCGGAAATCTATCATAACCTGAAAAAGATCTGCAATGACAGGGGACTTTCCACGGGTGTGGGCGACGAGGGAGGATTTGCGCCGTCCCTGCCGGATGCGTTCGCAGTGCTTGATTTGATCGTGGAATCCATTAAGGCGGCGGGGTATACGCCCGGTCAGGATATTAAAATTGCTTTGGATGTGGCGGCTTCCGAGCTTTACAATGAGGCGGATGGGGTGTATCATTTTCCCGGAGAGACAGAACTGAAGCAAAGCAGACAGGAGGAGATGGACGGTTCCTTTGCCTCGTCCTGTTATGAGGCCGGCTGCAGGACGGAAGACTGCGGGGAAATCAAGGAGATCACAAGAAGCACGGAGGAGATGATCGGGTATTATGAGGAGTTGATAGAACGTTATCCGATCATATCCATTGAGGACGGGCTGGCTGAGGACGATTGGGACGGTTGGCAGATGATGACCAAAAAGTTGGGGGATCGGATTCAATTGGTGGGCGACGATCTGTTTGTGACAAACACAAAACGTCTGGACGCAGGCATTAAGCTGCATGTGGCCAATGCAATTTTAGTAAAAGTCAATCAGATCGGTACGGTCAGCGAAGCTATGGATGCCATCGAAATGGCGCAGAAGAACGGCTACAGGGCAGTCATTTCCCACCGGTCCGGCGAGACGGAAGACACTTTTATTGCAGATCTTGCCGTGGCGGTCAATGCGGGACAGATCAAGACGGGGGCGCCCTGCCGGAGCGACCGAGTGGCGAAGTACAACCAGTTGCTGCGGATTGAGGAGGATCTGGGGAGCGTGGCGTGCTATAAGGAGCCGTTTAATAAGATATAACAAAAGTGTAGCTTGACAATCCAATGCAGACCCGCTTGCGCTTCACTCCAGCCGTAACAGCGCTAAATTCGTGGAGTTGCGTTGCAACCCCGAACCTACATTAAGCGCTGACGGCTTACAAGAGTCTGCTTTTGGATATGCCAAGCTACATAGTTTTGTAATTATCTAGATTATGCTGACGGAGAGGAAGATATGAAAAGAATAGGTGTGTTGTCGGATACCCACGGCAAGCTGCGGGAGGAAGTATTGGAGATACTACAGGGGTGCGATGTGATTCTTCATGCGGGAGATTGTAATACCCCGCAGGTGCTTGAGAGACTGCAGGAAATCGCGCCACTCTATGTTGTCCGCGGAAATGCGGACAAAGAGTGGGCGGAGGAGCTGCCAAAAACATTGTCTGAGAAAATTTGCGGCCTGCGGGTTTTTATGGTACATAATAAGAAAGAGTTTCCTGCGGATCTGACAGGATATGACCTGATCGTTTATGGACATTCTCATAAATATGAGGAGAGACGGGATGGAGATTGTCTTTATCTGAATCCCGGAAGCTGTGGGCCGAGACGGTTTTCCCAACCTGTGACCATGGCGGTGGCGGAGGTGGAAGCGGGAAAAATTCGGGTGCGCAGAAAGGACATCGTGCAGCAGACGGAGAAGGAGCTTGCGGGAAAGGAAAAACCGTCGGAGGAGGCTTTGACAGTAAAAAGACTGGGGGCCATACTGCGGGATGTGGACAGAGGTAAGAGTGTTTCGGAAATTGCGGAAAAACATGGGATTACCCAGGAAACGGCGGAACAAATCTGCCGCCTGTATCTGACCCATCCGGGGATAGACGCAGTTGGCGTAAAAGAGAAAATGGCTATGCCAAGAAATCGGTAGTTTTGGGAGTTGATTTCAGAAAGGGTTTGGACAAATTTTTTATGCAGATCATAAAGAGCAATAAAACACAATTTGAGTATGATATTCAGGCGATATTAAAATCTTTTTATCCGGAGTGGGAACCCCACATGCTTGCACCGGACTCCCAGATCAGGGACAGAAGGATTCTGGAGGGTGAGCCGGTGATGGAGCTGGACTTCGGGGAGACAGAAGTGACGCTGAAAATGTTGGATGGCTTTGCGCAGCTGTCACGGCAGGATGGTTTACATAATTTTAAATTGGATAAGACGGAGACCGATGGAAAAGTGGGGAATGTACACTTTTGGCATCCAACAGAACCGGCAGATACGTCCGCTTATAAGAATGGCTTTAAGCGTTTTTTTTATCTTACTCTTTGTCAGGAGACGGGCAGGACGCTTCCATGGGGAAATTTGACGGGAATCCGGCCCACCAAGATCGCCATGACGATGATGGAGCAGGGAAAGAGCGGGGAGGAGATAGCCGCTTATTTGCGGGAAGTTCATCAGGTGAGCGAGGAAAAAATCAAGTTGGCCATCGACATCGCTGAAAGAGAACAAAAAATTTTAAGCACCCTGCATTACGAAAATGGTTATAGTCTCTATGTGGGCATTCCTTTTTGTCCGACCACCTGCCTGTATTGCTCTTTTACCTCTTATCCCATCGTGGCATGGAAGAAGAGAGTGGGGGAGTATTTGACGGCTCTGGGGCAGGAGATTGAGGAGACGGCCCGGTTGGTTCAGGACAAAATATTAGACACGGTATATATTGGCGGTGGAACGCCTACGTCTCTGTCTGCAGAACAGTTGAAATGGCTGCTTAAGAAACTGAAAGAGTCTTTTGATTTTGGCACAGTACAGGAATTTACGGTGGAGGCAGGGAGAGCGGACAGCATTACGGAGGAGAAGCTGCGTGTGCTTTATGAAAACGGTGTGACGAGAATCTCTGTCAATCCCCAGACAATGAAACAGGAAACCCTTGACCTGATTGGAAGACGGCATACGGTGGTTCAGGTGGAGGAGGCCTTTCATCTGGCGAGAAGCGTGGGTTTTACCAATATTAATATGGATATAATTCTGGGGCTTCCCGGAGAGACGGCGGCGGATGCAGCCCATACGATAGAAGCAATTCAGGAGCTTTCTCCGGATGAATTGACAGTTCACTCTCTGGCAGTAAAAAGAGCTTCCAAATTGGGACGTTGGATTGAGGAAAACGGCGCTACCGCCTACAATAACACGGATGAGATCATGGAGATCGCGGCCTGCGGCGCGGCGGATATGGATATGAAGCCTTACTATCTGTACCGTCAGAAAAATATGTCCGGGAATTTTGAAAACGTGGGTTATGCCAGAGAGGATAAATACGGCATTTATAATATCCTGATTAACGAGGAGAAACAGACCATTCTCGCACTGGGCGCGGGGGCCATCACCAAGGGCGTTTTTCCGGACGACAGGATCGAGCGGTGCGAGAATGTAAAGGATGTAGCCCAGTACATAGAGCGGATTGACGAGATGATTGAGCGGAAGAGACGGCTGCTGCAGGGTTAGCGGGGTTGGTGCTTTAGGGTTTCGTTTTCGGCGAGCAGCTGACTGATCAGGGCATCTTTTTCGGCGATGGCCTGTTGGTATTTGGCTTCGTTTTCAGCGATAACTCTTTCATAGTTACGTAGGTCCTGTTCATGTTCTATGCGGTCGAGCTCTATTTTTCTTTCATAGTTGCGCAGATCCTGATAATATTCTTCACGGTCGCGGCAGCGTTTGCGAACCAGATCATCGGCGCTCATGCGGAATATGGTATCGGATGCTTCCTGTAAATATTCGTTCGTGGATGCTAGCATTTTGATTTCCTCCCATGTAGTGGCTTTGAAAAGCATTGCCCATTCATGAATATGGTATTTTTTATCCTCGTCAGTTGCAAAATCTATATGAGATAAGTCTACCATATTCAGGGTGAGACTGTCACTATATTTTTGATGATTTTTAACGTTTATCAGTTTATAGGAGGCGTAGAATTCGGGACGTTCTTCAAACAAAGTGTAATCAAGGAAACCGATATGTATAACAGGTTTTGCTTCCGAATAGGTTTGACCATGATTTAGCTGATCGAAGGAACGGCATAGATACATAACTGAGCGGTTTTGCCAGTTGAGTTTGTTAGCGATCTGCATTTCCAGATTGATTAATATTTGATTGTTCAGCACAACATTGATATCCAACCGAAATTCTTTATCAGCGACAGCTTCCCCTAAAATAATGGGATTGGTGATCTTAACAGATGACACTTCTGTTTCGGAGAGATGGAGCAGGGAGCAGATCAGACCGCATAAAACTTTGTTGTGTTTTCCTTTCGTGGTTGGATTCCGTGGCATGAGCTGAGAGAACTCGCGTTTTTTACCGAAGGAATTGAAAAATATGATTTCGTAGACAAAACAGAATAAAAAGAAGTCGGCGCAAAAAATACCATATGTAGTATTGTGCAGTTTGTACGCAGATAGGTGACAGAGGGTACGATCATTGAAAAAATTTATAAAGGAGGAGCAATCATGGAAGGAATTGAAAGGGTGACACAGTTTTTAAAGGAAGCGAATACTTATTATTTAGCAACGGCGGAGGGAGATCAGCCGAGAGTCAGACCTTTCGGCACGGCACATATCTTTGAGGGAAAGCTTTACATCCAGACTGGAAAGAGCAAGGATGTATCAAAGCAGCTTGCGGTAAATCCGAAGGCGGAGATCTGTGCTTTTAAGGGTGGCGAGTGGATTCGCATTGCGGGAGAACTGGTTGAGGATGATCGCATTGAGGCGAGGCAGTCCATGTTGGACGCTTATCCTTCTTTGCAGGGAATGTATGCGGCCGATGATGGCAATACACAGGTGCTCTATTTTACAAACGCGGTGGCGACTTTCAGCGCTTTTACCCACGAGCCTGAGGTGATTCGGTTTTAATGGGGTGAAGAAGCAGTGAGGAAAAGGAGGAATTCAGTATGCAGTACAAAGTAATCGGAGATACGATGCCGGCGGTGGAGGTTACCTTCGATGCGCCGGGAGAGTCCATGTATACCCAGTCGGGCGGCATGGCGTGGATGACAGAGGGGATTTCCATGGACTCCAATATGAAGGGCGGTTTAGGGAAAAGCATCGGCAGAATGTTTTCGGGTGAATCGCTTTTCATGGCTACTTATAAGGCGGAGCGCCCAGGAAGCATGGTGGCCTTCGCGTCGACAGTGGCCGGAGAGGTGCTTCCTGTTGATGTGGGAGCCTGTGGCGGCATGATTTGCCAGAAGGGCGCTTTTCTTTGTGCACAGGAGACGGTGAATTTGAGCGTGGCATTCACAAAGAAACTGTCTGCCGGACTGTTTGGCGGGGAAGGATTTATTCTGCAGGACATTAACGGAAGTGGGATGGTCTTTCTTGAGATCGATGGCAATAAGGTGGAAAAGGAGCTTGCGCCGGGAGAGGTTCTCAAGGTGGATACGGGAAATGTGGTTGCTTTTGAGAAAACGGTACAGTATGAGGTAGAGACTGTTAAGGGATTGAAGAATATATTTCTTGGCGGCGAGGGGCTGTTTTTGACGAAGCTGACAGGGCCCGGCAGAGTAATCCTCCAGACACAGAACTTTAACGAGTTTGCGGGTCGGATCATCCGGATGGTGCCGTCGTCGAGGTAACAAAGATACATAGTGTATGGTAGTTCGGTTTCATAAGATCATACGGATTATAGGGCAAGGAAGAGAAAGCAAATGGAATCTCTTACCTTGTCCTCTTTTTGTAAAGAATGTTGTTTTCTTTCCTGTTGACAGGGCTGCAATTATTCAATATAATAATTATTGACCATGAGTCAATAATGAAGGCAGGGAGGAAAGACGATTGGCAAGACCAGTGAAAAAAACACCGGAACAGTGGAAAAAAGAGATTCTGGACGCGGCGAAGGAGCTTTTTTTGACAAAGGGATATGAGGAAACTGCCGTTGCGGATATCATGGAGCGGGCAGGCGGGGCCAAGGGGATGTTTTATCGTTTTTTTCAGAGCAAGGAAGAAGTGATACATGTGTTGGGAGATCAGATGTTTTTGGAAAACAATCCTTTTGAGGTGGTAAGAGGGCGGTCTGACTTGAACGGCATGCAAAAAATAAGGGAAATGCTTGCCGCCGACAGGGCCGATAAAGAGCGGGAAAAAATCAATGCGCAGGCGGTCGGGATTCTGAAAGACCCACGTATTCTTGCAGCCGCGGTGGCCGCCAACAGGCGCGTATTGACATCGCTGTGGTTCGAGCTGATCGAGGAGGGAAGACGGGACGGCTCGATTCAGACGGCATATGCGAGGGAACTTTCCGAACTGCTTCCGTTGGTTAATTTTTGGATGCTGCCCTCCGTGTTTCCGGCAGATGAGGAGGGGATCGTGCGTAAATGCCGGTTTGTATCGGAGGTCCTTTCCGCGATGGGCCTTCCTATCATGGAGGACGGGATGTGCGAGAGAGCGGAGAAGATCATGGGAAGCGGGAATGAGAAGGGAGAGTAGAAAATGAAAGAAAAACTGTTTACTAAAAATTTTACACTTCTTGTCATTGGACAGGCAAGCTCTCTGTTCGGCAATTATATTCTGCGTCTGGCGCTCTCCATGTATGTCCTGGAGACAACCGGATCAGCCGCCGTGTTTGCGGGCATTCTATCCGCCGCTACGATTCCGGCAATTCTGTTTTCTCCCCTTGGCGGTATTTTGGCTGACCGGGCGAATCGGAGGAATATCATGGTTGCGTTAGATGGGCTTACGGGGATGGCGGTGTTTTGTGCGGCGGTTATTTTGCCCGGAACCCATGCGCTGTTTGTAATCGGCGCGCTGTTGGTGGCACTTTCGGTTTTCGGGGCCTTTGAGACACCTACGGTGCAGGCGTGTATTCCGCAAATGTTGACGGGCGACAATATTGTCAGAGGAAATGCGGTGGTGAATCAGGTGGCATCCCTTTCCTATCTGACAGCGCCGATGCTTGGCAGTATTTTGTATGCAGTGTTTGGGTTAAAGCCGGTGATGTTTGCCAGTGTCGTCTGCTTTTTAGTCACAGCGTCTTTTGAGTGGTTTATCCAATTGGACTTTCAGCCCGGAAAGGGACAGGGCAATCTCTTTTCAATGGTAAAAAGTGATTTTCTCGACAGTGTACGCTTCGTGGCAAAGGAGCAGCCGGATATTAGGAAGCTGCTTTTTCTGGCGGCCCTGTCCCGTTTCTTCGTGATGGGAATTGCGATGGTCGGGATTCCGTATATTGTTCGGACGATCCTTGGTCTTGACGCAAAATATTACGGCGGGGCGGAGAGCGCGTTGGCTGTGGCGACGATTTTTGGAAGCATGGCGGCCGGAATGCTTACGGGAAAATTAAAATTTAAGAAACTGTGGGTTGTGCTTGCGGCAATCGGCGTTTGTATTGTTCCGGCGGGGATGGTATTTCTGTTTTCTTCCGGCGCGCTTTTCAGATATGCGGTGAATGTGGCCGCTTTCTGCGGGATGCAGGCGGCAATCAGCATTTTTTCCATTTTTGCAGTATCCATGATTCAGCAGAAGACACCGGATCATCTTCTTGGAAAGGTGATGGCCTACACCTCCGCCATTACCATGTGCGCACAGCCGGTAGGACAAATGGTTTACGGATTTTTGTTTGACGGGTTCAGGGAGACGGTTTCTCTTGTGCTGATTCCCACCGGGGTGATTGTGGCGGTGATCGGCGTGGGAGCGAGGGGGTTTTTTGAGGGGATGGAATGGTAGGAAACGCGTAAGGAAGATGGGGTTGACAGTGGAATCACTAAATGTTATATTTTAATTGAAACATAATTCAATGAAATATAATTCAATAAAATGCGATTCAACAAAATGTTTTGATAAGAGGGTTGTATATGAATAAGTTTATAGGAAGAAAAACAGAATTGCAGGAATTAGAGGAAAGGTATGATTCATCAGATTTTCAAATGACAGTTATATATGGTAGAAGAAGGATTGGAAAATCAACGCTGATTAAAGAATTCATTAAGGATAAAAGGGCAGTTTATTATACGGCGACAAAGGCAGGAATTAATAAAAATATAGAGTTGTGGGGAAAACGGGCGCTTGAAATATTTGCGCCGGAAATGGGCACACTTTCTTTTCAGACCATTGATGATTTGCTGTCTTTTTTGGGAAAACACAGCGAAGAGGAAAGAACAGTCGTTGTGATTGATGAGCTGCCTTATCTGGCAGAATCAGATAAAAGTATTTTGTCGGTTCTGCAAAATTATATTGATAATTACTGGATGCATGGCCAGATGTTTTTAATTCTCTGTGGATCATCAGTTAGTTTTATGGAAAATGAAGTGTTGGGTGAAAAGAGCCCGATATTCGGCAGACGGACTTCACAAATAAAACTGGACGCTTTTGATTATTTGGAATCTGCGGAATTTGTTCCGGCATATTCTTATGAGGAAAAAGCAATATGTTATGGAATTACAGGCGGCACAGCTAAATATCTCGCCATGTTGGATGATGAAAAATCTCTGGATGAAAATATTGTTCAGTTGTTTTTTAAAAAGACAGGGTATTTGTATGAGGAACCCAATAATTTGCTGACACAGGAGTTTAGGAACGTTAGTACCTATAATGACATTATCAGTGCGATCGCAGCGGGAGCAAATAAAGTAAACGAGATTGCTGATAAAGCGCATGTTGAGCAGTCAATGGCAGTTCACGCGCTCCAAAATCTGATTGCGACCGACATTGTTTTGAAAGAGAATGCGATCACAGATGAATCCAATAAGAAAAAAGTACAATATATTCTGAAAGACAGCATGTTTCGGTTTTGGTATAAATTTGTTCCGGATGGTATGGGGGCAATAGAACTTGACCGTGGTGAAATATATTATCATAACGTTGTTAAACCCAAAATTTCAGAATTTATGGGTGCAGTGTTTGAGGAGATTTGTAAACATTACACATTGATCTGTGGCATTGAGGGAAGATTAGCCTGTTTTGTTACAACTGTCGGTAAATGGTGGGGGACACACCAGAAGAAGCGCATGACAACAGATATAGATGTTGTAGGTTTAGACAAAATAGCGAAGAAAGCCGTGCTCGGAGAATGCAAATACAGAAACGAACCGATTGACAAAAAAATTTATGAGGAGTTTCGGGAGAAAGACGGATTGATCTCGAAGGAATATAAGGTTGTACAATATGTCCTTTTTTCAAAAAACGGATTTACAGAGTGGGTTTTGGAATGTAATGAGAGGGATGATGTGAGACTGGTTGGGTTGGAGGAGTTGTATGGGATAGACTTTTAAAAGCTACTTTAAAGTATACTACTTATAAGTAGCTTCTTTCCGAGAGTATAAATTTAAAAAGGAGACTCAGAATTAGAAAAACGTAAAATGTCGGGAAACTTGAAAAATTTTAAGATAATGTGATATATTTATAAAAGTATTGTTGGGTAGAAAAATAGGTGAATACAAAAGCAGGTCGATTGGAATTACTCGTATCCATAGTCGCCATAATATTATTGTATAGATTTATCGGTTGGAAAATCCCAATCGTCTTACGTACGGAAATGTTGAATTTGCCTCAAAATTAGTATATTTTGCTAAATTAGGATATCCGATGTGTATTGATGGCATATCAAAGGAGAGAAAGTCATTAAATGTGATATTGGGTATGAAGCGGTTAAAGAATATATAGAAACACATAATTCAAAGAAATACATTGTAGGAAAGATACATTGTAAATGGAATAGAAAATTTGAGGTGAACTAAGATATGAAATTAATAGCGAAAGGAAACACTGCAGAAATATATGAGTATGGAGATAATATGATATGTAAATTGTTTTATCCCAAATATCCAACAGAATATATTGAGCATGAGTTTCATAATGCAGCTATAGCATGGAAATTAGGAATAAGAACTCCAAAGGCTCATAAATTTATTGTGGTAGATGAACGACAAGGCATTATTTATGACCAGATTGTTGGAGAAGTGCTTTCCAACAAATTTGTTGAGCTGAACGAACCAGAATATGATGAGTGGGTGGACAAATTTGTTGATTTTCATAAGCAGTTAATGCAATATAGTATAGATGATGCTATTAGTTATAAAGACTTTTTGAAGATGTTTGCAGCGGATGAGGATACAATCACTAAAATCAACGCATTAGCTGAAGGTAATTGTTTTATTCATGGTGATTTTCATTTGGAAAATGTGATAATTAATGAGAGTGGTCAGCCAGTGATTATTGATATGATGAATGTATGCAAAGGTACAAAGTTGTATGATGTTGCAAGAACGCATTTTTTGTTAAGCTATGATAAAAATATCCAAAGCAAATATATGAAAAAGATGGGATATTCTGTAGAGGATATTATGCCGTATTTAGATGTAATTCAAGTGACTAGAGAAAATGAAATGAAGATATAAAATTCAGTTTGCTAATTCCATAAATTCCAATTTATAGAACTGTTAGGTTGTTGAAAATTTGTAATTTGTGTAGATATATACTTATATTTTAAAATTTATACATTGGAAACACTTTTCCGAAAAGGGAGAAAAATAATTGTAGAATATGCGTAAAACGAGATGGGCAGTGTACAGAAAGGAGTGCGAATAATTGATAAATATAACGGGTGATATCAAATGACGATGTGTGATATAAAAACTTTAAATTATTACAACCAAAACGCTCTCCAATTCATCCAAAACACGGTATCCGTAGAATTTTCAGATACCCAGTGCCGTTTCCTCTCCCGTCTCCCCGCCGCCGCCCGAATTCTCGATTTCGGCTGCGGTTCCGGACGCGATACAAAGGCCTTTCTGGAGCAGGGATATGAGGTGGAAGCGATAGATGGATCGGAAGAGTTATGTAAACTCGCGTCCGATTATACGGGTATTCAGGTGCGGCACATGTTTTTTCAGGAACTATCCGCAGTATCGGAGTACGATGGGATTTGGGCCTGTTCCTCCATCCTGCACCTTTCGCGAGACGAGCTGTCGGAAGTGATGCAAAAAATGGTGACAGCTTTGAAACCAAACGGCATTATTTACACCTCCTTTAAATATGGTACTTTTGAGGGGGAGAGGGGCGGACGTTACTTCACGGATATGACGGAGCGGACGTTTGCGGATTTTATGCAGGGCATGAAAGATTTACAGGTAGAAGAGGAATGGGTAACCGCCGATGCACGTCCGGGAAGAAGCGAGGAAAAATGGCTCAATTTGATTTTACGGAAAAAACAGACATAAGTGAAACACAGGAGACGCCGTTACATATCGAAACCGTCGAGCCTACCAATGTCATGACTGGCGATAGAAATAAGGCACGGTTTTTATACTATCAGCTTAAAATGAGTATGTCCCGAGCCGAGCGCATTGATATTATTGTTTCGTTTTTATTGGAGTCCGGCGTAAGGATGATTTTGAAGGATTTGCAGGCGGCTTTGGACAGGGGCGTGCAGATTCGGATTCTGACGGGAAACTATCTGGGAATTACACAGCCGTCCGCTTTGTATCTGATAAAAAAGGAGCTTGGCGACCGGATTGATTTACGGTTTTATAACGAAAAAGGACGATCCTTTCATCCCAAGGCATATATCTTTCACTTTAAAAATCACGGAGAAATCTATATCGGTTCTTCCAACATTTCTAAGAGCGCGCTGACCTCCGGCATAGAATGGAATTATCGCTTCAGCAGTCTTTCGGACAGTCAAAATTTCACTCTTTTTTATGAGACGTTTATGGATTTGTTTACCCGCCATTCGATTGCGATTGACGACAGGGAGCTTTTGTCCTATTCACGGAATTGGCACAAACCGGCGTTGGCAAAGGATTTGGCAAGGTATGATAAATCGGAAGAAACGATACAGGACGAGACGGAAACTACAGAGATACAAAACTTTTTTCAACCGAGAGGAGCCCAGATAGAGGCATTATATGCGTTGGAAAACAGTCGGGCGGAGGGCGCGGCGAAGGGGTTGGTACAGGCGGCTACGGGAATCGGGAAAACCTATTTGGCGGCCTTTGATTCTGCACCATATAAACGGGTGTTGTTTGTGGCTCACCGGGAAGAAATATTACAGCAGGCGGCGGTGGCCTTTCGCAATGTCAGACAGTCAGAGAATTACGGTTTTTTTGATGGAAAACGTAAGGATACGGACAAGGACGTTATTTTTGCATCGGTGGCGACGCTTGGCAGGGAAGAATATTTGAGGGAAGAGTATTTTTCAGCGGATTATTTTGATTATCTGGTGATTGACGAATTTCATCATGCCGTAAACGAACAATATCAGAGAATCGTCCATTATTTTAACCCACAGTTTTTGTTGGGGCTTACAGCCACGCCGGAGAGGATGGACGGCAAAAATATTTATGAAATCTGCGATTACAATGTGCCCTATGAAATTTCTTTAAAAGAGGGAATCAACAAGGGAATGTTGGTGCCGTTTCACTATTACGGCATCTATGATGCAACAGACTATTCTTCCCTGCATCTTGTGAAGGGCCGTTATGAGGAAAGGGAGTTGAATGCGGCCTATATCGGCAATGGTGGCAGATACGATTTGATCTACAAATATTACAGAAAATATCCGTCAAAAAGAGCGTTGGGTTTCTGCTGCTCCAGACAACATGCGGAGGATATGGCAAGAGAATTTTGTAAACGCGGGATCAAAGCGGCGGCGGTGTACAGCAATGCGGACGGCGCGTTTTCCAAGGATCGGGATCAGGCGGTTGCAATGCTGAAAAGACAGGAGATTCAGGTAATCTTTTCGGTGGATATGTTCAATGAGGGCGTAGACATTGCTGCCCTTGATATGGTCATGTTTTTGCGGCCTACGGAATCGCCGATTGTGTTTTTACAGCAGCTTGGAAGAGGGCTTCGCACCTGCCGGGGCAAGGAATATTTGAATGTGCTTGATTTTATCGGGAATTATGAGAAAGCGGGCCGTGCGCCGTTTCTTTTGAGTGGTGGAGGAAGCCGTGGCGAGCGGGTAATAAACGACCATGATAGGATAGAGTACCCGGACGACTGTATTGTGGATTTTGATATAAGACTGATTGATCTGTTTTACGAGATGGAGAAAAAGTCTTTGTCAATCAGGGAAAGGATTACGTTGGAATATCACCGGGTTAAGGAACTGCTTGGCAACAGGGTGCCGACGAGGATGGAGCTTTTTACCTATATGGATGATGAAATATATCAGTATTGTATGAGGCACGCAAAGGAAAATCCCTTCCGGCGGTATCTGGATTTTTTGCATGATCTGGATGAGCTGTCCGAAAAGGAACAAACTCTGTATGACAGCATTGGCCGGGAATTCCTCTCGCTGATGGAAACCACGGATATGCAGAAGGTCTATAAGATGCCGATTCTGTACAGTTTCTATAACCATGGAAATGTGCGGATGGCGGTCACGGACGAAGCTGTATTGGCGAGTTGGAAGGCGTTTTTTGATACCGGGACAAATTGGAAAGACCTGACACCGGACATGTCATATGCCGACTATCAAAAAATGACGGACAGGCAGCATCTTAGTAAAGCGAAAAGTATGCCGATTCATTTTTTAAAAGCTTCCGGGAAAGGCTTTTTTGTTGACAGGGAAGGTTATGCACTGGCGATCAGGGAAGAACTGGTGGAGATCATAAAAACCGAAGCGTTTGGAAGACAGATGAAAGATATTCTGGAATACCGGACGATGGAGTATTACCGGAGGCGGTATACAGAGAAAGATTTTGAAATATAAAAAGAAAAAGCCGTCCGTTATTTCAAAAACTGTTTACTTATTGAAATAAAAGGGATATACTAAACCCAGATATTTCAATAAGGAGGTTTCTTTTGAACACACGTGCAGGCAAATTTGTAAAAAACTTAAGCGGGGATGCAGAGTATCGGTCATTTAAACCAAGTCCTTTGCAGTCTGTTTCTGAGATCAATATAGATCGTGATATGCTGAACCATTTAATCCGGGCGAACAGGCGGCTTGCGGAATTAGATACTGCGGCCAGGCTCATTCCCAACGTGGATCTTTTTGTCTCCATGTATGTGCGCAAAGAGGCTCTGATGTCTTCACAGATTGAGGGAACACAGTGTACGTTGGATGACGTGCTTGATCCGGAACTCGATCAAAATGCAAATTTGGATGTGGCGGACGTTGTCAATTATGTGAAAGCAATTTATTATGCGATGGAACGACTGGAAACGTTACCGTTGTGCAAACGTTATATCAGGGAAGTGCATGAGAAGCTACTGGAGGGTGTGAGAGGACAGGATAAGATGCCGGGAGAGTTCCGCGTTTCCCAGAATTGGATCGGGCCGGCAAACTGCAGCCTTAAGGATGCCAGATATATTCCTCCGAATGTGGAGGATATGAATCAGGCGTTGGACGAACTGGAACAATACTTTCATACAGAGGCGGAATATGATTCTTTGATTCAGGCTGCGTTGATTCACTATCAATTTGAAACCATTCATCCTTTTTTAGACGGAAACGGCCGGGTTGGCAGACTGCTTATTCTGGTTTATCTTATGTCGAGAGGGTTGTTGAGTCAGCCGATCATTTATGTTTCCTATTTCCTGAAAAAAAATCAGATCGAATATTATGATCGTATGAGTGAGGTGCGGCGTTTGGGCAATTATGAACAGTGGATCAATTTTTTCCTTGAGGCTCTGTATGCAGCGGCGGAGGACTCGCTAGATATGATTCAACGGTTGGCATCTTTACACGATAGAAATATAGAGAAGTTACCGAAGACAACCAGAAGTAAGGATAATTTGCGGAACTTGTTTGATTATATCGAACAGCACCCGATTATGGACATCAAGCGAACGGCGGATGCGCTTCATTTGAGTTATAATACCGTGGCGGCGGGAGTCAAAAAACTGGAGGATGTCGGTATCCTGTCAGAGACAACAAACGCATCCCGGAATCGGGTTTTCGCATATGAGGAATATTTGCAGATATTAAGAAAAGACACATAAAAAGCTGACTGTAAATCACAACGGAGCACACCCAAATGAAATTCCAACTCCCCAAAACCTCCTACAACTCCCCGGAAAAAAGGGAAGTCAAATCCATAGTTGAACAGTACCGCCATGCAAGGGAAAAGGGCGAGGACGGCATCGCCTGCACAACCCAGCCTTACTGGTACGGAAACAGGCTTGCCAATAAAATCATGGCCGATCACGGCGTGAGCCTGCGGGAAGAATATTCCCTGATGTCGAAGAAGGAAAAGGACTATACGATTTCCATGGGCGACGGCAGCTTGAAACGTATCCAGTATCACAGCCCGATATGCAGAACAAAGGTTTACTGCCGGGGAGACAGGCCCGTCCTGAAGGTGAGGGAGCATTTGCAGGAAAGGTACATTCTGGCTGATGTCGGATACAAAAATGCCAAAACCCTCTATTGCGAAAGCTGCGGCGCGCGGATGGATGTGACAAGGGATTACGGTGGTTGTCCCCATTGTGGCAGCACGGTCAGAATACGAGGGGCTCGTAAGAAGATTGTGACGATTGACCGGGAAATGTCCGGCGGTTGGTATCAATGGCGGTTTATACTGGGCGTTTCCCTGTTCTTTTTTGTTTGTATGTTTATTTCAGGAGTCATCGAATTGATACAAGAGGGTGACTTTTCCTACGGTTCCGTTTTAGGGATGTTTTTTTATCTTTTGCTGGCGGCGGCAGCTTCCGCGCCAATGAGTATCGTGGTGGGTGTGTTTTTCGGCAATTTTTTGTTTGTGCCGATTCTCATTTCCCTGGGCTGCTCCAACGCGCGCGTAAACAGGGTGGGGTATGAAATGCAAAAGCGTGACCCGCATTTTTCCCATACGGAATTTTACGGGCTGACGCAGGCCTATATGAAGCTGTGGTTTCTGTCTGCAAAGCCGTCGGATCTGGGCTGTATCTCCGAGGTGGAAAACTGCCGGGATGAAAGTATTCTGGATGTGGATTGTCTGGGCTGTAAGGGAAGCCGGGTTTGGACAGACGCCGATTTCACTTATATTGCCATGAAGCTTAAGGTGCGGTTAATTTGTGCGCAGGAAGAAAAACTGACGAAAAAGAAAACGGTCTGTACGGTCACAATGAAACGGCAAAAACATGTGCGCACAGGGCTTGAACCTGAGATATTAAAATGCGGAAACTGTGGCGCTTCCATTGATATGTTGGGCGACGGACGCTGTACTTACTGTGGCAGCAGGGCTGATATCTCTGCGATCGACTGGATGCTCTGTGATGTGAATACCGGAAGCTGATTTTCCACATCTTGAAAAACCTTCCAAAAGAGTGTAAAATCTAACAAGCATATATAAGGAGGTAATTATGGCGCTTAGTAAAAAACCGATGACAGGCATGAAGGACATCCTTCCCGAGGAAATGGAGATTCGCGACTATGTGATCGGCATCATAAAAGAAACCTATGGAAATTTTGGCTTTACTTCCATTGAGACGCCCTGCGTGGAAAACCTTGCCAACTTAAACTGCAAGGCGGGCGGCGAAAACGAGAAGCTGATTTTTAAGATATTGAAGCGGGGTGAGAAGCTGCGCATCGACGAGGCAAAGAGTGAGGAAGACTTGACGGACGGCGGTCTGCGATACGATTTGACGGTGCCCCTTGTGCGGTATTATTCCAACCATGCGAACGAACTGCCCGCGCCTTTTAAGGCATTGCAGATGGGCAATGTTTGGCGGGCGGACAGGCCTCAGAGGGGGCGTTACCGCCAGTTTATGCAGTGCGATATCGACATTCTGGGGGAGGCCTCCAATCTGGCGGAGATCGAGCTGATTCTGGCCACCACCACCACCCTCGGTAGGATCGGGTTTAAAAATTTTAATATCCGTATCAATGACAGACAGATTTTGAAGGCTATGGCGGCCTACAGCGGCTTTGCCGAGGAAGACTACGATCAGGTGTTTATCATTTTGGACAAGATGGACAAGATCGGCAAAGAGGGCGTGCAGGCGGAACTTCTGGAGGCCGGATTTGCGAAGGAGACTGTGGAGAAATATCTGGCGCTGTTTCAGGGAATGGAGGAGGCGGATGACCCAATCGCCTATATTACGGAAACACTTTCGGGTGTGCTGCCCGAGGGGGTAAAAGAGAGCTTTCAGGAGATCATAGACAGTGTGGAGGCTACCAAGGGGGATTTCTTCCAGTTGGTGTTTGACCCCACCTTAGTGCGGGGTATGTCCTACTACACAGGCACCATCTTTGAGATCGACATGCCGGAATTTGGCGGCAGCTGCGGCGGCGGCGGAAGATATGATAAGATGGTCGGTAAATTTACGGGAAACGATGTGCCGGCCTGCGGCTTTTCCATCGGCTTTGAGCGGATTATCCTATTGCTTTTGGAGAGCGGCTTCAAGGTGCCGAAGGCGGGTAAAAAAATCGCCTATCTCATGGAAAAAGGCCTGCCCGCTGACAGGCTGTGTGCGGTGATGGCGCAGGCGCAGGCAGAGCGGGAGAATGGAAATCAGATTTTGGTGGCGCGGATGAATAAGAACAAAAAGTTCCAGAAGGAACAGCTGACCGCCCAGGGATATGAGGAGTTCCAGGAGTTTTACAGGGAAGAATTAAAGCGATAAGGGAAGCGTAAATGCTTCAGAAAAGAGGTTATCATGGCAGAATCAATGAAGGGTTGGAAGCGGTCGCACCGCTGTGCGGAGCTTTCCGTACAAAATGTAGGTGAAGAAGTCACGGTTATGGGCTGGGTGCAGAAGCAGAGAAACAAGGGCGGTATCATTTTTGTGGATCTGCGCGACCGGTCCGGCATCCTGCAGATTATTTTTGAGGAGAGCGACTGCGGCGCGGAGGCATTTGCCAAGGCGGAGAAGATGAGAAGCGAGTTCGTCATCGCCGTGGTGGGCAAGGTGGAGAAGCGTTCCGGTGCCGTCAATGAAAATCTGGCAACGGGTGAGATTGAGGTGCGGGCCGCCGAGGTGCGCATCCTGTCCGAGTCCGATACGCCGCCCTTCCCGGTGGAGGCTGACTCCAAGACCAAGGAGGAAATTCGTTTAAAATACCGGTATCTGGATTTGAGAAGACCGGACCTGCAGGAAAAACTGATTCTCAGGAGCAAGATTGCCTCCGAGATGCGCGCGTTTATGGCGCAGGAGGGCTTTTTGGAGATCGAGACACCGATTCTTTGTAAGTCCACGCCGGAGGGAGCAAGGGACTATCTGGTGCCAAGCCGCGTGCATCCTGGCAATTTCTATGCGCTGCCCCAGTCGCCGCAGCTTTACAAGCAGCTTCTGATGTGCTCCGGGTACGACCGGTATTTCCAGATCGCAAAGTGTTTCCGGGACGAGGATTTGCGGGCGGACAGACAGCCGGAATTTACCCAGGCGGATATGGAGCTTTCCTTTGTGGATGTGGATGATGTGATTGATGTCAACGAGCGGTTGATTGCGCATGTCTGCAAGGAGGCCATTGGCTTGGAGGTGCAGCTTCCCCTGCCCCGTATGACATGGCAGGAGGCCATGGACCGTTTCGGTTCCGACAAGCCGGACACCCGTTTTGCCATGGAACTGACGGATGTTTCCGAGGTGGTTGCAGGCTGTGGGTTTGGCGTGTTTACCTCCGCATTGGAAAATGGCGGTTCGGTCCGCGGCTTGAATGTAAAGGGACAGGCGGCCATGCCCCGGAAAAAGATCGACGCGTTGGTGGATTTTGCGAAAGGGTATGGAGCCAAGGGACTGGCATACTTGAGTGTGCAGGAGGACGGTTCCTACAAGTCTTCTTTTGCAAAATTTATGACGGAGGAAGAACTGGACAATCTGGTGAAGGCCATGCAGGGAGAGAAGGGGGATCTGCTTCTCTTTGCGGCCGATAAGAAAAATATTGTCTACAGCGTGCTCGGCGCGCTGCGTGTAGAATTGGGAAAACAGCTTGGGTTGATTGATGAGTCGAAGTTCCATTTCCTCTGGGTGGTGGAATTCCCGCTTTTGGAGTGGAGCGAGGAGGAGAACCGCTTTATGGCCATGCACCATCCCTTCACCATGCCCATGGAGGAGGATTGGCAGTACATTGATTCCGACCCGGGAAGGGTCCGTGCCAAGGCTTACGATATCGTGTTAAACGGTGTGGAGCTTGGCGGCGGTTCCGTCAGGATCCATCAGGATGATATTCAGGAAAAAATGTTTGAGGTGCTGGGTTTTACGAAGGAACAGGCGTGGGAGCAGTTTGGCTTCCTGTTAAGCGCATTCCAGTATGGCGTGCCGCCTCATGCAGGGCTTGCGTACGGGTTGGACCGTTTCGTTATGCTTCTGACCCATGCGGACAGCATCCGTGAGGTGATTGCCTTCCCGAAGATTAAGGATGCTTCCTGCCTCATGACACAGGCGCCGGGCGCGGTGGACGAAAAGCAGCTTGCGGAATTGCAGATTGCAATTCAAGATGGAGGAGACGATGGCGGAACAGAAAATAGATAACAAAGCGTTGGAAGAGGCGATAGAGACATTCCGCGGGGACAAGGAACGGGACAGCTACGTGAAGGTGATGGAGCTTTTGGAAAAGTCCATTGTGTTAGTGCCTGCCATGCCGCCCAAGGATATTGCCCCTGAACTTCTGGAGCAGCTGAAAGCGGGAAAGCCGGTGCAGTTTTCCAAAGATACGAAGATTGTGCCCTGTCTGCTTCGCAAGGAGACAGGAGAACAGGCGCTGCCTGTCTTTACTTCGCCTGCGCAGATACCGGAGGATAAAAAGAGCCCGATGCTGATGGCGATGCCGTTTATGGGGGTGGTTTCCATGGTGTCTGCCAATCAGGATAAGGTGGCCGAGGTTGTGGTGAATCCCTTTACCGGGATTGTGGTTCTGAATAAATCGGTGTTGGAGATCGCGGAAAAGCGCAGAAAGGCGGCGGGACAGATCAAAACCGTGCAGGTCACGAAGGAGCAGTTTCAGGATCTGGCCCACAACAGGATGGCGCTTTCGCTTCTGCCCAAATATTTATTTGAAAAGAAAGAAGAGGGCTTAAAGAAGCTGCAGCAGGAGGAGGGCGGTTTCCTCATGGGCTTTTACGAGGAGATATATCCGAAGGGACAAAAAGCTTCCTGCCGGCCGGATGACTTTTCCCTGATGACATTGAATCTCACGGACACGATACAGCTCACCCGTCTGGATATGCCGGACGAGGCGGTGAAGAACGGCCTGTGTTACAGAGTCTATGTAGTGTGGAAACGGGACGTGGAGGAACTTCAGTACTACACGTTGGAGAAAAGGAAAGAAGGAAATGTGATTGCCAGGATTACGGCGGACGGGGTACACGAAGTGGTGGAGCCGGCACCGGATAACGGGGCGGAGATCGAGGCGGTTTTGAATCTCGTAACGCGGAATTGAGAGGGCGAAAATGAATACCATTATTTTTGATCTGGACGGCACACTGCTCGATACTT
This sequence comes from uncultured Lachnospiraceae bacterium, assembly GCA_947245585.1. Taxonomy (GTDB): domain Bacteria; phylum Bacillota; class Clostridia; order Lachnospirales; family Lachnospiraceae; genus UBA3282. The sequence goes on along the minus strand of CAMXPV010000007.1, from coordinate 55,271 downwards.
TGGAAGACTTGACGGACAGCGTCAATTATGCCATGGAAAAGTTTGGGTTTCCGGTGCATACGATTGAGGAAATCCGCCGCTTTGTGGGAAACGGTGCGCCTAAACTGATTGAGAGGAGCATTCCGCAGGGAAAGGAGAATCCCTCCTATGATGCGGTTCTTGCGGCTTTTAAGGAGTATTATGCCGCCCACTGTGAGGACAAGACGAATCCCTACGAAGGGGTCATGGCGCTTTTGGCGGATTTGAAAGAAAAAGGCTATCGACTGGCTGTGGTATCCAACAAGTTTGACGGCGCAGTCAAGCGGCTGTGCGGAAAATATTTCGGAGATTATATAGAGGTGGCGATTGGGGAGAGTGCGGATGTGAAGAGAAAACCGGCGCCCGATACGGTGTACCGGGCGCTTCGTGAACTTTCCTGTGACGGTTCCCGCGCAGTCTATGTGGGAGATTCCGAGGTGGATATCCAGACGGCGAAAAACGCGTCGCTGCCCTGCATCAGCGTCACATGGGGATTTCGCACCGCCGAACAGTTAAAGGCCGCCGGTGCGGTTGAAAAGTTTATGATCGGGATTCCTCAGAATCTTCTTCCTCTGCTTCTTCGGCTTCAGGAGGAAGGGTGATCAACACCTTTACAATATGGTTGTCCTGAATGCCGCAGGCCTGTAAGGAGATGCCGTTTTCCAATGTGATGGTCTCTTTATCCTGCGGCAGGCGGTCCAGTTGTTCAAGCATGAGGCCGCCGATGGAATCATAATCTTCCGAGTCGAGGGAAATTTCCAGAGCGTTGTTGATATCGTCCAACTTCATGCCGCCCTCAACCAGATACTGGCCTTCCTCCGTCTCCTGAATCAGTTCTTCTTCGTCCGCATCGTACTCGTCGCGGATTTCACCCACCAACTCTTCGATCATATCTTCCATGGTGATCATGCCGACCGTAGCGCCGTATTCGCTCAGCACGAAAGCGACGGTGCAGGATTTTTCCCGTATTTCCATCATAAGATCTGACACATTCTTATATTCGTAAGTATAGTAGGCCTCCCGTAGAATCTTCTTGAGGCTGAATTTTTCCTTATCTTTTACCAAAATAAAGTCTTTGATATTGACAATGCCGATGATATGATCCGGGTCGTCATCATAGACCGGAATTCGCGTAAACATGCAGGACTGGAAGGTGGAGAGCAGTTCCTGATAGGTGGCGCTTAAGGGCACGGTGATCATCTGAATACGGGGGATCATTATGTCTTTTGCGACGGTGTCCCCGAAGTCAAATACGTTGTAGATCCAGGTGCGCTCCTCCGATTCGATGCCGCCGCCCTCGTGGCTTACGTCCACATAGGTTTTCAGTTCTTTTTCGGATATGCTGAAATTATTTCCTTCGGAGCTGATATGTAACAGCCGGAGAATCCAGTTGGATAGCAGGTCAACTAAAAAGATAACCGGTGTAAGGATCGTCATCAGCAGCCGGATAATGGGACTGAACAGGAGAGCGATAGGCTCGGCCCGCTGCATGGCCCATGTTTTGGGGACGATTTCTCCAAACATCAGAATTATGAGAGTCAGAATGCCGGTGGCGACGCCTACGGCCTTATTGCCCCAGAAACTGATAGCAAAAGTGGTCATTAAGGAAGAAGCGGACAGATTGACAATGTTATTGCCGATCAGAATGGCGCTCAGCATTTTGCCGTACTGGTCCAGAATGGCAAGCACGCGGATGGCTCCCTTGTGGTTTTCTTCGGCCAGGGTGCGCAGCCGCACGCGGTTTACCGTAGAGAAAGCTGTCTCCGCGGAGGAGAAAAAGGCTGACAGAAAAACGAGAACAGCCAGAGAAATCAGTTGTATGACACCTGAGGTATCCAAAATTATCATTCACTCCTTATTTTTGTTCTTGATAACAGTTCAGCACACGCCCATTTGCAAAATCGCATGGCATGGCTTTCTGTTAAAAAATATTACTAGATGCGAAAGATTGTGTCAAGTTTTTGTGAGAAGGAGAATAAGTATAGGGTAGATAGAGGAGCGGAAAGGAAAGGACAAGGGGGTAATCATGGGAAAAAAGGAATTATATATGGGAAAGGCTGTATTTATCATTAAATGTATGTTGGGAGCCTACATTCTGACGGCGGGCCTGCTCTTACTGCTGGCTTTTATTCTGTATCGTTTCGGGCTGTCGGAGAAGGTGGTTTCCGTGTGTATCATTGCCATTTACATTGTAGTTACATTTTTGGCGGGTCTGCTTGCAGGAAAACGGGAGGGAAAACGGAAATTTTTGTGGGGACTGGTCATGGGCCTTCTCTATTTCGGGATTTTGACAGTGGTGTCCCTCGTGGTGAATAAGGGTGTGGAGGATGTGGCCGGAAATATGTTGACAGTATTTTTCCTGTGCGCCGGCAGCGGGATGTTGGGCGGGATGGTCAGTTGAGTTAAAAAAGACTTCCCGTATCGTGGAATCTGTGCTATACTTGTCAAAGACTCTGCGGAGGATTACAGCATAGTAAAATACCATTTATTACATAAGGAGGACATTTTATGAAACATATTAAAACTTTATCCACCAGAGATTTAAAGGAATCCATGAAAAAGGGCGGCTGCGGTGAGTGCCAGACATCCTGCCAGTCTGCTTGTAAGACCTCTTGTACTGTAGGAAACCAGAGCTGCGAGAAGGCGAGATAAGTTTTCAAACGGCGGAGAACGAACAAAATTCAGGAAAATCAGGCAGGCTCGGCATGTGGCGCATGACGGGCCTGAACTGCTTATGCAGGTGCAGAGTCGGAAGGTGTTAGGAAAAGGGAGAAGGAGAAGACTTGTGATACACAGATATACGAACAATGGCTATCATATTGTGATGGACATAAACAGCGGCAGTGTGCACGTGATGGACAAGCCTGCCTATGATGCGGTTCCCATTGTGGAACGTCTGATAGAGCAGGGGATAAAAGATCAGGAAGAAATTGCGCGGGTGGTGGCAAAGGAGCTTTCCATGGCGTTTCCCGAGGCAAAGGAGATGACGGAGGAGCTTTTGGAACTGAAAGAGGCCGGACAGCTCTTTGCAGAGGATATTTATGAAAATTATATAGATGCCTTCAAGGAACGGGAGACAGTAGTGAAGGCGCTCTGCCTGCATATTGCCCACGACTGCAATCTTGCCTGCAAATACTGCTTTGCGGGAGAGGGAGAATACCATGGAAGACGCGCGCTGATGAGCTTTGAAGTGGGAAAGAAGGCACTGGATTTTTTGGTGGCAAACTCCGGGAACCGGGTGAATCTGGAAGTGGATTTTTTCGGCGGGGAGCCTCTTATGAACTGGCAGGTGGTAAAAGATTTGGTGGCCTACGGCAGGTCGCTGGAGGAGCCGCACCACAAGAAATTCCGCTTTACTCTGACCACCAACGGTGTGCTGCTTGACGATGAGGTGATGGACTTTGCGAACCGGGAGATGTCGAATCTGGTGCTCAGCATAGACGGCAGAAAAGAGATACACGACCTGATGCGGCCGCATCGGGGCGGGCAGGGCAGCTATGATGAGATCCTGCCGAAATATAAAAAGGCGGCTGAGAGCAGAAACCAGATGAACTATTATGTGCGGGGTACCTATACGCACAACAATACAGACTTTTCAGAGGATGTGCTGCATCTGGCAGACGAGGGATTTGAGCAGATTTCCGTGGAGCCTGTGGTGGCGGACAAACGGGAAGACTACGCGCTTCGCATGGAGGATGTGCCAAAGCTCCTTTCCGAGTATGATAAGCTGGCGGTGGAATATATTAACAGAAAAAGAGAAGGAAAGGGTTTTCAATTCTTTCATTTTATGATAGATTTAGAAGGTGGCCCTTGCGTGGCAAAGAGATTGTCGGGTTGTGGGTCCGGTACGGAATATCTCGCGGTGACTCCGTGGGGAGACCTTTATCCCTGCCATCAGTTTGTGGGGCAGGAAGAATTCCTAATGGGAAATGTGGAAGACGGAATTGTCCGCAAGGATATTCGGGATCAATTTAAGGCGTGCAATGTCTACTCCAAAAAGGAGTGCAGGGATTGTTTCGCAAAATTTTATTGCAGCGGTGGCTGTGCGGCGAATGCCTACCATGAGTGCGGCGATGTGAACGGTTCCTATGAGCTCGGCTGTGAGCTTCAGAGGAAGCGGGTGGAATGCGCCATCATGATTAAAGCGGCGCTTGCCGATGAAGAAAGGGAGAGTTATCTATGAAAAAGAGCAGAGCGGTTGTCAGTCTGATCGTTTATGTGTTGATCCTTGGGCTTTTGGGGTACACGGCGATTTTTGGCGTGGGATCGGACAAGTCGGGTGCGGCGGGCAGCATTAAGCTTGGACTGGACCTGGCGGGCGGTGTCAGCATCACCTATCAGGTGGTGGGAGATGAGAATCCGAGTGCGGAGGATATGGCCGATACCATCTATAAGCTTCAACAGCGTGTGGACGGTTACAGTACGGAGGCGCAGGTGTATCAGGAGGGAAGCGATCGCATCAACATCGAGATTCCCGGTGTTACCGATGCCAACGCCATTCTGGAGGAGCTTGGTAAGCCCGGCAGCCTCTATTTTATCGCGCAGACGGACAGCGAAGGCAATAACAACTATGAGATGGGTTTTGGAATCGACAGCGAGGGGAATGTCATCCCGCAGTACCAGTTGACGAAAAGCATTGAAGAACTGCAGGCGGATGGCTCCATCGTCCTCACCGGTACGGAGGTGGAGGGCGCCCGGGCAGGGAGTCAGGAGGACTCCATGGGGAACCGGGAAAACGTGGTGTCCCTCACCTTTAATGAGCAGGGCAAGCAGGCCTTTGCGGATGCGACGACCAAGGCCTATGAAAATGGCGAGACCATTGCGATCTACTATGACGGAGAGTTGGTGAGCGTGCCCAATGTGATTTCCGCCATCACCGACGGCAATGCGGTGATCACGGGACAGAGCACGGCAGCGGAGGCGGAACAGCTTGCTTCCACCATCCGAATCGGCGGCCTGAAACTGGAACTGGAAGAGCTTCGCTCCAATGTGGTGGGCGCGCAGCTTGGTTCTGCGGCGATTGCCTCCAGTTTGAAAGCGGCGGCGGTAGGTTTTGCACTGGTCGTGATCTTTATGATTGCGGTGTATTATGTGGCGGGTTTCGCGGCGTCTCTGGCGCTGTGCCTTTATACGGAACTCCTTGTGATATTGATGTATTCCTTCGAGGTGACGTTGACGCTGCCCGGCATTGCGGGTATTATCCTGACCGTGGGTATGGCGGTGGATGCAAACGTGATTATTTTCGCCCGGATCAGGGAGGAACTTGCGGCCGGTAAGAGCGTGGAAAATGCCATTAAGATTGGTTTTAACAAGGCTTTATCTGCTATTTTAGACGGTAATATCACTACCCTGATTGCGGGGTTGGTGCTCTACTTTATGGGAAGCGGTACGATCAAGGGATTCTCTATCACGCTGATGCTTGGTATTATTTTATCCATGTTTACCGCGTTGATTGTGACGAAATTTTTGGTCAATATTTTTTACGCCCTTGGTATTCAGAGCGAAAAGGCTTACGGCGTGGCAAAGGAGAGAAAGACCATCAATTTCCTCTCCAAAAGATATGTGTTCTTTGGCATTTCCGTGGCGGCGATTCTGGCCGGTTTTGTGGCTATGGGCATTCACAAGTCCAGTGACGGTATGGCCTTGAATTTCAGTCTGGATTTTGTGGGCGGTACGTCTACGACCATGACGCTGAATGAAGATATGAGCATTGAGGAGATCGACGCGCAGATCGTTCCCTATGTGGAGGAGATCACGGGGGACGGCAATGTACAGACTACGAAAGTGGCCGGTTCCAATCAGGTGATTATCAAGACAAGAACCCTGAATGTGGAGGAGAGAGAACGCTTCAACGACGTGATGGTGAACCAGTTTGGTGTGGATGAGAACAGTATCACGGCGGAGACCATCAGCGCGACGGTCAGCTCTGAAATGCAGTCTGATGCGATCAAGGCGATTCTCGTTTCCACGGTGTTGATGCTTTTGTATATCTGGTTTAGGTTTAAGGATATCCGTTTCGGCGCAAGTTCGGTGATTGCGCTTTTGCACGACGTGTTAGTGGTGCTTGCCTTCTATGCGATTGTGCGGGTTTCCGTGGGCAATACCTTTATCGCCTGTATGCTGACAATTGTGGGTTACTCGATCAATGCCACCATTGTTATTTTCGACCGTGTGCGTGAAAACATGCGGGAGATGCGGAGCAAAGAGGGATTGGATGGGATGGTCAACCGAAGCATCACCCAGACGCTTACGAGAAGTATTTTCACTTCCCTGACAACGTTCTTTATGGTGGCGGCGCTTGAGGTGTTCGGCGTATCTTCCATCAGGGAATTTGCACTGCCATTGATGGCAGGTATCGTGTGCGGCACTTATTCTTCCATCTGCCTGACGGGCGCGCTCTGGTATGTGTTCCGCACGAAGTTGGTGAAGGCAAAGTAGGGAAGCTCAATTCAGTCTAGTTCAGCCCGCGCCATTCGCAAATGTAATAAAGTACTATAAATTACCCTCCGAAAATGTTACAATAAATGTGACTTTTTCGGAGGGATTTTTATGGCGAAATGGATGGTGTCCGCCAAAAAGGCGGATTTTAACGGGATAGCGGAGAAGTTTGGTATTGACCCGGTGATTGCCAGAATCATACGCAACAGGGACGTGGCAGGGGAGAAAGAGATAGAAAAATTTCTTCACGGTACGATAGACGATCTGTATGAGCCGGCGCTTCTTAAGGATGCCGAAAAGGCGGCGCAGATATTATGTGAAAAAACGGAGGAAAAGAAAAAGATACGCGTGATCGGGGACTATGACATCGACGGTGTCTGCGCCACCTACATACTGACGGCTTGTCTGGAGGCGGCCGGTGCGGATGTGGATGCGGTGATTCCCCACCGGATTACGGATGGGTACGGGTTGAGCGAGAGGCTGATCGAAGAGGCGGACCACGATGGCGCGGATACGATTCTGACCTGCGATAACGGCATTGCCGCTCTTCCCCAGATTGCCGGTGCAAAGACAATGGGCATGACAGTGATTGTGACGGATCACCACGAGGTGCCCTATGAAGTACAGGAGGACCAAAGCCGCAGGGAGACACTGCCGGATGCGGATGCGGTGGTGGATCCGAAGCAGGGTGGCTGCACTTACCCATACAAGGGAATCTGCGGCGCGGTGGTGGCCTATAAACTGATGCAGATTTATCTGGAAAAAATGTGCAGCACGGGTGCCGTGACGGGGGAAGAGAAAAAACATCTTTTACAGGAACTCTTAGCATTTGCAGGCTTTGCCACGGTGGGGGATGTGATGGAGCTGACCGATGAAAACCGTCTTCTGGTAAAATACGGGCTCAGGCAGATTGAGCAGTCGCAAAATCCGGGGCTGCGGGCGCTGATAGCAGTGAATGAGCTAGAGGGTAAAAAGCTGACCGGATATCACATCGGTTTTATTCTGGGGCCCTGTCTGAACGCAACGGGCAGGCTTGATACGGCGGCCAGAGCGCTTGCCATGTTCCGCACGAGGGATCCGGCGGAGGCTTTTACTATAGCGGGGGAGCTTAAGGCGCTAAATGACAGCAGAAAAGAGATGACCAGACAGGGGACGCTGCAGGCCATAGACATGATTGAAAACTCTACACTGCAGGCGGATAAGGTACTGGTTGTCTTTCTGCCGGATTGTCATGAGAGTCTTGCCGGAATCATAGCCGGACGGATACGGGAACGCTATTACAAGCCGGTGTTTGTTCTGACACGGGCAGAGGAGGGCGTGAAGGGATCGGGACGCTCTGTGGAGGCTTATCATATGTATGATAAGATGAGCGAGTGCAAGGAGCTGTACACGAAGTATGGCGGGCATAAAATGGCGGCCGGATTGTCCCTGCCGGAGGAGAATTTGGAGGCTTTTCGCAGCTATCTGAATGCCCACAGCGGCTTAAAAGAAGAGGATCTCACCGAGGTGGTTCATATCGATGTACCTATGCCCATGTCCTATGTGACCGCGGAGCTGATCCGCCAGTTTTCCCTGTTGGAACCTTTTGGAAACGGTAATCCCAAGCCTGTCTTCGCACAGAAAGCGGTTAAGGTATGTAGAGGACAGATTTTGGGAAAAAATAGAAATGTGGGGAAATATCGGGTATCGGACGAGACCGGACATGAATATGATATGATGTACTTTGGTGATTTGGACGCATGGCATGCTTTTCTGACGAAACAGTTTGGCGCGGGATCGGTGGATAGGCTCTATGGAGGAGGCGGCAGTGAAATCGTTATCAGCGTGGTTTATTATCCCGATATTAACGTGTTTCGGGGGCGGGAGCAGTTACAGATGATTATGCAGGACTATAGCGTATGACGCAAAAGGGCACGAAAAAGCCCGGATGCCCGGGCTCTTTCGCAGTTTTCTTATGAGGGGGAGATAGTGAATTCATCAACTATCTTGATATTTATCATAAAGGGTAATTGTGTTCAAAATGTGTTTAGAGTATGAAGGAAAAATAAAAAAACATTAAGAATCTTTAAAAACCCTGCTTTTCGTGCTATCTTATTGTGAGAAGCCTGTGAAAAAAAGCGCAGGAGTGAATATGGAGGTAACTATGGCGGTTTTAAGTGAATTGTTGGAAGGAATCTCTTACGAGTGTGTCTGCGGCAGATTGGATCGGGAAATATCGGATATTGTCTATGATTCCAGGAAGGTGGAGGCGGGCTGTCTGTTTGTCTGCATTCCCGGCGCAAAAGCGGACGGCCATCAGTATGCGGCGGCGGCGGTGGAAAAAGGCGCGGTGGCGATTTTGGCACAGCATAAGGTGGAGCTTCCTGAAGGAGCTGACGTGACGGTGATTCGCGTTGACAGCACATGTTATGCGATGGCGTTTGTCTCGGCGGCCTATTTTGGCCATCCGGCAAAGCAGATGAAGATTATCGGGGTCACAGGCACGAAGGGAAAGACCACCACCACGTATCTGGTCCGTTCTATTTTGGAGCAGGCGGGAAGAAAGGTGGGACTCATCGGCACCATAGAGATTATCATAGGAGAGACGCATATTCATGCGGAGAACACCACGCCCCAGTCCTATCTGGTGCAGAAATATTTTCGGATGATGGCGGATGCGGGCTGTGACACGGTGGTGATGGAGGTGTCTTCCCAAGGGCTGATGCTCCATAGAACCCAGGGCTTTGTCTTTGATTTCGGTATCTTTACGAATTTAGAGCCGGATCATATCGGGGAGAATGAACACAAAGATTTCGATGATTATCTCCACTGTAAGAGTCTTCTGTTCAGGCAGTGCAAGGTGGGGATTGTCAATCAAGACGATGTCCACTGGGAGGCGGTTACCAGGGATTGTACCTGTGCGCTTGAAACTTATGGGATTGATACACAGGCGGATCTGCGGGCGGAGGACATTACATTCTTAAATGAGGGAGGAAGTCTTGGCATGGCTTTTACGGTGAAGGGTCTTGCAGAGTTTCCCGTAAAGATTGCCTCGCCCGGCCGGTTTAACGTATATAATGCGCTGACAGCCATCGCCATATGCCGTCACTTTGGCGTGGGGGAGGAAGAGATCAGGCGGGCGCTTGCGGCGGCCAAGGTGAAAGGACGCACGGAGATGGTTAAGGTTTCCGATGAGTTTACCCTGATGATTGATTACGCGCATAACGCCATGGCGCTAAAGAGCTTGTTGGAGACGCTGCGGGCTTACCATCCACACAGGTTGGTCTGTCTCTTTGGCTGCGGCGGCAACCGGGCCAAATCCAGACGCTATGAGATGGGGGAGGTCAGCGGTAATATGGCGGATTTGACGATTATCACTTCGGACAATCCGCGCAGGGAGGAGCCTCAGGCGATCATAGACGACATTAAGACCGGGATCGGTAAGACGCAGGGCAGGTATGTGGAGATCTGTGACAGGAAGGAAGCCATTGCTTACGCCATTGATCACGGCGAGCCGGGGGACATCATTGTGCTTGCGGGCAAGGGCCATGAGGACTATCAGGAGATAAACGGGGTGAAGTATCCGATGGATGAGAGAGTATTGATAGAGGAAATTTTAGAGGAGCGGGCATGACGGAGCGCTATGCGGATGTCATTATCGATATCGCCCATGAAAAAGTAGATAAGGTGTTTCAGTATAAAATTCCAACCGGGCTTGCACAGGCGGTATATCCGGGGGTGCGGGTACATGTGCCCTTCGGCAGGGGAAATCAGGAAAAGGTAGGATATGTGGTTGACATTTCAGAGGAAACGGACTATCCTGCCGAAAAGATCAAGGCAGTTCTTGGGGTGGATGAAAAAGGAATGTCCGTGGAGGGCAGACAGATTCAGATTGCCTATTGGCTGAAAAGCCAGTACGGCTCCACCACCATTGCGGCTTTGAAGACGGTGCTTCCTGTCAGGCAGAAGCAGAAACCTTTGGAAAAAAAGAAGGTGCTGCGCTGTCTGTCAGCGGCACAGACGGCGCAGGCGGCGGTGGAGTGTGCAAAGAAACACCAACGGGCGAAAGCGCGTATGCTTGCGGCTTTGGAGACAGAGGAAGAGCTGCCCTACGAGTTGGTCAGGCAGAAGCTGAATGTGGCGGCATCCACCCTGCAGGCCTTGGAGAAGCAGGGATATCTTACAATCGAGAAGGAATCCTGTTACCGGAATCCGGTCAGAATGACGGACAGACAGGAGAACCGGCCCGTTTTAAACCCGGCACAGCAGAAGGTCATAGACGGTGTCATGGGTTCCTACCGGGAAGGACATCCCGGCGTGCATCTTGTCCATGGCGTCACGGGAAGCGGCAAGACGGAAGTGTATCTGGGGATCATTGAGCAGATGATTGCCATGGGAAAGCAGGCTGTCATGCTGATCCCGGAGATTGCGCTGACCTATCAGACTCTCCTGCGGTTTTATAAGCGGTTCGGAGACCGGGTATCGGTGATGAACTCCACCTTGTCCGCAGGGGAAAAGTACGATCAGATTGAGCGTGCCAAGTCGGGTGAGATCGATGTGATCATCGGCCCCCGTTCGGCATTGTTTACGCCATTTCCGAATCTGGGTGTCATTGTTATGGATGAGGAGCATGAGAACAGTTACAAGAGCGAGACGAGTCCCAAATATCATGCCAGGGAGACGGCCATATATATTGCATCCCTATGTGGGGCAAGTGTGGTCCTCGGATCGGCAACCCCCTCTCTGGAGGCATATTATAGGGCAAGTCTGGGACAATATCAGTTGTACGAGATGAGGGAGCGCCCCGGAAACAGCGTGCTGCCGGTGGTGCATATCACAGACCTGCGAAAGGAGTTAAAGGAGGGAAACCGTTCCATATTTGGCAGGAAGCTGCGAAGTTTGATGGAAGAGCGGCTTTTCCAAAAGGAGCAGACGATCCTGTTTCTAAATCGGAGGGGGTATGCCGGGTTTGTATCCTGCAGGGCCTGCGGGCATGTGATGAAGTGTCCCCACTGCGATGTATCACTCTCGGAGCACAGAAACGGCACACTGACTTGCCATTATTGTGGATATCAGGAGAGAAAACCGGAAAAATGCCCGACCTGTGCCTCCCCCTATCTGATGGGGTTTAAGGCCGGCACAGAGCAGGTGGAGGAAGCCATTCACAGGGAATTTCCGGGGGCGAGGGTGCTTCGCATGGATGCGGATACCACCAGAAAGAAGGAAAGCTATGAAAAGATTCTGTCTGCCTTTGCGGATGAGGAGGCGGATATTCTGGTGGGCACACAGATGATTGTGAAGGGACATGATTTTCCGGGCGTGACTTTGGTGGGCGTGTTGGCGGCGGATCTTTCCCTGAACCGGAGTGATTACCGGGCGGGGGAGAGAACCTTTCAGCTTCTGACCCAGGCCGCCGGGCGGGCAGGCCGGGGAGAGAGGCCTGGTGAGGTGGTGATCCAGACCTACCAACCGGAACACTATAGCGTGGTCTATGCGGCGAAGCAGGATTATGGAGGATTTTACGGGGAGGAGATTGCCTACAGGGAACTGTTGGGCTACCCGCCCGTGGAACATATGTTAGCCGTTCTCATCGCCTCTCGCGTGCAGGAGGAGGGTGAAAAACTGGGGGAGCAGATGGCGGAACTGATTCGAAAAGAGATGGGAGAGGCGGGCGGCCTTCGGGTGATCGGGCCGGCGCAGGCTTCCATCGGAAAACTATCCGATTGGTATCGGCACACACTTTATCTGCGCCATGGGAACTATCAGGTTTTGGTGGAGGTTAAGGATAAGTTGGAACGTTTTTGTAAAGAGCATGAACAGCGGGAACAAACAGTTCAGTTTGACTTTGACCCGATGAATACATACTAAAGAGCAAGGCACGAGCACTCCTAAAAGGAGAGACAAAAGGGAAAGACAGGAGGAAAGGTATCATGGCAACCAGAAAAGTCAGGGAGATCGGAGATCCGGTTTTGACGAAGAAATGCAAGGAGGTGACAGAAGTTACGCCGCGGCTTAAAGAGCTGATCGACGATATGTTTGAGACGCTTTATGAGGAGAACGGCGTGGGACTTGCAGCGCCCCAGGTGGGTATTCTGAAGCGCGTGGTGGTAATCGATACGACAGGGGAGGACCCCTTATTGATGATTAATCCCAAGATTTTGGAGACCAGTGGAGAACAGGAGGGCTATGAGGGTTGTCTGAGTGTTCCCGGAAAGACCGGACATGTGAAGAGGCCCAATTATGTGAAGGCTTTGGCCTATGACGAAGATTTGAAACCTTTTGAGGTGGAGGGGACGGAGCTGCTTGCCAGAGCCATCTGTCATGAGTTGGATCATCTGGAGGGACACCTCTATGTGGAAAAGGTGGAAGGCCCCCTGATGAATACGGAAGATCTGCAGGATGAGGAGGACTGATTTATGAGAGTGGTGTTCATGGGAACGCCGGATTTTGCGGTGGGGGCGTTAAACGCCATCGTGGAGGCAGGCCATCAGGTGGCGGCAGTGGTGACCCAGCCAGATAAGCCAAAGGGCAGGGGGAAAGAGATGCAGATGACACCTGTCAAGCAGTGTGCGCTTGCCCATGGGATTCCCGTTTTTCAACCGGTGAAGATCAAGGAGGCGGAGGCGGTAGAGCATCTGCGCAGCTATGATGCAGATCTCTTTGTGGTGGCGGCCTTCGGACAGATTCTCTCGGAGGAGATTCTCGACATGCCAAAGTACGGCTGTGTGAATATCCATGCCTCTCTTTTGCCAAAGTACCGGGGCGCCGGGCCGATTCAGTGGGCTATCATCAATGGAGAAAAGATAACGGGCGTTACTATTATGCGGATGGAGAAAGGTCTGGACACCGGGGATATGCTTTTTCGCAGGTCGGTGGAGATTGCCCCTGACGAGACGGCGGACACCCTGCATGACAAGTTGGCTTTGGCAGGCGCACAGCTGATTGTGGAGGCCATTCCAAGAATAGAGGCGGGGGAAGTGACACCGGAAAAACAGCGGGATGAGGATTCCTCCTACGCGAAGATGCTGACCAAAGCCATGGGAAAGATTGACTGGAGTATGGAGGCGGGGAAGTTGGACTGTCTGATCAGGGGACTCATTTCCTGGCCCGGCGCTTCCACGGTCTTTCGCGGGAAAACTTTAAAAATTTGGGAAGAGGAGCCTGAGGAGGAAACACAGGCGATGGACAAACAGGCGGTGCCGGGCGCTATCGTCCGGGTGGACAAGGACGCTTTTTATGTGCAGACAGGGAAGGGCCTGCTGAAAATAAAAGCGGTACAGCCGGAGGGGAAGAAGCGGATGGCGGTGAAGGACTTTTTACTGGGTTATCCTGTGAAGGTCGGCGAACTGTTTGAGTAGATTTGGAGGAAAAGATATGGGATATTATGGTTTTGGATATTATTTTGACCCGACGTATTTTTTGGTGTTGATCGGGGCTGTGCTCTGTCTCTGGGCGCAGGCGAGAGTCAGCTCCACTTACAGCAAGTATTCTAAAGTGCTTAGCAGGACGGGCATGACAGGCGCGCAGGCGGCGCAGCGGATCTTGCAGCTTTCGGGGATCTATGACGTGCGTATTGAGCATGTGGCCGGAAGCCTGACGGATCACTATGACCCGTCAAACAAAGTGCTGCGGCTCTCCGATTCGGTGTACGGTTCCAATTCCGTGGCAGCCATCGGTGTGGCGGCCCATGAGTGCGGCCATGCAGTGCAGCATGACAAGGGCTATGCGCCTTTGCGGTTTCGCTCTGCGCTTGTGCCGGTGGCGAATATCGGTTCCAAGGCGGGGATCCCGCTGATTATCCTGGGCGCGATTCTGGGGATGAACCAGACATTGATTCAGATCGGAATCTGGGTATTTGCCCTGGCGGTGCTGTTTCAGGTGGTGACCCTGCCTGTGGAGTTTAACGCTTCCGGCAGAGCCCTTGCTATGTTGGGAGATTACGGTATGTTGGACAGGGACGAGACGAACGGGTGCAGGAAGGTGCTTAAGGCGGCGGCCCTGACCTATGTGGCGGCGGCCGCATCGGCGATTTTACAACTGCTGCGGTTGGTGTTGTTGTTCGGGAACGACAGAAGGCGCGACTAATGTGAGAATGCCTGAAAAGCGGCATTCTCTGTATGGGTTGAGAGTAAGCGGAATCATGGGAGAGGGAAACGTGGCGGGAATCAATGTGCGGGAAGTGGTTTTGGATATTCTGTTGGAACTGGAAAAGAGCGAGGAATACAGCAATGTCCTGATTGCGGCAGCCCTTGACAAGTACGATTATCTTGACGGGAAAGAAAAAGCTTTTATTAAGCGGGTCTGCGAGGGGACGATTGAGCGGAGAATACAGATCGACTATGTGCTTGACCAGTATTCAAAAACACCTGTTACGAAAATGAAACCACTGATCCGGGCGCTTCTGCGCATGGGCGTGTACCAACTTCTTTTTATGGAACATATTCCTTCTGCGGCGGTCTGCAACGAGGCGGTGAAACTGGCAAAAAAGCGGCGGTTTCAACAACTGCAGGGATATGTGAACGGGGTTTTGCGAACCGTTGACAGGGAGAAGAAAAGGATTGTCTACCCGGACAGGGAGAAAGATTTGGAGGGTTGGCTTTCCGTGCGATACTCCATGCCGCCGTGGTTGGTCGCTCATCTTTCAGGTGCCTATGGACAGGAGGCCTGCGAGAAGACTTCGGAAGCTTTTCTTGAGAGAAGGGCAGTTTGCGTCCGGTTGGACGAAGACCTTACGGACCAGGAGCGGAAAACGCTTTTGACGGCCTGGGAAGATGCCGGTGTGCAGGTGGCGGAGCATCCCTATCTGTCCTATGCGGTGGAGATTCAGAAAGCAACGGGAATCCGCCGGCTTGACGGATATACGGAGGGCCGTTTTGCGGTACAGGATGTGAGTTCCATGTTGGTGGTGGAGGCGGCAGGCATTCGTCCCGGAGATACGGTGATTGATGTCTGTGCGGCGCCCGGAGGGAAGGCGCTCCACGCGGCGGGTAAGCTGCAGGGTACAGGACAGGTGATTGCCTGCGATGTGAGTCCGTATAAAACGGCAAAGATCGAGGAAAACCGCGCCCGCCTTGGGCTCCAAAATGTGACTGTCAGAGTGCAGGATGCGAGAGAGAGAAACGAGGGCCTTGTGGGAAAGGCGGATATCCTTTTGGCGGATGTACCCTGTTCAGGGCTTGGCGTGATCGGCCATAAACAGGATATCAAATACCGGGTGACGGCGGAATCACTGCGGGAAATTGAGGAACTGCAAAGAAGTATAATAGCGAATGTTATTGATTATATCAAGCCGGGGGGAATTTTGATGTACAGTACCTGTACCATGAATCCCGGTGAAAATGAAAGGATGGTGGAGTGGATCTGTGAGAGTTTTGGTTTGGAGAGAGTGAGTATGGAAAAAGATATGCCTGAGAAACTGAAAAAAGAGGCAGGACAGGGTATGATTCAGCTTTTGCCGGGCATTCATGAGGCGGACGGGTTCTTTTTCGCCAAGCTAAAGAAGCGGGAGAACCTAACGTAGCGCGACGGGGAGAAGGCAGGTCCAAATGGAGACAATGGAGAAAAAAGAGATCAAGTCCCTCACGCTTGCACAGCTCAAGGAGGAAATGGAGCAGATCGGCGAGAAACCTTTTCGCGGCGCACAGCTCTATGAGTGGATGCACAGGAAGCTTTCGCGGGATTATGGGGAAATGAGCAATATTCCGGCGGCTATGAAAGCGAAATGTGGGGAAAGATATAGGTATACGGCGCTGAAAACGGTGGCGGTGCAGGAGTCGGCCGTGGACGGCACGAAAAAATATCTGTTTGCCCTTTCTGACGGCAATGTGGTGGAGAGCGTATGGATGCGCTATAAGCACGGAAACTCAGTCTGTGTCTCCTCTCAGGTGGGGTGCCGGATGGGCTGTCGTTTCTGTGCGTCCACATTGGATGGGCTTGTGCGGAATCTGACGCCGGCGGAGATGCTTGACCAGATTTACGCCATCACGTTGGAGACGGGAGAGCGGGTGTCAAACGTGGTTGTGATGGGAAGCGGGGAACCGTTGGATAATTATGAGAATCTTCTGCAGTTTATCACCTTGCTCACGGATGAGAACGGACTGCATATCAGCCAGAGAAACGTGACCGTGTCAACCTGTGGCATTGTGCCGAAGATGAGAAGCCTGGCCCAGGAGAAATTACAGATTACACTGGCCCTTTCCCTCCATGCGGCAACGGATGAAAAACGGCGGGAACTTATGCCGATCGCCAATCAGTACAGCCTGGAAGAGTTGATGGCTTGCTGCGCCTACTATTTTGAACAGACCGGACGACGGATTACTTTTGAGTACAGTCTGGTGCGGGATGTGAATGATTCCAGAAAAGATGCGGAGACTTTGGCAGCACTAATCAGAGGGCTTAACTGTCATGTGAATCTGATACCGGTGAATCCGGTTAGAGAGAGAAATTATGTACAGTCCGAGCGTCAGTCAGTAGAGACTTTTGCGGCGCTTTTGCAAAAAAAAGGGGTAAACGCCACGATCCGCCGGGAGATGGGCCGGGATATCGATGGAGCCTGCGGCCAGCTCAGGCGGCGCTTTTTAGAAGAAATGAAAGAGATGTAAATAAAATCCTGTGTAGAGCAGTTACATTTGCTTTTTTACAGGTAATATGCTAACATTGGTAATTGGTAAAATATGCAAATCGCTTAATAACGGAGGAATACGCTGTGCTCAGGTCTTATGCGCTGACTGATATCGGGCGAAGAAGACAACTGAATCAGGACTATATTTATCTCACGGAGAATCCCATCGGGAACCTGCCAAATCTCTTCATTGTAGCGGATGGTATGGGCGGCCATAAGGCGGGAGACTACGCCTCCGATCTGGCGGTGAAGACGGTGACGGGGGAGGTGTCGTCCTCTTTAGAGAAGAGTCCCGTGAAGATATTAAATCATGCCATATCCAGGGCGAATCAGGTTCTGCGTGAGCGGGCCAGTGAGGATTTCGCTTTAAACGGCATGGGAACGACGCTTGTTGCGGCAACCTGCATCGACCGGCTTTTACAGGTGGCGAATGTGGGGGACAGCAGGCTCTACGTCATAGGCGATAAGATTACACAGATCACGCAAGACCATTCCCTTGTGGAGGAGATGGTCAGAATGGGCGGCATCGGCCGGGAAGAGGCCAGAAACCACCCGGATAAAAATATCATCACCCGGGCGGTAGGGGCAAGGGATGATGTGGAAGTGGATTTTTTTGATCTGGAATTAGAGACAGGAGATATGGTTTTACTTTGTTCGGATGGTTTGACTAACATGGTGGACGACGAGACGATATGCCAAATCTTAAAGAATGGCAAAAGCCTCAAGGACAGGGTAGAAGAACTGGTACAGACGGCCAACAGGAACGGCGGCAGAGACAATATATCGGCAATCGTTATCGAACCGTTAGCAGACGAGGTAGAACATGATTAAGATAGGAATGATGATTGTGGATCGGTATGAGATCTTGGAAAAGATCGGTACCGGCGGCATGTCAGATGTATATAAAGCAAAAGACCATAAGCTGAACCGTTTTGTGGCGGTGAAGGTTTTAAAGCAGGAATTCAGTGAGAATGCCAACTTTGTGTCCAAGTTCCGCATAGAGGCACAGGCGGCGGCCGGGCTGATGCATCCCAATATCGTCAATGTCTATGACGTGGGAGAGGAAAGCGAGAACCACTACATTGTCATGGAACTCGTGGAAGGAATTACCCTCAAGAAGTATATTGAGAAGAAGGCAAGGCTTTCCGTAAAGGAGGCTGTGAGCATTGCAATTCAGGTTTCCATGGGCATAGAGGCGGCTCACAACAACCATATTATCCACAGGGATATCAAACCGCAGAATATTATCATTTCCAAGGAAGGAAAGGTGAAAGTGACGGACTTTGGTATCGCTAAGGCGGCCACTAGCAACACCATTACCTCCAATGTCATGGGTTCCGTTCACTATACTTCTCCGGAACAGGCAAGGGGCGGCTACAGTGATGAGAAGAGCGATATTTATTCCCTCGGTGTAACCATGTTTGAGATGCTGACAGGCAGGGTGCCTTTTAACGGGGAGACCACTGTTGCCATCGCCATCAAACACATTCAGGAGGAGTTCCCCTCCCCAAGAGAGTATGTGGCGGAAATTCCGGTCTGTGTGGAACAGATCGTATTGAAATGTTGTCAGAAAAGTCCCGACAGAAGATACCAGTCCATGGCCGAGCTGATTTCAGATTTGAAACAGTCCCTGATCAGTCCGGATGAGGATTTTGTCAAAGTGGCCGATCCCGATGAAGAGGCCTCCACCCGCATGATTACGGACAAAGATATGGTGCAGATTAAGCGGCAGTCAGAGAGCCGGGATTCCATGGATGAGGCCATGCGCCTGAAAAAAGATGTCCGTGACAGGGATAGAAGAGATAACGATCGTTATTACGAAGAGGATGAGGATGAAGACTGGGATGACGATGAGGAAGATTACGATCCCAAAATGGAGAAGATCACCACGATATTGGCGGTGGTGGCGGCTCTCCTGATCGGCTGTATCCTGATCTTTATGGTGGGCAGAACCATGGGTGTCTTCCATTTTGGCGCGAATGAGGAAGAGCAGGCGCAGGAGACGGAACAGGTGGAGATGATCCGTGTGGTGGGTATGCACGTGGACGAGGCTAAGAAAGCTCTGTTGGATCTGGGCCTGTCGCCGGAGATCAAGTATGAAGAGAACAGCAGTTACGATGCGGGAACCGTACTGAAAGCTAGTGTTAAGGAAAAAATTATGTTGGACAAAGGCACTAATGTTGTGTTGACGGTGGCGGAGGCGGCGGAAGGCGTGCAGGTGCCCAATGTCACAGGAAAGTCACAGACGGAGGCGGAGTCTGTACTGACGAAGGAAGGCTTTGTTGTCAACGTGGTGGAAAGCTATGACTCGTCGGTGGAAAAGGGCATGGTGATTTCCCAATCGCCGGAGGCGGAGACGAAGGCTCCCGCAGGCTCCAATATCACGATCCGTGTCAGCCAGGGGGCGGAGGACAATAAAGTCAGGGTGCCGAAGGTGATGGATATGACCGAGATGGATGCCACAGCTACCCTGACGGAGAGCGGCCTTACCGTTGGAACGGTGACACAGGTGGAGAATGAGGAGACAGAGGTTGATCTGGTGTGCTACCAGAGCTATTCTGAGGGCTCCTACGTGGATAAAGGGACGGCTGTAGATCTTCGGATCAGTTCAGGCCCCTCCCAGAAGACGTACCGCTATTCCGAGTCGATCACCGCGCCCACGGAAGCGCCTGAGTATCAGAACGGCATGGAGGTCTGGGTGACGCTTGTGACCCATGACGGCACACAGCTTTTGAGCACCCAGACGACAACTTTTCCGGTGGCGGCCAACTATACGGGGATCAAATCCCCTTCCGGTGTGATTCGCTACAGCTTTACGGTGAAGACCGAACCTACCACGGTTACCAATCCGGAAACCGGGGAAACGACCACCGAAGGCGGCGGATCGGAGGTTAAGACGATAGAGAGACAGGTGAACTTCACAGAAGAATAAAGTGAGAAGAACTTGGGAGAATGCCCAAAAGCAGGCATTCTCCGCATGGGTTGAAATATATGTATGGGAAGATTATGAAAGGGATCGCCGGCTTCTACTATGTGCACGTGGAGGGGCACGGCATCTATGAGTGCAAGGCAAAGGGAATATTCAGAAAAGAGGGCGTCAAGCCGCTTGTGGGGGATAACGTGGAGCTTGACGTACTGGATGAGGCAGACAAACTCGGCAATATTCGTCGGATTCTGCCGAGAAAAAGCGCGCTGATCCGGCCTGCGGTGGCTAATGTGGATCAGGCGCTTGTTCTGTTTGCAATCGTGAAACCCAATCCTAATTTCAATCTGTTAGACCGGTTTCTGATCCGCATGGAGCAGCAAAAACTTCCGACGATTATATGCTTTAACAAGGAAGATATTGCTTCCCCACAGGAGAAGGAAGATTTGCGGACAGCCTATGAGACTTGCGGATATCATGTGTTATTTATAAGCGCGTTGGAGAACCGCGGCTTAGATCAGGTAAGGGATGTGCTTGCAGGGAAAACCACTACACTGGCAGGGCCAAGCGGCGTGGGGAAGTCTTCTCTGATCAATCAGCTTTCGCCGGACACACACATGGAAACAGGGGAGATCAGCCAAAAGATTGAAAGGGGCAGGCATACCACCAGACATTCGGAGATGATTGCACTGGGGGGAGAGACTTACATCGTAGACACGCCTGGATTTACTTCTCTGGATATCCTTGATATTACCAAGGAGGAACTTGGCGGCTATTATCCCGAGTTTCGGGAATACGAACCCTTTTGCAAATTCCGCGGCTGCGCTCATCTGAGCGAGCCTTCCTGTGGAGTGAAGGAGGCCGTGGAGGCGGGAAAGATCAGCGCTGTGCGGTATGAGAATTATAAGATTTTGTATCGGGAACTACAGGAGACGAAACGGTATTGAAGGCCGGAGAACATTCCATGAAAAAAGAACGGATATTGAGTATTGCTGTAGTGATCTGTGTCCTGTTTGCTGTCCGTGGTGCGGATCAGGCAGATATGGACGCTTTTCAGTTAAAGAGACGGATAGAAGACACGGCGGCAAAATCCGTGCCGGAAGACGATGTAAGAGTGGAAGAGGCGGGACTGACAGACGCAGGCACGGAAAGCGTTCAGAGCGTGGAACAGTCGGAGGTACTGGATGGGTATGCTGCGTTTTTGAGGGAGTATGCGGCGGAGCAAAAAGAGAGCGTCGGTGAGCAAACGTCCGTATTTACGCTTATATTTCTGGACGGTGATGAGGTTCCGGAGTTGGTCGTGATGAATGGAGATGCGCATTTATGCGATGCTTTTGTCTATCGGTTTGAAGAGGGAGGGACAGTCCCTGTCGGTTCCTACGGGCAGTACGGCACACTGTTTTACCGGGAAAGGGAGGGAATCATATTAGATTCTTACGACAGCTTCGGCGATGGTTATGATTATGTATATCAGATTGAGGGCAATCAGGTTACGCTTTTGCAAAGCTTTAGTAAAAGGGCTGAAACTTCGGAAACGGAAGGGGAATGGCTTGGCTCTGTCTATATGGTAGATGGAAAAGAGGTGTCGTGGGAGCAATACCAAAAGGTTCAAAATGAATGGTATGAGGAAGATTACAAAGAGATTACTTATGATAGGTGCCGGACACTTTCGGAAACCAGGATACGGGAGGAATTGCAGGAAGAACTGGAAAATGTGATTTCGACACAGAAGGAAGCGCTGAAGGAAAATTTGCTGCTTGCAACAGGCGCGCATGAAGACAACATTTTATTGTTTGATTATGATGATTATGACGGGGACGGCAGATATGAGGCGTTTATGATTGTCGGGAATATCTTTGAGGGTGAGGACGGAAATGTATATTATAACGAAGAGACGCTTTGCTTTGCGGGAGCGGACGGCTGCACACTTGGGCTGAATACCCATGGCGGTTATCGTGCCATGGACGGGAAAATGGATTTCGGATCAAGAAAGTATCTGTTTTTTGATATGGACTACGTCTTTACGGCAAATATCAGTGAAGTTTGGACAGTGAGGGACGGGAAGCCGGTAGAGGAAGGCAGGCTTTTACAGCATGGGGAGGTGTCATACCGCGGCGGGGACGAGTTTGAAATTTGGGTGGACGCGTATGATAATTATTGCCTTAAAGATGGCTTGGGCAAAGGCGATGACATGTGGACAGGGCATACATGGAAACCTTATTTCTATCATTACAACGACAGCCGTGATCAGCTTGAGGCCTATGCGGGGGAACTCATTTCCAGGGAGAAATTTTCCGAACTCAGTGAAACGACTATCATAGCGGAGATCGAAGCAAAAGGGTATACGGTGGGGGAGATCATTTATTGGGAAAACGGTATTGTGACGATCAACTATCATTATGTATCTTTTTGGGGCGAGGACGATTCGGAGGTAGAATATATTTACGATAATGTGATTTGGGATAATAACGCCAAGGATTTCTGGCGAGAGGACGGGAGAAAGGCGTCTTCTTGGGAGAGTGCGGGAGTGGGAGGAAGCTACGGGCTGTAAAATCAGTAAATCTTACTTCAACATAGAAAAGATCAATAACTTTTGAGTTATTGATCTTTTAATAACTTTAAGGTATAATTTATTTATAGCAGGAGGAAACTAAATTTGTACGAGATTTATTTTTATAAAGATAAGAACGGAAAAGAGCCGGTAAAAGAGTACATAGCAGGACTGGCCGCAAAGAAGGATAAAGACAGCCGGATCAAGCTGAACAAAATCATGGATTATGTAAAAACACTTAGTGAATATGGAACGAGGGCTGGGGAGCCGTATATAAAACATATTGACGGAGAGATATGGGAATTACGGCCATTGAGAGACAGAGTCTTATTTGCGGCATGGGACGGCAGCGGCTTTGTCCTATTACATGTTTTTATGAAGCGGACACAAAAAACGCCGCAGAAGGAGATAGAGCGGGCGAAACGAAATTTAACCGATTATAGAAGGAGGAAACATCATGAGAATGAATAAAGAATATTCACAAGCTATCATACAGGCGAAGGAGAATCTGGCTGATTTGAACGAACGGGGATCGGAAGCTGTCGGCGGAAATGTTCTGGAATTTATGGAAAATATTCTTACGCCAGATGAAATAGCGGAGAGTGAACTGCGGGTGTCTATTATTGGAGAATTGATAAAGGCAAGACAGGAAAAGGGGATAAGCCAAAAAAAATTGGAAGAGTTAAGCGGGGTAAAACAGCCTGTTATTGCAAGGATGGAAAAAGGGATTACAAGCCCGCAGTTAGATACGATCTTAAAGGTATTGGCTCCCTTGGGAAAGACGTTAGCAGTAGTTCCTATGGAAAAAAGAAACAGCCAATAAAGAATAAGACCGTTTCAAAAGAATCAGAGGCATATATGTTATGAAAACAAGACGGATACTGAGTACAGTGATAGTGATCTGCGTCCTGTTTGCAGTCTGCGGTGTGGATCAGACAAATATGGACGCTTTTCAGGCAGAGAGGCGGATAGAGGACAAGGCGGCAAAACCCGTGCCGGAAGATGATGAGAGCTTGGAAACGGCGGAACTGACAGAAGCAGACGCGGAAAGCGGGCGAGGTGCGGAACTGACAGACGCAGACGCGGAAGACGATCAGGATACGGAGCAGGCGGCGGCATTGGATGGGTACGCCGCGTTTTTGGAGGAATACGAGCCGCAAAGGACGGATGAGCGGGGACTCCAATTTGCCTTATTTTATTTGGATAATGACGATGTTCCGGAATTGGCCTTGACAGAGGGATGGGCGCACGGACAGGGTGCGTTTGTTTATCGGTTTCAGGATGGAGAGGTGGTCTTGCTTGGAGAATATGGCGAGTGGGGCGAAATGAGCTATCGGGAAAAGGAAGGGCTCATAATGGATAACTATGCAACACAGGGTAATTATCACAACTGGGTATATCAGCTTGAGGAAAATCAGGCAGTAGTCTTGCAAAGCTACGATATGTGTTCAGAGGGGATTATGGGAGAAGAATTTACCTATTGGGTAGACGAGAAAGAAGTGTCAGAGGAACAATACCGAGAGATTTTAGAGAAATGGAGCACAGACGGATGTAAGAGTATACGATACAGTGACTGCCGGATGTTGCCGAGAACCAATATACGGGAGGCTTTACAGGAAGAACTGGAAAGCCTGACTTTGACACAGGAGGAAGTGCTGAAGCAAAACATGCTGCTCAAAGCAGGGGCGCAGGAGAGCGATATTTTATTGCTTGATTATGACGATTATGATGACGACGGTAGTTATGAAGCGTTTATGCTTGTCGGGGACAGGATGGATTCCGAATATGACTGGGTGTCTGGCGGCGTTTATGAGGGCAGGCTCTACTTTGCCAGTGCGGACCGCTGTGAGCTAGTGCGGGATAACGACTACGGTTACCGCATGATAGACGGAAAGATGGAATTTTCAAGTGGTAGAAAATATCTCTTCTTTGATACGGATCAGTATACAACGGTAAACGTCAGCGAATTATGGACGGTACGAGATGGAGAGCCGGTAGAAGAAAGCGGTTTATTGCAAACCGGAGAGGTGTCGTACCGAGGCGGGGACGAGTTTGAGGTCTGGGTGGATGCGTATGATTGGGAGAACGACATAGATGTGGAACTTGATCTAGACATTTGGCTTGGGCATACATGGAAACCCTATTTTTATCATTACAATACAGAGAGTGACCAGTTGGAGGCATACGGGGGAGAGATCATTTCCGGGGAGGCGTTTGCAAAGCTTAGTGAAACGGATATCATAGAGGAGATCGAAGCGAAAGGGTATACGGTCGGAGAGATCATTCATTGGGAAAATGATATTGTGACGATTAATTATCATTATGATACGTTTGGAAGCTGCTTTTATTATGAAAATGTGATTTGGGACAACAACGTTAAGGACTTCTGGCGAAAGGCTGAGCGGGACGTTACCTCGTGGGAGGATGCGGGAGTGGGAGGAAGTTATGGGTTGTAGAAGCAGTAAGTGCCGTAATTATTGCAAAAGAAGAAGGTGGGTGATAGGTACACATGGCAATAAAAAGACTGGAAATAAGGGGATATCGTTCCATAGATGATATGAAGTTAGAGGCGGAGCAGATAACGGCTTTTATAGGGGCAAATGGAAGCGGGAAATCTAATATTCTTTCGGCACTGAATCTGTTTTATACAAGTCTGACGACAGAGCAGAGGGAAGAGAATATTTTTGATGCTAACAATCCGCTGCGGAACGAAGTGTGTATCCGGATTACTTATGATTTGAAGGATATCTTGAAAAAGGTGCATCATAACCAGAATGCTGAGGCTAATGAATATGAGAATTACTATCGGAAAATATTAGCGATTGCAAAGAATGATGAAGTTGTTTTGGAAATGATAAAGAGAAAAGGAAAACGGACTATGTGGAACCAGAGCTATAATATCCGTCAGATCGTTTCGTTTCTCTTTCCAATCTATGTTGTGGATTCCCGTCAGATTATGCTTACTGACTGGAGAAATCTGTGGGAACTGATCGGGGATCTGGTAAAGCTGCGAAATGAGGATTCTGAAAGACTGCAAAACGATATAAAGGAGAAAATCAAAGACGACTATGCATCCACAAACGGCCGTTTGGAACATTTGGGCAGATTGTTAGAAGAAAAAAGTATCAATGTAAAAAAATTGACATCAAGACAGCTTGGGGAAGTAATTGCGAAAATTGCGGTGGGTGGACAGATGTTCCAATATGGGGAGCGCAGTCTGAAGGAATGTTCGAATGGAACCAATGCGTATAATTATACGGTTTTTTTGATGGATATATTATATATGTTGAAGCGCTATAAATTAAAAGAGCCGATTATTGTTCTTGATGAACCGGAGATCAGTCTTCATTATTTGCTGATCGATTCGCTGCTCGATAAAATTTTTGAGATTTCAGATAATTTGCAGTTTTTTATAGCGACGCATTCGTCAAGATGTGTGAAAGCATTGCTACAGTCTGAGGAAGAAAATTATAACATCTATCATATCGTGTTAAGCGGACAATATACGAAAATAAAGCGTGTGCGTTCGTTGGAAAAAGAGGAGGCCAGAGAGCGGGCAGTTATCACGGAGGCCTATACGAACAGCTGCTTCTCCAAAATGGTTTTAAACGTTGAGGGAGAAACCGAGTTAGAGTTATTCAGAAATAAATATCTCAAGCTGGTTTTTCCTCGGTTAAAAGAAGTAGAGATTGTCAGTGGTATGAGCAATCATGTCATCTATAATCTGACTGCGCCGGGGAAAAGGAATTATCAGGTGCCTGGTTTTTGTGTTATGGATATGGACAAGGTATTGGTGAAAAAAGACAGTCAAAATAGATTTGTTTTTAAGGAACTCAAAGAAGATTATCCGATTGAAAAAGAGATTTATCATTATGGGAAGAAAAGAAGAGAGACGCTGTATCTTAGAAAACGTATTAAGAGCATGTGTGAAAAATGTAGCTTCTTTTTTCAGTATCCTTTTTTCAGTTGCGAAGATGGAAATTTCAATATTTTATTAGAGCTAGTAATAGATTATTATGAAAATTATTGCGTGCATTTATGGCGTAATACGGTGGAAGGGGCGCTTATCACTAATAAAAATCTGGATTGTTTTATTGATTTTACAAGGGAAAATAGATATCCTTTTGATTTTGCCCAGATGTTGGAGGAGTTCCCTTTTTTAAAGAAAGAAAGGAATCAGCAGTTAAATTATTTGCGGCTGATTTTTTGTGGAAAAAGTGATTTTCTGCTTTCAAAAAAGAAAATTGGGGAGGAGAATGCGGCTATTTATGATGAATTTTTGGAAAATATGAACCTAGTAAAAAAGACAAGCGGATGGGTGAGTAAGTGGTTGGAGTATTATTTTTTGAAACTGGTGAAATGGCTAGATGAATCTGCGGATATAGATAACTTTCAACAATTCCGAAAGTGGATAGAACAGGGTAATCATAGGGAATATATCAGAAGGCAGGTAGAAGGGGATTTTGTAGAATTATATGCTTTATTAGACAAATTAGAGATGACAATAGGGAAAAATAGTGGTAAACTAACATTGAGCAAGCAGTAATTTTGTGTGTAACGTTATATCACAAACTCATGAGACGATATGGAAATATCGGTAATCCATGGGATATGGGTAGCTTTGAGAGATAAATAATTTTTATCGATCGATGGATTAGAATGATCCTTCGGACTGAATAATTCCCTGATGGAAATTTCAAGGTGTGCTTGCTCTTTTTTTGGTAACAAATGATGAAAATATATGATTATCAATATTTCCTTAATGTGATAGTGAAAAGCCGGCAGGAGAATATTGAGTCGCTTATAAGAAACAGGGACTCGTTATATGAATCTTTTGAAATACCTAAAAAGAATGGAATGAGGGAGATTCATACGCCGGTGAAAAATGATGAAGGCAAAAAACTGGTATGGGTACAGAAAAACTTGTATCAGAATTTTTTGTGTAAGCTTCCTGTTGCTACACCGGCACACGGCTTTGTAAAAGGAAAAAATTATCAAACTTTTTTGGGACCGCATCTGGGAAAATCTTTTTTTATGAGACTGGATATCGAAAATTTCTTTCCCTCTTTTTCCCTAGAATTGCTAGATACTGTTTTACAGGAACATATCGAAAATGATCTTGCACGTTTTGACGTGATACAATTGTGTACACTGCATGACAAATTGCCGCAGGGAATCTGTACGTCGCCGGTGCTTTCCAATGTTCTTTTCCGTAGGGTCGATCAAAGAATTTTAAAATATTGCCAGACGATTGAAGAAGGGCGCAGGCAAAATTACGATTCGGAATTGAAACAGGGAGAAAGGATGGTCATTTGTTATACCCGATATGCCGACGATCTGCTCTTTAGCTCTAATTGCTTCGATTTCGAAGAGAACCTGAATTTTCTTCGTATGATAAGAAGAATTTTAAAGGAAAACGGGTTCCTGATTAATAAGCAGAAAACAGTCATGGGAAGAGAAAAAGTAGTGCTGAACGGCTATGTTTTGGATAATAAGCTGCATTTATCCAGAAAAAAGCTGCAAAATATTCGTCGGATTCTCTATTTTTTTCGTGATAAGAGTTCAGAACAATACAGGATAGATCGTAATCTTTTTCCGTCTCCTACGGCGCCGGACAGGGAGAATGTTTTGAAAAAGATATTGCAGGATTTAAGCAGCCTTGATTTGCAAAATCATTCTGAAAAAATAATTTTTGATTCGGTAGCAAAATTGATTCAATACCTTTGCGGTTATCGTTCGTGGCTGATTGCCGTATTGCAGACGGGGGACGGCAAGGACAGCGTAGATAAGAAGATTCGCCGCTTTTTAGAGCACATCGAGCTGTTGCTGAAGGAATTGGAGAAATATGAGTCAAAAACGATAGAGGAGTAATACATATGGGTGGTAAGCGCATTGAAGATTATTGGTCATATGAAATGAAGTCGATTTTGGAAAAATACAAACAATTTGAAACGTTGATTCCGGCATCTAAGGGTAAAGGGGCGGCGCACAGAGGTGAGGACGGACGCTATATTGAAAGTATTTTGAAAGAGACTTTAAAGAAATTTCTGCCAGAGGGCGTTGAGATTTTAACGGGTTTCATTCTGCGTTCGGGAGTGGAAAGCGGTATGTCTGGAAAAGCAAGAAAAAATGATGAGGATCAACATTCTTCCCAGTTGGATTTGATTGTATATGATGTGCAAAATTATCCGGTTTATCAAAGATTTGAAGACACGGCGGTGGTTTTGCCGGAGGGAGTGCTTGGTATAATATCGGTTAAGAAGACTTTACGTACAAAAGAGATTGTCGGAGAAATTGGAGCATTGAAGCGGGCGGCAGAATTATGTTCGCTAAAAGGGAGAAAGGGGCCGTTTCTTGCTTTAGTGGGTATGGAAGACGAGCTTGGCAAAAAGGATATGACACGTGCCAATATGATAGAAAGGAAAATCAATGATGCCTTTGTGAAAAAACCGGTCTGTTACGAGGCTTTACCATGTTTTGTCGGTAATTTGTCGGAATGGACTATACATAAGTGTCATAAACCGGGAACGGGGTTAAGGGATAAAAGGAGTGATGAGCGGGCGGAGTACCAGATGTATATTCATCGGGACAAGGAGGAGCATCTCGGACTTCAGTTTTTGTTGAAAGGGATTTTGGATGTTTATTACAGTGCGGGAAGAAATCATGGAAAACAACCGGGATTTTTCAATTTCCCGGAAGGGATGCAGTATGAATGGAAGTCAAAAGAAATACACTGCGATATGACTTCTGCACAAAGGTGTTAAGAAATACGTTAGATAGGTGTCACAATGCATGGAGCCAGAAAACAAGGATTGGATAAAACAAAAGAAAAAATAGAAATTTAAAATATTTCTGTGACAGATATTGATCTTATGTCAGTTATTGCATATAATAAAATTAACCAAAGAAGCTTATGATTTTTCGGATTCATAAGTGGAGGTTCTTCCGTAAGTTACGGTTCACTTACACCGAATAGGCGCAAGCTGAAGAAAAAAGAGCCGATTTATAGAATTTCAGAAAGCTCTTGGCTGCGGTCAAGAGCTTTTGATGTATATGGAGGATTGTTTGAATCAACTATTAGATAAATTCAATGAATATAAATTAGTTGCAAATTTTCGTATGGAGTACATATTTGAGGATGATTCCGTTATTAGTTTTAAATTGAAACAGACAGATTTTCCGCATTTATTGGGATTACATAAATTGATTGACATACCGGTCATACGTCAATTTAATGATAAGAATAATCTTGTAATTGGTGCAAAGTATATAATTTCAAAAATTAAAAAGCAAGAACTGCTTACGGAAAATATTATTAAAAGAAGTGATTGGGTCAAATTTAAAAGCAAAATATGTTTTGTTTGAGAAAAAGAAACAGGGATATAATCACTTGTGTATTGCGGAAGATGGAAATGGCAAAAAGTATGCCGAATCTTTTTTTCATGATTTAACGGATTTGTATATTCGAAATCAGAGGACAATGAAAGTAAAATGCATAAGGATTTATGATAATTTTGGGATGCTGTATATGGAAGATGTATTTTTATAGTAAGGAGGTACGCAGTTGTATTATGAATTACAGCCATTGCGGATGCAAGCGGGATGGCAAATAGAATATAACAATTTTACAGAGTATGATATGGATATCCATGGTATGGATGATTCGTTTGAGCTGCATGAAGATTTATTACGATTACGCCATATGAGTGAAACGTTGATTATTGATTTGGGTTGGTATCCAAGTTATGAAATCGACGGAAGCTATCTATTGATGCTTGTGAAAAATTTTGATTGGGATAATCCTTTGGAACAAGTTTCAACAAGATCAAAAAAGGAAATAGTGGCCTGCATTGAGAAATGGGTCTGTCGTGGATTTTTTGAAAAATATTTATAAGAAGGATGAGCACATGGAGTTAACAAATGAACAGCGAGAATATCTGGGGCTAGAGCTTATCGACCCTTCATGGGAGCGCATGGAAATTCCCAATAATAGTCGTAATCCGGAGCTTTCTACAGGGAAAGATGTTCTGTTTTTTGACGGCGACGTACTCAGAAAGGTGATTTGGTTAAATAACGACGGGAGTTTTCTTGAAAACTCCTATAAACTGAAAACGCAGGATAACAGAACGATGATTGCGCCTCTTACCGATAGAGGTAAGCCGAAGCGTTTGACTGATGAGAATATGAAACGCTGTAATCCGTATGGTATGTATCTTGAATTTGGAGGCGGGAAGGAACTTCGCGGATATGTCCGTATTGCGAATTACACGACGCAGCAAACATATTACTCCTCAAAATTTGCAGGCATTCCCTATATGAATGAGGAGGAATTTCAAAGTTTTCTCGACAAATGGATTACAGATACAAGCCCTGAAGATCTGGCTGAAATACAGGCATTTGCACACGCAAAAAGAAGGCATTGTAAATATAGGGAAGGTGATTTCTTCCGTTTTAAGTATGACCGCAGGAGTTATGGCTACGGACGGATTTTGTTTGATGTGCGTCAGTTTATAAAAGGCGGAGGAAAGTTTTTGGATATCTTGATGGGGAAGCCGCTTTGCGTTTCTGTTTACCATATTGTGACGGAGAATCCGAATGTGGATATGGAAGAATTGCTAAAACTTAAAAGCTTTCCGTCTGAATATCTTATGGATAACTGTTTTTATTACGGAGAATATGAAATCATCGGGAACGCATCTCTTCCGGAAAATCAGAAAGAGATTGATTTTCCTATTATGTATGATACGCATGGCAGGAATAAAATCTGTTATTGCAGGGGAAGAGAGTATCGTGAAATTCCATCTGAGGGAAATGTGCCCGTGAAGGGAAGTTTTAGAAACAACTGTATTGGGTGGACGCTTTACCTGAATAAGGCGGTTGCAGAAGAATGTATCAAACAAGAATCAAACGCGCCTTATTGGAGACAAAAACCGAAAACGGAATGGGATCGCGATCTGCGCAATCCTGCTTATGAAAAGGAACTAGAGTATGTATTAAAGCAGATGAGAAGGTAAAATGTATAATGTTGAAAAAGAAGGGCGCAATGACCCATAAATTTCAATTGCGGAGGCTTTATGGAGTTTCAAAGAGAACGATATTTGAAAGCGCTTGCTGCGCGAATGGTATCGTTACGATGAGTATTTTTGATTTTCTTTTGCAGGAGAACAGTTTGGAAATTTAAATTTTTGTTCACTGATAGGCAATTTTACAAACAGAGGAGAAACTGTTAGGTTGTGATGAAGCAGAGCTAGGAAGTCGTTGGGGCTTCCTTTTTTGTATTTAGATAGAAATATGTTGTTGATAATTTCTGCCGTAATCATTCCGCGAGCAGTTCTTCATAGCTTACGTCAAGGACTTTGGCAAAGGTTTTTAACTCGATATCAGTAATGAATCTGGCACCACTTTCAATGCGCTGAATTGCGTTTTTATCTAGTTCGATTCCTTCCAATTGCATTTTATCCGCTAAAAGTCGTTGAGATACTTTTGGGGACAGTTCCTTCCGGATACGCGCGATGTTGCTGCCGGATATGTTATTTTTCCCTGAGTCTGCTCTATTCTTATACATAGTAATATTATCGCCCTTCTAACATGAACTTTTCCCACAAAATTTTTCTTATGCAGAAACGCGCAGACAGATAAAGAAAAGAGATTTTCAATATTCTAAGCGTGCCCTATATGACACCTACTGCTTGTCATTTGTTTCACTATATGATACAATCAATGGGAAAATGACATTCACTGAATGTCAATTGAGAAAAATTGGAGTTATTGAGGAGAAAGAAGCAAAAAGAACGTCTGATGGGTGTCTGTATTTTTCTGGTTTATAAGCTGTCGAACAGGAAGGCCTTTTACAGATGGAGGAATTGTGATGATATGGAGGAAAAGGAGAAAAATCGGTGAAGGTTTTCTGTTCGCAGCTATCCTTATGGTGACAGGACTGATTGTATACACAAATCTGTTTCACTATTGCTATAAAATGAATGCGGATATTGCTTCGGAGGCGGTACTTGCCCGGCTCATATGGGAGAGCGGCGAGCGGTTCCCGAGATCATGGTATCCCTCTACGGAATTTAGAATTCTTGCCTCGGCCAATTTGGCAGCGTTATTCTATGGTATATTTGGGGATATGTCGTTTGCCATGGGCTGTGCGTGCAGTGTTTTGACGTTTGGTGTTTTGGGAAGCCTTTATTTCTTTATCTCTCAGTTTTCATTTGAGCGGGAAGAGAAATTTATGTTTGTACTGTTGTGCATGATTCTGTCCAATCATTTTGTTACGCTGGAACTGTTTTATCTGTTTGGCGCCTACTATGCGATCCATGTGATTCTGCTGTTTTTGACCTTGGGTATATATGTAAGACTTCTTGGCGGTGTGCGTGTTCATAGAGTCTGGCAGGCACTTTTTATCATCTTTACCTTTCTTATCGGAATGCAGGGAGTGCGGGGGCTTTTAGTGCTCAATGTGCCGATGTTTGTGACAGAGATAACAAGACAAATTTATCTGTGGTATTCAAAAAAATGGAAAATGAGAGATGGTGATATTGTGGGGTGGTGCGCGCTATTACTGCTTGCAGGGTGTGCCGGGACTTTTACGCCATACTCTATCGGACAGAGGGTTTCCAGAAATATTAGGAAAGGTTTCGGAAAACTGTGGAAAACGGTATTGCCGGAGGTGTTTGAAGCTTTAGGGATTGTGGAAATCAGTGATATACGATGCGGCATACTGCTTTTTTTTCTACTGATTGCAATAGGAGTATTGACTGGCTGCCTGCTTCGCATTTTAAAATTCAGGGGGCGGAACTGTTTGATTGGGCGAATGTTCTGCTGTGGATGTCACTTGGCACTTCAATAATGGCAGTGGCGTTCACAACGACAGAAACTTCCTCCAGATATTATTTTGTCATTTTGCCGCTCGTGGCTTTTGGAGTTGTCCGTTTTGTACATTCTGTCAGGAAGAAACATTGGTTTTTTCAAATGGTTATCGTCACAATGGTATGCTTTTTGCTATTTTCCAATATATGTGAGATTTATCTGCCGATTCTGCGCAGTGAGGAACCGTCTCCTTCCACAGAATATGAGGTGTGCCGCTATTTGAAAGAAAATGATTATGAAATAGCGTATGCAAGCTTTGATAAGGGCAATATGATAACCATTTTGTCAGGAGGTGAAGTCCGTGGCGCGGCTGTGGCTTCTTTTAAAACAATGAATATATGTAGATGGCTGAGCAGTGAGGAATGGTATGTGCCCAATGTGCCATATCGGCAGAGAACCGCATATGTTGTGTCGGAAACAGATAAGGCTGCATTCGATCAATTTTTGGTGTTACATCCGGAAGAGATACGGTTGGAGACAAAGATTGAAGATTTGTATGTCTACGGATCGGACTACAATTTTTCCAATTTGGAGTACAATTAGATTACGGATAATCTATTTCATGTTGGGCAGCGTTCTGTTGTGTTTTTTAGTTCAGGATATCTTCAGCAAAAATCCCATAATTTACTTTTGGGCCTTACTATGCTATACTATCTTAGCTGTTAAGGCTCTTTTTAATGAATAGATATGGAGGAATAAGATAAAATGAAACTAGGAATTGTCGGGCTCCCCAACGTGGGAAAGAGCACCCTTTTTAATTCACTCACCAAAGCGGGCGCAGAATCCGCAAACTACCCCTTCTGCACCATCGACCCGAATATCGGGATCGTGACGGTGCCGGATGAGCGGTTAAGGCTTCTGGGAGACATGTACCACTCCAAGAAGGTAACCCCCGCGACCATAGAGTTTGTGGATATCGCGGGACTCGTGAAGGGTGCCTCAAAGGGTGAGGGACTTGGCAACCAGTTTTTGAGCAATATTCGCGAAGTGGATGCGATTGTCCATGTGGTGCGGTGTTTTGAAGACTCCAATATTGTCCACGTGGACGGTTCCATCGATCCTCTTCGGGATATTGAGACGATCAATCTGGAACTGATTTTTTCCGATATCGAGATTCTGGACCGCAGAATGGCCAAGACGGCTAAGATCGCCAAGATGGATAAGACGGCGGCGAAGGAGTATGCTCTTCTGGAGCGGATCAAAGCCCATCTGGAGGAGGGAAAGCTGGCCAAATTGTTTGAGACGGAGGATGAGGATGAACAGGCTCTTCTTACCTCTTACAACCTTCTCACTTACAAACCGGTGATTTTTGCCGCCAATGTGGCAGAAGATGATCTGGCGGATGACGGTGCAGGAAACGAGGGCGTGAAAAACGTCAAGGCGTTTGCGGCCGAAAATGGCAGCGAGGTGTTTGTGATCTGCGCACAGATCGAGCAGGAGATTGCGGAGTTGGACGAGGAGGAGACGGCCATGTTCCTTGAGGATCTGGGGCTTAAGGAGTCTGGTCTGCAGAAGCTGATCCGTGCAAGCTACAGCCTGTTGGGATTGATGAGCTTTTTGACGGCGGGAGAGGACGAGACGAGGGCGTGGACGATTAAGATTGGCACTAAGGCGCCCCAGGCGGCCGGAAAGATACATACCGATTTCGAGCGTGGCTTTATCAAGGCTGAAGTGGTTAATTACAAAGACCTTTTGGAGCAGGGCTCTCTCGCAGCGGCGAGGGAGAAGGGGCTTGTCGGCATGGAAGGAAAAGAGTATGTGGTGCAGGATGGCGACGTGATCCTGTTTCGGTTTAACGTCTGATAGGAGATTCTTAAATGCAGGATATGATGGGCAATATGGATATCGCTTTTCCCAATTTGGGAATTTATTTGAGAAATGTTCCAAAGGCTTTCTCTGTTTTTGGCTTTCAGATCGCGCTCTACGGTGTCATCATAGCGGTCGGTGTGCTTGGCGGCGTGCTTTTAGCGTCCAAGGTAGCTAAGTTGGAAAAACTGGATTCGGACGTGATCTGGGATTTTGCGATCTATGCAATCATTTTTTCCATTATCGGGGCCAGGGTTTACTATGTGGTATTCTCGTGGGACAGATACAAGGACGATCTGCTTGGCATTTTTAATTTGAGAAATGGCGGATTGGCCATTTACGGCGCAGTGATTGCCGCTTTCCTCACTTTGTGGGTTTACTGCCGCAAGAAAGGACAAAGTTTTTTACAGCTTGCGGACATTTGTGTACCGGGGCTTGTACTGGGGCAGGTGATTGGCCGGTGGGGCAATTTCACTAACAGGGAAGTCTTCGGGGAATATACAGACAGCCTTTTCGCCATGCGCCTCCCCACGCAGATGGTCAGGGCAGGAGACATTTCCGAGACGATTGCGGCGCATATGGCGGAGGGGACAAACTACATTCAGGTGCATCCCACGTTTCTTTATGAGAGTTTGTGGAATCTGGGCCTGCTTGTACTGCTGCTTCTTTACCGGAGGCATAAGAAATTCGAGGGAGAACAGTGGCTTCTGTATCTGGGCGGTTACGGCCTGGGCAGAGCATGGATTGAGGGAATTCGTACCGACACCCTGTTTATTCCCCATACCACGATCGCGGTGTCACAGGTTTTGGCGGTTGTACTTTTTGTGGCGGCGCTTCTGGCGGATATTATCATTCGACGGTATTTACAAAAGAATAAGACTCCCACAGTCAGGGTAGAGTCGGATGGCGAATAATTAATAGTATCAGGAAATCGTATTGATGTGATGAGAAACAGATATCATGGGAAATCCATATGTCTGTTTTTTTATGCGCTTTTTTCCATCTTTTCCTTGCATTCTCCTCGTAAATAGGATAGAATTGATATAAAAGTGGTGAAAAGTGGAGTAAAGTGGTTTGAAGTGGCAGAGTAATCCCTTTTCGTGGCAGACCATTTTCTTTTAAGAGAAAGCGTAGTGTACAGCGTTACACGCGGGCAGGGTGATTGCACATGTTTATGGGAGAATACAATCACACAATCGACGCGAAGGGCAGGCTGATTGTTCCCTCAAAGTTCAGGGAAATCCTCGGGGATGTATTTGTGGTAACCAAGGGATTGGACGGCTGTCTGTTTGTGTATGATAACGAAGAGTGGAAGCTCTTTGAAGAAAAATTGAGAGCCCTGCCCATCACCAATAAGGAAGCCAGACAGTTCGTAAGGTTTTTTCTGGCTGGAGCTGCGGAAGCGGAAGTGGACAAACAGGGCAGAATCCTGATTCCCAATGTTTTGCGGGAGTTCGCAGGGCTCACAAAGGATGTGGTTCTTGTGGGCGTGGGCAGCAGGATAGAAATCTGGGGCAGAGAACGATTTGAAGATTCGGCGGCCATTGACGATATGGATGAGATAGCGGAACACATGGCGCAGCTCGGGTTAGGGATATAGGTAAGGAAGGGCAAAATGGAATTTAAGCACACCTCGGTGCTACTTGAAGAAACCATAGAGAATTTGGATATCAAACCGGAAGGAATTTATCTGGACGGGACTTTGGGCGGCGGAGGACATGCCCTGGCGGTTGCCTCGAAATTAAAAGGAGAGGGACGGCTTATCGGCATTGACCAGGATGAGGATGCCATCGCGGCGGCAGGTGAGAGGCTTAAGCCCTACAGGGAACGGATCACATTGATTCGTGACAATTATGCGAACGCGGCGGCGGCTCTTGCAGGGAACGGCATTTGCGGGGTGGATGGCATTGTGTTGGATCTGGGGGTTTCTTCCTATCAATTGGACAATGAAGAAAGAGGCTTTTCCTACCGGTACGACACGGCTCTTGACATGAGGATGGACAGGAGGCAGTCTTTAAGCGCAAAAGAAATTGTAAACGAATATTCTGAGACAGAGCTCACCCGCATCCTGCGGGATTACGGGGAAGAGAAGTTTGCAAAGAATATCGCGAAACATATTGTGGCAGCCAGAAAGGACAAGCCGCTTAAGACCACGGGAGAGTTAAACGAAATTATAAAAGCGGCGATTCCGGCGAAGATGCGGGCTGTGGGAGGACATCCGTCCAAGAGGACCTTTCAGGCGATCAGGATCAAGTGTAACAGAGAGTTGGAAGTACTCAAGGATTCCCTGGACGGGTTGATTGATTTGCTGAATCCGGGCGGAAGGATCTGTGTCATCACGTTTCACTCGTTGGAGGACCGGATCGTGAAATCCGCTTTTCGGAAAAATGAGAATCCCTGCACCTGTCCGCCGGATTTTCCGGTGTGTGTGTGCGGTCAGGAGTCGAAAGGAACTGTGATTACGAGAAAGCCGATTCTGCCAACCGGGCAGGAGATGGAGGAAAACAGCCGGGCTAAGAGCGCAAAGCTCCGGGTTTTTATGAAAAAATGTTAGATAGCGGAAAAAGTTTGAAGGGGAAGTAAGGAAGATGGCAGCAACGAGGCAAAACGCCTATTATGTGCAGGGCAATACGGTAAGAAAGGTCCGGCCGGACCGGGAAGTTACCCAAAAACCGAAGAAAAAAGTCAATAACAGTGTGAGAAGAAACAGGGACCGCGCGAAGCATATGGACGCGGGGTATGTCCTGTTTTTGGGGTTGGCACTTGTCGCCACCGGTATGATTCTGGTATACTATATTGGATTGCAGTCGGATATCACAAACAGCGTGAAGCATATCTCCACATTGGAGAGTCAACTGAACGATTTGAAGGTTGCAAACGAGGAGAACTACAGCAGAATATCGAGTAGCGTGGATTTGGAAGAGATCCGCAGAATTGCGATACAGGAGCTTGGGATGCAGTACGCGCAGGAGGGACAGATCGTTTCTTTTGCCAGTGAGAACAGTGATTATGTGAAGCAGATGGCTGAGATTCCCAAGCAGGATTGAGTAGGTGATTTTTTGGCTGAACGAAAAAGAAATTCCGTGTTGAAGTTTACAATTAAGATGCAGAAGAAACTGGTGGTATTATACTTGTTAATTTTGGCATCCTTTTTGGGACTCAGCGCAAGGCTGTTTTTGATCAACAGGGATAATGGGGAAGAGTACAAAAAACAGGTATTGTCACATCAGGAGTACGACTCTGTGACAATACCTTTTAAACGTGGTGAAATCATCGATGCCAACGGCACGGTTTTGGCGGTGAGCAATAAGGTTTACAATGTCATCCTGGATGCCAAACTCCTGCTTCGGAAGGAGGATTATCTGGAGCCGACTTTAAGTGCGTTGAACCGTTTCTTCGATATAGACACGAGTGCGGTGAGGGCTTATATCGCTGAACATCCGGAGTCTTCTTATTATGTCATGGCAAGGCGGGTGGAATACGAGAAGAAGATTGCCTTTGAGGAGTTCTGCGAGGAAGAGGAGGAAGAAGAGGGTAAAAAGGTAAAGAAAGGAAGGAATATCAAGGGCGTCTGGTTTGAGGACGAGTATAAGAGAGAGTACCCGAACGGGTCTTTGGCCTGCGACGTGATCGGCTTTACCACGGGCGACAATGCGGGTACATACGGACTGGAAGAGTATTATAACGATATGCTCAGCGGCGTCAACGGGCGGCAGTACGGCTATCTGAACGACGATTCCACATTGGAGCGCACCACCATAGCGGCAAGGGACGGCAACAATATCCAGATTACCATAGACGCGAATATTCAGACCATCGTGGAAAAATATCTGAAAGCGTTTAACGACGAGTACAAGGATAACGCAAGGCCCGGCAACGGCGCGGAGAATATCGGCTGTATTATTATGGAGCCGGATACGGCCAATATATTGGCTATGGCTAGCTATCCCACCTATGACTTAAACGACGTCAGAAATACGGATAATCTGCTCGGCATGCCTTTGCTTGATAAGGAAGGGAAAAAGGTTACGGTCGATGAGGAGGGAAACTCGATCAAGGGTGCCTGCGTGACGGAGGAAGCCCTTGCGGAAATGAACGACGAGGTCATGTACCAACACCTGAATGCACTGTGGAAAAATTTCTGTATCGTGGATTCCTATGAGCCCGGTTCGGTGGCCAAGCCCTTTACGGTGGCGGCTGCGTTGGAGAGCGGCTCCATCAACGGAAATGAGACCTACCTGTGCGAGGGCGAGCTGCATGTGGGAGACCACGACATTAAATGCCACCAGATTTACGGCGACGGTCTTCTCACGGTACAGGAGGGAATCGAGCGTTCCTGCAATGTGGTTTTGATGAATGTAGCTTTTGCGGTTGGAAAGGATAAGTTTGTAGAGTATCAACATAACTTTAATTTTGGCTTAAAGACGAATATTGATCTGGCGGGGGAACCAAGGACGGATACCGTGATCTTTCACAAAGATAATATCGGCATGACGGATCTTGCCACCAATTCCTTCGGACAGGGTTTTAACGCGACCATGATTCAGACGATTACGGGTTTTTGTTCCCTGATTAACGGCGGCAATTACTATGCGCCTCATCTGGCTAGCAGAATCACCACGGCGGACGGCGCTACGATTGAAAATATTGAGCCAAGACTTTTGAAACAGACCATATCCCAGTCCACCAGCGATACGGTGAGAGAGTTTTGCAATACGGTGGTGAGCGGGGAAAATGGTACCGGGCATACGGCCAGACCGGCAGGCTATATGATAGGCGGCAAGACGGGAACGGCGGAGACTTTGCCCCGAGGCAATAAAGAGTATGTAGTTTCCTTTATGGGATACGCCCCGGCGGACGATCCGCAGGTTGTCATTTATGTGGTGGTGGACAGACCGAACGTGCAGCTGCAGGATAACGCCAGATATGCCACTGTAATTGTCAGAAATATTCTGACGGAAGTCCTCCCCTATATGAACATCTTTATGACAGAGGAGTTGAGCGATAAGGAGAGAGAAGAACTGGAACAGCTCCAAATCCAGATCAGGCAGCCGCAGACGACGGATGAGGAGGTAGAACTGGACGAGGAGGGTAATCCGATTCCGCCCGAAGAGGGAGGGGAAGCCGCTGGAGGAGAAGGCGGAGAGGAAACGCCTGCAGAGGGAGAAGAAGGCGGGGAAGAAGAACCGGAGGTCAATGAGGAGTGGAAGAGTTTCCCGAAAGATCCGGAGACCGGTTATCTGGTGGACCCGACCACAGGCAATTTCCTTGATCCGCAGCTTGGCACTGTGGTAAGCGGTGGCAGCCTTTTGGGGGAGACAGCCGAAGAAGAGCAGGGTGGAGAGCCGACAGAGGAGGAAGAACCTGAGGGAACAGAATAGCCGGAAGTAAGAATAACCTCGTAAAAAGGATAATAGATTATATTAATACCTTTTTATGAGGTCTTCTTTATGGATGATAAGATGAACCATAAGACCTATCACAGGAGCAAGACAGTGACAGTTTTTTTTCTGTGTGCGCTCATCCTGTTTGGCCTTGCGGGAAGATTGGCTTATCTCATGATATTCCAGTCAGAATATTATAC
Source organism: uncultured Lachnospiraceae bacterium (assembly GCA_947245585.1). GTDB lineage: Bacteria > Bacillota > Clostridia > Lachnospirales > Lachnospiraceae > UBA3282. Next base: position 14,482 of record CAMXPV010000007.1, on the reverse strand, counting down.
GTTAAAAGCAAAAGAACTTCACGAGAGGGAGAGAAGCATCAAGGCGGCAAGAGGGCGGATTATTGATGCCAACGGAAAAATTCTGGCGGACAATAAGACGGTCTGTACGGTTTCTGTGATACACAGCCAGATCACGGACACTGAAAACGTGATTGCTGTGCTCTCAGAAGAACTGGGGCTTTCTCAGGACTATGTCAGAAAGCGGGTGGAGAAATATTCGTCTATTGAGAAGATTAAGAGTAATGTAGATAAAGCGACGGGGGATATCATCAGGAGCTATGCCCTTGACGGTGTCAAGGTGGATGAGGACTACAAACGGTACTATCCCTATGATACGTTGGCATCCAAGGCACTGGGATTTACCGGAGGGGATAATCAGGGCATCATCGGACTTGAGGTGATCTATGAGGAATATCTGAAGGGAGAAGCGGGAACGATCTTAACGGTGACCGACGCGAAGGGCGTGGAGCAGGACGAGGAGGGCGAGGAGAGAGTGGAGCCCGTGAGCGGACGCGATCTCTATGTCAGTCTGGACATCAATATTCAAAGCTATGCGACCCAGCTTGCGAAGCAGACCATGGAGACGAAAGAGGCCGATCGCGTGTCCATCCTGGTGATGAATCCGCAAAATGGGGAAATTCTGGCCATGGTAGACGTGCCGGAATTTGACTTAAACAACCCCTATACCCTGCCAAACGGGATGGATGCCTCCGCCTTTTCGGAGAAGAAAAGGCAGGAACTGTTAAATACCATGTGGAGAAACGGCTGTATCAACGACACCTATGAGCCGGGCTCCACGTTTAAGATTATCACGGCGGCTGCCGGGTTGGAATCCGGCGCGGTAAAACCGGAGGACACCTTTAACTGTCCCGGATTTATTATGGTAGAGGACAGGAAGATCCGCTGTCATAAGGTGGGAGGCCACGGCGCGGAAAACTTTGTACAGGGCACGATGAACTCCTGCAATCCTGTCTTTATCACAGTGGGTTTGCGAATCGGCGTGGAGCGGTATTACTCCTATTTCAGACAATTTGGCCTTCTTGATAAAACGGGGATTGATCTGCCTGGAGAGGCCGGTACCATTATGCACAAGATGGAAAATATCGGGCCTGTGGAACTGGCAACGATCTCCTTTGGACAGTCCTTTCAGATTACGCCCATTCAGTTAGCGACCACGGCCTCCTCCATTGTAAACGGCGGCAGACGCATCACGCCCCACTTTGCCGTGAAAGCGGTATCGGCGGACGGAACGGATAGCCAGGTTTTTTCCTATCCGGTGAGAAACGATGTGGTGTCGGCACAGACTTCCGAGACCATGCGCTATATTCTGGAACAGGTGGTGGCGGAGGGAAGCGGCAAAAATGGAGCGGTAGAAGGGTATCGTGTGGGCGGCAAGACGGCCACCAGCCAGACATTACCCCGTGGAAGTGGCAGATATATTGCCTCTTTTTTGGGGTTTGCACCGGCGGACGATCCTCAGGTTTTAGCATTGGCGATCATCCACAATCCGCAGGGAACATACTATGGCGGACAGATTGCTGCGCCGGTGGTGAGACAGCTCTTTGAGAATATCCTTCCCTATTTGGAAAAAATGGACTATAATCGAACATGAAGTATATTCTTCGCAGACTGAGAACGGACGGAGGAAGCATGAACAGCGTAATTTTAATATCAGTGTTAGTATCTTTTGCGATCAGCGTACTGTTGGGGCCGGTGGTGATTCCGTTTTTGCGGCGGTTGAAGATCGGACAGACGGAGCGGACGGAGGGGCCGGAGAGCCATTTGAAAAAAAACGGAACGCCCACCATGGGGGGCATTCTGATTTTAGTCAGCGTGGTGATTACCTCCCTGCTTTTTGTGCGCGATTATCCGAGGATCATTCCGGTGCTGTTTTTAACGTTGGGGTTTGGGCTTGTCGGCTTTTTGGATGACTATATCAAAGTGGTTTTGAAACGGTCCATGGGGCTTCGGGCCTGGCAGAAATTTGCGCTGCAGATTTTGGTGACGGGGATTTTTACTTTTTATCTGCTGCACTACACGGATGTTTCGCTGTCCATGAAGGTGCCGTTTCTTTCGGGAGTGTATCTGGATTTTGGGTGGTTTAATATTCCCTTTCTGTTCTTTGTGGTGATTGGTACGGTAAACGGCACCAATTTTACGGACGGCCTGGACGGTCTGGCGAGTTCCGTGACGGTGCTTGTGGCGACGTTCTTTACCGTGGTGGCCATTGGAACAAATAGCGGTATTGAACCGATCACCTGCGCGGTGGTGGGAGCCCTGCTCGGATTTCTGTTGTTCAACGTGCATCCGGCCAGTGTGTTTATGGGAGATACGGGGTCCCTTGCGCTTGGCGGATTTGTGGCGGCTGCCGCCTATATGATGCAGATGCCGCTCTTTATCGTGATTGTGGGATTGATTTATCTGGCAGAGGTCTTGTCTGTTATAATGCAGGTTACCTACTTTAAGGCAACGGGCGGAAAACGCATCTTTAAGATGGCGCCGATCCACCATCATTTTGAACTTTGCGGATGGTCGGAGACCCGGGTTGTGGCGGTATTCTCGATTGTGACGGCGCTGCTTTGTCTGGTGGCGCTGATGGGGGTATAATCATGGATTTACAGGGAAAGAAAGTGTTGGTGGTCGGTTCGGGAATCAGCGGAATGGGGGCCGTGGAGGCCTTAAACCATGCAAAAGCGGAACCGATTCTGTTCGATGAAAATGAAAAACTGCAAGCGGAGGATGTCAGAGCAAAACTGAAACCGGGCCTGCGGGCGGAGATTGTGATAGGAAGTTTGCCGGAGGAGATAAAACAGTCTGTGGATTTGGTGGTGTTGAGCCCCGGCGTGCCTACGGACACGGCATTTGTGGAATCCTTCCGGAAAAGGGGCGTTAAGATCTGGGGGGAGATCGAACTTGCCTACGAGATTGGGAAGGGCACTGTGATCGGTATCACGGGAACAAACGGGAAAACCACCACAACTTCTCTGGTGGGAGCTATCATGGCTGCCCATTATCAGGATGTGGATGTGGTGGGGAATATCGGGAATCCGTATACGCTAACGGCCCTTGACTCCACGGAGGAGACGGTGACGGTGGCGGAGATCAGCAGCTTCCAGTTGGAGACGGTGGAGCGGTTTCGACCGAAGGTTTCCGCGATTTTGAACATTACGCCGGATCACTTGAACCGGCATCATACCATGGAGAATTATGCGGCGGCCAAGGAGGCGGTCTGCAAAAATCAGACCAAGGAGGAAACCTGCGTCTTAAATTATGAAAACAGCTATACAAGGGATTTCGGGGAGCAATGTCCCGCGCAGGTGGTGTGGTTTTCCTCGGCGCGGAGACTGGAGGACGGCTTTTATCTGGACGGGGAGGAGATTTACCGGGCAAAAAAGGGTGTCAGCGAAAGGCTTATGAACATCCATGATATGAAGTTGGTGGGGCTGTGCAACGTGGAAAACGTGATGGCCGCCATGGCAGTTGCAACGGCCTGCGGCGTGCCCATGGAGGAAATCCTGTCGGTGATCAGAACGTTTGCGCCGGTAGAGCACAGAATTGAGTTTGTGGCCACAAAGCGGGGCGTAGACTATTACAATGACTCCAAAGGAACAAATCCGGACGCGGCGATTCAGGGAATCAAGGCCATGGACCGGCCCACGGTGCTGATTGGCGGCGGTTATGATAAGCAGAGCGAGTACGACGAGTGGATCGAAGCTTTTGACGGCAAGGTGAAATGTCTGGTGTTAATCGGACAGACGAGAGAGAAGATTGCGGACTGTGCGAGACGGCACGGTGTGGAAAATATCGTATTGGCGGACACCTTCGAGGAGGCGTTTTCGGTCTGTGTGGAGCAGGCTGAACCGGGAGACGCGGTTTTGTTGTCGCCGGCCTGCGCAAGTTGGGGGATGTTTCCCAACTATGAGGTCAGGGGGCAGATGTTTAAGGAAATGGTGAATCAGATGGAGGAGAACTGATAAGTGGCACAGAGAAATGCTTCCCGTAGAGGGCAAAAAAGGGGCGAGAGCTTCATGGATTACAGTCTGCTTTTCATCGTGCTGTTTCTCGTGGGATTCGGTATGGTAATGGTGTTTTCCTCAAGCTCTTACGAGGCCAATATAAAACTTGGGGATTCCACCAGATACTTACGGCAGCAGCTTTTTGCATCCATTTTGGGGCTTGTGGCCATGATGGTGGTGGCAAATATACCCTATCACTTTTGGGAAAGATTTGCAGTGCCGGCCTATATCAGTTCGGTGGTGCTGATTCTTTTGATTATTCCCTTCGGCCACAGTTCCGGCGGCGCCACGCGTTGGCTGTACATAGGGCCCATCTCCCTGCAGGTGGCGGAGGTGGCAAAACTGGGTATGATCCTGTTTTTGTCCAGTTTGATCTGTACGTTGGGAAAAGGAATACGGACGAACAAGGGATTTATGCTTGTGCTGCTGTCTCCTGCGCCGGTGGCAGCCATGATTTATTTTATCACCAACAATTTGAGTTCTGCGATCATCGTTATGGGTATTGTGGTGTTGATGCTGTTTGTGTCCTGCCCGGATTATAAACGGTTTTTTCTTCTGGGTCTTATTGTGTTGGCTGTAGCGGCTGTTTTGGTCTTTTATGTGGTGCAGACGGCGGAGGCCCACATGGATGATCTGGATTTCAGAGGTGCCCGCATACTGGCATGGTTGGACCCGGAGGCCTATTCCGATGACAGGGCGTTTCAGACCATACAGGCGCTCTACGCCATCGGCAGCGGCGGCGTGTTGGGGAAGGGGCTTGGGCAGAGTATGCAGAAGAGAGGATTTCTGCCGGAGGCCCAGAACGATATGATTTTTTCTATTATCTGCGAAGAATTGGGATTATTTGGCGGCATCGCGGTTATCGTCATGTTTTTGCTGTTGATCTGGCGGCTGATGATTATAGCCAACAATGCGCCCGATCTTTACGGCGCGCTTCTGGTGGTGGGGGTGTTGGGACATATTGCCGTTCAGGTGATCTTAAATATTGCGGTGGTAACGAACACGATTCCGAACACGGGTATTTCCCTGCCGTTTATCAGTTACGGAGGCTCGTCGGTCATGTTCCTTTTGATAGAAATTGGCCTGACTTTGAGTGTGGCGAAAGGCATTCACCTAAAAGATTTATGAGGACAAGATAATTTTTAATCGAAAATCCATATAGATAGAATAGGTCATAATTTGAGATTTGAGGTAAATTTATGGACGCTGTTCGTATCTATGGTGGAAAGAGTCTTTCAGGAGAGACGAGGATACAAGGTTCCAAGAATGCTTCGCTGCCGATTCTGGCGGCGACGCTTTTGATAGACGGTATCTGCGAGATCGAAAACTGCCCGGATATTTCGGATGTGTATCACATGCTGAGGCTGTTGGAAAGTCTGGGCTGTCGGATTACCAAGGAAAAGAATAAGATCCGCGTGGACACAGGCGGGGTAGCGGCCCATGATATGCCGGCCGATTCTGTGGGGGTGATGCGTTCCTCCATCATGCTTCTGGGTGCTCTGCTTGCGAGAATGGGCGCTGTTTCCATGGAGTATCCGGGCGGCTGTGTGATCGGGAAACGCCCCATCGACCAACATCTGTGCGCACTTCGGCGGATGGGAGTGGAGATTGCCGAAGAGCGGGAAGAGTTTTGCGCCAGAGCGGTGAAGTTGTGCGGCGCGGTGCAGGAGCTTCCGTTTGTCAGCGTGGGCGTGACGGAGAATCTGATTCTGGCTGCGGTTTTGGCGGAGGGAGAAACGGTGATCCATCCGGCGGCAAGGGAGCCGGAGATACAGGCATTGTGCGAATTTCTGGTGAAAGCCGGAGGCAGAATATCCGGCGTGGGGACGGACCGGTTGGTTATTGAGGGCGTAAAAAAGCTCTATCCGGTGCGCTTTCGGGTGCCGGCGGATCGGATTGTCGCGGGCACTTACCTGACAGCCTGTCTGTGTGCCGGCGGTAATGTCTTTTTGGAGGATGCGCCCTGCGAACAGATGCAGAGCGTACTTGCCTGTGCAAAGGCGATGGGGGCGGGACGTACGGTTTGGCCGGATGGTTTGTTTGTGGAAGGAAAGGCCTCCAATAAACTGGGGGGAGTTCTGGTGACGGAGGTCTATCCCGGATTTCCAACAGATTTACAGTCTCTTTTCATGGCAGTGATGGCGCTGTCAGGTCAGGGCGGACAGATTGAGGAAACGGTTTTTGAAAACCGCTTTCGGATTGTGCCGGAGCTTTGTAAAATGGGAGCTGACATTAAAGTGGAGGGGAGCCGGGCTTATGTCCAGGGCGGTAAGACGCTTCATAACACGATTGTGGATGCGAAAGAACTTCGGGGCGGCGCGGCCCTTGTGGTGGCATCTTTGGCAGCGGAAGGCACCGGTATTGTGCGAAACCGCCATTATATAGACCGGGGATATGAAGATATTACGCTCAGTCTGCGAGAGTTGGGTGCAGATATTGAGTTGGCGTAAAAGAGGATGAGGTTTGCGGATGGGAAGCAAAAAAACCGTTAAAAAGGGAAAGAAGAGAAACCCGAATCTGCGGCTTGTAAAGAATGGGGAAACCGGGCGGGAAAAGAAAAAGAGAAGCGGAAAGAAAAGGGAGCCAAAACCGGAAAAGCTCCGTTTTGGCAAAACCAAGCGGGCGGGCATCCTGCTTGCGGTTTTTTTGTCTCTCCTTTTCCTCCTGATTGGCGGCGGTTTATATATTATCAACAACTATAAGGTGACGACGGTGTATGTGGACGGCAGCGTACACTATACAAATGAGGAGATCATGGATATGGTTATGGGGGACGGATTCGGGGATAATTCCCTGTTTTTGTCCCTGAAATACCGGGACAAGGGAATAGAAGGGGTTCCTTTTATCGAGATGATGGACGTATCGATCGAGGCGAAGGACACGATCCGCATCACCGTGTATGAGAAGGCGTTGGCCGGATATGTCAGATATTTGGGAAGATATATTTATTTTGATAAAGACGGTATTGTGGTGGAGACTTCGGAGGAGGAGACCGCCGGTATCCCGCAGGTGACAGGCCTTACGTTTGACCATGTGATCCTGCATGAGCCCCTGCCGGTGGACAAGCCGGAACTGTTTGACGAGATTTTGAATATTACACAGCAGCTTGCCAAGTATTCGCTTTCGGCGGACCGGATTTATTTTGACAGCGCTTATCAGGTGACATTATATTTTGGAGATGCGAAAGTTGTGTTGGGGGACAATGTGGATATTGATGAAAAGATTATGGTGCTGCAAAATATTTTGCCAAGTTTGTTGGGAAAAAGTGGTACTTTGGATATGAGAGAATACAGTGAAGACACGAAAAGCTACAGTTTTGAGAAAGATTAGACGGACCGGTGTTTGAGAGAATTGGGATAAAAAGAGATAAAAACAAAAAAATGGCTTGCTAAGTTCGGAAAATAATTATATGATAAGCTATATGAGTTTATTCGGAGTATGAGGGAGTAGAAGGAGGAATCACCTTGCTAGAGATTAAGTCGAACGAAGCGGAGTCCGCGGCAAAGATCATAGTGGTCGGCGTTGGTGGCGCGGGTAATAACGCTGTAAATAGAATGATAGATGAAGAGATTGACGGTGTGGAGTTTATCGGGATCAATACGGATAAACAGGCGCTGCAGCTCTGCAGGGCGACCAGACTGCTGCAGATCGGAGAGAAACTGACCAAGGGCTTGGGCGCAGGCGCGAAGCCGGAGATCGGCGAGAAGGCAGCCGAGGAGAGCTCTGAGGAAGTGGCGCAGGCATTAAAGGGCGCAGATATGGTGTTTGTCACCTGCGGTATGGGGGGCGGCACCGGGACAGGAGCTGCTCCCGTGGTGGCCAAGCTTGCGAAAGATATGGGAATTTTGACTGTCGGCGTGGTGACGAAGCCGTTTCGGTTTGAGGCGAAGACGCGCATGACCAATGCGCTTGCCGGTATTGAGAAGATTAAGGATAATGTGGACACGCTGATTGTGATTCCCAACGATAAGCTTTTGGAAATCGTGGACAGGCGGACTACCATGCCGGAGGCATTGAAGAAGGCGGACGAGGTGTTGCAGCAGGCAGTGCAGGGCATTACGGATCTGATTAATATGCCGGCGATCATCAATCTGGACTTTGCAGATGTGCAGACGGTTATGAAGGACAAGGGGATCGCGCATATCGGAATCGGCACAGGCAAGGGGGATGACAAGGCCTCCGAGGCGGCTAAGATGGCGGTGGAGAGCCCGCTTTTGGAGACGACGATTACCGGCGCGACCCATGTGATTATCAATGTTTCAGGCGATATCTCACTGGCGGATGCGTCCGATGCTTCCGATTATGTGAGAAATCTTACGGGCGATGAGGTAAACATCATCTTTGGTGCGATGTATGATTCCAGTATGACAGATACCTGTAATGTGACTATTATTGCTACAGGTATTGAGGAGAAGGCGGCAAGACAGAGCGGTCTGGGATTCAAGAGCGGATACATAACCCCCACTTCCCTGCAGGGGAAGAGCACTGTCGGAACCGGCGCAGGCTTAAGCGCTTTCGCGGCGGCAAATATGGGATTGAAGCAGCCGGTTTCCGCGCAGGGAGGACAGGCTAAGGCACAGACGCAGCTCAAGCAGATCGGCATTCAGAAGACCAACGATATCAAGAGCTCTGTTGAGGAAAAATCGTTGGATATTCCCAGTTTTTTGAGAAAATAAAACAGATTATGACACAGCGAGCAGGGAGAACATCCTCCCTGCTCGATTTTTGTTGTTATGTGTCTGGAAAAATAAGGGAAATGCTCCCTGATTATGACAGAATATGCAACCGCTATTTTCTATAATGAATAGGAAATACGGAGGTGGAAAGTGTATTACAAACTATATATTGACAGTGTTTTCATCCTTCAGCTTTTGACCAATCTGTATCTGCTGTCTTTAGCCGGACAAATTATGAGGCGTACTGCCACGCGCCGCAGAATCTGGTTGGGAGCAGCGGTGGGAGCAGGGATGAACTGCCTGAGCTTGATGATTCCGGTGTTTGCGATGGGAGTCAGGCTTTTACTCGGCGCAGTGCCTGTCAGTATGTGTATGATGTGTCTCACCTACAGAATACACGGTGTGAGAAATCTCTTTAAGGCGTCTTGCGTTATGGCGGCGGCCGGCTTTTTTTTAGGGGGTGTCATGATATGGATTCTGAACCGCCTGAGATTTGTTATGAAGAGGCGCGGAGGTCTGTTTCTATCCATGGCGGTGGGGGCGTTGTCCTATCTGATTCTGAGAGTTTTGCTTTTGGGATTTATGAGAAAGAGAGAGGAAAGTCTGCGGACGGTGTGCTTCTATGTGCCGGCTCTTGGACAGAACGTCCGAATCAGGGCGCTTGTGGATACGGGAAACCATCTGACAGATCCCATAAGCGGCGCACCGGTGAGCATCATAAGCAGGAAAACAGCTGCCTGTATGGCATCCTGCCTGTCTCAGGAAAAGTTTCATGCGATTCCCTACAGAAGTGTGGGAAAGCGAAGGGGCATTCTTTATGCCTATGAGCTGCCGGAGATGGTGATAGAGGAGGCGGGATACCGGCTGAAGAGAGAACATGTCATAGTTGCGGTTTGTGATACAGGGATATCGGAGAGAGGAGAGTATCAGATGATATTACACCCCGGGCTATTAGAAAACTAGGAGGAAAAAAGATGGTTTTAAAAGTGGCAATTCCCGGTAAGATTCAGTTCAAGATGGTGCAGAAGAATCCGAAATTCCTGATGAACAGTCAGGGAGATATCCATTACATAGGAGGGGCAGAGGTACTGCCGCCGCCTCTCGAGAGCGACAGGGAGAATGAGATCATCGGTGATCTCGGAACGGAATATGAGGACGAGGCGAAATCGATTCTGATAGAACATAACTTAAGACTGGTCGTTTATATTGCAAAGAAGTTTGACAATACGGGTGTGGGCGTGGAGGATCTGATTTCCATTGGGACGATCGGACTGATCAAATCCATCAATACGTTTAACCCCGGAAAAAATATTAAACTGGCGACCTATGCCTCACGCTGTATTGAGAACGAGATATTGATGTACCTGAGAAGAAACAACAAGCATCGGATGGAGGTTTCCATAGACGAACCCCTGAACGTGGACTGGGATGGAAATGAACTTCTGCTTTCCGATATTTTGGGAACGGACGAGGATGTGATTTATAAGAATCTGGAAAACGAAGTGGAGAGAAAACTGTTAATTAAGGCGATCGCCAAGCTTTCCGAGCGGGAACAGACGATCATACGCCTGCGTTTCGGGATCGGAAACGCGGATGGGAAGGAATTAACACAGAAGGAGGTGGCGGAACTGTTGGGAATTTCGCAATCTTATATTTCCAGACTGGAAAAAAAGATTATGCGGCGCTTAAAGAAGGAAATGAGCCGGGATAGCTGACCAGCAATCCCAGATAGCTGATCCGGCAATCCCGAATAATTGAGCGGATATGTGTTTGCTTTTTGGCTTCACAGCGGGTATAATAAAAAAAGGAGTCATATGTACATAATTAATTTGGGGGACAAATGAAAAAGATAATTTTGATTGTCGATGATGACAGGCTGACGTTGGCGACGGCGCAGAAGCTGTTGGACGGGGAATATAAGGTGGTGGCCGTAAATTCCGCCAAACAGGCTTATAAGTATCTTGAACGGCACACGCCGGACCTGATTCTTTTGGATATCAATATGCCGGAGATCGGCGGTTTTGAGGTAATGGAGACTCTGCAGAAGGATGCGCGTCTGGGCAAGATACCGGTTATCTTTTTGACGGCAGACCGAAGCGCCGAGACGGAGATTGAGTGTTTTCGGGTGGGAGCAAACGACTATATTTCAAAACCCTTTGAGCCTAATATTCTTTTAAGCCGCACGAGAAGCACGATAGAACTGGACGGCTATCGTAAGGATCTACAGCGGAGGTTGGACGAAAAGACGAAGGAGATGGAGCGTGTTACCATCCAGGCGATCATGACGGTTGCCAACACGGTGGATGCGAAAGATGACTACACAAAAGGACACTCCATGCGGGTGGCAGCGTACTCTGAACTCTTGGCACAGCGTCTGGGGTGGTCTGAGGAAGAAATTCAGAACATCTATTATGTGGCGATGCTTCATGATGTGGGAAAGATCGGCGTTCCTGACGCTGTGCTCAACAAGCCTTTTAAGCTGACGGATGTGGAATTTCGTCTGATTAAGGGACATACGTTGATGGGAGCTGAAATATTAAACGATTTCAGAATGTTTCCCAATATCAGTGTAGGTGCGAAGTACCATCATGAACGTTATGACGGAAAGGGATATCCGGAGGGACTCAAGGGAGAGTCCATTCCTCTGGTGGCCAGGGTGATCGGTCTGGTGGATTCCTATGATGCCATGACTAGCAACCGTGTTTATCGTAAAAGACTGAGTGACGATATTGTCATGCAGGAGTTGGAGAAGGGAAAGGGAAGCCAGTGGGACCCTGACCTTGTAGATATATTTGTGGATCTGATCAAAGAGGGCGCACTGGCAAAGATGTGGATGCCGGAGGAGGATATGGCGACCCCGATTTTTGGCAGCGGCAAGATTCTTGGAGAGTCCATGTCTTTTGAGAATGTTTTGGATTCACCGGTGGATTATTTGACGGGTCTTTTGAGCAAGCAGAAGGGTGAACATGATATTGCTTTGAGCCTGCGGGCGGATGGCGGCAGCCTGATGCTCATTGACATGGATCATTTTAGAAAAATTAATGATGAGTACGGACACCTGATGGGAGACGTTGCTTTAAAGATGACGGCGGATGTACTGCGGGAAGTCTGTGGCAATAATCTGGTTTGCAGAACAGGTGGAGACGAGTTCTTATACTACCTCGACGGGGTGATGGATGAGGAGATAGTCAAGGCCAAGGTGAAAGAACTTTTGGATGCTTTCCGTAAAAAGCAGGAGGAGGTGGAAGTGCTCAGGGATGCGGAGCTCTCGGTGGGTATCAGCATTTCCGGCACGGACGGAAGAGAGTTTGAGGAGCTTTACAGGCGGGCTGATAAGGCGCTGTATTTGGTGAAGCAGAATCACGGACTGCACTATGGATTTTATCAGAAATCGGGTATTTTGCGGACACCGGAACAGTCCCAGGGCGATTTGGATAAGATTATGGATGCCATCAAAAACAGGGAGAGTTATCAGGGCGTATTTCAGGTGGACTACGACGAATTCAATCATGTCTATGATTTTGTGCGGCATATGTCGGAGCGAAGCAAGAAAGAGACACAGCTTCTGTTGTTTACTCTCTTTTCCTCAAATGGCAGCGAGGTCAAGTTGGAGCGGATGGAAACGGCCATGCAGTGCATGGAGCAGGCGATCTGTAAGTCCCTGCGCGGCGTGGACGTGGGAGCCAGATACAGCAGCTCCCAGTTCTTGGTGGTACTCCTCGGCACGGAGCGGGAAAATGTGCGCGTGGTGACCGACCGTATCGTACAGAATTATTTTAAGCTTTATGGAGAGAAGGATATCACGCTGACTTACGATATTGCGAAGTTTGGATGAAGGATGATATAGAAAAGATGGTGTGGGGATAGAGGAATTGGGATTCTTCTATCCCTTTTATCTTGAATATGTGGTGGATGAAAACTTAATCATAAATTTCCTGAAATATGGTTTTGTAATAAGAGGACAGGATAAGGAGCTGTGATAGATGCAATTAAAACCTGATGTGGAAGCCATATTTAAATTTGTTGGATATAGAAAAGAGCATTTGTACGAGGGGTATCGTCCTGCACATTTGATTTGTGAAGGCTATTTAACTTCGGGGGTTCACAGCTACTATAATCTGGGGAAAAATACCGACGGAGAACTGAAAGGGACGATTACGTTTATTTCTCCGGAGGTTTATCCGGCATGTGTATGGGTCGGAAAGAAAATTATGATGTATGAGGGGCAGAGAAATGTTGGACATGCAGTAATAACAAATATCTATAATCCGATATTGTGCAAAGACGATAAGGAGAATCCGGGTGCGCCTGATCACATAAAGAAATATTGTTTTAAAGATGAAGACGATCCGTTGTATATATCCTTACATAAAAATTTTGCAGGTAAAACTTCATTTGTGTATAAGGTAAAGTGTACTTGTCATTGTGAAAGATTTATAGTTTACAAGGATGCACATCCAAGTATTTTTGCAAAGTGCTGTAATTGCGGAAATATGATTACAGTGTATGATTTGAAGTATTATCCGGCGGCTGTTAAACTTAATAAAGATTTCACAAGAGAAATAGTTGATGAAAAGGCTGTTCAGATTTATGTAAACTATGAATATGATGATGAATTTTTGTACGAGGATGATGTAGAATTTGATGCAGATGATATTACATGGGGCAAGGTATTTATTGCAAATGATAATGAAATAAAAAAGATTTTAGACGATGAGACAGCCTGAAGATATTATTGAAATAGGGATTGGCATGAAAATTTATATTGGAAAAGGTGCTGCTATAAATGAAAGAACGGGTGTAAGATGTTATCAACAGAAGAATTAAGAAATTACATATATCATGAAATTCAGACGAGTTTAGGAAGGATGGCTTATGGCAATTTGTTTTTTGCTGAAGGAACAGATCACAGCGTAGAGGGAACATATATATTTAATAAGAATAATAAATATCATATTATGTTTATTGAAAAAGGGAAGATAAGGAGCGAAATTGTAACGGATGAAAAAAGAGAAGTTTTGTGGCACGCAGTAGAAACGATTTCCATTGATATGATAATGAACTTTGCGTTATGCAATAGAGAAAAGGGAAAAGATTTTCGCCGAGCTCTTTTTGCAAAAGAAAAAGAAATTTTTTCTTTATTTGGACAAGATTTTGAAAAAAGAAAAGAGAAAGAAATAGAAGAAATTCTTAAAGAAAATCCATACAATGATATTTGACACTTAACAAAACTTTGAAAATAGGGATAGGATATGGTTATGGAAACGGATTATTCAAATGAATGGTTGCAATTGATAAAAAGAAGGGAAGAATTTGAAAAGGCATCAATAAGTTTTAACAATATAGATGAAGAAAAGAAGTATCAGGATTTAAGCAGAGCTTTAAATGAGACAGATTTATTTGGACAAATATCTGTTCTAAAGATGATGGGAGAAGGGTATATTTTTTCTGATGCAATTGAGTTGGTTATAGAGGATTTGGTGCAGATCGCAATTATGGGACGTGAAGAGTGCGTGGGATGGGCGGGACTGGCATTAAACCATTTGAATATGAAAAAATGGAAGGATAGAATCATACAATTGATATTTTTCTATACTGACAATAATTTGAATGATGAAGATATTTTCCATTATTCGTGGCTTCTGTTATATAAGCTTAGATTTAAATATGCGCTCGAAAAATATATAAAGATGTATAAGGATTATATGGTAGGGGAACTTGATGAAGAAGACTTGCAGGGAGTGTAATATAAAGTGTGTAAGTTACCGGTAACAAAAACTTACGCACTTT
>CAMXPV010000006.1 GCA_947245585.1 uncultured Lachnospiraceae bacterium | reverse complement strand
TAACTATGCGGCTTTAGCCGCTGCTAATTGAATTATCATGAATAATTCAGGATTAGTAAAAGAGGGACAATTAAAAATGACATTGCCGGAGAAGCCCAAAAGTAAAAATCAAAAATATTATTCATAACCAAATCATGACCATATTATAGTCAAAATGGTCATGACGTGGTCATGATAATTGCCACATGGCGAACCGTATCCTGTTCAAGGTGAATAAGATCATGAACAGGATATAAATTTCAAATGAGCAAAAAATGCAATCAAAATTTATGAGGAACAGATGATGAAAAAATGGCTCAAAGCGGCGCTCTTTCTCCTGCCGCTCCTTCTTTTCATAGGCTTTGTCAACTGGTATGTGGATTCCTACGCGCTCTTACGCGTCACTTACGACGAAATTGCCGCGCAGATGGCGGCGGGGAAGAACGTGGAGGGACTGGAGGAGTCCGATTACAATGACAGAAACCTTTTGGCGGCGCGCATCAGCGGGATGGAGGAGCCGCCGCAGGTCATGGTTCTCGGTTCTAGCCGGGTGTACACCTTCGACCACACCATGTTCGGGACGGATTCCTTTTACAATGCGGGGCTCTCGGAAGCCACTCTGTACGATCTTCTGGCTGTATCGGGTATTTTGTTCCAACAGGACAAGCTGCCGGAAACCGTGGTGATCGGTGTGGACGCGTTCCTTTTTAACAGGAGTCATGATAATGAAAAATGGAAGGAATTGAAAAGTTATGCCAATTATATGTCGTTGACTATAGACGAAAAATTGTCGCCGGAGTTGGCGCATCCGAGCAAAGAGACAGGCCGGGATTGGGGGAAAATCCTGTCGCTTGATTACTTCCGCTACAATGTGACGCTGCTTCCCGACAGAAAACGGTTTGCTGTCTCCTATACGGACGATTGGGAGACCGACGATTATCTTAAGCATGCGGACGGGAGCGTCAGCTACCAACGGGAGTTGCGCGAGGTAAATGTCGCCGAGGTGGAGGGGATGACGAGGCAGGCCATGGAGGAGCACGTGGTTTACCGCATGACGGATTACCATGAGATTGACGAAGAGCATTTCTGGCGGTTTTCTGCGCTGATCGACCATCTGCAGGAGGCCGGCGTGGAGGTCATTTTATACTTGCCACCCTATTCGCCCATGATGTATAATTACATAGAATCTGAGGAGGCTTTTCAGATCACGTTGGAAGTGGAGGAAAGAGTGAAAGACCTGGCACAGGAGAAGGGGATCGCTCTTTATGGTTCCTATGACCCGGCGGGCTGCGGCCTTGAGATGTCAGATTTGTATGATGTGTACCATGTGAAAACGGAGAAGACAGCGGATACCTATTATCCGGTGATTTCGGCGAAATGAGGATGAAATGAAAGCAAACGTTACTTACTGGTTGGACGAGACGGCGGCGCGTTTTCCGGATAAGACAGCCTATGCGGATGAGAATAAGGCGGTTACTTTCCGCGAGCTTCGTGAAAGAGCGAGGAATATTGCCTGTGAACTGACGGCAAGGGGGCTTTTCAAAAAGCCCGTTGCCATTTTTTTGGAAAAGGGTGTAGACGTGCTTGTCTCTTTTATGGGGGCGGCTTACAGCTGTAATTTTTACTCCCCTATCGACGTGGACATGCCGGGGAGCCGGGTCAATAAGATTCTGGAGGTTCTGGAACCTTCTGTTGTCATTACCACGAAGGACTTACGAGAAGTCTTTTCTGCCTATGAGTATCGGGGCGAGTTTCTTTTATTGGAGGATGTATTATCGGCAGGCGGCGGTCAAACTGCGGAAGCGGGAAAAGACGGTTTGCGCGGCCATGGAGACGACGAGACGGCGCGGGAGGCAGCATTGGAGGCGGCCAGACGACGCGGCGTTGACACCGATCTTTTGTATGTGCTGTTCACATCGGGCTCCACGGGTGTGCCAAAGGGCGTGACGATCAATCACCGGGCTGTGATTGACTATATCGACTGGGTGACGGAAACTTTTGAGATTTCGGAGAAGGACAGTTTTGGAAATCAGGCGCCTTTCTATTTTGACAATTCGATTTTAGATATTTACAGTACCCTGAAAACGGGCGCAACTACCTATATTATACCGAAAAATCTGTTCGCCCAACCGGTTCCTTTGTTGGAGTATTTAAAGGAAAAGAAGATTAATACCATTTTCTGGGTGCCGTCGGCGCTGATTGTGGTAGCGAAGTTGAAGGCGTTTCGGAATGTAGATTTGTCGGATACTCTACGGCGGGTGTTGTTCTGCGGCGAGGTGATGCCGAACAAGCAGCTAAACGTGTGGCGTAA
The DNA here is from genome assembly GCA_947245585.1 of uncultured Lachnospiraceae bacterium. Lineage (GTDB taxonomy): Bacteria > Bacillota > Clostridia > Lachnospirales > Lachnospiraceae > UBA3282. The sequence continues at coordinate 102,316 of CAMXPV010000006.1, read as the reverse complement.
ATTTCTGCCAAATGTGCAGTATGCAAATCTCTACGGTCCCACGGAGATCACCGATGCCTGTACTTATTATATTGTTGACCGCGAATTTTCGGACGAGGAACCGCTGCCCATCGGCTTCCCAATGCCGAATACGGATATTTTGGTGCTAAACGAGAAGGACGAGCCGGTGACGGGGGAGGAGTCCGGAGAGCTCTGTGTCAGGGGCACATCTTTGTCCATGGGCTATTATAAAAACCCGGAAAAGACGAGGGAGGCCTTTGTGCAGAATCCGCTGAATCAGGCGGTGCCGGAGTTGATCTATCGGACGGGAGATATTGTGAAATATAATGAGCGTGGGGAGATCCTTTATCTTTCCAGGAAGGATTTCCAGATCAAGCATATGGGACACAGGATTGAACTCGGAGAGATTGAAACGGCGGTGTCCTCTTTGGAGGAGGTTTCCCTTTGCTGCTGTCTCTATGATGAAAAGCGGCAGAAGATTGTGCTTTTTATCGAGGAGGAACTGGAGAAAGCCTATATCAATGAGAAGATTTCCCGTTTGGTGCCGGAGTATATGCTGCCGAACAAGCTGATCAGGGTGGAGAAGATGCCCATCAATGCAAATGGAAAGATTGACCGGGTAAAGTTGAAGGAATACATATAATAACATTTGCTATAGAATGGAGCCTCATGGAGACGGATTTTTGCAGAGTAATAGTCATTGGTTACGGCAAGGCGGCCGGAGAGATATTAAAATATACGGCGGACAGGCAGGCGGATTACGGATACCGGTTGGAATTTATCGAGCATGAGATTCATGCCTTGAGCGTGACCAGACAGATCTGCGAAGAGAGGGAAATTCCCTTTTCTTCTATGCCGGATAAGCGGGAACTTGGCGCTTATTTAGAGGGAATCCGGGAGAAAACCCTGATTATTTCCGCTAGCAACAACTATCTTTTCCCCGCTTTTCTTGTGGAGCGGGAAAATAATACGATAATCAATTTTCACAATGCCCTCCTGCCGGATTATCCCGGAAGAAATGCGCCCAGTTGGGTAATTTACAAGGGAGAAGAGCAGACGGGCATCACATGGCACTATGTGACGACGGGTGTGGATGAGGGAAGTATCATCATACAAAAAACCTGTGAAATCGGACCGGACACAAAAGCCTATGAACTGACGGAGCGGTTGATGGATCTGGCCTGTGAGGGCTTTAAAGAGTGCTTTGACACAGTTCTTTCGGAAAAAGCGGAGGCGAAGCCGCAAATATTTCCGCCGGGACGGAGAATGTATCGTTCTACGGAAGTGCCGGGGGAGGGCTTTTTGGATCTTGCGGAGGATGCGGAGAAAATTTATCGCCTGCTTCGCAGTGTGGACTATGGAAAGACCGGTGTCTTCCCGCCGTTACAGACATTGGTAGAGGGAGTGCGGGCGGAAGTTCTGCGTTACCGGAAGGTTTCGCCGGAGAAGAAAAAAGAAGAGGCGGGGATGCTTTATCTGCCGCTTGCGGACGGAAATTTGCTTAAGATAAAATATAAAAGCCGATAAAGTCGGACAAAGAGCGCATGAGCGCGATTTTGCGAGTAGGAGAACGGAGGATCATAATGGAAGAAAAAGTACTGGAAATTCTGGAAGAATACTGTGAGGAAGCCCTTGATTATGTGGGCGAAAACATGATGGAGGAGGGCGTGATCGATTCCTTCACCGTGATTAACATCGTGAGCGAGCTAGAGGATGTTTTTGATATCGAGATTGACGCTAAGTATGTGGTGGCGGACAATTTTAGAAATAAGGAAGCGATTATGGAGTTGGTAAGACGCTTGTTAGAAGAGGCGTAAGAGGAGCCGAACGGAGGATGCCATGCAGCTGATATCAAGTGGCTTTGTGATACTGTGGATCATTTCCTTCGCCCTCTACTATCTGGTGCCGGTAAAACGGCAGTGGATTATTTTGGCTGTGGCAAGCGCGGTGTTCTATGTGATAGGCATGGGCGGGGTTCCGTTGGGCCTGTTGTTTACGGGAGCGGGAGCTTACGCCTGCGGCATCTATCTGCAGCAGAGTCTCGCGGCACAAGGACGGGCCCTTTCGGAGTGTGCGGAGAAAGAGAAAAAAAAGATGGTGAAACAGGGATTTGAGAGACGCAGAAAACGTGTTCAAATCCTTTATTTTGTATGTAGTCTGGGAATTTTGCTCTTCACAAAATATACGGTTGCGGTTTGGCCGTTTTTGCAGGAAGCAGGTTTGACAACGCTTGGAATGGACGCTTTCTTCTCCCGGGTGGTGATGCCGCTTGGCATTTCCTTTTATACGCTGACGGCTATTGGTTATGTGGTGGACGTGGGACGGGAGCAGTGTGAGGCGCAGAAAAATTTCCTGCAGCTTTTGTTGTTTCTTTCGTATTTTCCCGCGATTACGCAGGGGCCCTTTAATCGCTATGCCAAACTGCAGGGCGAATTGGAAAGACCTCATGTCTTTACGTATGAACGGATGTTTTTCGGGGTGCAGCGGTTTGTTTGGGGCGCGTTTAAGAAACTGGTGATTGCGGACCGGATCAATCTCTTTGTGGGGAATGTATTTGACGGCGGCGAGACGGCAGCGCCGGGCAGCATTTATGCGGTGGCGGTGGTTCTCTATATGCTGCAGCTCTATGCGGATTTTTCAGGTTATATGGACATGGCACTGGGTGTCAGCGAAACCTTCGACATTATGCTTCCGGAAAATTTCAGGCGGCCCTATTTTTCCAGGTCGGTGGCTGAATTTTGGCGCAGATGGCATATCACATTGGGGACTTGGTTTAAGGATTATGTAATGTTTTCCTTTGTCATGTCCGGGGCCGGCAGGAAAATCGGGAAAAACGCGAAGAAGAGATGGCCGAAGCTAGGAAAGCATGTGACGGGAATCGTAGGCACCATGCTTGTCTGGCTGTTGACGGGCGCATGGCACGGCAGAACCGTGAGTTACCTTTTGTGGGGGCTCTACTACGGAGTGATCATGTGCGTGTCGTTGGTGTTGGAGCCACAGTACGGGCAGTGGAAAGAGAAACTTCATATAAAAGAAGGAAAGCTATTTGCCCTGTTTTGCATGGCCAGAACGTGGGTGATCGTGTTTTTGGCGGATGTGCTGATCCGCTCTGAAACGCTTGTGCAGGCGGGGGCAGTCTATCGGGCGCTTTTACTGGATTTTCGTCTGGGCGAGGGAATCCTTACGGTGACAGACTACGGACTGAGCCTGTACGGTTTTCTGCTTTTGTTTGGGGTCTGTCTGCTATGGCTTGCCGTTTCGGTGTTGGAAGAGCGCGGAAAGGATGTGCGCCGTGCGTTGGCATCCTGTCCAATGCCCCTCAGATGGGGATGCTATTACGGCGTGGCGCTGATTTTGCTGATTACGGGAATCTATGGCGGAAGTTATGACACGGCGGCGTTTTTGTATCAAAGCTTTTAAACTATATAGGGAGAACCAGGACTGTGGGAGATAAAAAGTGGATAAAAATCCTTATTTCAATAACGTGTGTGATTATAATTGCGGCCATCATTGGTGTGACTGCGGTGGGTGCGGGCTACACGGTACTCAGCGGGGATGATTTTACCCACGGCGTGAGGGTGGGCGCGTTTCATGTCTCCCTGCCGAAATATTTTGGGGCCTCTCTTCTATATGTGAAAGATCTGTACCTAGATTGGCAGGGTACTTTTTTTGCCATGTTTCTACAGGCTTTTCTCTCCCCGATCAACAATTTTGGTCTGCCTCAACTGCGCGCGGTGATGGTGGGAAACGTGCTGTTCTTCTTTGGAGCGCTTCTTATGCTGTTGTGGGTGGGACTTTCTTTTTTTCAACCGGACGCAGAGCGTTTGCAGGGTCAATTTGTTTTGGAAGAGAAAGGGCTTACATTTCTGCGGCTTTTGATTTTAACAGTTTTTGTTGTGACGATAGCCAATGCGGATGTCTATGCGGAGATCTGGTTCTGGTATTCCGGAGCGGTTGCTTACAGTATGCCTTTCTCTGTGCTGCTTGTGGCTTTGAGCCTCTTTCTTCTTATTAATAAGGGGGAGGTAAAACCCCGGAGGAAAATGGGGTATACGGTGGCTGCGGCGATTCTGTTTTTTCTGTCCTCCGGCGGTTCCCTTGCGGTGGCGGGGGTTGGCTGTTATACGGCGCTGTTGTTGACGGCAGTTTTTTTTATGATCTCCCGTAAGCTATCTGTGCACAACGTATCGGTTTTTGCGGCGGGGGTGGCCGGCGCATTGGCCAATGTGGTCGCGCCCGGCAATTTTGCCAGACATGACGGGACGGCGGGAGCAGGGCTGCATTTTGGTCAGGCGCTTGTATATACCGTGCGCATGTTTGTGGAGGAAACGGGCAGACTCTTCAAGGAGACAATGTTGGGATTGGTATTTCTTCTGATGGTCGCGGCAGGATTGTATCTGGCGGGAAAATGCAGGATTGCCCTGCGGGAGTACGGCGCGGTTACGGTGTTTGCTCTGGCGGCGGGTATGGTGGCATACTTTCCGGTAGCCTTGGGCTACGGGGATTACTATGTTCCAAACAGATGTTATTTTATTATTGACACGGCCCTTGTAATCTCTTTGCTGAATTTGGCGCTGTTTGTGGGAATCTGTTTTCACAGGCTCTGCGGACTGCCTGCGGACGGAAAAAATGTAGCGGTGCTGCTCTATATCTGTCTGGCCGCTTTGATTGTAAGTCCTCTGTCTGTTGAGGAGCAGCCTATATACAGGGTGGCGCGCTCTGTGCACAACGGAAGCTATCGGGAATATTACGGAAAGTGCGTCGAAATCTATGAGTATCTGGAATCCTGTCCGGAGGAGGATGTGGTGTTGGAGATGCCGGACTATATCGAGGACTTTGAGTGCTTTTACTTTGATGCCGATCCGGACGGATGGGTAAACAGAGGGATTGCGGCGTATTACGGGAAAAAGTCTGTGAGACGGGCCCAGTGAGACAGCGGCGCCTACGGTGACGGCCCCTCGTTTGTGGACATCAAATGAGCGGTGTGGTATACTTTACGTGACAGCAATGAGCAGTGCGGGCACTGCGGGCTTAGAGAATCTGACCTAGGGAGGAATTGTGTGGGAGCGATACTATCTGTGATCAGCAGCGTTTTGATCGTTTTGGGTTTTGCCATACTCTTCTGTTTGATTGGCAAAATGGCGCTTGCTCAAATCGGATTGGATAATCAGAATGAATACTATGTACTGGCAGGGTCTTATTTTATAGGTATGGCGGTTTATTTGTCTGTACTGAGAACACTTGCGATGATAATTCCTTCTTTTAAAATAGCTTTTTGGTCGCTTCTGATTGTGGGAATCGTTTTTTTTGTTCTATGCCTTTTTAGAGGACATGTCTTGCGGGATGTAAAGTGGAAGAAGCTGCCAATTAAGGTGGCCGGTCTCTGGGTGGTTTTTACCTTCCATGCCCTGCTCTACCGCCTTTGTGTTTTTAGTAAGGGCCTGCATGTGTATACCAGTATCGGTACGATCGGGTCCCAAAGGTATGCGGGTATTGCCTCCTATTTTGTTGCACAGGATCGGATTCCCGTGTTGAATCAGTCGTATGGACAGTCCCTGTTGGCAAGTTTCAGCAGTATGTTTGGCAGAGACAATCTCTGCTTTGCACTGGTGCTTTGGCTGTCGCTCAGCGGTGTTTTTTTGTGCCTGCTTCTCTACGGTGTCTTTCGACGATTTTTTTCGGCCGGTCTCAGCATATTACTTGTCTGTGTGGTTGATATGGGAAGCGTGTCCCTGACATTGGCTCCCGTTCGGGTTGTGGACAGTGACTATCCGCTTTTATTCAACGGATATACAGATTCGGTTGTCGGTGTGGCGACTTTTATGGTTTTTCTGGAGACGATGGGACACATGCTGAAAAAAGAGGGCGGGAGTAAATTGACTTTCTCTCATTATTTTTTAACGGTCTGCTGTGTCATTTACTGGGCCATGAGCGCGCCTCATAATATTTGTATTCTGTTGGGGACAGGATTCCTTCTGCTTGTCTTCCTGCTTGTCAGGAGGGAACGCACCAATGCAGTAAAGTGTGCTAAATTGGCGTGCGCCGTGGCTGCGGCCTGTCTCATAGGCATTTTGGAGGGCGGAATGCTGACTCCCGCCGGGCTTGTTGATGAGATTCCCGTAGAAGGTGTTATGACAGTGGAAGAGGGAGCAGATGAAGGCCAGTCAAATCAGGGGATTGTTCTTGCTCCGGTTATGAATTATCAGTTGACGAAAGGCCCGGATCAATTGTGGGGACTTGGATGGGGCTATATGCAGACTACAATGGATTATGCGGTGGACGCGCTGCATGAGGGCACGTGGTACATGTTGTTTCACAGTCTGGCTACTTTGTGGTGGGACAGTATACGGATTATTTTCTGGCCGTTACTTGGCGTTTTGGGCATGATGCTTTTTGCCTATTGGAAACGGGATGATCGGGAACTTTCCTATTGGGCGCTGAGTGGGTTTGGGGTTATGGCAGTTGGGTATCCGATCGCCTTCCTTATTTCCTTGAATGGGTATAAATGGGCCTTGTCGCGGTTTGCGATGCCGTTTTATTTTCTGGGTATGCTGTTTATGGCCATGATCCTTGGAAGGGCATGGAAGTCGGAGCGTAAGCTGTACCGATGGATCAGCGGCATCTCTGTTTTTGTAATTCTGGTTGGACAGGTCGGGGACAAGCTGCTTATTTACTATGACCGTGTGTCACAGAATCATATCTGGTCAGCGATGCGGGATATGATGTTGTTTACAAACTCTTGACAGACGCTGCTCTTCATAGGGAACTTAGATAGAACAAACGAGAAAAGGAGAATGCTATGTTTTCATACGACGATTACAGGGAAATGATCAGGATCATCAAGTCCACGGGCAGACAGTGCGGCTATGCGGAGGCGATAAACAGGAATTCTTTTATTATTATGCGCCACGACGTGGAGTACAGTGTGGACAGGGCGTGGCAGTTGGCAAAGGTGGAGCAGAGTATGGACTTTACCTCCACATTCTTTTTCCAGTGGACAAACAATTCTTATAATATATTGTCCAGAAAAAATATGGATATCATCAAGGACATGCACGAGAGGGGACAGCATATCGGACTGCATTTTGCACTGAATGGCATGACGGATATGGAGCAGATCAAAAAGCGCATTCGCATGGAGATCGACATTCTGAGCGAGATGTTTGGCTTTGAGATTACGGAATTTTCCGTACACAGGCCGTCCAAGGATGTGCTCAGAGAGAATATAAAACTGGATGGTATCTTAAACGCCTATCAGGACGACTTTTTCACATTTGCAGATAAAATAGCAGATGATACGAAATTGGGCGTGAAATACATGTCTGACGCAAACCACATTTGGCGGTATGGCTATCCGGATGAGGCCAATATCACAGGATATGACAAGGTACAGATTTTGGTTCATCCCTTTGCATGGAGTAAGGCGGGCTATGATAACTTCGGAAATTATAAAGCGCTTTTACAGGAGAAGTATGTGGAACTGGTGGAGTCTGTGGACAACGAGTGCAAGGATTTCGGCGAGTATAAAGAGTATTTTATGGGTAAGGATGTGAAATAGGGAATGCCAAAAGCGTGCATTCTCCGAAAAGAACCGGAAACTGGGAGAAGATGGTATGTGTGGGATATGCGGGTATATCAGAAAGCGGGGGATCACCCTTGAAAAGCTGAGACAGATGAATGACACAATGTATCACAGGGGCCCTGACGACAGCGGGGCGGAAATCTATCCGGTATCCGGCGGCTATCAGTTGGGGCTTGCGCAGCGGCGTCTCGCGATCATGGATCTTTCGGCTCTTGGCCATCAGCCCATGCATTCGGACAACGGACGGGTTGTTCTTGTTTATAACGGGGAAATTTATAATTTCAAAGAACTGAGAGAAGAACTGGCGGACTATCCCTTCCGGTCGGACTGCGACACGGAGGTCATCATAGCCGCCTATTTAAAATGGGGCATTTCCTGTGTCAACCGGTTTAACGGGATGTTTGCCATTGCCCTTTATGACAGGGAGGAGGAGGCGCTTTACCTGATTCGGGACCGCGTCGGCAAAAAGCCCCTCTATTATTGGTACGAACAGGGAGAGATCGTATTTGCTTCCGAGCTGAAACCGATTATGGCCTGCCCGGATTTTCAGGCAAGGATTGACAGGGGTGTGCTTTCACGCTATCTCTATCAACAGTATATCAACGCACCGGAGAGTGTCTATGAGAATGTTTCTAAACTTGCACCCGGCGCTATTCTCAGATTCCGAGAGGGGCAGATAAAGATTTGGAACTACTGGAGTGTGCGGGAGGCCTATGGGCAGGCGGCGAAGATGCCTGTGGGAAGCTACGAGGAGGCGAAAGAACAGTTAAAGGCGCTTCTGAAACGTGCCGTATCTCTTCGGATGATCGCGGATGTGCCTCTGGGAACCTTTTTGAGCGGCGGCTATGACTCTTCTCTGGTGACGGCTATGGCACAGGAGCATGCGTCAGAACCGGTGAAGACTTTTTCCATCGGATTCTATGAAGAAAAGTATAATGAGGCGGCTTATGCCAAGGCTGTGGCGGATTATCTCGGCACGGCGCACACGGAGCTGATGATTGAAGAGGCGGATATGCTGCGCCTGGTGGAGAGCATTCCCAAATACTATGACGAGCCCTTTGCCGACCCCTCCCAGATTCCTACGATGTTAGTCTGCAAACTGGCAAGGGAACAGGTGACGGTGGCATTGTCCGGTGACGGTGGGGACGAGTTTTACTGCGGCTACAATATCTATGAGAAGGTGGCCCAGGCACAGAAGCTGGATGTGCTTGGGGCTATGGTACATGGTCTGTGCAGTCTGCCGGGCTGCAGGCAGCTGCGCCTGCAGGAGCGGCTGCCCTTTAAGGCGCGCGTGATCGCGGGAAACAGGGACCGGGAGACAAAGACCCAGTTTGCTGCCGGAAATTATCCGGGGATGGCATGTGCTATGGTGGGAGGGCTTCCTGCGGGAAAAGATGGCCTGCCGGTGCATTATCCTGTTGAGAACAGTTATCAGGTTAGGGATTGGCAGATCTGCAGGATGCTTCTGGATATGGATACCTATCTGCCGGGTGATATTCTCTGTAAGATGGACCGGGCTTCCATGAAATATTCTCTGGAAGCCAGGTGTCCCATTCTGGATCCGGATGTGATAGACTTCTCCTATCGGATTCCCCATCAGTATAAGTATGCGGCGGGCGACAAGAAACATATCCTGAAAGGGATTGCTTACGAATACATGCCGAGGGAACTGTTGGAGCGTCCCAAAAAAGGATTCGGTGTTCCGCTCGACAAATGGCTCAGAGGACCGCTAAAAGAACGGTTGTTATGTTATGTAGATTATGACTTCGTAAAACGTCAAAACATATTCGATGCAGCGTATGTGTCTAAGATGGTGAAGGACTATGTGGAGACGGGTGACAGGGGGGCATCGACGGGGCAAAATTATTCCGGATTGGTCTGGGCCTATTTTGTCTTTCAACAGTGGTATGAGAGTTTTCATGGAAGTCATAACGTGTGGGATATGATAAAGTGAACAAATTGCGCATGTTATTTTGAGGAAAACGAAAAAATATTTTCAGAAAATAGAGCAAATTATCAAAACATTCAGACGGAAGAAAATAAATGAAAATTTAATTAAAAATAGGATTTTTGGCGTTTTCTGACGAAAATGCAGGATTAAATCAAGAAAAATGGGTGTTATGGTCGAAAAATGAAGGAATTTATGCAAGCCTATGAATGACAAAAATGCAGAAAAAAAAATAGCGTTCTATATCGGCTCCCTTCGGAAGGGCGGAGCGGAACGTGTGTTCGTAAATCTCGCCGGGTACTTTCGGGAGGAAGGATATCAGGTCGTCATGGTGACACAATACCGGAAAGAGGATGAGTATACTCTGCCGGATGGAGTGGAGAGAATTCTCTCCGACATTGGAGAAGAAAATATATCCCCAAGCCGGGTTGTTAATTTTTTTAGACGGCTCAATAAATTACATGCGATATGGAAAGAACAGGAGGCGGATTTGGCGCTGTCCTGTATCGGGAAAAATAATTTTATGACTGTGGTCACCACCGTGGGAACGAAAACAAAGCCGGTGGTCTCGGTGGTGGGGGAGGCGAAGGAGGAGTATCCGGGAAAAGGGATGCGGATACTGGCAGATTTTCTCTTTTCCCGCGCGGCGGGGGTGATTTTGCAGACCGAGAGGTCGCGGTCCTTCTTTTGTAGGAAAGTGGGGGCGAAGGCGGTGATCCTGCCAAACTCCCTGAATCCGGATTTTATCAGGCCCAGATATGAGGGGGAGCGGGAGAAAAAGATCGTGTCGGTGGGACGTATGGATGCCAACAAGAATCATGAAATGCAGCTTCGCGCCTTTGCAGCCTTGAAGGACAAGTATCCGGAATATGAGCTTGTGATTTACGGGGACGGTGAGCTGCGGTCTTATATAGAAGAGACGGCGGCAAAGCTTGGCATTGCGGACCGGGTTTCGCTTCCCGGCGTTGTGCCCGATGTGGCGGCGCGTATTGAACGGGCGGCATTGTTTATGCTGACCTCCTATTCGGAGGGGGTTTCCAACGCCCTGATCGAGGCGCTTGCGCTAGGGCTTCCCGTGATTGCCACAGATGTGCCAAGCGGCGGCACGGAGGAACTGATGACGGATGGGGAAAACGGCCTTGTCATTCCTGCCGGGGATTTGGAGGCGCTTATCTCGGCTATGGACAGACTGTTGGGAGAGGAAGCTTATGCGGACAGGCTTGGCAGAGAGGCGGCAAAGATTCAGGAAAAGTTGGCACCGGAGCGCGTCAATCCGCTCTGGAAGGCATATTTTGAGGATATTATAAATGAATAACAAGCGTAATCTTAAAATACCCATACAGATTTTCCTATTTATCACAATCTTTCTGGCGATTCTTCTGCCGGTATCCTACATGGTGAGGACAAACGGTGACGTGAAAGACCGCTTTGCAGGTTTTTACGCGGAAAAGAAGGATTCCCTGGATGTGGTGATGATTGGATCAAGCCCTGTATTCCCTTATTATGCGGCGCCGAAGCTGTGGGGAGAGGCGGGGATCGCGATGTACCCCCTCTCCACCAATGTGCAGCGGCCGGCGGCTATGCGGTATCTGGTGGAGGAGGCGGAGAAAAGCCAGTCTCCTGCGCTGTATATCTTTGAAATGCGCATGTTTACGATGGAAGAAGAGGGTCTGATGGACAATATGGCTTATACCCGGGGCGTGACGGACAATCTGCGGTATTCCCCTCTTCGGGCAAGGGCGGTACAGGGGTTGGTGCCTGCGGATGACGAGGAGGGCCGCCTGAGCTATCATTTGGATATTATGAAGTACCATACCAATTGGAAAATGTTGGCGCTTCCCTCGGAGTGGGCCAACATGTTTTACTGCCACAGACATCCCCTGAAAGGGTATACCTTCCGGGATGAAGTGGGGCCTCAGCCTATGCCGTCCTGTGGCGGTGACAAGGGCGTTTTGGCGATGCCAAAGGAGCAGGAGGCGTATCTGCGGGAATTGCTTGCCTATTTAAAGGAGGAGAAGAAGGATGCCCTGTTTCTGGTGTCTCCCTACGGGGAATCCGTGGAGGAACAGCAGATGTTTAACTATATGGCAGAGATTGTGGCTGAAAACGGGTATGATTTCCTCAATATGAACGATTACTTCGAGGAGATCGGGATTGTCTTCGAGGAGGACTTTGCGGACTATGGCAGCCATACCAACGCGGTGGGTGCGGAAAAATGCACGGAATTTTTAAAAAATTATCTGGAGGCCCGTTATGCCCTCCCAGACCACCGTGGAGACGCTTTTTATGAATCCTGGGACAATTCCTATGCTCTATGGCAAAAACGGCAGGATGAGGCCGTCAGGACGGTCAGAGAGCGTATTGTGAATGAAGACTATGCAGAAATTGTAGAAGAATAACGTGAAAAGAGAGAAAAGAGGAATAGATAACACATGTGTGGAATCGCGGGTTTTTGTAATTTCAGGGGTGATTGGAAGAAGAATATCGAGCGGATGTGCGATAAAATGCGCGATCGCGGGCCGGATGCGTCGGGTGTGTGGGCGAGTGACGACCACAGCATTGTGCTTGGCCACAGGCGGCTTGCCGTTGTAGATCTGACACCCACAGGGGCCCAGCCCATGCTGTCCCGGGACGAAAGATACGTGATGGTCTACAACGGGGAGATCTACAATCATGCCGATCTCAGGAAAAAACTGTTGGCGGAGAAAAAAGTGTCCGCCTTCCGGGGCACTTCCGACACGGAGACGCTTCTGGAGGCCGTTGCCGTGTACGGATTGGCCGATACGCTGAAAATGGCAAAGGGAATGTTCGCCATTGCGTTGTTTGACAGGCAAGAACATGCGTTATTTCTTTCGCGGGACAGAATTGGCGAGAAGCCTTTATACTACGGAATATTAAAAGATGATATAAATAGCGGCGAGAGCGGAGGGAGCTTTGTATTTGGTTCCGACCTCAATTCGATTGTGGCCCTGGATGGATTTACCAATTCGGTCAACGTAGAAATACTGGGCGATTACATGCGTTATGGTTATATTCCGGCCCCCTATTCCATCTATCGGGGGATTTGGAAGCTAGAACCGGGAAAAATATTAAAGGTTAAATCACCATTTGATAAACCAGAGATTTTGACCTACTGGTCGATGATGGAAACGGCAGTTTCCGGGCAGAAAAATCTCTTTCGCGGAAGCGAGGCGGAAGCGGCGGAAGAATTGGAACGGCTTTTGAAAAAATCCATTGCCGGGCAGATGGTGGCGGATGTGCCGGTGGGAGCTTTTCTCTCTGCGGGGATAGACAGCAGCACGGTGGTGTCGCTGATGCAGGCACAGAGTATGCAGAAGGTGAAAACCTTCACGGTGGGCATGGGAGAGGAGGCCTTTAACGAGGCGCCGCTTGCCAGAAAGATCGCGGCAAGGCTTGGGACCGAGCATACGGAGGTCTATATCACGGAGGAGGATGCGAAGCGCGTCATTCCTTCCCTGTGTGCCATGTTCGGGGAGCCTTTTGCAGATTCCTCGCAGATTCCCACGTATCTTGTCAGTAAGATTACCAGAGAACATGTGACGGTATCGTTGAGCGGGGACGGCGGAGACGAGCTGTTCTGCGGATATAACACCTATTATTCTATTGACCGTATCTGGAACCGGGTAAGAAGGATGCCCTATCCGTTTCGTCTGGCGGCCGCCGAGGCGCTTGGTGTGACGGCCCGCCTTTTGGGGAAATCCTCACTGGCCACACGGGCGGGGCTTCTGGGCGCGCGCTCAGCAGAAGACATGTATCTGCGCTCGGAGATCGGGGACGGACTCAGATTGGTGAAGAAGAGCCCGGCCGGCGGTACAGGGCCGGATTTTGGTCTCTGGGACGAGGTACAGGGCAGAGAGGCGGGCCGGACCTGGATGGACGATTACCCGGCGGGACTGTTGGAGGAGGCGCAGCATAATCTGATGCTGATGGACCTTTTGATGTATCATCCCGATGATATCTTAAATAAGGTGGATCGGACGGCTATGGCCGTTTCCCTGGAGACCAGAGTGCCGATGCTTGACCGGGATGTGGTGGAGTTTGCATGGACGCTGCCCCTTGCCTATAAGCGGGACGATGGTGTCAGCAAGAAGGTTTTGCGGGATATTCTCTACCGTTATATACCCAGAGAATGGATGGAGCGTCCCAAGACAGGATTTTCCATTCCCCTTCATCGCTGGCTGAAGCAGCCGGGGCTTCGGGAGTGGGCGGAGAGCCTTCTGGCCCCCGCCCTGTTGGAGTCTCAGGGGATGCTGGAAACGGCTGCCGTGAGAAAATTATGGGATGATTATATTATGAGAGATGTCTGGAAGCCCCAAATTTGGCACATTCTGATGTTTCAGGAGTGGATGAATGAGTCAAAAGTTAAATCCTGATTTGGAAAAATAAGGAATGGAAATATAGGGAAACAGGTGTTACAAGAGAAAACGGGGACGAAAAGGACATATTTAATAACGGGTGGGCAGCGTTATTTATTATCGTATGAAAATGACTATAAGAACAAAATAAAGAATATCAAACGGTTGTAAAAGGGAAAAGAGAACGGAGACGGGAGAAAAGACAGTGGAAATTTTAGACGGGTACCGGCCGCCAAAATGGAAGGAAGAAGATCAGACGGAATTGATTTCCGTGATCGTTGCCGCCTACAATATAGAATCCTATATTGAAAGGGGGCTTCGGTCGGTCTGCAATCAAACTTACCGCAACTTGGAGATTATTGTGGTGGACGACGGTTCTACCGACGCTACAGGGCAGATTCTTGACAAACTGGCCAAAAGCGATGCGCGAATACAGGTGATTCACGAGGAGAACGGCGGACTTGCCCATGCGAGAAATACGGGGATTGCAAAGGCGAAAGGAAATTATATTGGTTTTGTGGACGGGGACGACTGGATTGATCCCGACATGTATGAGAAGCTGTTTGCCGCGCTGACAGACAAGCAGGCGGACATTGCGGTCTGCCGCTACCGTCAGATTACCCGCACGCGCACGGTTGACGGCTCTGTGGACAGGGCGGTACTCTTTGAGGGGCAGGAGGCGCTTACGGTTTATGTGGAGGAGCGGGAAGAGTTCGTGATTCAGAATGCGGCCTGGAACAAGCTTTACCGGAAAGAACTGCTTGCGGGGAATCCGTTTCCGGACGGGCGTTGGTATGAGGATATCGTGTTTGCCACAAAGGCTTTGGCCCGTGCCGGACGTTGCATTTACCTTGACATTGCCCTGTATAACTATATAATAGACAGAGAGGACAGTATCATGAATCGGCGGATCAATTCGCGCACGTTCACGGACCATATTCCGGCTTATTATGAGAAGACGAAGCTGCTGCAAAAACTTGGCAGAGAGGATTTGGCGCTGACCCATGATTACTTTTTTTATAAGAGACTGCTGCTTTTTTATGGAGCTGTTTTTGGGACGGAGGATGGCGGCGGCTATCTGATGCGGCTTGAGGAGATTTTGAGACGGGACAGGGAGCGGGCAAAAAGCGCGTTTCAGTCGCCCGTCGCGGATCCGAGAGACCGAAAAAAATTGGCGCTGTTTTATCGTTCCCCGGCGGCGTATTGTAGGAAGCTTCGGTGGGAGGAGCAGGTGGTGGTTCCTTGCAAAGTGCGGGTGAAGAAACTGCTTGGAATATATAAATAACAATTGTTTTTAAAAGGTGAAGATGGTAATCATACAGCTTGCGGGCGGCTTGGGCAACCAGATGTTCCAGTACGCCCTATATTTGCAACTGAAAAACCTCGGCAGAGAGGTGAAAATTGACGATGTGTCGGGATTTGAGGAGGATGCGCTAAGAGAGTTCGCCCTTGCGCCCTTCGGCGTTACCTATGAGCAGCCCGGTAAAAAGGAGCTGCAGACGATGCTCGACTCTTCCATGCTGCCGTGGGAGCGGGTGAGACGGAAACTTTTCGGCAGGCATAAGAAATCCTATTTTGAGGAGAGTAAACTTTTTCTTCCGGAAGTTTTGGAATGGGATGATATTTATCTGGAAGGCTATTGGCAGTCGGAGAAATATTTTCAGTCGGTGGCAGATCAGGTAAGAAAAGCTTACGATACGGAACGGTTGATCACATGGCTGCAGGGAGAAGGGTTTTGGAACGGCGGCGATGGACAGGACGACAGCTTGGCGGGCGGGAAGAGGAAATCTGCCGCGCAATACTTACAGGAAATCAATGACACGTGTTCTGTTAGCGTGCACGTCCGCAGGGGCGATTACCTGACACCGGAAAATCAGGCGCTCTTTGGCGGGATCTGTACGGACGCTTATTATATAGAAGGAATCCGCAGAATGAGGGAGTTATATCCGCAGTGCCGGTTTTATCTTTTCTGCAATGACAGGGAGTGGCGAGGGAGCGGAATCCGGGGTGAAGCGGGTATGGAGCGGGTGACGCTTGTAGGTGGGAAACGGCATGTGGACTATGCGGAGTTTGTGCTGATGAGCCGCTGTAAGCACCATATTCTGGCAAACAGCAGCTTTAGCTGGTGGGCCTCCTATTTGAATCCTTATCCGGCAAAGACTGTTTTTGTGCCGGACCGGTGGCTGAACGGTCTGGATTGCAGGGATTGTTACCGTGGGGATATGCAGAAAATTGTCCCTGGGACGGAAACTTGAGAGAATATTTTATGACGTTTGGAAAAACGGTTTGCATTTCCATATATAATTAAGGAAGGAATACAAAGTTTATGAAGGCTGCCGATAAGGAAAACGAACAGAAAAAGGTGGGGCTGCTTAAAAAGATTGCGTACCTTTTTGACAAAAAGCAGTTGGTGCAGTTGGTCGGATTGGCAGTTCTTATTCTGATCGGCGGTACGCTTGAGACGCTTGGCGTGTCCATGATGGTGCCTGTGGTGCAGGCGATTATGGAGCCTGACAAAATCATGGAAAATGAACTGGTAGGCAGTATCGCTGCGTTTTTTTCTATCGATTCTTCAAGAACCCTGATTATTTGGATGTTGGGCGCGCTGATCTTTCTCTTTGTTTTTAAAAATGTCTACCTGTTGTTCCAGACTTATGTGCAGAATACGTTTGTCACGAGAAACCGCAACCGGATGATCAGCCGGGTCATGCGGGAATTTTTGAACAGACCCTATGAGGACTATCTGGGGGCGGATATCCCCACAGTGTTCCGGCTGACGGACAGTGATATCCCCAATGCGTTTCAGCTCATTCTGGTGATGATCCAGATGACCACGGAAATTGTGGTGGCAGTGTCGATCTGCATTGTACTTGTAGTTTGGGTAAGCCCTCTGGTGTCCATCGGCTGCGGGGTTCTCTTTCTGGGAATGACCCTGATGATCACAAAGGTGCTGAAACCGCGCTTAAACGCCATCGGCAAAAAAAATCAGGCCATCCAGTCGCGGATTGCCAAGTGGCGGATTCAGTCCATCTACGGATTAAAGGATGTCAAGGTACTGCACAGGGAAGAGTTCTTTGTGCGCAACTATTATGAGAGCGGCGCGGTGGGCGCCAATGTGGCGAGAAACTATGCGGTTTTGAATAACACGCCGCGGCTTTTGATTGAGTCGGTATTTATTGCGGCGATGCTGTCTTTCATTCTTGTTTTTACCTTGCAGGGAGGCGATTTTACTGCTCTGTTTTCCCAGTTGACGGCCTTTGCGGCGGCGGCTGTCCGGGTGATGCCGGCCACGAACCGCATTAATACGTATCTGTCGGAGATCGCCTACGCGCAGCCCTGTCTGGATTATCTCTATGAAAATCTGACGGAGAATATGAAGCAGGATGTAAATGGCAGCGTGACCGGACTTACAGGAAGGCAGGGGGAGGAGAAGCCGCCGCTTGCGCTGACGGACAAGATTGTGTTGGATCATATCAGCTTCACATACCCGAACACGGACAAGCCCATTTTTACGGACGCGCATATGGAGATCAAAAAGGGACAGTCGGTGGGCATCATGGGGCCGTCGGGCGCGGGGAAATCTACGATTGTGGACATCCTGTTGGGCCTTTTGCACGTGCAGACAGGCACGATCACCTGCGATGGCAGGGATATTTTTGAGAATTACCCTTCGTGGCTTGCCAAAGTCGGGTATATCCCCCAGTCCATTTACCTGATCGACGAGTCCATCAGGGATAACATTGCTTTCGGCATCGACGCGGACAAGATTGACGATCAGAGGATTTGGGAGGTTCTTGAGGAAGCCCAGCTGAAGACGTTTGTGGAGGAGCTTCCGGAGGGACTGGATACGACAATAGGTGACAGGGGTGTCAGAATCTCGGGCGGTCAGAGACAGCGGCTTGGCATTGCGAGGGCCCTCTATCATAATCCGGAGATTTTGGTGTTTGACGAGGCGACCTCGGCGCTAGATGGGGACACGGAGGCGGCTGTCATGGAGGCGGTCAACAGCTTCCACGGCAAGAAGACGATGGTAATTATTGCCCACCGATTGAACACGATTGCCAAGTGCGACGTGATCTACAAGGTGGAGAACGAGAAAATTACGCAGACTGCTTTGGAGGAATAGAATCGGATGATCGGGACAGAGTTTATCGACGGACAGGGGTTGGGGAACCAGTTGTTCTGCTACGTGACGGCCAGAGCGGTGGCGGCGGAAAAAGGATGCGAGTTCGGTACGGCGGGGCAGGAACGGTTTGCGGTCAATATACACAGCAGCCGCGGTATGTATTTTATGGATGTGGATCTGGGACATGCCATTTCCGAGGAGGATAAGAAACACTTTCAGGTGTATCAGGATGCGGAGGAGCGGCTTTTCATCGGCAATTCAGCCCATGACCTGACCCACGGCTGCTATATAGCGGGAGCGGATCCGGCGATTCATGAAGTGGAGGACAACACACTCCTTTACGGAAATCTTCAGGATGAATCTTACTTTATCAAGTATCTCCCCCAGGTCAAAGAGTGGCTTAAGGTAAAGCCGGAATATGATTCCTACGAGTATAGCAGGGAAAATCTCTGCGTGATCAATATGCGGGGCGGGGAGTATACGGGAAGCCCGGAGCTTTTGATCAATCGGAAATATTGGCTTCACGGGATGGAGGAGATGAAAAAAATCCGCTCCGATATGGAATTTGTCATTATCACGGACGATGTGGCGACGGCGCAGAAGATGCTGCCGGGGATCGAAGCCCATCACTTCGATATAGGGAAGGACTACGTTACGTTAAAGAACGCCTATTATTTATTGCTCTCCAATTCCTCCTTTGCCTGTCTGCCGGCCCATACCAGTGAGAAGCTGCGGTTTGCGATCGCGCCTAAATACTGGGCAAGGCATAATGTGTCGGACGGCTATTGGGCATCGGAGCAGAACATCTACAGCCTGTTTCACTATATGGACAGGGCGGGAAGGCTGTTTACGGCCGATGCGTGCAGGAAGGAACTTGAGGACTACAAGAAAAGATCACCGAAATATGCGGCGGTGAACAGGCGGCCCAAGGGCGCAAAGCTGCAGCTTGCAAAGCTCCGCGCGCAGTACATCTATAAGAAAGCCTATGTCTGCAAGATCGGCAGAGGCGTGATGAGGAGACTGCGGAAAAAGGAAAAAGGATAAGGTTGTATATGGATGGTAAGCGGCAAATGGGAAAAGAAATATCGATCCGGCAAATGACAGTGTGTGCGGCAGTTCTTTTATGCCTCTCCCTGTTGCCATTGCTTTTGCTTGGCAGATACAATGTGATGTGTATTGACGATTACGATTATGGCAGGCGTGTGCACGACGTCTTTCAGGAGACAGGCTCTTTTTCGGCTTCCGTGCAGGAGGCGTGGCGGCAGAACATGGACTTTTATCAGGAATGGCAGGGGACCTACGTGTCCTGTTTTCTGATGGGGATGTGCCCCATGAATTTTAACTATGGCATTGCCTGGGTGGTTCCGATCCTGATGATCGGTATGTTGGTTTCTTCCACCTTTGTGTTGGGGCGGCATATGTTTGTCAGGTGGCTTGGCTGTGACAAGGAGGGGGCGGCCCTTGTCATGCTGCTCATGCTGTTTGTGTTCTATCAGGTGATGGAGGCGCCCTTTGAGGGGATTTACTGGTACAACGGCGCGACGCACTATGTGTTGATACAGTCCCTCTGGTTCTTTTTGCTGACGTTGGTTTCGGGGGCTGTCTGGGCGGAAAAGAAAGGACGGGCAGTGCTTTGCTGCGGCGCAGCGGCTGTTCTGGCCGTGGTTGTGGGCGGCGGCAATCTGGTCACAAGCTTACAGGCGGAAATCCTGATGGCCTTTCTGGTTTTCTATGCATTCTGGCAGAAAAAAGATAGAATAGCATATGTTATTATTCCCTTTGTGACAGGGAGCGCCGGCTTTCTGGTAAATGTGCTTGCGCCCGGAAACGGTAAGCGGGGAAGCATGGACATGGATGAGGGGTACTCAGCGGTGAAGGCAATCGCGCTGTCTTTCTACAATACGTCGGTGTTTGCCATCCGTTGGACACCGGTGCTTGTGGTGATTTTGTGGATTGCGCTTCTGCCGCTTTTGTGGAAGTTCGCGAAGGCTTCCAAGCGGGATTTTTCCCATCCTGTTTGGGTGGCGGCCGGAGCGTACTGTGTGATTTCGGCCATGTTTACCCCCACGCTGTACGCAGTGGGTATGACGGGACTTTCCCGGGTGGATAATATCATTCAGGTGACTTACTATCTGGCAGTTTTGATGGTGACGACCTATTGGCTTGGCTGGATTTCCCACAGACAGCGGCCAGAGGAAGGCGCGGCCGGGGCTTTCGGCCTGTTTTTGGAGCGTGCTGGCAGTGGCATGAGCGTGGTATGCCTGTTTCTGCTTCTGGCGGTATGGGCGCTGACGGCGGACAAAAACACGTACACCAGCATTTCCGCTTTGCGGTCGGTGGCAAAGGGTGAGGCGCAGACTTTTTATCAGGAAGCCATGGAGCGCCATGCGCTCTACACGGATGAGGACATTGCAGAAGTGGAGATTGCACCTTACAGCCAAAGGCCCGCACTGTTTGACTTTACCGATCTGAGTGAGGATGAGGGAAACTGGATGAATCTGGCGGTGGCATGGTATTACCACAAAGACAGCGTGCGCTGTGTAAGAAGAAGTTCTAAAGACATCGCGCCATAGGAAAGGATATATATGGAAAAATTAAAACTGCCGAATGTGACGTTGGCGGCCATGACCAGTGTGGATCTCTATGAGACGATCAAGGCGATGGAGTACAGTATGCGGGGGATTGAGTTTGGGGATGTGGTTCTGATTACCCACAGAAAACCGCTATTTCTGCCGCGTACCATCCGCTATTCCCACACTTCAAAACTGGATAATATCGACAAGTTTAACTATAAGATGGTTTACGAACTGGGAAACCATATTTACACGGAGTTTGCCCTGATCGTGCATGCGGACGGTTTTGTGGTGCATCCGGAGAGTTGGCGGGACGAGTTTTTGGCCTACGACTATATCGGCTCCCCCTGGCCTATGCCGGAGAACGACTATTCTTACCGGGATGCGAAGGGGCAGATTGTCCGGGTGGGCAACAGCGTGTCAATCCGCAGCAAAAGGCTTATGGATTTTCCCGGCCGGGCGGATCTTGCCTGGGAGAAAATCGAGGAGGAAGACGAGTATAACGAGGACATCTTTCTGTGCTGTAAGTATCGAAACGAGATCGAGGAGGCGGGAATGCGCTTTGCGCCCATTGAGGTGGCGAAATATTTTGGCCATGAACATATGATTCCGGAGATCATGGATGTGGAAAACCCGTTCCTTTTCCACAAGTGGCGCGGCAGAAATGCACAGTATCCACAGTTTCATAACCCGTGGAAGGTCAAATGGCAGTGGTGTAAAGACCGGATCAGGCCGCTGCTGTTTTGGAGGAAATAAGAATGGTATACGACTGTATTCCCTTTTTCAACGAACTGGATATCTTAAAGCTGCGTATGCAGATTTTATCGCCCTATGTGGATTTTTTTGTGATTGAGGAGGCTTCGGTCACGTTTTCAGGGGAGCCGAAGCGGATGATTTTTGCCGAGAACAGGCGGCTTTTTGCAGAGTTTGAGGACAAGATACGGTATGTTGCGGTGACGGATTCCCCCATGGAGGGGGTGACCACCCACGAGCGGGATAAATACCAGAAAAATCAGCTGATACGCGGGTTGTCCGGCTGTCGGCCCGAGGATATCATTATCTTCAGCGATGTGGACGAGATTCCCAGGCCGGAGACGCTGATGGATGTCATCGGCGGGTTTGAAGCCGGGAAAATCTATCATCTGGCGCAACGGATGTTTTATTGCTTTTTAAATATGGAAGAGATCTCGGGCAATCTTCTGTCCATCACGGGAGAGTTTCCGAATGTGGAGAAGAGACAGTGGCTTGGCACGAAGATATGCAGTTTCGGGGATATTCCCAGGGAGGGTATCGTGTATCTGCGGGAGGTATCCCCCATGGATGCAAGGAGCGTCAGGGTTTCGGAGGGCGGTTGGCATTTCGGTTATATGGGCGGAAACGGAGAGCGGGATGTGGCGAAGCGGATTGGCGAGAAGGTGCAGGCGGCCGCTCACTCGGAATACAATAGCAAACGTTATTTAAATGAGGCGGTGGACAGGCTTCTCTGCGGGGAAGACATTTTTGACCGGGATGCCAGGTTTGTGCGGGTGGAGATTGACGAAAGCTTTCCCGCCTATCTGCGGGAACACCGGGAAGAATATGAGTTTCTGATTGCGCCTGAAATCGGGAAATGGGGCGTTGCCGCAAAAAGGTGTAAACTTGCGGCGAGACAGTGTCTGCGGCGATTGCGCGGGCTTGTGGCGCGAATGCTTCATCGCTTTTGATGCGCGGAGGAAAGAGGTATGGACAAGATCAAAAACCTTTACGGGCGGCTTCGGGACGAGAGCCCGGTTCCCCGCCTTCTTTTCTATATCGGGCTGACCATAGAACTGTTGATGGTCATTGTCGATAAGAGTAACTATACCAATCCTATTGAAGGATACCTGTTTCGGGTGACCTTTCTTCTGTTTGCCGCAAAACTTCTGCTCACATGCTATGAGTGGAAGGAGTGGGCGTTGATCGTTCTGCTTGAGGCTGTAGGTTTTATCTCCTACCGGGTGACGGGAGCCAACGATATCATCCGCATTGTCACTTTTGTGGCGGCCTGCAGGGGCATCCCGCTGCGGCAGGCGTTGAAATATACTTTTTATGTGACACTGGCTGGGTGTATGATCATTGTGGCGCTCTCGGTGACGGGAATATATGGAGAGATCAGTCTGACCCAGGCCTACGGCCACGCACCGGCGGAGACCACGATTTATATTGGGGAGCCGGAGGAGGCGGAGACCCGTTACACATTGGGGATGGGACATCCAAACGCGCTTTCCTGCATGTTCTTTATGTTGGCGGCTCTGGGTGTCTATGTGTGGTTTGAGCGGATGAAATGGTATCTGTATCTGTTTCTGATGGCGCTTAACGTGGGTGTCTATCTGCTCACCGGCTCAAAGACGGGGATGTTGATCACCATGGTCTTTCTTCTGGGAGCCTGTCTGATGACCTGTGTGAAACGGTTCGGGCAGATGCGCTTTGCTTACCTTTGCGGCCTGCTTGTCTTTCTCTTATGTATCGCCTTTTCCGTGGATGCTGCGGTCTGCGCCCAACGGGTGAAGGATGCCCAGTGGAATGAGTTCTTTGTGGTAAATCCGATGGATAACGACCACATTGTGGCGCTTGGCAGAATAGACCGCCATATCAGCGGCAGAATCATATCCCTGACGAATTCCGAAAACAACGACGGCATGATTCAGACATGGTCGGCATTTTCCTGCGAAAACAATATGAACTATTATTTTGATATGGGATGGGTCAAGGTGTTTTACCGCTACGGTGTGATTCCGGGCATTTTGTATGTGGTGGCCAATCTGGCGCTTTTGTGGCAGATTTATAAGAAGAGGGACGGGTGCGCCCTCGTGCTCTTCGTGATGTTTGCGGTGTATACGGTTGTGGAGGCGCATTTGATCTCCGTCTATGTGGGCAGGAATTACCTGCTTATGATGATGGGCTGCGGCATCGCGGGATCCGCAGTCAGGGAGAAAAAATTATGATAAGGGTATTGATGATCGGCCCCGCCAGGTCTGTGCACGGCGGTATCTCCGGCGTGGTGAACAATTATTATGAGGCCGGTCTGGACGAAAAAGTGGATCTGCGCTATATCGGCACCATGGTGGAGGGCGGCAGAATGCGGAAGCTGCTGCAGGCAGGAACCGCCTATCTGCGTTTTCTGGCGGCGCTTTCCGGCTGTGATATCGTGCACGTGAACATGGCCTCCGACAACAGCTACAGGCGGAAAAGCGTTTTTATCAGAACGGCGAAACGGTTTCATAAAAAGATTGTGATTCATCAGCACGGCGGTGATTTTAAGACTTTCTACGAAAAGGAGCAGGGCCCGAGGGGGCGGGAGCGGATCAGGCGTGTGCTTTCCATGGGAGATGCCTTTCTCGTGCTTGCGCCGGCGTGGAAGGATTTTTTCGGGAAGATCATAGACAGGGAGCGGATCACGGTGCTTCCGGATTCCATTGCCATACCGGCGGCCTATGAGAAATCATACGACAATCACGACGTTTTGTTTCTGGGGCGGCTGTGTCGGGAAAAGGGAATCGGGGAACTGCTCTCGTGCGTCCCGGCCCTGGCACAGGCGTTTCCTGATTTCCACCTCTATCTGGGCGGGATCTGGGAGGATGAGGCGCTCCAAAAACTTTCGGAGCGGTACAGAGAGCATGTCACATGGCTCGGTTGGATTAGCGGGGAAGAGAAGGAAAACTGGCTTCGCAGATGCCGGATTGTGACGCTGCCCTCCTGGTTTGAGGGCCAGTCGGTGTCGCTCTTGGAGGCCATGGCTCATTACTGCGGTATTGTGGCGGCGGATACGGGGGGCATTCCGCAGATGATCCTGCCGGAGGAGACGGGACTGCTTGTGCCGGTAAAGGACGCTTTGGCGCTTCGGGAAGGACTTTCCCGTCTGCTGCGGGAGGAGGCGCTGTGCCGGAGGCTCGGAGAGGCGGCGCGCAGGAAGGTGGAGACAGAGTTTGGCATAGAGGAGAATATGCGGACGCTTCTTGCTATTTATGAAAAGGTGCTTGGTGGATGAGAGAAGAACTGATCAGTGTGGTCGTGCCTGTCCACAACGGGCAGGATTATCTGAAAAACTGCATAGACAGCATAGAGGCGCAAAGCTACGATAATCTGGAAATTCTGGTGGTCAACGACGGCTCCACGGATGAGACGGCGGCGGTCTGCGAAGAGCTAAAAAAATCCTATGGGAATGTGCAGGTATTTTCCCTGAACGATGTGGGCGTGTCAGCGGCCCGCAACTATGCGCTCGAGCGGGCGCAGGGGGCGTATATCACCTTTGTGGATGCGGACGACAGGCTCTGTCCGGGGGTGCTTTCTTATCTCTATGAGAGGATAAATGCCACAAAAAGCGATCTGGCCGGCTGTCGCTTTGTGCCCTGGGGCACGAAAAGGGATTGGGAGGAAATTTGTGCGCTTGACGCTGAGAAGCGGTTGGCGGACGCAGTGGCGGAGGAAAGCTGTTTTGACAGAAAATGCTATTTGATAGATAGCATTTTAAAAGATAACTGTCGCTGTTGGAGCAAACTTTACCGGAAAAGCCTTCTGGAAAAGGTGCGGTTTCGTGAGGGACTTACAGTGGGCGAGGATATGCTGTTTCTCGTGGATTTGCTGCCATTCTTGGGGCAGGCCGTGGAGACGGATTATCCGGGATACGGGTATTACCAGAATCCGGCGGGGGTGATGCAGAGGCCGTTTGCTCCCGCATATATGGATCAGATTACATGTTGGGAACTGGCTGAGAAAGAGATTTTACAGATGGATGGCGGCCTGGAAAGCGTAACGGCGGCCAAAATCATAACGGCCGTTATGCTCACTGTGGGCAAGATTGCCCTGTGTGCTCCCGGGGAACGCCGGAAGGCAGGAAAGTACCTGACTCGGTGCAGAAAGCTGCTTGGAGAGCGGATGCAGGTGAAGGGAAGCGCCGGATATCTGCCGAAAGGATATCGCCTGAAGGCAAACTGTTTTTACTGTCTGCCAGGTGTGTATGTGTGGTGTTACGGTATGCTGCAGCGTATAAAAAGGATGCGGAGGAGAGGATGAACGCAAAATCTTATAAAATCAGCGTGATTGTGCCAGTCTACAATAAGGAGGCCTATCTGCGGGCGTGTGTGGACAGCATTCTGGCGCAGAATTACAGAAATATGGAAGTCATTCTTGTGGACGATGCCTCCACCGACGGCAGCGGCAGCATCTGTGACAGCTACGGGAAAAAGGAGCGGGTGCGCGTGATCCATCAGGAGAACGGCGGCCCCACGGCGGCCTGCGTGGCGGGCATGAAGGCGGCAGACGGCGATTACTATCTGTTTGTGGACAGCGACGACTATGTGGAGCCTGATATGGTAAGCGGTATGGCTTCCCACCTGACAGGGGTAAAGGGGGAGATTGTCTGCTGCAATCATCTTTTGGAGAAGCAGAAAAAGACGGTGCCGGTGTACAGTGGCATCGCGCCCGGCATCTACGAGAAGGAGAAGTTGGAAACGCAGGTTAAGGCCAGGCTGATCGGACAGGAGCGGAAGGTGATTCCGCTTTCACGGTGCATGAAGCTGTGCGAGAAGTCCGTCTTTGAGGGGAACGAGGCATACTATGACTATGGCATTCGCTTCGGGGACGACTCCCATATGATGTACCCCGCCTTTTTGAACAGCAGCCGGGTGGTAATCCTGAAGGATGCGCTGTATTATCATTACCGCTATGTGGAGGGATCCATCATCCACCGGTATGACGGGGGGATATATGAGAGTCTGCAAAAATTGATGGCTTCCCTGCAAAAAGCGGCCAGGGAAAAGCAGGCGCCGGAGGCGGAGGCAGCCCTTGACAGGGAGTATTGTTATATGCTCCTGTATGTGTTAAAGAATGAGCTGCGTGGTCCCGGAAAGAGTTATAAAATGCGGATTAGCAGCATTTTCACGGAGGCGGGGAACCGGGAGAAGATTTTAAACACACCGTTGTATCTGCGGGACAGAACCAATGTGTTGTTATATCTGGGAGCGCTGCACCCGAAGAGTGCGCTGATCGGGATTTTGCGGTTGTTGTTCAGGGTGTATGATAAAAAAAGGTGAGCGGTAATGGTTATTGTGAGAGTCATGGGCGGGTTGGGAAACCAACTGCAGCAGTACGCCCTGTATCGGAAAATAGAGGCGTTGGGACAGGAAGCGGGACTGGACTTGTCCTGGTTTGACAGGGATATTCAGGAGAATATGCAGGCCCCCAGAGAGTTGGAATTAAACCGTCTGGAGGGATTGTCCATGAAGATTGTCCCGCCGGACCAGGTGCGCGCCCTGTTGGGGAAAAGGTATGGGGACAGGGAGAGTATTTTCGGGAAGGTGAAGAGAAAGTGTAATCCTTCCATGATGCGCGTGTTTGAGGAGACGGACATGTACCACCCGGAAGTTTTGCGGCAGCAGAACCGGTATCTGGTGGGATATTGGGCCTGCGAGGCCTACTACGCGGACATTCTGGAGAGACTGCGGGAGGAAATCCGCTTTCCCGAAAGCCCCGATTCCCGGAACAGGGAAGCGGTGGAGGAGATGGAGGAGAGCGAGTCCGTCAGCATGCACATCCGCAGGGGAGATTATCTGGACGCTGCCAATATAGAAATGTTTGGCAACATCTGTACGGAGGCATACTATGATCGGGCGCTCCGGTATGTGAAGGAGCGGTATCCGAAGGCGGTGTTCTATCTCTTTTCCGATGACAGCGCCTATGTGAGAGAACGGTATCAGGGGCAGGAGTACCGGATTGTGGACTGGAACAAGGGAGAAAACAGCTATTATGACATGATGCTGATGAGCCATTGCAGACATAATATCTGTGCCAACAGCACATTCAGTTTTTGGGGTGCAAGATTGAACAGCCACGGGGAAAAGATCATGATACGGCCCTCCATCCACAAGAATACGCAGGTGTGCGTGCCACAGCGGATGAAAGAATTGTGGGCCGGGTGGACGCTGATCTCGCCTGAGGGCGTATGTATTTGATATTATTGGCAGAAGATGGTATTCTAACAATATGAACAGAAAGAAAAAAATCATAGAGGGGTACTGGCTGTTATTTTCAGACCTGCTCTGTATTGTAATTGCATATGGGGCGGCGATTCTTCTGCGCTACGGGAAGTTTGCCAGAGTGCAGGAGCCGGAGGTTCACGCGCTGATGTGCGTCTTCTTCCTGCTGTTTTGTACGATGTACAGCTTTTTACTGGACTGGAACAGAAGCTTTTTGGAGCGCGGCATTTTTGTGGAGTTTGTGGCGGTATTTAAGTTTAACCTCTTCATGGTGGTGGCCGCTGCGGGCGCGTTGTTCATGATTCAGCGAGGCGCGGCATTTTCCCGGTTGGTGTGGGGATATTTCGCGGTTTTTAACATGCTTCTGGTCTGGTTGGTGCGGCTGTTCATGAAGCGGCTTTTGCGGGTTTATCTGACATCGGAATCCAATCTGGTGAAGATCATGGTAATCACCAGAGACAGCGTGATGAACCAGACAGTTTCCCAACTGAAGGAAAAACTGGATTTAAATTATGAGATTGTGGCGCTGGCCTGTGTGGACGAAGACCGGAAGGGCGTGGTGGTGGACGGTGTCAAGGTGTCGGCAGGCGGCGGTGATGTATTGACGATGGCAAGGCAGATGGCGCTTGACGAGGCCTTTGTGAATCTGCCGGACATGGACAAAAAATATGTGAAGAAGATCATCTATGAACTGGAATCTATGGGCGTGGTCTGCCATTACAATATCGATATTCTCGATGGCGGCCAACGGGAGATTACGGTGGACAGCTTTGCGGGCTACACGGTTATGAGCTATTCCATCAACCACTATGATTACAGGCGGATGACGATCAAGCGGCTGATCGATATTCTGGGAGGTCTGGTGGGGATCATGATTACGGCGGTGATCACGCCTTTTGTGGCATTGGCCATTAAGATCGATTCCCCTGGCCCTGTCTTTTTTGCGCAGACCCGGATCGGAAAGAACGGCCGGCGCTTTAAAATTTATAAATTCCGTTCCATGTATATAGACGCGGAGGCGCGCAAGAAGGAACTGGAGGCCGACAATGAAATGCAGGGGCTTATGTTCAAGATGGAGAACGACCCCCGGATCACCAAAGTGGGCCGGTTTATCCGCAAAACCAGTATTGATGAACTGCCGCAGTTTCTGAACATTCTGCGGGGCGATATGAGCCTGGTGGGGACAAGGCCGCCCACGGAGGATGAATTTGAGCAGTACAATGCCCATTACAGGCGGCGGATCAGCATGACACCGGGCCTGACCGGATTGTGGCAGATCAGCGGCCGCAGTGATATTTCCGACTTTGACGAGGTGGTGCGGTTAGATCTGGAATATATCGATAACTGGTCGGTCGGACTGGACCTTAAAATTCTGTTTAAGACGGTGGGAGCCGTGATAAAAGGCAGAGGTTCTAAGTAAGGGAAAAGGATAAGAGCGTTATGGAGTATCAAAATGACAGAATTGTCATGTATTTGCATGGCGGCAGCGGAAACCATGGATGTGAGGCTATTGTCAACAGCACCTGCCATATGATAGAGGAGATTCCGAAACTATTGGTAACCAACAGTGAACGGGAGGACAGATACTATTCGGTGGAGCCGCTCTGCGATATTTTGCAGGAGCGCAAGATTGCGGAACATTTTTTTGCCCATGTGTGGTACTACGCATGGCGGAAGGTATTTCGGGACCCGGAGTCCTTTATGCGCTACCGGTTTAAAGAGGTGATGGGTAAAAATCTGGCGCCGCTATACCTGTCCATCGGCGGGGATATGTATTGCTACGAACTTTCCAAGAAGGAGGCAGTTACGGCCAACAGCGCCTTTAACAGGGCAGGGGCAAGGACTGTGCTCTGGGGCTGCTCTCTGGAGCCGGAACTGCTGCAGGATCCTGTGGTGGTGGAAGATATGAGGCGTTATGCGCTGATTACGCCGAGGGAGTCCATTACCACACAGGCCCTTGCCGATGCGGGCATCACGGAGAATGTGAGACAGTTTCCTGATCCGGCCTTTGCGCTGCAGCCGGAGGCAGCGAAACTCCCCTTCGGATTCAGCGAAGGCAATACCATCGGTATCAATATCAGCCCGATGATCGTAAGACATGAGTCAAAGAGCGGCATCACCATAGAAAATTACAGGAAACTGATGGATTATATTCTGGAGACGACGGACTGCCACATCGCTCTGATTCCCCATGTCATGTGGAAATACAATGACGACAGGCTGACGATCAATGAACTTTACGACGGTTATCAGGGAAATGACAGGGTGGTGAAGTTTGAGGATATGTCCTGTCAGAAAATCAAATATGTTATTTCTAAATGCCGGGCTTTTATCGGGGCCCGAACCCACGCTACCATAGCGGCTTATTCTTCCTGCGTTCCCACGTTGGTGGTAGGTTATTCCGTGAAAGCCAGAGGGATCGCCAGGGATCTGTTTGGCGCGGAGGAGCACTATGTGCTGCCGGTGCAGAACCTCTCTGACCCGGAGGAGCTGATCGGGGCCTTTGCGTGGATGATGGAGAGAGAGGACGAGATTCGGGACGGGCTGCAAAAACGGATGCCCGATTACTGTAAGGAGGCCGGGAAGGCGGGGGACGAAATCCGCAGACTGTGGAAGGAACTACATGGGCAGAATACAGAAAGCTGAAAAAAACATCATATTCGGATATATCAGCAATTTTATCATCCTGCTAGTGAATTTTATTCAGAAGACGATCTTTATCTATGTGCTCGGTAAGACCCTGTCCGGTGTAAACGCGGTTTATACCGATGTCTTAAGCGTCCTGTCCCTGACGGAGTTAGGGATCGGCACGGCCTTAAACTACAGCCTGTATAAGCCGGTGGCGGAGCACAATATCGAAAAGATTAAGTCCTATATGCGGTTTTATAAGAAGGCCTATCTGATCATTGCGGGGGTCATTGCGGTTCTGGGGATCGCTATTTCTCCCTTTTTAAGGTACATTCTGAAAAATCCGGGAAATCTGTCGATTGAGGAGCTGACGCTTTATTATTATCTGTTTCTGTTTAACACGGTGATCAGTTATTTTGTCACTTACAAGTACAGTCTGGTAAACGCAGAGCAGAAAAATTATATTCAGACAAACATCAACACGCTGACGAAAATCGTCACGGCAGCAGTACAGATCAGCGTGCTGCTGCTGTTTCGCAATTTTCTCCTGTATCTTGTGGCGCAGTCTGTGGTGGAGCTTTTACAGAAAATTTTTGTGACGGCGTATATGAACAGGCTTTACCCCTATCTGTTGGACAAGGATGTAAAACCGCTGACGGCGCAGGAGACGCAGGTGGTGGCCGACAAGACCAAAGCGCTCATCTGCTATAAGATCGGGGACGTGGCCAGGCTGCAGACGGATCAGATCATCATATCCTCCTTTGTCAATGTGGACACTTCGGCGGTTGTGGGCAATTATGTTTACATCATCACGTATGTGGGGAATTTTATCAATATCATATTTGAATCCGTGATATCGGGCTTTGGCAATGTGGTGGCCACGGAATCGAAGGAAAAGCAGTATCTTCTTTTTAGGATCTACCGTTTTTGCGCCTGTTGGCTGTTCGGTTTCGGCGCGGTGGGCTTTTATCATCTCCTGACGCCTTTCATTGGTGAAATCTGGATGAGGGACGGTAGTTGGACGCTTCC
Source organism: uncultured Lachnospiraceae bacterium (assembly GCA_947245585.1). Taxonomy (GTDB): domain Bacteria; phylum Bacillota; class Clostridia; order Lachnospirales; family Lachnospiraceae; genus UBA3282. The sequence continues at coordinate 71,062 of CAMXPV010000006.1, read as the reverse complement.
GCAGATTACGGTGACCCTTCTGGTGATGGATTTTTATTTGAAGGGGGGCCGCACGGTACTGGTGAATTTCAAGATTGCTTCGGGACTTTTTGAGCAGGATAAGTATCTGCCGCTCATACAGGGGGCCGTCAATCTGGTGGTCTCTGTTGTGCTTGTCATGAAAATCGGTGTGACAGGTGTCTATGTGGGGACGTTGGTGTCCGGCGTTTTGGCGAACCTGATCCGGCCGGGTATTATCTATCAGGCATCGTTTGACCGGAAACCATGGACGTATTTTCGGGATTCGCTGAAATATATGACGGTGGCGTTTGCCGCGGGCGCAGCCATGACGCCGGTGAGGCATTTGCTGATGCGTGAGGTTTCCATCCTTTCTTTTGTTTTGGTGGCAATTGCTATTACGCTGTTCTACAATCTGGTGTTTTTGGCAGTGTTTCACAGGACGGAAGAGTTTGCCTACCTGCGAAATGCGGTGGTGGCAAGGATACCGGCGCTTGGGAAGTTTACCTTCCGGAAGGGAGACGGGGATGAATAAGATTCCCATGGTGGAGAATGCTTGTAAAGAACTGCTGCAATGCGGTGTTTTCGATAGGCGCAGAAAATGTATCAATTTTATAAAGGAACGGGTGTTTCACAGGACGGTGGCAAAGGAGGATCTGATCTTTTGGCCCTCCGGGCTTTTGGCGGCAGGCCTGTGGTCCGGCAGGGCCGGACTTTCGTCGGACGGGCCGGTGGCCCGCGGCATAGAGGAGACACTTACGGCCTACTATGAAAGATGGATGAAAAAGGGAACGCCCATTGCGGTGATCGACGATCTGCTTGCCGGCGAAACCCTGCTTGCCATTGACAGGGAAATCCGAAAGGGATCCCGGCGTTTTGAAAACGGGCTTTCCGGTGAACAGACGACGGAAGCCGTGCACAAATTGGCATCTTACGCCAGAGAGCACCCGAAAGATATGGCGGGGAGTTTTTTCTATCGGCCTGCAGGCGGAGAGCCCTTTGTCTTTGTGGACGGCATAGGGTTGGCCTGTCCTTTTCTTTACCAGTACGGGGATGAGTTTGACAAGCAGGAATACAGAGAACTGGCGCTCAGACAGATTGCGAATTTTCTTTCCTACGGTATGGACGGGGCAACGGGACTTCCCTATCACGGTTTTGATACGACGGATGGCCGCAAATATGGCATTATCGGTTGGGGAAGGGCTGTGGGATGGCTGCTTCGCGGCATGATGGGCTGTATGGTTTCAGATTATGGCAGGGAGAGGCTTGCTGCATCCTGTGCAGGCCTTATGGATGTGGTATTGACGTATCAGAGACAGGACGGCTATTTTTCATGGCAGTTACAGGCGGCGGAGGGGCCGGCTGACACTTCCGCAACGGGGATGATCTGCGCTGTACTGAAACAGGGGCTTTCCCTCGGTGTTTTCGCGGGGGCAAAGTATGAAAACGCATTGTTTGCAGGAATGCGCGCTCTGGAGAGATCTCTCAGGGACGGCCTGGTGTATCAGTGTTCCGGCGAGTGCGAGGGATTTGCCAGATATCCCCAACACTACGGCGCTTATCCGTGGTCGCTTGGCCCGGCCCTTGCAGTTTTTTAGATGGAGTAAAGATGAAGACAATACCGAGAGACTATGATAAAAAGATAACGGTGCAGGAAGCGTTTTTCTACGGCTTTTTTATCCTGCTGTCGCTGACGAAGGGCCTGGGCTTTTACGAGGGGCAGAAAATTTTCATTTTGCTCACGACGGCGGCCCTGCTTTTGGGGGTGTTAAAGCTGCTCGTAACGCCCTACACCAAAAGACAGGCGGCGGTACAGATTCTTCTGGTTTTAATAACGGGCGTAATGTATTTTTCTTCCAGAGAGCTTGCGGTTCTCTTCGTGGCGTTTACGGTACTTGGCATGAAGGGCATATCGGTCAAAAAGACGTTTCATATCGCGCTGTGGGTGTGGGCATCCTGCGCGGTTGCGCTCAGTGTTTTCTCCTTTTTCCGGTTGGAGCACACCGTCTACCGGGTACATGCGAAGATGGGACTCGGACACATTTTCCGTTGGAGCCTGGGCTTTACCCACCCGAATATTCTGCATATCACCTATCTGATGCTCTGTGCGCTGATCATATGGGAGCTAGGAGATAAGTATGGGATCAAACAGTATCTCCTGCTTATGCTAGGAAATGTTTTGGTATTTTTCTATTCCATCAGCTATACCGGTTTTGGCATTGTATTGGTGCTGCTGACAGGGTGCCTGTATCTGAAATTCCGTCCCCGTTTTGGGCTGTTGGAGAAGGCGGCCGCCAATCTGGTACTGCCGGTCTGTCTGGTGTTATCCTTTGTGCTACCCTATTTTATCAATGGTTATGGGATGCTCAGCCGTTCGATACAGAAGTTAAATTTTATGCTCAATACAAGGATATGGCTTGCGGAACAGTTTTTGAGAGGGGGTTACGGCAGCCTGTTTGGCAGGGATATTTCCCAGATTGTCAAATCTTCCATGACACTGGATAACTCCTATGTCTGGTGCTATATCAACTTCGGTCTGATACCGACCGCGCTGATTCTGATCGGTTACTTCGCGCTGTTGTTCTACGATACCCGCGGGCAGCGAACCAGGGAGTTGGTGATTTTGGTCTGCTTTTTGGGGGCGGGTTGGACGGAACCCCTACTGTTTAACACTTCGTTTAAGAATATTACCCTGCTCTTTTTAGGCGCGCTCTTATTTTCCCAGAAGGAGGGGGAGAAGGAGTATTGCCTGTTTCCCCGTTTTTGTGGGAGGCAGATTGCCATCCCTCTTGCGGGACTGCCGGACAGGCTGTTTATGACCGCGCGGACGGTCTGCCGGGTTCACAGGGGCAGGATCCTGGGAGCCATGGCAGGCGGCGTTCTTTTGGGAACCCTTCTGTTTGCACTTTTCTACAAGGAGCCGGAGGGTTATGTGGTACAGCGTTTTTATACGGACGCTTTGGAGGATACCTCCGTCTTTCTTGAGAGCGCGGATGATCCCGCCTATGAGGGATGGAAAGTGATGAACTACGTGGACGCGGACACCCGTATGCAGCTTGTGACCGGAAAGGCCGTGAAGTTGGAGACAGCGCGGTACTTTGTGGGGAGCGTACTGATCGGGGGACTATTCGGGGCGGCGGCAGGGATTTCATGGAACTTGCGGAAATTCCGGGGAAAAGCCGCCATGGCTGTGACGGAAATTTCAGGGTACGATAAACCATAGCATAGTGGAGCGGAGCATGAAAAAGGAACTGGAATATTGCAACATACTGGGAACAAACATCAATGTCACCAACATGGAGGACACCATCGCCTATATCACGGAGAACTTGGAGGAGTTAAAGGGCGATTATATCTGTGTCTCCAATGTGCACACCACGGTGATGGCCTATCGGGACAAGGAGTACCGCAAGGTGCAGAACAGCGGGGCCATGGCTCTGCCGGACGGACAGCCGCTGTCCATTGTCAGCAGAAAAAGAGGTTTTTCGGAGGCGAGAAGGGTGCCGGGGCCAGATCTGATGCCGGCCATTCTGGATCTGTCACAGAAGACGGGATACCGTCATTATTTTTATGGGAGCACGGAGGCCACATTGGAAGCCCTGCGGGCGGCCCTTTTGCGGCGTTATCCGAAACTGCAGATCGCAGGCATGTACTCGCCGCCTTTTCGGGAGCTGACGAAGGAGGAGGACGAGGAGATTGTCAATAGAATCAACGGGAGTGGCGCGGATTTTGTGTGGGTGGCGCTTGGAGCGCCGAAGCAGGAGTGGTGGATGTATGAGCACCGCCGCAGGATAGGCGCGCTGATGCTCGGCGTGGGGGCCGCCTTTGACTTTACGGCGGGCACGACGAAACGTGCGCCCATGTGGATGCAGAAACTTTGTCTGGAATGGGTGTTTCGGATTCTGCGGGAGCCGAAACGTATGCTGCCCCGATACCTCAACACGAATTTTGCCTTTGTCTATGACGTTTACAGGGAGGGAAAGGCGCGCAGAAGGGCCATGAAGCGGGGGATACACATTGCCATGATCGGCCACAAGCGGATTCCTTCAAGGGAGGGCGGCGTGGAGGTCGTGGTGGAGGAGCTTGCGGTGCGGATGGCGGCAAGGGGACACCGGGTGGATGCCTACAACCGTTTTGGCCACCATGTTTCGGGGAAAAAATACGATCAGGAGTATGGGTGGAAGGGGCGGAAATTTTACAAAGGCGTCCGCGTCTACATTGTGCCCACGTTCCGCAGGAGCAGCCTGAATGCCATCGTCTATTCCTTTTTTGCAACGGTCATGGCGCTCTTTCATCACTATGACGTGATCCACTACCATGCGGAGGGGCCCTGCGCGATGCTCTGGCTGCCCCATTTTCTGGGACGAAAGATTGTGGTAACCGTCCACGGCCTTGACTGGCAGCGGGCGAAATGGGGGAATTTTGCCTCTTTGGTGATTAAGTTCGGGGAAAAGATGGCAGCAAAGTACGCAGATGACGTGATTGTGCTGTCGGACAATGTAAAACAGTATTTTGCGGACACTTACCGCAGGGAGGTTACCTATATTCCAAACGGTATCAGCAGGCCAAAGCCTCAGGGCACGGCCCTGATCGGCGAAAAGTACGGACTGACAAAGGACGGCTATTTTCTGTTTCTCGGGCGGATTGTGCCGGAGAAGGGCCTGCACTATCTGATCGAGGCCTTTTCCAAGTTGGAAACGGACAAGAAGCTTGTGATTGCCGGCGGCAGTTCCCAGGCCATGGATTATATGGAGCGGATTCACAAGATGGCGGCCAGGGATAAGAGGATCATCATGACGGATTTTGTGCAGGGACAGGTTTTGGAGGAACTCTATGCCAACGCTTACGCCTTCGTCCTGCCAAGCGACGTGGAAGGGATGGCCATGACCCTTCTGGAAGCCATGAGCTACGGCAGCTGCTGCCTTGTCAGCGATATCCGTGAGAATACGGAAGTGGTGGAGGACAAAGCGCTTATCTTTCAAAAGGGTGATGCAAAAGACCTGCGACGGCAGCTTGTCTGGATGTTGGAACACCCGGATCAGGTGCGCCGCATGGGAGAGGAGAGTGTGGACTTTATCTGCGGAAAGTATGATTGGGATGATGTGACCAAGCGTACCCTGGCTGTCTATGAGAAGGCGGCCGGACAAAGAAGCGCGGCAAAGAAAGAGGGCGAACGGTAGATGCGCAAGAGAGGCTGTATGGGTCTCATGCTCGCCACGGCGATTGTGGCGGCGTGCGGGTTTTACACGATAAAACAGAATAATGTGCAGTTGAGTGTGGATGAAGGGATGCCCTGGTTAACGATCCGCGTGGACGGGAGTGAAAATATCGTGTGTTTGTGGCAGGATGAGGAGAAGGGGTATTTTTTCCTGCCATCCTGCGTGAAAAGCCACAAGATCCGGTTGGAAGTCGGGGGAGAGAACAGCGTGCGGATAGACGGCGCGCTTTTGGAGCCGGGTGAGACCTTTGTCTGGGAGGAAGAAAGGGACTATCAGGTACAGATAACGGATTCCTCCTATGAACAGTACACTTACGACATCGCTTTTATGAGATCGGAACACATTCCGGCTGTGTTTATCGATACGGCAAGCGGCGGTCTGGACGATCTTCACGATGACAAGAGCCATGAGGAGACGGGGAAAATCTGCGTGGTGCCGGAGAATGGCACGACGGAGTATCAGAACGACCTGCTTCGCATATCCGGCAGGGGAAACAATACCTGGGAGTATGAAAAGAAGCCATACGCCATTAAGCTTAAGGAGGCGGCGCCTCTTTTGGGACTGGAGAGGAGCGACAGATGGCAGCTTCTGGCGCTATGGCGGGAAAGCAGTAAAATGGACAATAAGATCGCCATGGATTTGGCCACGGAGCTAGAGATACCCTATACGGCACAGGGAACTTGGATTGATCTTTATATGAACGGCGAGTACCGTGGGATCTATTTTTTGATGGAGTCCGTGACGGTGGGAGAGGGACGCGTCGATATTCACAATCTGGAGAAAGAAAATAAGCGGCAAAACCCGTCTCTGGTCCAGGAGACAGCGGAAAGCTATGCGGAGGAAAATAGCAAGGGGTATTTGTTGGAGTGCGGTCCGGATGTAAGCGGCGGCTATCTGGTGGAGAAGGTACACCCGGATCACTGGGAGACAGATCTGAGCGGATTCCGGACAGACAGGGGTGATCATTTTGCGATCAACGGGCCGAAACATGCGTCCAGGGAACAGGTGGCTTATATCAGGGATTATGTGGAGGAGATTGACCGGCTCGCCCAGAGCGGGGATTCTGCAGTGTGGGAGAAACTGGATCTGGCAACGTTTACTAAGCTCTTTCTGGTGGACGAGATCACGTTGGAGATGGATGCGGGCTGCGCCAGTATGTATTTCTATAAGGACAGGGGCGAAGATAAGCTCTATGCAGGCCCGCCGTGGGATTATGATAACGCCTTTGGCGAGTATGATTCCAGCGACGGCTTTTATTTGGATTACTGTGGTTCCATTGTAAATAACAGTGACAGGCAGGCGATCGCTCTGGACTGGTATCAGAAACTTTACGGGACGCCGGACATGCAAAGGCAGATCAGGGAGTCCTATGCGGCTGCCCTGCCCTTTTTTGAGGAACTTCTGGAAAGCGGCATAGACAGGTATGCGGACCGGATCAGGTCTTCCGTGGGGATGGACGACGCGCGATGGAGAGGCGGGCGGAAGCCCGGTGACGGTTCTGCCCGGTATGAAAATTATGACGCGAATGTGAGCTATATGAAATTCTTTCTGGCCAACAGGCTGAACTGCCTGTGTGAGAGATGGGATGCGCCGCACGAACCCTTTACGGCTCCCGCCAACGGGGAAATGCACAAGGTCACCTTCTCCGTCTATGAGGGCGTGGTGGAGACCATAGAGGTGCCGGACGGGGCTGCGCTCACCTATACGCCGGAATATGACGCTTCCCTGTATCAGGGGTGGAGTTACAAGAGAAGCGGAGCGCCTTATAATCCGCATATTCCGGTTTATGAGGATATGGAGCTGTACAATGCGAAGTGGGGATAGCATGAGGTTTTGCAGACGGGGAGACGGAAGCGGTTATGAAGATTTTAATGGTCAATAAATTTTTATATCCCAACGGTGGTTCGGAGACTTATATTTTTCAGCTTGGGGAAGAATTACAAAAGAGGGGCCACGAGGTGCAGTATTTCGGGATGGAACATGCCGGCCGCATTGTGGGAAACCGGATGGGGCGCTATACGACGGACATGGATTTTCACACGGGGAAACTGCAAAAACTGCTCTACCCCTTTAAAATCGTATACTCCTTTGAGGCGAAGCGGAAACTGGGAGAAGTGCTCCGGAATATGAATCCGGATGTGGTGCATCTCAACAATATTAATTTTCAACTTACGCCCTCGGTGATTTATGCCGTTCGTTCCTACGAGAAAAAGACGGGCCGCAGTGTGAAATTGGTGTACACGGCCCACGATTATCAGTGGGTGTGCCCCAATCATATGATGCGGATTCCCGCCACGGGAAAAATCTGCTTTGCCTGCAGGGACGGGCATTTCGGGGCGTGCAGTAAAAACCGGTGTATTCACAATTCCCGGATCAAAAGCCTGTTAGGGACAATGGAGGCCGTATTTTACAGACGGCGGAAAACTTACGGCATGGTGGACACGATCATCTGCCCTAGCGAGTTTATGAAAAAGCAGTTGGATACCAATCCTCTTCTGGCGGAAAAAACGGTGATGCTCAGAAACTTTGTGGAGCGTGACGGCCTGACAGCCGGAGAGCAGAAGACGGCGGATTATGTGCTCTACTTTGGGCGGTTCTCCGAGGAGAAGGGCATAGGGACGCTTCTGGAGGCCTGCACGGCGCTGCCGGAGATCCCCTTTGTGTTTGCGGGCGCAGGTCCTCTGGAGGAAAAAGTCAATCAGGTAAAAAATGTGGAGAACAAAGGGTTTGTGACAGGAGAACCTCTGCACAGGCTGATTGCGGGGGCAAGGTTTTCCGTCTATCCTTCCGAGTGGTATGAAAACTGTCCTTTCTCCGTGATGGAGTCGCAGATGCTTGGGACACCGGTGCTTGTCTCGGATCTTGGCGGCGCGCCGGAGTTGGTGCAGGCGGGCAGGACGGGAGAGCTTTTCCGGGGCGGCGACGTGGAGGAATTGACAGCCCATATCAGGGAGCTGTGGGAAGAGCCAAAACGGTGTCTTGCGTACCGGGAGAACTGTAAGGAGATAAATTTTGACACAGTGAGTGAATACTGTGATAAAATAGTGAGGAAAGTGTATTGTGGGAGCATCTGATTTTATCACAGAGTGAGGAGAACGAATGGCGAGACGAACATTATACGGAACGGTAATTGTGACTTACAGGTGTAACGCGCGCTGCAACATGTGCGACTGCTTCCGTGACCCCACAAGGCCGGAGGAAGAGATCACTTTGGAAGATATCAGAAAACTGCCGGAGATGGCTTTCACCAATATTACAGGGGGAGAACCTTTTATCAGACAGGACATTCCCGATATCGTGCGGGAGCTTTATAAAAAATCTGACAGAATTGTCATATCTACAAACGGCTATTTCACGGAGCGGATCATCGCGCTTTGCAGGGAGTTCCCCAAGGTAGGCATCCGTATCAGCATTGAGGGACTGCAGGAGACAAACGATAAGATTCGGGGGATTCCCGACGGCTTTAACAGGGGGTATCAAACCCTGAAAACGTTGGTGGAGATGAAACATCCCGACGTGGGATTCGGCATGACGGTGCAGGATATGAACTGCGAGGATCTGGTGCCGCTTTACAATATCGCCAACGACATGGGGATGGAGTTTGCCACGGCGACCCTGCACAATTCATTTTATTTCCGCAAGACAGACAACAAAATCGACGATAAATACAAGGTGGCGCAGAACTTTGAAAAGCTGATCAACGAGCTGCTTAAGAGCAGATCGCCCAAAAAGTGGTTCCGCGCTTACTTTAATCATGGTCTGATCAATTATATTTACGGCAATAAGAGGCTTCTGCCCTGCGATATGTCTAAAAATGCCTTTTTTATTGATCCCTTCTGCGATGTGATTCCCTGCAACGGGATGGAGAAGAAGGCGGTTATGGGGAATCTCAGAGAGCAGTCCTGGGATGAACTTTGGCATTCCGAGCAGGCAAAGAAGGTGCGGGAATGCACCAAAAACTGTGACCGGAACTGTTGGATGATCGGCAGCGCTTCCCCGGCCATGCACAAATACATCTGGGTGCCTGCATGGTGGGTGGTAAAACATAAATTTTTAAAGGGCGGCAAGTACAGCCTGAAGGAGAACAAGTATCTATGAAATTTCTCTATGTAGCCCCGCGCTATCACACGAACCAGATGGATATCATGAGAGGGCTTGTGCAAGACGGACATGAGGTGCGCTTTATCAGCCATTATGCGGCGCTGATTGAGGATTACAGTCATGTGACGCCCATTGTACTGGGCTATTCACCGCTTTACCGGCTGATTGATTTTCTCTATGTGAAGGTGATTCACAGAAAGGACCCAAACGCCATCGTGTTCAAGATTCAGCACGGGTTTCCGCCTATGGGGAAATTAAAGCGCCTGATCTGCGGGTTTGCGCCGGATCTGGTGATCCTGCGGGAGCGTTCCCTGTATTCCATGGCGGCGTATCATATTTGCAGGAAGAAGGGGTATCCCAGCATTCTCTACAACCAGAATCCGCTCTGGTCCGAACCGCCGAAGACGGATTTGGCCCACCGTCTTGTGGCGCGGATGACACCGGCCCTTCGCATGACGCCGGTGATGGGCGTGAAGAAGCCGGGGACGGTGGTGCGGGAGAACGATTATTTTGTGCCCTTTGTGGTCGATCCCCGAAGGGGGCCGGAGGAACGGACATACTTTGAAGGCGGCAGAATCCACATTCTCTGTATCGGCAAATATGAGACCAGGAAGCATCATCTGATGCTTTTGCAGGCGGTGGAGCGGCTTAGGGAGAAATATGAGATACAGGTGACGCTTGTGGGAGAGGCCACCAACCGTTTCCAGAAAGAGTACTGCGAGCAGGTCAGGCGGTACGTGAAGGAACACCATTTGGAGGATGTGGCCACGGTGAAAGCCAATGTGGCAAGGCGGGACATGGAGCGGGAGTATCTGGCGGCAGATCTGTATGTGATTCCGAGCACCCTTGAGATGGCTTCGGTGTCCCAACTGGAGGCCATGAGCTATTCCCTTCCGGTTATTGTCAGCGACACCAACGGCACGGCTTGCTATGTGGAAGATAGCATTACAGGTTTCTGGTTTCGGGATTGTGACAGCGCTGATTTTCAGGACAAGCTGGATCGTATGCTTTCCGACAGGGAACGGATGAAGGAGATGGGGGCTGCGGGTTACCGTGCGCTTCTGGAAAAATATAATTACAAATGCTATTTTGATACCATTATGGGGATGCGGGAGAGGATTTTGCAGGGAAGAGATGAAACGTAAAATAAAGGATATTTTGGCGGCGATTGCCTATTTTTTGTATGAAAAGGGCATTCTGCACAACCGAATACAGGTGCACACCGTGGATGAGACCATCGACGAGCTGCTGCACACCGAAAAGAGTATGGTACGCTTTGGGGACGGCGAGATCGTGATGATTAAGGGCGGCAGCCTGATGCTGCAGAAAGCCAGTCCGGAGATTGCCGAAGGGCTTGCAGAGATTTTGCGCTACACGGAGGATGACCTGATTGTGACGATACCGGGTATTTTTGAGACCCTCTCCGACCACAGGAAGGCAAGCAGGCAGTTTTGGAGAGACCACCTTTTGTTTTGCCGGAAAACTTATGAAAAATACTGCAATCCGAACAGAATTTACTACAGCACCTTTGTCTCGCGCTGCTATTATTATCTGGAAGATAGGAGCGCCGCCGGCGCACAGTTTGCTAAAATTAGAAAAATATGGGAAAATAGAGACGTTGTGATCGTGGAGGGAGAGAAAACCCACAACGGCGTGGGCAACGATCTGTTTGACACGGCGGGGAGCATTGAGAGAATTATCTGTCCGCCCAGCGATGCCTACGGGGCCATTCCCGCTATCATGGATGCCTGCATGAAATATGAAAAGGACAGGCTGTTTGTATTGTCGGTGGGTGTGGCCGCAAAGTTTTTGACGGTGGAGCTGTTCAGACGGGGCTACCGTGCGCTGGATATCGGCAATATGGATCTGGAATACGAGTGGTATGTGAGGCAGTCCCCGGGGAAAATGCGGATTGAGAAGCATGAGGTCATCGGGGAGGAGGCCAACCGGGCGGCCGGGTATACGGCATATCTGGAGCAGATCAGCGTCAGAGTGACAGGAAGAGGATATGATAACTAGCAAAGAAAAATATCAATATTATCTGGAACAGGACAAAATAGCCCTTGGCAGAAAAAAAGACAGGCATCCGCGGCTGTTTGGGGATGAAATCTGGAAGTTTGAGATTCTGCTTAGAAAGGTGGAGTTTGACAGGAACTGCCGCAGCGGGTTTCTGGCGGGAGCGGTTGGAAAATATCACAAATTCCGGTTTCACCGCCTCAGCGTCAGATTGGGATTTACCATACCGCCTGGCGTGTTCGGGCCGGGACTTTCCATTCCCCACTATGGTACGATCGTGGTGCACGGAAATGTCAGGGCGGGCAGAAACTGCCGCCTGCAGGAGGGCGTGACCATCGGCGCGACGAACGGAAGCCACAAGGCGGCGGTGATCGGGGATAACTGCTATTTTGGCAGCGGCGCAAAGGTGGTCGGCGCAGTCCGCATCGCGGACGACGTGGCTGTGGGCGCAAATGCGGTGGTGACGACGGATATTGCAGAGCCGGGCACCACATGGGCAGGGATACCGGCCAGAAAGATCAGCGACCGGGATTCCCACAGCAATTTATGTCCGGCGCTCTTTGGGTGAGACGGCGTTTGAAAAAGCGCTGCGCAGGGGAACCGGCGGGAGACAGAAAGGCAAGTCACAGTATGAGAGAAATGGGAGAAAAAAAGCAGGTATCCCTGCTTTCCAAGCTTGGCTATATATTTGATAAAAGAGATAAGTGGAAACTGGCGCTTCTCACGGCGGCTATCGTGGTTGGCAGTTTCCTTGAGCTCCTTGCGGTTATGGTGTTTGTGCCTTTTATTGACGTGCTCCAAAATCAGAACACCATTAAGGACAGGTGGTATCTGAAGGCGGTTTTTGACCTTTTCCATTTCCACTCCGTTAAGAGTTTTATTGTGTTGATTGCCGTCGGTATTATCGGGATCTATGTGGTGAAAAATGTATATCTGATTCTGGAGAAAGATTATATTTTCCGCTTTTCCTACAATACCCAGATGAAACTGTCCACAAGGCTTTTGGCCGCATATATGAAGGAGCCCTACACCTTCCATCTGAATCACAATATTGCGATTTTGCAAAGAAGCCTGCACGAGGATACGTCCCGGTTTATGCAGGTGATTCTCTATGCGCTGGAGCTGATGGCGGAGCTTGCGGTGTCCGGCGTTTTGGTGATCTATCTGCTTATCGAAAGTAAGTCCATCACCATCATCGTGCTGGGATTTCTGGCGGTCTTTGTGGGCGGCTTTTTACTGGTAAGCAGGAAATACAGCAAGCGGCTTGGATTTGAAAATCAGGGCTATCAGGGAAAAATTTTTCAGTGGATGAATCAGGCGCTCGGCGGGATCAAGGAGATCAAGATTCTGGAGCGGGAGGCCTATTTTACCGATGAATTTCAGAAATACTGGAAAAAATATGCCAGAGGACTGCGGATAGCCAGAACCATTTCCATTTTGCCAAAGTATACGGTGGAAGCCGTCTCCATGACGGGACTTTTGGTTGCCGTGATCGTGAAGCTCCTCTTTGGCGAGGCGGATTCCGTGTACTTTATCTCCCAACTGGCGGTCTTTGCGGTGGCGGCCATGCGCCTGATGCCAAGCGTCGGGCGGATCAACGAGCACGCCTCAAATATGCTCTATGCCCTCCCCTCTGTGGAACTTGTGTATCACGATCTTACGGGGATTGAAGGGTTGGCCGTGGAAGAGGGCAGGGAGCGGAAGGATGACTGGCAGCTGCAAAAGGGAATCCAGGTACAGGGGGTTTCTTACCACTATCCGGACACGGAGGAGTGGGTGCTTGACGATGTGAGCTTTGCGATCAGGAAGGGAACGACTGTTGCGTTTATCGGTTCCACCGGGTCGGGAAAAACCACCATGGTGGACATTATCCTTGGTCTTTTGACACCTGTCAGGGGTTCGGTGATGGCGGACGAGATCAATGTGCATGAACAGCCAAAGACATTTCACGCGCAGGTGGGCTATATCCCCCAGACCATCTACCTCTCCGACGATACGATCCGCAACAACATTGCTTTTGGACTGCGGGAGGAAGAGATTTCCGAGGAGGCGGTGCGTGCGGCTGTGGAGAAAGCACAGCTGCGGGAGTTTATAGAAAGTCTCCCTCATGGATTAGACACGATTGTGGGCGACAGGGGGGTCAGACTGTCGGGTGGGCAGAGGCAGCGCATCGGCATTGCCAGGGCCCTCTACCACGATCCGGAGATTCTGGTGTTGGATGAGGCCACCTCCGCTTTGGACAACGAGACGGAGTCGGCGGTCATGGAAGCCATCGAACATCTGCAGGGGATGAAGACCATGATTATCATTGCCCACAGGCTTACCACGATCCGCCATGTGGATGTGATTTATGAGGTGGGGGACGGCAAGGTGACGCCAAAGAGTAAGGAAGAAGTGTTTTCCGATCTGTAGCTGCCGGTGGCGCATAAGGACAGGAAGGTAAGAAAGGGGAAAGGGTATGAAGCGTCTGCAAATCAAATACAAAGCGCTGATTGGGCTGCTGCTTTTCTATCTGCCGTTTCATCTGTTTCTCTCGCCTACTTACTGGGATGACGCGTCCTATGCCAGGATTTTGGGGGAGTACGGAAACGATCTGTTTCAATATACGCTGGACAGATATCTGAGTTGGTCGTCCCGGATTACGATTGAGCTGGCGCTGCCCTTTTTGACGACCTGGCCCGCTGCTTTGTGGAAAATTTTGAATTTGTTTATGATAGCGCTGCTGTATTTGGATCTGGTCTGGATTCTGGAACGCATTTTTGACCTGCGGGAAAAGAAAACTTACCTTTTGACAGCAGTTTTGCTTTGTGCGTTTCCCTTCTCTATTATGGCGCAGACCGGGTGGATTGCCACCACCACCAACTATTTGTGGGTGCTTGCTCTGGGCCTTTATGCGGTCAGCCGGATGTTGGGGGTTGGCGTGTACGGGGAAAGGCTGTCCAAATGGGAAATTTTTGGGGCGGCATTGTCCGTGCTCTACAGCGCCAGTTTTGAGTCCATGGCGGCGATTTTGTTTTTGGTCGAAATCGGCATTCTGGTCTACAGCGTCAAAGGCGGGAAGAAATGTCCCCTGGTTGTGTGGATCTGCATGGGGTTTACGGCACTCTTTTTGCTCTACATTCTGGCCTGCCCTGGCAACCGCCTGCGGCCTGTCAGGGATGCGGAATACTGGATGCCGGAATACTTTGAGCTGACATTTTTGGACAAGCTGCGCATGGGCATTTTGTCCTCATACATGCACTTTGTATCCCTGCCGAGTCCGGTGTTTTTTATCTTCAATCTGGTGCTCTTTTTGATGTGGAGAGGGGAATCTGTTGGGAAGCGTCTGATTGCCGCCCTTCCGATGCTTACGGATGTGGCATGGACCTGTTGGTTTATGATCAATTATCTTTTGGGGTGGCGCACGCTCACATACCAGACGCCTGTGCCCCTTCCCGAACAGTGGGCGGACCGGGCGGAACAGGGACTTTTGTTTTTGACGGTGGTGATCTGGTTTGCGGTGGCGCTTTACACGGTGTTTGCCAGAACGAGAAAGGGGTGGGCTTCGGCGGCGGTTCTGCTTTTGGCCTGTATTCCTGAAGTGGCCGTGGGACTTACGCCGACCGTGATTGCCTCCATTTTGCGGACCATGATTTATCTTTACATGGCGCTGATTTTGCTTGCAGTGATGATGATGGAAGACGGGGAAGAGAACCGTTCCGTATTTGCCAGACGGTTTTTATGGTTCTGCATGGGGATGGGCGTTGTCTTAAATGCCTGCCAGATTGCAAGACATATCCTGATCTACGGATAGAAAGGAATAGGATTTGCGGGAAAAGGGAAAACAGTTGATAACTGCATACGGGTTTCGGATGGCTTTGTTTGCCGCCCTGCTGCTTTTGTTTTTACTGTTGGGGCACGATGGGCCGGTGTTGTTTGACGACAGCGGAAGCTATACTTGGATCAGATGGCATGAGGGCGTTATGCCGGCGTACCCGGTTTTTTTGCTGTTTAACGAGTGTCTGTTCGGATACGAGAATTCTTTGTGGGCGGCTGCCATAGAACAGGCGGTTTTGGCGGCGTTTTCCGTGACGGTTTTGGAGGAGACGGTGCGGTCGCGGTTTAAACTGCACCCTGTAGAGGGGATTTTGATCTGTCTGTTTGCGCTGTATCCGTATACCATTGAAATGCCTGTGGCGGTGATGACACAGGCGATTTTGACAGAGGGAGTTGCCTACTCTCTCTTCTATCTGTTTCTGGCCTGTCTGCTCAGGGCGGTTTGGGATAAGAATTATATGAGGCTTGCGGGGGCTTTTTGCATGACGCTGCTTCTTGCGGCGGTTCGCTCCCAACTCCAGATCCTGTTCGGGGTGTGCGGAATTGCCTTCCTCTATCTGGTCTGTATGCGGGGAAGAGAAGGGAGCAGGCCAAAGAAGGCGCTTCGCGTTTTGGCGGGGTTTGCTGGCTGCGTGGCTGTCAGTCTGGCCGGCATTTTTCTGGTGCTTGGCTTAATCAGGGGCTATCGGGTTATGCTGCAGCCGGAGCATTTGTTCGGCCGGCTTGGGCTTGAGGTACAGTGGCCCAGGATGGAGCAGGTTTATTTGGAGGAAGAACGAAAGCAGCAGGAGGAGGAAACGGCGGCAGAAGCAGGAAAACAGGCGGCGCTTCCGCAGGCAAAGAACGCCGAGGAGGAGGCTTTGCTCTTCCAAAATTTCTCTACCAGCCAGTATATGACGTTGCTTTTTTCCAGAGGGATGTATGAGGCGGACTATGAGGATGCAGCGTTGTTTCAGGATCCGGTTTTGCAGGGGCTTTATCTTGCCCTCTACGAAACGGTAGATGCCGGGAAGCAGCGGTATGCCTACGCGGAGGAAGGGCTGTGGATGTGGAAAGATATTGTAGGGGGAATCGGAAAGATTGGCGGAACCTGTATCTGGGTACCCTCCGAGTACTATCTGGAAAATGCGCCTGAGATTCTCCGGTCGGATCAATTCAGTGATATCCGGTCTTCCCATCTTTTGACCATAGGACTGACGCTGATCAAAGCGCATTTCGGAAGATTCTTATACCATACGCTGATGCTTTTGCCGCAGGCCTTTATCAGCACCGTGTTTTTTCAGTTTGCGCCTCTTTATGGCTTCTGCCACCTGGTGACAGCCTTTTTATATCTCTTGGCTGCCGCTTTGATGATATGGGGTTACAGGGACGTTCGGGCAAAGAGGGAAGGGGCGGAGATGATGGCCCTGGTGTTGGGGACAAATGTGGTTATGGTGCTCGTGATCTCCCTGGTGTTTTTCGGGCAGCAGCGGTATCTGGTATATGCCTTCGGCCCCTTTTACATTGCCGGTTACCTGCTTCTTAAGAATTTGTGGCAGGTGCACTTAGGGGACTTTGTAAGGCGGTTTTTGCCGGGAAAGAAAGACGGCTAGGAGACATAAAGCGGGGAAATGGATGATGGGAGACAAGAGAAAAATTTTAATCATTATACCGGCTTACAATGAAGCCGACAATATCGTACATGTGGTAAAAACCATGATGGAGCAGGCGCCGCAGTATGATTATCTGGTGGTAAACGACGGTTCCACGGACCGGACGCTTTCCATCTGCGAGCAGGAAAATTTTCAGTATCTGGATCTTTCGATTAATATGGGAATCGGCGGTGCAGTGCAGGCGGGTTATATCTACGCATACAAGAACCAGTATGACATTGCGGTGCAGATGGACGGCGACGGGCAGCATGATGTGGCTTATCTGGAGAAGCTGTTGGAGCCGATTATGGCAAATGAGGCGGATGTGGTCATCGGGTCCCGCTTTCTGGAAAAAGAGGGGTTTCAGACTTCCGCAAGCCGCAGGGCGGGCATCAACATTTTGAGCGGTTTGATCCGGATTACTACAGGAAGACGGGTCAAGGATGTGACCAGCGGCTTTCGGGCGGTGAACCGCAGGTTCATCGAGATCTACAGCAAAGACTATCCCATGGACTACCCCGAACCGGAGGCCATTGTCTCCGCGATTATGCACCTTGGCAGGGTGATTGAGGTGCCGGTGCAGATGCGCGCCAGGGAGGGCGGTGTCAGTTCCATTACCTTTAAGAAGTCTATTTACTATATGATTAAAGTGACACTGGCGATTTTGATTTGCAGGCTCAGTTACGGCGTGAGAAGGGGGAAGAGAGTATGATACCGAGTCATCTGCGGGTGACGCTGATCCTGGTGGTGATCAGTTATTTTATCGTGATTTTGTATTTTTTGAAACAGAAGGCGCTCAATTTAAAGTATACGCTTTTGTGGTTGGTGGCGGGAGCCGTCATGGGCATACTTGTGGTGGTGCCGGAGCTTTTGACGCAGGTGATCCGGCTCTTTGGCATACAGGACAATATGAACGGCCTGTTTCTTTTCTGTATCGGTTTTATCGTGCTCATACTGCTGTCACTGACTTCGATCGCTTCCAGACAAAACCGCAAGCTCAGAACGCTGACGCAGGAGCTGGCCATCTTAGACAAAAGAGTGCGGGAGCTGGAAAAGGGAATAAACCGTAAGGAGTAGGGGAACAGATATGACATACAGGAGAAAGCGGCGGGGGATATTGTGGCTGATGCTGTTTTTCCTGACCGGGGCGGTGGCGCTTTCGGAGAAGGCGGCCTATGACCGGATCCAGGAGGAAGGCGGCTATATAGAAAACCTGAGTTTTGTGATCGGCAATTCCTCGTCAGAGCAGAGAATTCACTGTTTTACGGACGAGACGGAAAACATCCATTATTTGTTTCTGCCCTCCTATGCGGATGGGGACGATGTAAAGATTTCTTTTGCCGGCGCGGACAGGATTGTCTTTTCGGGGAAGGAAAAGGAAGTGACGTTACACCATGACGAACCGATCGGCGCGCTCGCATGCGGCGAAAGCTATGAGATGTCTTTTTGTGACAGAAGGGGACGAAAACTGGCTGGTGAAAAGTTGGTAATCATGCGCTCCGCCAATCTTCCGGCAGCGTTTCTTGAAACGGAAAGCGGGTCGATGGAACAGTTGGATGCGGACAAGAACTACGCGGAAAAGGGAAAAATCGTCCTCTTTGATGCGGACGGAGAGCTTGTGTGCGCGGATGACCTGAACCGTATTTCCGGACGCGGCAATTCTACCTGGGCGCATCCGAAGAAATCCTACGGGATCAGGCTGAAAAACAGAACCGATCTGTTCGGGATGGGAAGCGCCGACAACTGGATTTTGCTCAGCAATGTGGAAGATCCCGCCTATATCCGAAACAAAATCACCTATGATATGGCGGCTGCGGCGGGGATGGAGGGATCGCCGCAGTCGCAGTACGTGGATCTCTATATCAACCATACATACCACGGCATATACCAGCTTTGTGAGAAAGTGGAAATCGATGAGGAGAGAGTGTCCATAGCCGATTTGGAAGAGGAGAATAAAAGGTTAAACAGGGAACTTCAAAAATGCGGGCATTTTGAGGAGGAAAAACGCAAAGGCATGGTACTTTCCAAAGAGCCCGGTGATCTGACGGGCGGTTATCTGCTGGAGCGGGACGTGCCGGACAAATACCGTGAGGAGATCAGCGGATTTGTCACGGACAGCCTGGGGGACTTGTATACAATCAAGGAGCCCGCATACGCGTCGGAGGCGGAAGTGGATTATATCAGCGGTCTGGTAAACGATATGGAAAAAGCCCTTATCTCGGCAAACGGTGTCAATCCCGATACCGGAATGCGTTATACGGACTACATTGACATGCGTTCCTTTGCGCAGAAATATGTGTTGGAGGAGCTGTCGAAGAACAACGGTGCGGGCGCAACCAGTTCTTTTTTCTATAAACCCCAGGACAAGGTCAGCACAAAGCTGTTTGCCGGTCCCGTGTGGGACTATGACAAGGCCTACGCAAGCATAACGGGGCTCAATGAATCCACCCAGGATCTGTGCTATCTGACACTGCGGGACACCAACCCGACCAGGCTTTTCTGGCAGCTAAACCGGCATCCTGAGTTCAGGGAGGCAGTGGCGGTCTGTTATGAGGAATTTTTCTCGGACTACATGCAGCAGATTGTGGACGAGAAAATAGATGAATATGCGTCTGAAATCCGCACGTCGGTCCTTATGGATCAGATTCGGTGGAGGGAGGCAGACGAAGCGCTTCCCGACTTTGATGATGAGATAGAGCGGGTCAGGAATTTTGTCTCGGCGCGCAAGATTTTTTTGGATGAGATTTGGGCAGGACAGGAGGAGCTGTGCACGGTCACTTTCGTCTCAGAGACAGGCGAAGAGCACTATGTGAGCGTGATTGCAGGAAGGGCGCTTGAGAGACTGCCGGGGAGCGAGCCGGGAACGGTGAGCGGGGACCGTGTGTTTGACGGTTGGTTTACGGAAACGGGAATGCTGCTCGACACTGGGACCCCGGTTTTCGAGGATATCACGGTGTACAGTAAAAGCCATGGGGTGTAGAGGACAGGGAGCATGAGGCGGATATGACATACAGGGCGAAACGCTATGGAATTTATGGAATTTTGCTTATCATATTGATTGCTGCGACGGTGGTATGGGAAAGGGCGGCTTATGATCAGAAACAGGAGGATACCGACTGTATGGAAAGCCTCCGTTTCCTGATTGACAATACGAACCCGGGACAGGAAATACGCTGTTTTTTGGACGAGGAGACGCAGATTGGCTATCTCTTTCTGCCCTCCTATGCGAATGCAGCCGATGTAAAGATTGCTTTTGCAGGGGCATGGCGCGCGGTTTTTGTCAGGGGAGAGGAGGAAATTTCCCTAAAAAGCGGTGACGATATCGGCGCTTTTACCTACGGCGAGCCTTACGATATGTGTTTTTATGACAGGGAGGGAAATGGGATTGCGGGACAGACGGTAGTGGTGATGCACTCCGCCAATCTCCCGGCCGTTTTTCTGGAGACGGACAGCGGTTCCATGGAAAAGTTGGATGCGGACAAGGAGTATGAGGAAGCGGGAGAAATCATAGTCTTTGATGCGGATGGAAGGATGGTCTGCGCGGATAAACTGGATCACATTTCCGGGCGGGGAAATTCCACCTGGGCCTATCCGAAGAAATCTTATGGGATAAAACTAAAAGAGAAGGCCGATTTATTTGGCATGGGCAGCGCCGAGAAATGGATTCTTTTGAGCAATGTGGAGGACCGTTCTTATCTTCGCAACAAGATCACCTACGAGATGGCCATTGCGGCGGGGATGGAGGGATCGCCGCAGTCGCAGTACATTGATCTCTACATCAACAATCAGTATCATGGCATGTATCAGCTCTGTGAGAAGATCGAGATTGATCCGGAGCGGATTTCCATTGCCGATCTTGGAGACCAGAATAAAAGGCTCAACAAGGGGATAGAGGAGTCTGCGCGTTTTGAAGAGGGGAATCGGAAGGGCGTCGAGCTTCCGGTGCAGCCCCGGCGTATGACGGGAGGTTACCTGTTGGAACGGGATGTGCGCGGAAAATATATGGGTGAGATCAGCGGCTTTGAGACGACGCTGTTATGCGATCCCTATACGATCAAGGATCCGAAATACGCCTCCAGAGCGGAAGTGGACTATATCAGCGGTCTGGTGAATGAGATGGAAAAAGCCGTCACGGCGCAGGACGGCATCAATCCGGATACCGGGAAGAGCTATCTGGATTATATTGATCTGGAATCTTATGCCCAAAAGTATATCGTGGAGGAACTGTGTAAGAACAATGGCGGCGGCGCCACCAGTTCTTTTTTCTATAAGCCGGAAGATGAGATCAGCACGAAGCTGTTTGCAGGCCCTGTGTGGGATTATGACAAGGCCTACGGCAGACTGCAGGGGATTGACGGGACAGCCCGCGACCTGTGTTATCTGACCCAGAGAGGGGAAAGCAGCCCGCTTTTCTGGCATTTGTATACGCATCCGGAGTTCAGACAGATGGTGTCGGATTGCTATCAGGCGTTTTTTAGCGGCTATTTTCAGACCATTCAGGAAGAGAAAATTGACGAGTATGTGTCGGAGATCTATGTGTCCGCTGAAATGGACCGGGTGCGGTGGAAGGAAATCTATGGGGAGGTCAACTATACGGGAGAGGTCTGGATCATCCGGGATTTTCTGTCGGCGAGGAAGGCCTTTCTGGACGAGGTGTGGACCGAACGGAAGGAACTTTGTACGGTGCATTTTCTGGCGGAGGAATATGGACAGGAACTGTATGTGAGCGTAATCCGTGGAGAAACTTTTGAGAGTCTGCCCATAGGCGAGCCGGGAGACAGAGAGGGAGACCGGGTGTTTGACGGTTGGTATCGGACGGACGGCAGCCTGTATGACGGCACGGAGCCGGTTTTGGAGGATATCACGGTCTATGGAAGAAGCCATATATCCTCCGGGGAAGAATAGAAGGGACGGAGAAAACGATGCGCGAGATAGCGGTGGACTTACTTTGGCTTCGGCCCAAAAAGGTGGGCGGAACGGAATTTTATATCAGAAATCTTCTGGATGGCTTTTTACGGCTGAAGGAGCCGTTTCATCTTTTTTTGCTCGTGTCTGCGGACAACCGGGATACCTTTTTGCATTATGTGCAGGATGAGCGGATCGAATTGTTGGAGACGAAGGTTTGTTCCGCCAACATTGCCGGGCGCATTCTCTGGCAGTTTTTTTGTGAGAACCGATTCCTTAGGAAGCACGGCATCCGGAAATGCTTTTCGCCCGTGTACTGCAGGCCGCTTTTCAACGGCGGCGTTGTCTATGTGAACACGATTCACGATCTGCAGGCGGCCCACTATCCGGAATACCACCCTTTTCACGAGATCGCCTACTCCAAATTGTGTTGGTGGCTTGACGTGCATTTTTCCAGACATATCATTGCGATTTCCGATTGGGTGAAGGAAGATATTGTAAACAGATATCATGTGAAGCCGGAACGAATCACCACGATCTATAATCCGATTACCGTGGACCTCAATCAGACGGTTTCCTTTGAACGGTTGGCAGAGCAGTATCAGATCGAGGAGAAGGCATACTATTATACGGTTTCGCAGATGATTCCCCACAAGAATCTGGAGACATTGATCGCCGTTATGGAATGGGTGAAGCGGGAACAGATTGATCTGCCCTGCCGGCTTCTCATTTCCGGTGTGAACGGGGCGGGAAGGGAAAGCCTGGAGCGGCGGATTGCAGAGAGAGGACTGGAGCGGGAGATCACGCTCACGGGATTTGTGGAGAATGAGGAGAGAAATACGCTGTACCGCCATTGCAGAGCCTTTCTCTTTCCCAGTGTGTTTGAGGGGTTTGGAATGCCGCCTATCGAGGCGATGCTCTTTGGCGCGGTTGTGATCACGACGGACCGAGCCTGCATTCCCGAGGTGACGCAGGGGAAGGCGAACTATGTGAAGGACCCTTACGATACGGGACAATGGATTGCGGCGATGGAAAATCCTGTGGACCGGATTGCGGAAATGGATTTTGGCGTGTATGATCAGATGAGGCTGACGGAGAAGTATTATCGGACGCTGTCGGATTTGTTCGCATGAGAGGATTGTGGTGGTTTTTGTGAAACTGGCGGTTATTTTAGTCAACTATAACGGAAAACAGTATAACGAGGCTTGTATCGAATCCGTGCTTGCCAACCGGATAGACGGCCAGATACGGATCATTGTGGCGGACAACGCCTCCGATGACGATTCCATGCAGATGCTCCGGGCGCGGTATGGAGCGGATGAACGGGTCGAAATGGTGGAACTGGATGAAAACTATGGGTTTTCTTATGCCAACAATGTGGGAATCCGCCGTGCAATGGTCTGGGGAGCGGACGCGGCGCTGCTGTTAAATAACGATACCGAGATAGAGAGCAATATGCTTTCGGCACTTCTCTCCTGCGCCCAGAGGCATCCGGACAGCGTGATTGTGCCGAAGATCTGTTACAGCGACGACCGGAAGCGCATCTGGTCTGCGGGGGGAAGCGTGTCGCCTGTGGTGCAAAAGGCCAGGCATATCGGCCTGAATGAGGAGGACAGGGGGCAGTATGAGGAGGAGCGCAGGGTCTCTTTCGGTACGGGCTGCTGTCTGTTTTTGCCGATGCAGGTCATCGGGCGGGCAGGCCTGCTGGATGAGCGGTTTTTCCTCTACTATGAGGACACGGAGTACAGTTTTCGTCTGCGGGAACTGGGAATTGCGATCTATTATTGTCCGCAGGCTGTGATGTATCATAAGGTGGGCGCCAGCACGAAGGGGGCGGACAGCCCGCTCTGCGCCTATTATATCGCCAGGAACTGGCTGTTGTGCAACCGGCTGCGCATGGGGCGGCGGTATCCCCTTTTTCTTGCCTATTATGTGGCAAACCGGACGGCCTGCTGTCTTTTGTGGCTGCTCCACGGGAAGGGTGCGTTAGTACAGGCTACCTGGCGCGGCATCAGGGACTTTCACAGGGGAAGATTCGGAAAAGAGGCTGAGGAGTAGGGAGTATGGAATTTAATTCAATTGATTTTATGTTCTTTTTTCCAATTGTGGTGGCGCTGTATTTTGTCATCCCCAAAGCGGCGCGTCAGGTCTGGCTGCTGGCGGCGAGCTATTATTTTTATATGAGTTGGAATGCCAAATATGCGGCGCTGATTGCAGCTTCCACGCTGCTTACCTATCTGAGCGGGGTGATCATAGACAGGTGCAAAAACGGCGGCCGTAAGGGCAGGGCGCTGACGGTGCTGTTTTCCTGCCTGGGCGTGAATCTGGGGATTTTGCTTCTCTTTAAGTACGGCAATTTTTTCATCAGTTCGTTGGACAAAGGACTGCGGCTTCTACATATAGGAGGCATTGATCAAAGATTTTCGTTTCTGCTTCCTGTGGGTATTTCTTTTTATACGTTTCAGGCCCTGGGATATACGATTGACGTTTATCGGGGAGAGATAAAAGCGGAGAGGAATCTCATCCGCTATGCTCTGTTTGTGTCTTTTTTTCCGCAGCTTGTGGCGGGGCCCATCGAGCGGTCAAAGAATCTGTTGTCCCAGATGCAGAATATCCGGCAGATCAAGCTGTGGAATGCCAGGAGGATATCTTCCGGGGCGATTTTGATGATATGGGGCTTTTTTATGAAGATGGTGATTGCGGACAGGGCAGCCATATTGGTAAACACGGTTTTTGACAATTATCACATGTATGGCAGCGCGGAACTGATTTTGGCGGCGGTCCTGTTTGCGGTACAGATTTACTGCGACTTTGGGAGTTATTCCCTCATTGCGATCGGGGCCGCAAAAATCATGGGATTTGCGCTGATGGAGAATTTCAATACGCCTTATTTTGCGTGCAGCATACGCGATTTCTGGAGCCGGTGGCATATCTCGCTGAGCACATGGTTTCGAGATTATCTGTATATTCCGTTAGGAGGAAATCGAAAAGGACGTGTCAGAAAAGCGGTGAATATCATGATTGTTTTTCTGACGAGCGGCCTCTGGCACGGCGCAAACTGGTCTTATGTGGTTTGGGGCGGCATACACGGCGCATACCAGGTGATCGGGGATCTCCTAACGCTCTACAGGGAAAAGTGCATTCGCAGACTGCGCGTGGATACGGAGTGCTTTAGTTGGAAGTTCCTGCAGGCGGCCGTGACCTTTATCCTTGTCGTGTTTGCGTGGATTTTCTTTCGCGCCAGCTCACTCAGGGATGCCTTCGGCTATATACGGAGAATCTGGATCAGGCCCACGCCCTGGAAATTTTTCAACGGGGACCTTTATACATTGGGGTTGGAGCGGCCGGAAATGAACATTTTGGTAGTTGCGATCTGCATTCTGTGTCTGGTGGATTTGATCAGGTACAGGAGAAAGATGACGTTGGATGCCTTTTTGATGACGCAAAATCTTTGGTTCCGATGGGGCGTTTCGTTCGGATTGGTGCTTATGATTTTTGTGTTTGGCAAATACGGCGCGGGTTATGATCCGCAGCAGTTCATCTATTTTCAGTTTTAGCCGGGGCTTACAGTCTTTGCGGGAAGTCCGGGTATGGAGGCGGAAATGAAAAAAACAGCGGTTAAGTTTATCGCAGGCGCATTGATTTTATGTGTTTTATTGTGGCAGGCCAATCGTGTGCTTGCGGTGAAATATGACGACGGCATCTACAGCGTGGCAAAATTTTATGAATTGGAGGACAATTCCGTCGATGTGTTGATACTCGGCAGCAGCCATGCGTATATGAGCTTCAACACGGGGGTTTTGTGGAGAGAGCAGGGCATCTCATCCTATCTGCTGACGGCATCCGCACAGCCTCTCTGGAATTCTTACTATTATCTGAAAGAGGCGCTTAAGACCCAGACGCCGAAACTGATCGTGTTGGAGGGGTACCGCCTGTTGGAAGAGGAGGAATATCAGTCTGCGGGTTTTGTGATCAAGAGCACATACGGATTGAAATGGTCCCGAAACAGAATCGATGCGATCAAGGCCAGTGTGCCGAGGGAACAGTGGATGGGATATCTGCTTGGATATACCCAATACCATGACCGGTATACGGAATTGTCGGAGGAAGACTTCACATCCGAAAAGAAAGCGGAGAGGTACAGGGGTTGGAAGGGCTTTGAAATGGGTATGACGACACAGCAGATGGGACAGCCCGATTTCGGTACGTGCACAGGCTCGATTGCGCTCATGGAAAAGACAGAAAAATATTATCGGGCGATCCTTGAGCTTGCGCAGGAGAAAAATATTCCTATTATGGTTGTGATTGCCCCTTTTGGCGGCATGACGCAGGAAGATCAAAAGCGGTTTCGCACGGCGCAGGCAATTGCGCAGGAGTATGAGGTGCCCTTTTTCAATTATAATTTTATGGAAGATGAAGTGTATATCGACTACGGGACGGATATGTATAATACTTCCCACTTAAACGGCAGGGGCAGTTGTAAATTCACGTCTCAGTGGGGAGAATATATTGCAGGACAGTATAAAATTCCGGATCACAGGGGAGATCCCGCCTATGACAGTTGGGAGCAGGATGCGGCATATTTATATGCTTTGTTGGAGGATGTGGAGCTGCGGGAGACTGCTGATGCAGACAAGGTGCCGGAATATTTGGGGAAGGACAACTATCATGTTTTTCTCTCGGTAGACGGGTATTGTCAGTTGGAGGAAGAGACGGTAAACAGCGTGCTTGGCGGACTGGGAATTGACGACGTGCAGGGCGGCGGCCTGTGGTATTTTGCGGGAGGCGATGCCGTATGGAACAGCGGCGACGGGGAAGC
Organism: uncultured Lachnospiraceae bacterium; assembly: GCA_947245585.1. Taxonomy (GTDB): domain Bacteria; phylum Bacillota; class Clostridia; order Lachnospirales; family Lachnospiraceae; genus UBA3282. The sequence goes on along the minus strand of CAMXPV010000006.1, from coordinate 44,558 downwards.
TTCACGGTATTTTGAGACTGACCGGCATGATTTTGGGCTCAGGAGAGTGCAGAGACCGGACGGTGGATATGACAATGAAATCGTCATTGACAATCAGAACTATCACACAGTGGAGAATGGAATAAACATTGTGGTTTTTGACGGCGTTACGGGCATTGTCGCAGATTCGTTTGGCATTGATGCGGACAATGATTATCAGCTTTGCCGGTAACCTGGCGCGTTTGCAATTAGAAAGGGAGTGTGCTATGATGAAAAAAGGCTATTACCTTCATTTTCAGGGGCGTCAGTCCGTCGGCGTCAGCAAGAAAATAGACATGCAGTTGGAAGAGTTTCGCAAGTATTTTGACATGCAGGAGATTGAGGTCGAAACGCCGAAACGGACGCTTTTGCAGAGAATCGCAGGCTTGTTTCCCACGGCTTCCATCACAAGGGATTACGAGGAAGCTTTTGCGCGGTTGGATCATCCCGATTTCGTGTACGTCAGACGGGCAGTTGCGGACAGGGCTTATGTCAGATTTTGGAAAAAGATAAAGCAACGGTATCCTTCCTGTAAGATTGTCATAGAAATATTCAGTTATCCCTATGACGGGGATGACTTTGGAAAGTGGAATGCGTGGCCGTTCTATATCAAGGAGAGAATCTACCGTCCACGGTTGAAAAAATATGTGGACCGTTTTGTGACCTATACGGAGGATCGGGAAATCTTCGGGATTCCCACGATCAGAACCTACAATGGCATCAACGTGGAGCGTATGTCAAAGATCGGCGGCAGCTTTACGGAGGGACAGATCAATCTGATCGGCGTGGCGTTTATGCAGAGGCATCACGGATATGAGCGCATCATAGAGGGACTGCACCGGTATTACAGCGCGGACGGCGACCGCCCCTGTCAGGTGCATGTGCATCTGGTGGGGGACGGGCCGGAGAAACCGTTCTATCAGGAATTGACAGACAGATACGGACTGGAGTCATATGTGCATTTCTACCCCACCATGGTGGGGGAAGATCTGGACAGGCTGTACGACAAATGCGATATTGCGTTGGTTTCCTTCGGCATGTACAAGGCCCGGTTTTATGGAAAAATGGGAGCTTTGAAATCCCGGGAGTGCCTTGCCAAGGGGATGCCCCTTCTTGCGGGCTGCGCCATCGACGTACTGGACAAAGATTATCCCTACGCCCTGGTATTTCCAAACGATGCCAGCACGGTAAAGACGGAAGATATTGTGGCATTTTATGAGAAAATAAAGTGTATGGAGGCTGACAAGGGCCGCCTGGCGGACACGATCCGGCAGTTTGCGAGGGAACATGTCAGCATGGAGGCAGTGATGAAGCCCATCGTGGACTATATCGGCCGGTAAAGCGGTGGTGAAATCCACTGTGGCGGCGGCTTGAGGGGCTGAAAATACAGAAGGCGGTACAGGGGCGTATGATCACTCACATTGTGGGAAACAGACCGCAGTTTATCAAACTGGCGGCGCTATATCACGAGCTTAAGAAGGCGGGCTGTGAACAGAATATCATTCACAGCGGACAGCATTACGACGAAAACATGTCGGATGTTTTTTTCCGGGAATTGAATATTCCAAAGCCCTATGTCAATTTGGCGGCGGGCGGCGGAAGTCACGCGCAGGTGACGGCGAAGGCGATGACAGGGATCGAGGAGGAACTGCTGCGCGCGAAGCCGGCGCTTGTTATTTTGTACGGGGATACGAATACCACTTTGGCGGGCGCGGTGGCGGCTTCCAAGCTGTGCATTCCGATCGCCCATGTGGAGGCCGGGCCCCGGGTGCACCACAAGTCGAATCCGGAGGAGTGCAACAGGATTGTGGCGGATCATCTGTCGGATATCCTGTTTTGTCCGGATGAGATTTCCATGCAGAATCTGCAACGGGAGGGCTTGGCAGAACGCGGCTGTATGACGGGTGATATCATGTACGACACTTATCTTGTGATTGCCGGGCAGCAGGCGCAGGAGGAAGCGCAGGAAGAGACGATTGTCATGACATGGCACAGGCAGGAGAACACCTCCGACAGGGAGCGCATGGAGAGTATTCTGCGGTTGGTGGAACGTCTGGGCGGGCGGGTGGTCTGTCCGATGCATCCGCGCACAAGGAAATGTCTGCAGGAATACGGTTTGTGGGAGAGGGCGAATGCGATCCCGAATTTTGAGATCATAGAGTCGGTGGGCTATGTGGAGATGGTGAAGCTCATGCAGAGCGCGAAACTGATTTTGACGGATTCCGGCGGCGTATCCAAGGAGTCTTCTTTTGCGGGCGCGAAATGCCTGTTTATGTTGGACGTTGATATATGGGAGGACTTGGTCAATATTGACTGGCTGCACAAGGTTGATCCTCAGAGCGAGGAGAGTGTGGTGGATGCCCTGCGCTTTGCATCGAAGGCAAAGCATGTGGAGGTGGCCGACCGGCCCAGGTTCTACGGGGACGGACATGCGGCTTCCAAGATGGTGCAGGCGCTGCGGGAGAGAGGCTATCTTTAGAGAGAAAGAGAAGACGAGATGGAATTCAGGGATTTAAAGGCACAGTATAACAGACACAAAGAAGCCATAGACGGGGCAATAAAGGAAGTCGTGGCGAAAGGACAGTTTATCGGCGGTGAGCCGGTGGCGCGGTTGGAGGAGGCGCTTGCGGACTATGTGGGTGCAAAGCACTGTATTTCCTGCGCCAATGGGACGGATGCGCTGCTGCTTGCTTTGATGGCATGGGGCGTGAAAGAGGGGGACGCTGTTTTTGTTCCGGATTTCACGTTTTTTTCCACCGCGGAGGTAGTGCCATGGGTGGGCGCGGAGCCGGTCTTTGTGGACATAGACGGAGATACTTTCAATCTATCGCCACAGGCGCTTGAGAGGGCGGTGGCCGCTGTCAAAGCGGAAGGAAGACTGCGGCCCCGGGCGGTAATTGCCGTGGATTTGTTCGGGCAGTGCGCCGAATATGAAAAGATTCGTGAGATAACAGAGAAGCATGGGCTTTTGCTGTTAGAGGATGCCGCCCAGGGCTTTGGCGGCAGGATTGGGGAGAAGAGGGCCTGCAGTTTTGGCGATATCTCCACCACGTCCTTTTTCCCGGCGAAGCCCCTTGGCTGTTACGGGGACGGCGGCGCGGTCTTTACGGACAATGACCAGTGGGCGGAGTTGATCCGCTCCTATAAAGTGCACGGCAAAGGCTTTGATAAATACGACAATATCCGTATCGGCATGAATTCCAGACTGGATACGGTGCAGGCGGCGGTGCTGCTACAAAAACTGCGGTTTTTTGAGGAGGAATTGGAGGGCTGCAACCGGGCGGCGGATTTCTATACCGAACGGCTGCGGGATAGGGTGAAAACTCCCACGATTCTGCCGGGATATAATTCGAGCTGGGCTCAGTACACGGTGCGGTTTGCAGATGAAAAACAGCGGGAGGAAGCGGCGCTTCGGTTGAAGGAGGCCGGAATTCCGAGCATGATGTATTATCGAAAACCGCTGCATGTGATGAAGGCTTTCGCGAAGATCCGGACAGACAAAGGCGAATGCAGGACTGCGGAGGAGACATGCAGGACCTGTTTGTCGCTCCCCATGCACGCGTATCTGGAGGAGCGTGACATGGAGGCGATCAGTAAATTGATTTGACAATAGGAGCGAGCATGAAGAAATCCGTTTACAAGGACATGTATGAGAAAGAGAACTGTATTTGCGTTCATGTTTACAGCGGCATTACCAGTCGGTGTGTTTCCCTGATGCAGGCATATGAACTTGCTAAGAGATATCAGATCCCTAATGTGATCGTAATCTGGCAGTTGGAGAAGTGGTGTAACATCAAATATGAGGACGTGTTTGCGAAGGAGCAGTTTTCGGATGTGAATCTTGGAGTGTTAAATTACAAGTTTTTTCCGCCGGATTGGGGAGATGGCATGAAGGTCTATCTGAAAAGGGGACAGATCGGGAAGCTGCTCACCTGTCTGGGTCAGTGGGCGCTGTATTTTGCAAGGGCATGTTACAATCGAAAAACAGAGCGTCTGATGAATTATTTTAAACAATGTGATACCTATGTCCGGTTCGATCCAAACGAGGAGACCGGGTGGGAAGGGAAGGCATATGAGGAGTGGGGGTTAACCTGTTGGAACCGGGTGAAGGGATATCTGGAAAACCGGGTGAACTTCTGCGCCGGCATCTATTGTGGCATGATGAGGGGAGAAGATTCAGAGAATCAGGGTGATCCCTCAACCGTTGTCTTTGACAGAAAATACACGAAACTTGCGGATAGCCTGAAAATCGGCGAAGGAGGGCAAGAATGGGTTGGTGTACATGTCAGAAGAACGGATCATAATGACAGTATAAGAGAAAGTACGCTGGATTGCTTCATAGAGAAGATGAAAAAGGCGTTGGCAGACAACCGCGAAGTTCGTTTCTTTTTGGCCACGGATGATAAAGAGGTGGAGAGGGAACTGGAGAGGATTTTCCCGGGCCGGATTTTTACCTATCAAAATAAAGTGTGGGGAAGGAACAGCAAGTCCGGGATGGAGTCGGCGGTTGTCGATTTCTTGTGCCTTTCCAGATGCAGATATATACTTGGGTCGTTTAACAGTGTATTTTCCACGTTTTCCGCTATGTATGGAGGCGTGGAATTGATTGTGTGCAGAAAATAGGAGATCTTTGATACTGTCCATGTGGCGTAAAGGTTCCGAAATGGTGAGACAATGAAAAAAAAGAGGTATGGCTTTTTGGCCGCAAAAAATCTGAATATTGCATGTCTGGGAGAGACGCGGCGCATGGGAGAATGTAGCCAGTACAGTCATCTGTTAAATAAATTTCCCGATGATCAGATTTTTGGGGAACGGGACGGGAAACTCTCTTTTTTAAACGGCTATATCTATAATAAGACGGATTATGAGCGGACATACGGTTGCAGGTGGGCGGAGGCCTTTACCCGTGCGCTTACGGAAGATGCAAAGGCCGCACTTGAAAAGCTTCGGGGCGGTTTTTGCGGTTATTTGTATGACCAGAATGCGAAGGAACTGCTTGTCTATACGGACCAGATTGCGGTCAAGCCCGTTTATTACTATGTGGAAAAAGATCGTTGGATGATATCCGACTGTGTGGACGATATGGTGGAGGTGTTGAAGTACAATGGCCTGGCCTGTGACTTTCAGCCTTTGGCGGCCCGGTATATGCTCACCTACGGCTATATGATTGACGACACCACTTTTGTCAGACAGATTCATCGTCTTCTACCCGGGAAATATCTGCGGGTGCAGGGAGGACAAGCGTCTGTCGAGAGGTATCATTTGATACGGAATGCGCCGCAGACCGTGTCTGAAAAGGAGGCCGTGGAGAGGATTGATGCGGCGTTTCGAGAGGCAGTCAGGCGCGAGTTTGAGAAGGACAGGGAGTACGGTTACCGCCATTTGGTGGACTTGAGCGGCGGATTGGACAGCCGTATGGTGACATGGGTGGCGCACGATTTGGGGTACACGGATCAGCTCAATGTAACCTACTGCCGGGACGGCTATCGCGACGAGAGGATTGCAAGGCAGATTGCGCTCTATCTGGGGCATGAGTATCTTTTTAAACCCCTGGACGATGCAAAGTGGATGTACGATATTGATGAGATGACCTCGCAGAATAACGGCGCTGCGCTGTACATGGGGATGACGGGAGGCAGACGGCTGCTTGAGGTAATCCATACGGAATCCTTTGGCATAGAGCACACCGGCATGATCGGGGATGCCATTCTCGGAACCTTGTACCGGGATAAGGCGCTTAGCACTGGAAAACCGACATTTGGCCGGAACGCCTACTCGGAAAAACTGCATTACAGCTTTGATGAAAAGATTTTGGAAGAGTATCCCAATCAGGAACTGTTTGGCATTTATACGAGAGGAATGTTGGGAGCGTCGTCCTCCTATCTGATCAGGCAGCAGTATATTGAGACGGCTTCGCCGTTTATGGATGTGGATTTGTTGGATGTTGCTTTTTCCTTACCGTTTGATTATCGGAACCACCACCACATCTATCTTCGTTGGCTGAATGAGAAATATCCTCAGGCGGCGGCGTTTGGTTGGGAAAAGTGGGGAGGCATCAAACCCAGGGAGAGCCATATTCCTCTGCGGAGAATAAAGACCGTGCAGCGGCTTTTGTGGCAGAAAGTTTGTGCCGCCGCCCATATCAACAATCAGGACAGCATGAATCCGATTGACTATTGGTATCAAAGGGATAAGGATATACAAAAGCGTTTTGCCAGTTACATGAAGAATGTCATCGGCAATCCGGTACTGGGGGAAGACTTGAGAAAGGATATCAGGCTTCTGTTTACGGAGGGGAGCGTGCAGGAAAAGTGTCTTGCGGTTACGGTGCTCGCCATGGTTAAGAAATATTTTGGAGAAGCAGCGGTATAGCAGAGAAGGTTCTGACAGAGGCGGGCATATGGAGCATAATAACAAACCGGACATGTATCTCATCACCCATGATTTCCCCTACGGGCATAAGGAGGATTCCTTTGTGAAGCCCGAGTATCCTTATCTATGTCAATTTTTTCATGTGACACTCATAGCCGCCGAGGTGGCGCCGGGTGCAGAACGATTGTCGGAAGAAGAGGTTCGCAGGAAGGGGATGGATGCCTGCATCATCCCGACCAGGCAGAGCTTTGCGGAAAAAATGTTTTCCCTGCTTTGCTTTTTAGGGGAAAAGGATTGTTATACCGAGCTTGCTTCGATTGTGAAAAGCAGGGAGAAGATTCTCCGGAGAATCTACAGGGCGTTGATGTTTGGTACGGCAGCGGAGACCTTTTACCGCAGGTTAAAGAAAAGAATTTCCCTGACAAGGGATACGAGGGCTCTTTTTTACTTTTACTGGTTTGACTATAAATGTTTCGGGCTGACCATGCACAGGCACAGATTTCCGCAGGTGAAGATTGTGGCGAGAACGCATGGTTACGAGCTGTATGACGAGAGGGAGCTTTACGGCAGACAGTTTTTTAAGCCCCAGACAGATGCAGGGCTTGCTCGTCTGATTTTTGCGGCGCAGTCCGCAAAAGACTATTATCTTACGAGATACCGGTTGACAGATGGGGACAAATACCCGCTGCACAGACTGGGTGTGTCGGGCAAAGGCGTGACGGAAGAAGACAGGAGAGGAAATTATCCAAACGACGGCACACTCCTGCTTCTGAGCTGTTCCTATATAAGTCCGGTGAAGCGTATCGACCGGATCATAGAGGGACTGGCGGCTGTGACTGCCGCAAAGGTGCGTTGGGTGCATATCGGCGGCGGGGATGCGCTTGGCAGGTTACAGGAATTGGCGCGGGAAAAGCTGGACGGCAGGGACAATATCCAATATGAATTTACCGGCCCGCTGCTCAACGAGGAAGTCATCGCATATTACACGGCCAACTATGTGAGCTGTCTGATTACCACCACGCAGAGCGAGGGAGGCTCGCCGGTGGCAGTGCAGGAGGCGCTTTCCTTTGGCGTTCCGGTGATCGCCACGGCGGTGAGGGAACTGAAACAGATGGTGGATGGCAACGGCATCCTGCTTTCTGAGAATCCGTCCGCGCAGGAGACGGCCCAGGCGATTATGCGGATGGCAAAGTGTTACGGCACGGAGGCTTATTTTCAGATGTGCGGGAAATCGCTTGTCATTTTCGATGAGAAGTTTGATGAGAGACGAAATTTCCAGGCATTTGCGGAAGAAATGCTGCGGGTGGCCGGTGGGAGCGTGGAAGATTGATTCATGGGAAAACCGTGGAGAAAGGATAAGAGACGGATGGTCAAGTACAAGATCGAGGAACTGGATTTTTTGTTTATTTACGAGCATAAGGTCAGGGAATTGGAAAATCTTTGCCTGATCAAATATGAACTGGACCGCAGAGGCTATCGGACGAAGATCGTCCACATTGAGGATGCGGAGGCGTTAAAGGCGATGCGCCCCATCTATCACACGAAAGTGGTGGTTACCATGGCCTGCTACCAGAACAGTTCCATAGAATGGCATACGAAGAATTTCGTCAAGTTCGATAAGCTGATTGATATGCAGTGGGAAAACATTGTGTTTCCCATGGATGAGAAGGACACCAAAGCATATAAAAACTACTCCGGCGTGGCCAAGGATGTGGTTCGCGTTTCCTGGGGAGAGATGAACAAGAGACGGATGCTGGATGTGGTGAAGATGGATCCCAGGAAGGTGAAACTGGTGGGCCATGTGGGAATGGATTTTCTTCGGGAAAAACTGCGGGGGTATTACCGCTCCAAGGAAGCCGTGCTTTCCGAGTATGGGATTCCTGTGGATAAGAAGATATTTCTCTTCGTGTCCCCCTACTTTTCCGACAGCCACACCGAGGAGTATCTGGTGGAGATGTGCAGGCGGTTCGGCGAGGGTTGGCGATACTACTATCAGGATTGTATGCTTCCCTCCAAGAAGATCGTTCTCGACTGGATTGGAAGGATCTGCGAAAAGAGGGAGGACGTTGTGTTCGTCTACAGGCCGCACCCCGGTGAGGAGAGCGCGCAGGCCGATGAGATGACAAGAAAATATGCTAACTTCAAGGTGATAGGCGATCTGTCCGTCAGGCAGTGGATTCTGATCAGCGATAAGATTTATACGGGAAACAGCTCCACCTTTGTGGAGGCCTTCTTCGGGAAAAAGATGTGTTATCTGTTGTTTCCTGTGCCTGTACCCGCAGACTATGAATTGGCTTTTTTGAAGGAGGCGGATAAAATTTCCGATTACGCGGAGTTTGAAACGACCACCCATGAGGAGGATGACAGACCCTTCCCTGTCAGTGAGGAGCTGATCGACCAGGTGTATACCATTGACTGGGAGAAGCCCAGTTATATGAAGTTCGTGGATATGGCGGAGGAGGTTTTCAAAGACCCCTATTATGATCTGACCAGAGAACAGCTTAAGGCGTACTATCACAAGATGGGCCCGGCGGAAAAGATCACGAAGGCGCTGACGAAGATTACCCCCCTCTATAATATATACCTGACCATGTTGGAGAGCGGTAAGCCGGGATGGAAGTGGCTGGAGAAAAAGCGCAGGGCGCGAAGGGATTTGGAGCAGATTGCCCACGACTTTGAGAAGACTAGCGATGAGGAGATTGCAGGGATCATTGCGAAGATTGCGAAAGAACTGGAAAAATAGAATTCAACTTTTGTATGATTAAGGAGGAAAATGAGATGAGTGAAAAGATTACAGCAGTAGTGCCGGTGAAAGGAAACAGTTCCAGACTGCCAAACAAAAACATATTGCCCTTTGGCGATTCCAATCTGCTGCAGCATAAAATCGAGCAGTTAAAGCAGGTGAAGGGACTGCACGAGATCATTGTCTCGTCAGATTCCGATGAGATGCTTGCAATTGGGGAAAAATGCGGGGTGAAGGCGATCAAGAGACCCACGCAGTATGCGGATGAATCGGTGCCCTTTGGCATGTTCTTAGAGTATCTGTGCGATACCATCGAGGGGGATCATCTCCTCTACGCCTGCGCGACGTCGCCCTGTGTGGAGCCCTATTTGTATGAGAAGGCGATTCAGGTTTATTTTGAGAAGCTGAAGGAGGGATATGACTCTCTGATTACGGTGTCTCCCTACCAGACCTACCTGATGGACGATAACGGCCCCCTGAATTTCAAGATGGGATTGGAACATAAAAATTCCGAGCAGCTTCCCATGATGTATCACTTTACGAACGGTATTGATCTGGCGCCCACTGAGAAGGTGAGGGAGTGGCATTACAATTATGGCCCCAAGTATTATCAGCTTGTGATCAACAAGCGTGAGGCGGCGGATATCGACGATCTGTACGACTATGAGATGGCGAAGGCGCTCTATGCGATGAAGGACCCGAATCCGACGAAGTAGGAAGCAAACGTCTGATGCAATCAGACAGAGAGCGCGAATAGCGCGGGTTTGCGAGTTGTTAAAAAGGAGCAGATATGGAAAATATCAGGTTATTGGACTGCACTCTCCGGGATGGTGGGTACATCAACGACTGGAACTTTGGCTATCATACCATCCGCAGCATTATCAGACAGCTTGTGGAGTCCCAGGTGGACTATGTGGAAATTGGCTTCCTGCGAAACTGCGAGTATGACCGGGATAAGGCGCTGTATAATAATTGCAGTGAGATGGTTCCTGTCTTGCCGGAGAAGCGGGGAAATACGATGTTTACCGCCATGGCGCTGCACAACCGGTATGATATCGATAAACTGGAAGATTACGACGGAAGGACGATCGATGCCATCCGCGTGACCTTTCATGACTATGATATTGACGAAGGGTTGACGTTCATAGAGAAGGCGAAGCAAAAAGGCTACAAGGTGTTCTGCAATCCCATCAACATCATGGGTTATTCCGATGAGATGATCTTAGAGCTGCTTGCAAAAGTGAACCGGATTCAGCCCTATGCTTTTTCCATCGTGGACACCTTTGGTTCCATGATGAAATCCGATCTGCTGCGGATCTATTCGCTCGTTGAGCATAATCTGGACAAATCCATAGTGATCGGACTACACCTGCACGAGAATTTGGCGTTGTCCTACTCGTTGGCGCAGGAGTTTATTGCCATGAAGGCCAGTGAGAGAAAGAGTGTGATTGATGCCTCCATGCTCGGTATGGGAAGAACGCCGGGAAATCTGTGCATGGAGCTGATCATGGATTACATGAACAAAACCCAGGGATCTGTCTATGATGTGAATCCGGTGTTGGACGGCATTGACGACTATATTATTCAGCTAAAACAGATAGAGCCATGGGGTTACAGTACCCCCTATGCGTTGTCGGCAAAGTTTAATCTGCACAGAAATTACGCGGAATATCTGATTGGAAAGGGGCGGCTTCGGGCCAAGCAGATCAATCAGATTCTGGCGGGGATTGAGACGGATAAGAAGACCGCTTACGACGAGGCCTATATTGAGGAATTGTATCGGAAGTTCCAGAATCATGAGGTGGATGACTCAAAGCTGCTTGCCGTGTTGGAGGAGAAGCTGAAAGGGAGACAGATTTTGATTTTGGCGCCCGGTGCCAGCATAAGGAAGCATAAGGATGAGATAGAGACGTTTATCAGGGAGGAGAGACCGGTTGTATTTGCCGCCAATTTCGCGCCGGCTGAATTTAGCGTGAATTATGTTTTCTGCTCCAACGCCATGCGGTATGACGCTTTGGAGGAGAAACGGCAGGAGAGCACTGTGCTCATCACCTCCAATTTGACGGACGTATGTGAAGAGCCGAATGTGCTCAATTACGCAGACCTTTCTTTTGATGAGAAGGGGGTTTGCGATAACTGTGTGATTATGTTGATGAAACTTCTGATCAGATTAAAAGCGAAGCAGGTGTATGTGGCCGGGTTTGACGGTTATCAGAAGGAAGGTGGCAACTATGTCACTTCCTATATGGCGAGCCAACACACGAAGGGTATGGAGGAAAACATCAGAAACCGGGCTTATGTGGAGAACATCCGCAAGCAGATGGAGGTTGTGTTTTTAACAGGTTCCCTATATAATGGTTAGAGCGCGAAGAGATAGGGGAGATGGGGATGTCGGCGGAAAAGAAGTATAATAGTAATCTGGCGGTGCTTAGAATTGTAGCTATGGTTATGGTGCTTTCCATTCATGTCGGCCAAAGTACGAACTGGACAAAATATGTGCAGGCAGGGCCATATGGGGTGCAGCTTTTCTTTATCTTGAGCGGCTACCTGATTTATGCTTCCCTTGATTCTGGAATTGGTACAAAGGATTTTTACAAAAAGAGAGTTTTAAGGATTGTACCAGAATATTGGACCGCACTTATTTTATACTGGTTGATTGGCGTAGCCAAAATGTCATTGGATGGAAAATTTTTTGAGGCAGTTGGATCGTATCATGCACCGTGGGGCATACGATATCTGAGATATTTTACGTTTACGAACAGTTTGCTGATTTCGGACAATGATGCTTTGTGGAATAACCGCAATGCGTGGTGGACCATGAGTTCGTTTATGATGTTTTATCTGCTGGCTCCGTTGTTATACAAAATGATCCATCGGTTTTTTAGTGCGATAGCGGTTTTGTTTGTTTTGCTGTACTTTACACCGCCACTTCGTCTGCTGTTTGAAAATTTGATGGGGACATGGTTCGATCCGGAAAAATATAATATTGACGCATTTCGGGAACGATTTCCCTTTTTTCAGCTATATTGTTTCTTTTTTGGAATTGTCCTGTATTTAGCGGTGCATGAGGGCAGACAGTTTCTTTATCTTCTTTTTCTTTTGTTTTGGGCGTGTGTTTTAGGATCTTATAAATTTGAAATTATCTTGACTCTATGTGTGGCAGGCTCTTTACAGTGTGAAATCAGGCTGGGAGAGAGGATGAAAAAAGTGTTGGCGTTTCTTTCAGAGGGAAGTTTTTCCGTGTATTGTATTCATGTAGGAGTTGTGGGAGCGTTGGCAGTCGCTTTTCAAGGAATCAGGATGTTTGCAGCCGCCAAGTTTATATTGATCTTTTTGGCGACTTGTGTGATATGCTATATATATTATTGGGTTTATCAATTTGTGAAGGGCAGGATAAAACGAAGACATGATGTTAGATAAGAAGTGCGTGGAACAGATTCAATATTTGGTGATTGATGTGGACGGCACCATGACCGATGCCGGCATTTACTATGACGAGCACGGCAACGAGTTGAAAAAATTCTGCACGAAAGACGGCGCCGGTTATTTTGCGGCGCACCAGGTGGGAATGAAGCTGATGGTGTTGACCGGAAGGGAATGCCAGGCTACCACCCGCAGGATGCAGGAGATGAAGTTCGATTATATTGTACAGAATATTAAGGATAAATCGGCCTATTTGGAAAATTTCATGAAAGAGAACGGCATACGGCGGGAGGAGATCGGTTATATCGGGGACGATTTAAACGATCTGCCGCCCATGAAACTTTGCGGCTTTGTGGGATGTCCTGCGGATGCCTGTGAAGAAGTGAAGGCTTACGCCGACTATGTGGCTGAAACAAAGGGCGGAAGCGGTGCAGTCCGGGATGTGATCTGCGCGGTGTTGAAGGCCCGCGGGGAATGGGAGCAGGCTGTGGGAAAGGCATTTGGAATAGGAGTGTAGAGAATGATATATGCGCCGGTCATGATTTTTACATGTAACAGGGATCAACATTTGGCAAGGTGCATTGCGTCTTTGGCAAAGAACAGTTATGCGCCCAAGACGGAATTGTTTATCAGCGTTGACTATCCGCCGGACGATAAGTATGTGGACGGATGGAATCGGGTATGCAGGCTTTTGGAGAAGCCGGTAGAGGGGTTTAAAAAAGTAAATATCTATATACAGGAGAAAAATCTTGGACCTGTGGAAAATGAAGAGTTTCTATACCGGAAAGTATTTGCCGTATATGACAGAGTCATCATTTCTGAGGACGACAATGAGTTTGCCCCAAACTTTATTGAGTATATGGATAAAGGCTTGATGTTGTATGAAAAGCACCCGAAGGTGTTTGGCGTGGGAGGATACGCTTTTGACTATGGGTTTGATGCACATGGTAACAATGTAGTCGCCCTTGCAGATTTTAATATGTGGGGATGCGGGCTGTGGCGTGAGAAGGAAAAAATCATAGAAGAGCAGCTTTCCTACAGAGAATGGGAAAAAAGGGCAAGAAATCCCTTTGCCATGTGGAAGCTGTATCATAACAGAAAACGACTATTTTCCCGCATGTTAGGTGAACTGTTGGGGCATGGGAACAAGGACAGAGCCGAGAAGACAGACGTTAACAGAGGAATCGTGATGGCGCTGAACGGGTGGTGCACCATACATCCTGTGGTGACAAAAGTCAGGAATTGGGGATGGGACGGGAGTGGCCTTAATATAGTTGGAGCGGCACAGAAGCAGGGTGAATACGAGGGACAATATCTGGACGGGGATTCTCATTTTGAGTACCGCTCGGAAAATGTCATATTCGATACGGGAAATAACCGCTTGATGGACGCAAATAATGAATGGAACAGAGAGAGAGCCAGATGGTATAACGATCCGCTGACCTATCTTTTATATTGGATTTTAGGCAAGAAGAATTTTCAAAAATGGATACGCGGGGATCGGTAGAAAAGAGAGACGGTATGATTATTGTCAAAATAAAAGGCGGTCTTGGCAACCAGATGTTTCAGTATGCCATGGCGAGAAGGTTCCAGATTTCATATGGGATAGACCGAATCGGGTTGGATCTGACAGTGATCGGGAAAGATCAGCTGCGGGATTTCGGGTTGCATCATTTTGCGCTTTTTGATAAAGTGGAAGTGGTAAAAAACAAGAATAATAAGGTGAAGATGCAGGAAGATCTGACGCGCAGACTGGTCTCTTATTTCATTGGAGGCCGCCAGGAGGGGACAGCCGGAAAACGGGAAGATTTGTTGGCTGCTCTTTTTGCTTTGTTTGGAGTGATCCAGAGGGACCACAGTTTGGTCAAAGATAAGTTCCTTTTGAGACTGCACAAAAATATCTATATGAACGGATGGTTTCAGGAGGCTGAAATGCTGCAGCCGATTCGGAATATTTTATTGGAAGATTTCCGATGGAGACCAACGGACATTTCTAACGATTCTGTCTGCAGGCAGATTCTTTCCACCAATGCCGTCTGCGTTCATATTCGCAGAGGGGATTATATCAACAACCCAATCTTTGACGTGTGCGCGGATTCCTATTATTATCAGGCAATGAAATATATGAAAGAGATTCTTGCAGATCCTGTTTTTTATGTTTTTTCCGATGCGGTGGACGAGCTTGAGAAAACGATGGATTTTCCCTGTCCGGTTGTGTATGTAAAGGGCAGCCATCAGGATTACGAGGATCTCTATCTGATGAAAAACTGCAGGCATTTCATTATGTCCAACAGCACGTATAGTTGGTGGGCGCAATTTTTAGGACAGGCGGAGGATAAAGTGGTAATTGCGCCAAAGAAGTGGTGCCTTACAGAAGACATGAGTGTCGGCGTATACATGAAAGACTGGATACTGATGGATGTATCATAATCATTTAAGGAAAAGGAACGCTTATTATGAATGAACTTAGAAAAGCGAAGGATGTCCTGCACAAACTATTATATATTCTGACAAAGAAACAGAAAAGATACGCGGTGTATATTCTGCTTATGAGTATAGCGGCTGCTCTTTTAGAGACGCTCGGTGTTGCAGTGATTATGCCGGTATTGGATATGATGTTGGATATTAAGGGTGTGCGGAGCAGATGGTATATGGTTCCCTTTGTCAATCTGTTTCATCTGGATACCGATCTCGAGGTGATCTGGTTTGTCTGTGGTGGCGTTATCGCTATCTATTTGGCGAAAACATTATATTTTGTGTTTTACAGTTGGGTTTCCGCCAAATATTCTTATATGGTACAGAGAGAACTGGGCGTCAGGGTGTTGGAGGCCTATATGAAGCAGGGCTATCTTTTCTTTGTACAAAACAATACCGCAAAGCTGATTAATGGAATATCTGGAGATGCATCCAGTATCTACGGTATATTAAAGACTATTTTTACCTCGCTGATGAAACTGTTGACGATTGTGTGTATCGGTGTGTATATTATGATGCAGTCAATACAGATGGCGGTGGTTTTACTGTTATTGGCGGCACTCTGTCTGTTGGTCATTCAACTGTTATACAGAAAGTCCATGAGCAAAAACGGAAGTATCAGAAGAGATCTGATGTGCGAGATGAATCAGGTTGCAATGGAGGCGATTCAGGGACACAAAGAAGTCCTGGTGATGAATAAACAGGAGTATTTCATTAAGGAGTATGGGGATGTCAAAGCGAAGTACAGCCGTGTATCCGTAAAAGTAGATATGGGGACTACGGTGCCCGCATACCTGATCGAAATGATCTGTATCACCGGCGTTATGATGGCGGTGGCGGTACAGATGGGAAGCGCCAGCAATGTAACGGAGCTGATTGCGCAGCTGTCGGCGATTGCAGCGGGGGCTTTTCGCATTTTACCGGCGCTAGGGGCAATCACGAGCGGAATCAATACGATTACCATGAGTACCTCCCAACTTGGGGCCTGTTATGAGACAGTGCGTCAGGTAAAACAGTTGGAGCAGGAGGAGCGCGGAAAAATCGAGCAAAAGAAAAAGTATGCCGATGTACAGCTTCAGCGGGAAATCACGCTGCAGGGAGTCAGTTTCCGGTATCCGGAGACGGAGGAAAATGTGTTGGAAAATGTGAATCTTACCATCAAAAAGGGAGAGTCCATTGCCTTTATCGGCCCCTCCGGAGCGGGAAAAACCACAGTGTCCGACATTATTTTGGCGCTCTTAAAGCCGACGGAGGGCCAGATCCTGATGGATGGCATTGACATAGAAGATCTGGGCGGCCAGTGGAACCGGATTATCGGGTATGTGCCGCAGGCCACATTCATTATAGACGATACGGTTCGTCACAATATTGCGTTCGGAGAAAAAAAGTCGCATATTGACGATGAAAAGGTCTGGCAGGCTTTAAAGATTGCCCAGTTGGATGAGTTTATCAGGAATCTGCCAAATGGCTTGGATACCAGAGTGGGAGAGCGGGGTGTGCGTTTCTCGGGAGGACAGAGACAGAGACTGGCCATTGCCAGGGCTTTATACCGCAATCCGGATGTTTTGGTGTTGGATGAGGCCACAGCGGCTTTGGACAACGAAACGGAATCGGAAGTGATGAAGGCGATTGAGGCGCTGCAGGGGTATAAAACGCTTATCATCGTGGCACACAGGCTTACTACGGTCAGAAAGTGTGACTTGATTTATGAAGTGAAGGATAGGCAGATCGTGGCAAAGGATAAAAAAGAGATATTTGAGGACATGTGAAAGGTCGGAAAAAAATATGCCGAATAGAATTAATGTGACAAGATCGTCGATGCCGGAGCTAGATGAGTATATGGATGAGATCAGGGAGCTCTGGCAGACACATTGGCTGACAAATATGGGATGTAAACATGTTAAGCTGCAGGAGAAACTGCAGGATTATCTGGAAGTCCCTTTTGTGGAACTGTTTACCAACGGTCATATGGCGTTGGAACTTACCTTGCAGGCGATGGGACTTAACGGGGAAGTGATCACCACGCCCTTTACCTTCGCGTCCACCACCCATGCCATTATCAGAAACGGTTTGGAACCAGTATTTTGCGACATCAATGAAAAGGATTTTACGATTGACGCTTCTAAGATCGAGGGGCTGATTACGGACAAAACCTCGGCAATCCTGCCGGTCCACGTCTATGGGAATATATGTGATGTGGAAGAGATTGAGAGGATTGCGCATAAATATCACTTAAAGGTGCTCTATGATGCAGCCCATGCCTTTGGCGTTCGCTACAAAGACAGGGCGGTGGGACAGTTTGGCGATGCCTCCTGCTTTAGTTTTCATGCCACGAAGGTGTTTAACACCATTGAGGGAGGGGCCTGCTGTTACCGGGACCCGGCTCTTGGCAGATTATTATATCAGTTGAAGAATTTTGGAATCCGTGATGAGGAGACGGTGGAGGGTGTGGGAGCCAATGCGAAGATGAATGAGTTTTGTGCGGCCATGGGTCTTTGCAACCTGAGACATCTGGAGGAAAACCGGGAGAGACGGGAGAAGGTAGTTGCATATTATCGGGAGCGGTTAGAGAGTGTGGAGGGATTGCGGCTTAACAGCCCGCAGGAAGGCGTGTACACAAATTATGCGTATTTTCCTGTAATCATAGATGAAAAAGTGTTTGGCGCGGATCGAAATGAAGTACAGGAAGCTCTTGAACGCGAAAATATCGGTGCGCGGAAATATTTCTATCCACTGACGAATACGTTTGACTGCTTCCATGGAAAATATAACGTGGAGGATACGCCTGTGGCGAAGTGGATCAGTGAGAGGGTGTTGACGCTGCCGTTGTATGCGGATCTGGACTTGAGAGACGTGGAACGGATATGTGGTATAGTGGTAAGGTGTAAACGCTAGAAGCGGGAGGATTCGTGTGAAACTTGGTATTATGCAGCCCTATTTCATGCCTTATATAGGGTATTGGCAGTTAATGAATCTTGTGGATCAGTATGTGGTCTATGATGACGTAAACTTTATCAAGGGCGGATGGATTAACAGAAACAGGATTTTGGTGAATGGAGCGCCCAAGTATTTTAATGTGCCGATGTTGGGCTCTTCTTCCAATGCCTTGATTAATGAAGTGCGGGTGGACCACAATGAGGCTGTTATCCGAAAGAGTTTGAGGAGCATAGAGGGCGCTTACAGGAAAGCGCCCTATTATGACATTGTGAGTCCGATGTTAGAAGAGATTCTGTGGTGTGGAGAAGATAATATTGCAAAGTATATCAAGCATTCGTTTGATGTGATAGGTAATTATCTGGATATCAGGACAGAACTGATTATGTCTTCCGATTTGAAAAAGAACAATGACCTGAGAGGCCAGGATAAGGTTTTAGCTATATGCAGGCTGTTAGGAGCGAAGGAGTATTATAATGCCATAGGCGGACAGGAACTATATTCCTATGAGGCATTCCGGGAGCAGGGCCTGCAGTTAAACTTTGTAGAGACACAGGCGATCGTCTACAAACAGTTTGACAGTGAATTCCAACCGAATTTGTCAATCATAGATGTGATGATGTTTAATTCCAAAGAAAGGATCAAAGAATACTTAGAGGCTTATACGCTGATTAATGGTTAGTTGAGCTGCGGGCACCGCGGGAGTGGGTGAATATAAGAAAAATGGAAGATTTATGCAGACAATTGTGCTATACTGGAAAGAAATAGGGATATGCGGAGAGTTGATAGATGAATTTTTTATTAGGGATATATAGGAGGCTTGTTCCAGAAAGCGCAAGGCAGGCATGTAACGAATGGCTGCAAAGGAGGTGGATATCTCTCGATAATAAGAGGGATATGGAGAAAAATAGTTACGGGGATCAAAATGAAAAAGAGACTTTTTATGTGATACGGACCGATTCCACACAGCACTGGGGAATAGCCACGACCTGTTCCATTGTATTGAACGGGATTAAGTATGCGGTTGACAGGGGGTGGATACCGGTTATTGATTATAAGAACTATTTTTTGGTGGGCATTCAGGATGAAGAAAACAGGGGGAAGGAAAATGCCTGGGAATATTATTTTAAACAGCCCGATGAGAGATATTCCCTGGAAGAGGTATACCAGAGCAAAAATGTAATTTTAGGGCCTGTCAGGGGACAGCCCCACGGGAGCCTGTCGTGGAATGATGTTAAAGATGTGATGGATGACCAATATATCCCATATTTTGACTGTGCGGCAAAGTATCTTCGAATGAAGCCGGAAATTATGGAAAGAGCCGAGAAGATCAGGCGCACTCTTTTTGGACAGGCGGGCGGGAAAAAAATTCTGGGCGTGGGAATGCGTGCCGGCCTGTATTGGGGAGAGGTGCTTAAAAGCGGCGACTATGCCGGGCATCCCGGCGGCCTGAACATTGATGAATATATCGAAATGACTCACAGATATATGAGAGAATTTGGCTGCGGGTATATTTTTGTATCCTGTGACGATCGGTATTACTTGGAGCGGATGAAGCGGGAATTCGGGGAGAAATGCCTGTATTTGAACGACAGAACCTTGGCGCATTTCTTTGACGGGGAAGGGAAACCGATTGTAGACGAAAGGGAGAAGACCGTAGAGCTGACGGCGCAGAGTGAGAGAGAACGCACCATTGATTATCTGATTGAGATTTATCTTTTGTCGGTCTGCGACTCTCTTTTCCGCGTACAGGGCGGCGGTTCGCTGTTGGCGTGCTTTTTTAATAACAGGAAATATGAACATTATTATTTGGCGGACAGGAGAACAGAATGAAAATTTTACTGACCGGGGGATCCGGATTTGTGGGCAGAAATGTCAAAGAGTATCTTTTGCAAAAAGGATATGATGTCTATGCGCCTACAAGCAAAGAGTTGAACTGTATTGACGAGGAAAGCGTGGCAGATTGCCTGAAAAAAAATCATTATGATGTGGTATTAAACTTTGCGGTTCATGTCGATGTGGAAGATTTGGCGAGAAACGGAAGCAAGATGTTAGATTATAATCTTAGAATGTTTCTGAACTTTTACCGGCATTCGGATCTCTACGACAGGATGATCTATGCCGGGTCTGGGGCGGAGTACGACAAGCGATTCCCGATCGAGTCCGTGACAGAAGAAGAGATCGACAAGCATCTGATTCCGACAGACCATTACGGGTTGATGAAGTATACGGTGAACCAGATCATAGAAAAAAGCGAGAATATTTATAATTTACGGCTGTTTGGCATCTTCGGTAAATATGAAGAATGGAAGACAAAGTATATTTCCAATCTTTGCTGTAAATCCTTGAAGGGACTGCCATTGTCTTTGCGCAAAAATTGTTGGTTTGACTATTTATGGATTGATGATTTTTGCAGGTTGGTAGAAATGTTTTTACATTTGCCGAAGCCGGAATATCATGTCTACAATGCAGTGAGCGGCGTTCGGGTAAATTTGTACGAACTGGCCAAACTTGTCAATGAGATTGCAGATGAGCCGCGGGATATCATTGTGTGCAGCGAGGGATGGGCCAACGAGTATACGGCGAATAATGACAGAATACGTGCGGAGCTGCCGGAATGGGAAGTGACGGATCTACGCGCGGCAGTGAAAGAATTGTATGAGTGGTACAGGGAACACATAGACGGTATAGACAGTTATTCTTTGATATATGGGTAACTGATTGAAACTTGCGAGAAGTGGGGATTAGCATGCAGATTGCGGATTTGTTGATAGAAGATAGCGCTACCATCAGGGAGGCGGTAGAACGGTTGGAGCGTGTACGCTGTAAGGTAGTGTACGTGGTAGACAACGGGAAACTGGTGGCCTCCGTCTCTGACGGAGACGTGCGTCGGTATGCGCTAGGGGATGGCGATACAGGGCTTTCACTGAAGCACATTGCTAATTTCCGGCCGTCCTTTCTACTACGCTATGACAGAAGTAAAATAGACGAACTATTTCAGGCTAAGGAAGTTTACTCCGTTCCGATTGTGAATTACAATGGGGAGGTTGTGGAGGTTGTATTCAGAGATGGCAGGAGAATACGGAAAGACTACCATCTGAACTGTCCGGTGGTCATGATGGCGGGCGGCAAGGGAACAAGGCTGTTCCCCTATACCAAAATTCTGCCGAAGGCTTTGATACCAATCGGGGAAATTCCTATTTCAGAGCGAATTATCAATAACTTTGTTGATTATGGGTGCCATCATTTCTATATGATTGTCAATCATAAAAAAAAGATGATTCAATCCTATTATGAAGGACTGGACAAGGCTTATGAAATTGAGTATGTCGAAGAGGAGACTTATCTGGGAACAGGTGGCGGTCTTTACCTTTTACAGAATAAAATAGAGGAAGATTTTTTTCTGGTAAACTGTGATATTATCATAGATGCGGATTACAGTGAAATTTATAATTATCATAAAAAGAATGAAAATTATATTACTATTGTGGCAGCAAAATATAAGCATGTGGTTCCCTATGGCGTGCTTTCCCTCGACGAGGAGGGGAACTGCGTGGAGTTGACAGAAAAACCGGAGAACGATTATCTGATTAATACGGGTATGTACCTGGTGCGGCAGGATCTGATTGATGCTATGCCACAGAGTAAAGTGATTTCTTTTCCGGAGATCATAGACAGATGTAAAACAGAAGGAAAGAAAATCGGGGCGTATGTGATTGAGGAATCTGCATATATGGATATGGGACAGTTGGAAGAGATGGATCGGATGAAGAATAAGCTACGGGTGTAAGAGGAGTTTTCAAATGTGAAAGCATGTGCGGAAATACGCGGAAGAAAGGTAAGGTTTAGGGGATGAAAAAGAGAGTAGTAGACATTATTATGGATACCTTAATTGAATACGGTATCACCGATTGCTTTGCTGTGGTGGGCGGCGGCGCCATGCATCTGGATAATGCGTTACTTGTCTGTGAGAAGATGCACAAATACTTTAACCACCATGAGCAGGCCTGCGCCATGGCGGCGGAGGCCTACGCCAGATACAGCGGCAAGCCTGCGGCGGTGTGCGTCACGTCAGGTCCGGGCGCGACCAACACCCTGACGGGCGTGATGGGGGCATGGCAGGACAGCTTGCCTATGATTGTGCTATCGGGACAGGTCAGATATGAGATCTCGGTTCCCAAATCGGGATTGAAGCTGCGTTATCGTGGGATTCAGGAGTTTGAGATTATTCCTACTGTGAAAAACATGACGAAATATGCTGTTATGATAACCGATCCCTTATCGGTGAAGCAGGAACTTGTGAAGGCCATTCACATAGCGATGGATGGCAGACGGGGATCGGTCTGGTTGGATGTGCCGTTAGATATGCAAAATGCAATGGTGGAAGAATCGGAGTTGTATCCGGTAGAGCCCTTTGTCAGCGAGGTGCCGGAAGTGCGTATGGAAGATGTGGAAGATGTGGTTCGAATTCTCCGAGAGGCAAAAAGACCCTGTATTTTACCGGGATCGGGAATTATCAGCAGCCACTGCAGGGAGGCTTTTGAACAGCTTATCAATCGGATAGGGCTTCCTGTGATCGGCGGCGCGTGGGTCGGAGATAACCTGTATGCGGAGCATCCTCTTTATTACGGAAATTCCGGCAGCGATGGGCCGAGAACCGGAAACTTTATTTTACAGAATGCGGACGTTATTCTTTCAATGGCCAATAGTCTGGGCTTTCGCCAAACCGGCTTTAATCAGGAGGGATTTGCGCCAGAAGCAAGGATTATCATGGTGGATGCGGATCCTGAGGAGAGCAGGAAACCGGGGCTTCGCATCGAGAAATTTATTCATGCCGATGTAAAAGATTTTATTGAAAAGATGCAGGGAATAGACTGGAAGCTACAGATTTCGGAAGAGTGGCTTTCCTATTGCAACATGTTGAAGGAACGATTTACACCTTACGAGGGTGCTGAGAATACTACGCTTGAGGAACGGGTAAATTCCTATTATTTCTGGAAGGTATTTAGGGAGTATGAAGGGGAGGAAAGTATTTTAGCGCTTGGTAATAATACAGGATGCTCAGCCAAACTGCAAATTGGGGTGCAATATCCGGGACAGAGAGTGATGACGAATTATACTTGTGGTTCCATGGGGTATGATTTGCCTGCCGCTGTCGGAGCAGCAGTTGCATCGGGCAGAAAGGTATATTGTATTACCGGTGACGGCAGTATTATGATGAATCTGCAGGAGCTGCAGACGATTGTTCAATATGATCTGCCGGTCAGCGTGGTTATATTTGCAAACGAGGGGTACGGCGCGATCCGCCAGACGTGTAAAAATTTCTTTAAAGGAGCCTACATTGGATGTACGCCGGATACGGGTGTGAGTTTCCCTGATTTTAAACAAGTGGCGGGGACGTTTGGGTTTGCTTATCGGAAATGTTCTTCCAACGCGGAAGTGGAGGAGGCGGTTCAGTGGTTGACGGGACAGGAGCACAGATGCCTTCTTGAGATTGAGCAGAGATTTGACGATCCGACGATTCCCAGAGTAATGTCGAGGATGGACGAAAACGGTAAGATGCTCACGCCGGCTCTGCAGGATATGTATCCCTTCCTGCCGGAAGAGGAATACAAGGAATTGATGATTAAGGATAAATAATGAGAGGCGGATGAAGCTTAGATCACTCAATGCCTTCATCCGCAGAGTAATCTCTGTCGGCGACAGAGCCGATAATTCGATCCCAGTCTCTGGCCATTGCACCCGTATCATTCCGCTTGACGCAGATATCTTCGGGGCTGATGACCTGGCCTTTTTTAACAGGGTTTTTGGCGACAATTCGTTTCAACACGACTTTAGAGATAGCCCGCTCCACATCAGCGGGCTCTTTTTTGCCATTCCCCATGGCTGTTTCTAAAATCCTGATATTTTGTACCAACATCTTGAATTCTTCCGGGTCCAGACTGGCTCTGTGGTCGGGGCCTTCCATATTTTTATCTAAGGTAAAGTGTTTTTCGATTACCTTAGCGCCCATGGCAACGGCTGCGACAGAAATGGTATTACCCGGCGTATGGTCTGAGTAACCAACCGGAAGGCGGAAGTTTTCTTTTATTGTCAGCATAGCTTTCAGATTGACGTTCTCAAACAGGCAGGGGTAACTTGTTGTACAGTGCAATAAGGTGATATCTGCAGCTCCGCCCTCTCTCAAAGCCTGGAGCGAGAGTTCTATATCGGCGAGCGAGCTCATTCCCGTACTTAAAATGACAGGCAGTCCTTTACTGCCTATGTGCCGTAAAAAAGAGACGTTACCGATTTCGCCAGAGCCGACTTTAACAAATGGGATTCCTAATGATACCAAAAAATCCAGGCTTTCCGCCTCGTCAGCCGTTGAGGCAAAGGTAATGCCTATGGAATCACAGTGTTTTTTTATCTTGGTGAAGTCGTTATAAGATAATTCTAGCTTTTTCAGCATATCAAATTGAGATTCACTCTTGCCTGTATTTTCTTTTTGGTATTCCGCCTGCGCTACGGTGTTCGTAATGATAGCTTCTGTTTTCCATGTTTGAAATTTTACCACATCCGCGCCCGCTTCCTTCGCGGCGTTGCAAAGCTGCAATGCCAGTTTCAGGCTGCCGTTATGGTTTACGCCGGCCTCGGCTATGATGAGACATTTTTCACGATTAGGGTTCATATTTGAAATTCTCCTTAATATCTGTAGCAAAGCAGTAGTTTTCCGTACTGCTGTACTTTTTCGGGGTTGCATTTGATCCAGTTATCTTTGATTTCTGCATATTTTTCTCTGTTAAAAACCAGTTTTCCGATATAGAAATTTTTGTAATTATCGCTAAATGCTTTTTTGAATTTCAGAAGTGAGTTGTCTTCGAAAGAATCATATCCGCCGCCCAGATGAAATTCTTTTACATTTTGACTGTGAAATTCCAAGGCAGTTTTCCATAGCAGTAAGTTATTTGCTCCCAGGCCGGAATAAGTGTGATCGCTGCCTTCCAGATGATAGTGCCCGTATTTTTTTGAATACATAAATAACGCCGCACAGACGAGTTTATTATCTTTGCGTATCGTACCGAGAAATGCCTTTCCGCGAAACAACCTTATAAATACGTCATAATAGCTGCTGTCAAAAAAATAAAATGGTTCCGCATGTAACCTTTCCATGGTGGCGTTATAAAGTGCTGTAAATTCTTCGAGTGATTCAAAATCATATTCTGCTTTATAGATCAGACCGTTTTTTTCAGCCTTACGGATCATGTTTCTGTTTTTTGAGGTGATCTGTTTTGTCCAAATCTCCTCTTCTGTCATTTCGGTATTAATACACACGGTAATTCTGTCGAAAAGGACGTCAAAACTGTCCCTACAATGCCTGACATTTTCAAGGAGCGGATGGAACCGGACAAAGCCGCATATATATTTTTGGTCGGAAAGATATTTTTTTATGGCTGTAACAGCCTTGCTCACCCAGGATTCATCTATGCAGTTAGTAATAGGGCCGCCGTAACCATATGCTGTTTCAAAGTCGTAGGAATCGTTTACGGCTCTTCTCAAAAAGGGCATAAGAACAATGGAACCGCCATCTTCACAGACAACGCAGAATGCCTTGGCATCGGTATTTTCATACATTTTTACATATTCTTCATAAAAATAGATATCTTTCTGGTGATCTGCAAACTGTTCCAATAGTTCATTCCACTGTGTAGTCAAATAAACATCCATTTTTGATGACCTCATAATAGTTCTAGCTTCAATATTTCCAATACCTGTTCGCTAGTATGTCCGTTACCCCAATAATTCCTGTCTTTAATATCCGTATTTTTTGCCGTTATTATTTTTTGAATTGCTTTTTCTATGTCATTTTCTGTCGCTGCACATTGCAGAATGTTGCAGCACTGATATCTTCCCATTTGCCGGTTTCCTATATTGACGACGGGAATGCCTAAAAATGGAGCTTCAACAATTGCGCTGCTTGAATTTCCAATGATAGCTACGGCCTGCCGCATAAAGCTTAAATATCTGAGTTGGCCTAATGACGTAATGACTTTGATTTTTTCTGTGTGCGCGGCCGCTTGCTTTTCCAAATATTCATTGATCTGTTTTCCTCCAAAATCAGTGTTGGCATAGGTTGCCACCAACTGAATGTTGTCCAGTTTCATTAAAGTTTCTAAACAGCATTTAACAACAAAAAGATTATGCTCCAGACTTTCCCGTGTCTCGGCGTGATAGGTCATAAGCAGCCATCGTTTATTACTGTCTAATCCCAGATCTGAGGCCAGTTCGGCTCTGCTCATTAATGACTCTCGATAAAAGGCGTCCAGTCCCGGTTCGCCGACTGCCCATATATTTTTATCACTATTTCGCATACGTATAATATTTTTGGCAGAAGATTCCGTTCCGGGGAAGTGGTATTCGGCAAGCATGGTAATTGCATTCCTGATTCCGTCGTCGATAGCGCCCTCTGTGATATCTCCGCCGGAAAAGTGAATAATAGGGATTCTCATAATAAAGGCAGTGGAACAAATGGACAACAGTTCATATCGATCTCCCAATACGACCAGATAATCGGGCTTTAATTCGCCGAAAGCATGGCTGATTTTTTCTGATAAACGTCCCATAGACGAAGCAATTTGCGGGGCGCTTGACGTATCTAATTCGATATCCAGAATTTTTGAAACGGGAAATCCGTCAGCTATAATGTGATCTATGGTATGGCCCTGATCATAGGATAGATGTCCGCCCGTTACAATGAGTTGAAATTGAAAATTCTCACATGCCTGAATATCTTTCATAATCCATTTCAGCAAACCATATTCCGAACGCGCTGCTGTGACAAAACATATTTTAACCATTTAGGGAATTCTCTTTTCTCATCATAATTTCCGCTATCATAAAATCTAATGCTGTGTCTATATCAATCGATCTTTCCTGTGGCATAATATAGGCATAACAACCCTCAGCGAACATGTCGTCTTTTTCTAATTCAGCGGTCTTTATAATATAAATAGCTCCATTATACCGATAAAATGTGGGGAGCGCTTGTCTTGGCAAATCCTTATAGTCTGTTTTGTCAAATTGATCCATATTTCCGTCTGCCGGAAGTGTATTGCACTGCAGCGGCGAATGGTCGCACTCTGTCAAGGACACTACTGCATTCGCATTTTTTTCATAAAAAATGGAAAAGGCATTGGTGATGTCCTCCGGTAATCTAAGAGGAGATGTGGCCTGCAATAGAGCAATTTCATCGAAATGCTCTCCCAACGATTCAAATTTTTGAATAACTTCTCGGACAACGTCCCAGGAGCCGGCAGAATCAGTTGAAGTCTCTTCTGAGCGTAAAAAAGAGGCGTCTGCTCCATATTCCGTTGCGATATCTGCATATTTCTGGGAATCGGTTGAGACAAAGACTTTGTCAAATTTGCCGCTTTGTATGGCGCACTCAATGGAATATGAGATTAACGGTTTCCCACACAGCATTTTAATGTTTTTATCTTTGAGGCCTTTAGAGCCGCTTCTTGCAGGAATTATGGCTATTCTTTTCATTTTACCTCCGTTCCGATCAGTCTTTTTCGGCTTGAAGCATAATATTTTCCACTATGTTTCCCTGATCTGTATAATGCAGTAAATCTACGTGTATATTCTTAAATCCGATTTTATTCAGCAGGGCGGTCAGCTCTTCTGCATCAAAGAAGTGCGTAATGCCGCGCCCCCGCAAGGTTCCGCAAGTTATATCAACAAATGTATCTTTCTCTATTTCTTTGCCTAATCCATAACCGGTGGTGTTCTTGGAAAAGCTGATACTGAATAGCTTTCCACCTGATTTTAGCATTTGATATATTTTTTCGTACATCATAACGATATGATCTAACATATTTGAATAAATTGACACATTATCGATTACACAGTCAAAAAAATCATTATCATAATCCAGTTCTAGTGCGTCTCGGACACGTAGATCAGCTTGAAGGTTTTCTTCTGCAAAACGTTTTTTTGCTTTTTTAATTGCACTTTCCGAGCCATCAAAGGCATAGGTATCAAATCCTTCGCGGGCTAAAAACCACGTATTGCTGCCTGCACCACAGCAATAATCCAGTATTTTTACTTCCTTGCGATCCCGTTTATAGTAATTTCTTGCTATAAAACGAATGATTGGTTCCGAAGGATATTTCCCCCACTCTTCTGTCGCATGAATTGCCTCCCATGCCGTATCAAATGCCTTCATAAACATGCCTCCTTTGTATAAGCCTTAGTATAGCAGTTTTCTTTTTATTATTCAATCATTCCATAGGATTGCCTTTGCCATATTTTTATGGTATTTGCATGTGGGGTGTGATATACTTGACAAAAAGAGGATGTCTAAGGAGCGGATATGAAAAAAGTATTGGTGACGGGAGCAGACGGTTTTATCGGAAGCCATCTTGCGGAACTACTCGTGGAAAGAGGATATCAGGTAAAGGCGTTTGCCTATTATAATTCTTTCAACACATGGGGGTGGTTGGATACGCTGCCGGCTGACAAGATGAAGGAAATAGAAGTCTTTTCGGGAGATATCCGTGATCCTAACGGCGTGCGGGAAGCGATGAAGGGCATGGAAGGCATATTTCATTTGGCAGCGTTGATTGCGATTCCTTTCAGCTATCATTCGCCGGATTCCTATGTAGATACGAATATAAAAGGAACCTTGAATGTGCTGCAGGCTGCCAGAGACTTGGGGACGGAGCGGATTATGATTACATCCACCTCGGAGGTCTATGGAACAGCTCAGTATGTGCCTATTGACGAGAAGCATCCCTATCAGGGACAATCGCCCTACTCCGCGACGAAAATCGGCGCGGACCGTCTGGCGGAGAGCTTTTACAGAAGCTTTAATCTGCCTGTTTCCATTGTGAGGCCGTTTAATACGTATGGACCCAGACAGTCGGCAAGGGCGGTGATACCAACCATTATTTCGCAGCTTCTGTCGGGGAAAGAGGAAATCAAGTTGGGGTCGCTAACACCCACCAGAGATTTTAATTATGTGAAGGATACCGCGGCGGGGTTTGTGGCGATAGCGGAGTCGGATCGGACCATCGGTGAGGAAATTAATATCGCGACGCAGCGAGAGATTTCGATTGGGGATCTGGCCCATGAGATCATCAGGCAGATCAATCCGAATGCGAAGATAGTATGCGACGAACAGCGGCTCCGTCCGGAGAAGAGTGAGGTAAACAGACTGTTGGGTGCAAATGAGAAGATCAGGAGACTTACTTCATGGGAGCCGCAGTATACCTTTGAGCAGGGGATCGGGGAGACGATTAACTGGCTGAGAGACAATTTGGAACGTTATAAGAGCGATATCTATAATATTTAAATTAATGGAGTGTGGGATATGCTATGGCCAAGCTAAATATTGAGTTTATGGATGACGACATGGGCTTTTGCTCAAAGGTGGAAGACGATCTGGAAAATAGTATAGAGAGATTGATTGCGCAATATGGTACTGCAGATATGCCTTGGGATAATATAGGCAGGGAGGAGTTTGAACAGCTCTATGTGGACAGGGGCTTTCTTCTTGCTTGGTATCCGTTTAAAGAAAACGCCGAGATTTTGGAAATCGGAGCCGGG
Organism: uncultured Lachnospiraceae bacterium; assembly: GCA_947245585.1. Taxonomy (GTDB): domain Bacteria; phylum Bacillota; class Clostridia; order Lachnospirales; family Lachnospiraceae; genus UBA3282. The sequence continues at coordinate 15,004 of CAMXPV010000006.1, read as the reverse complement.
GTAGGCGCGATTACCGGACTGTTATGCCAAAAGGCCGGCAGAGTAATCTCTGTGGAAAAAAAGCGGAGAAGGGCACAGATACTTGCGCAGAGGTACAAGGATGTTCCTAATTTAGAGGTCAGGCAGGAGCATTATATGAATCTGCCATATAAGAAACAATTCGACTATATTGTTGTACATGATATCTTCGGATATGTAAAGAAATATATCAAAACAGAGAATCCCTATGAAGACTTTTTCCGTCAGCTTTTATGTATGTTGAAAGAGGACGGAATTATTTTGTTGGCAACAGAGAATAGATTGGGTGTGAAATATTTTTCGGGCGCGATTGAGAATTATTCCAACAAATTTTTTGTTGGTTTGGACAATTTTGACGGATACGATGTGGTGTATACGCCGACAAAAAAGGAACTGCAGAATATACTGCAAAAATGCGGAATAACCGATTATAAATTTTTCTATCCTTTTCCAGATAATATTTTTCCCACGGAGATATACACTGACCGCAGCTTGAAATATCTGCTGTATGGAGGAAAAAGCGAAGAGACAGGATGGGATCGTTTTGAACTTTTTAACGAGCGGGAAATGTTTGAAACCTTGCAGAGAGAAGGCGTTGTACAAAATTTTGCAAATGCCTTTTTGGTTGAAATCGGTCAGCAGAAGTATTTGTCAAAAATAGATTATTGTAAATTGATAACCAGTAGAGAAGAAGGATCTTTCCAATTTACGTTTATTGCAAGCGATGAATACTATGGCTCAAATAATGGGAAATACAGATTGGAAGACGGCGTTGACAGCCTGCACAAAAAATTGAGCGATCTGATTTTTGCGGCAAGAGGGGCGGGAACGCACGCCGAGCAATACTGTCAGAAAATATATGATTGCTTTAAACAGGTAAAGGACCTGCTTGAAGAAAGCGGGGAAGAAAAATCCGATATTTATTCAAAGAAGTTTACGGAGTATTTCGGCAAAGAAAAAATAAAAAATATCGGACGGTGTATTAGCTTTTGCGATATTAATACGAAAAATATTTTTTGTAAAGAAGAGAGCTATCAGCTGTTTTTAGAAGAAAACGACTGCAAAGTTCCGGTTGATTATTTAATATGGTCGATCATATATGAATGGTATGCCGGCAATATCTGGGAACGTAAGTCCCGGATGAAACTTGTGAAATTAAAGAAACTATACAGTATCTGCGGCTTGGATAAGGCGGATATAGAAGTGTTTCAAAAATGGCGATTACATTACAGAGATCAGTTGAGCACCGGGGAAGTTGCGAAGCAGTACGTGGATTGGTATAAACAGGATTTTATCTACCCGGTGGATGCCATAGTAAACGGGGATTTAATCAGGAGGGATTTTTCCAAGAAGGAAGAAGCAGACAATCAACTGTTGATGGAAAAAGATGTGCTTGATGAGATGAGATAGAGGGATGTCATGGAATTAAGTGTAAGAATGAGGGATATGGTAGAAAAAAAATTGGCGTCATGTGAAGAGACCTATGGCGTTAAAGTTCTTTTTTGGTCATTCCGCGGAAGTTTGGATGTCAATATATCAAGAAAAAACAGCGATTTGGATTTGATTTTTGTCTTCAAAAATCGAACCGGAAACAAAGTTGCTGCGATTCATGATATTATCGGATATGGATTTGATTTTTGGGGATGGGATATTGAGGACGCGGTTCGCACAATAGAGCTCAATAATAATTCCTATTATCAAAATCCTGTGGAGTGTCAAAATCTTCCCCTGACGAAGGAGCATGCGAGAGGCGGACTTACTTACTATTCGGGAATTTACTGTTATTTTGGAAACATCAAGTCCGGCAGTTTTGGGGAAGAAATGAAAACCCTGAGCGACAAGCTGATTGGAGTCATGGAAAAACGGGTACTGATTTCACATATTTTGGATGGGATGGAAGGCGAACTGGATAAGCTTGAAATAAACGGAGGGATGTCCGCCTGCGATTATTTGTATGCCGTTTGGGGCGTTTTGATGGCGGAACATGTATATAAAGGCGGTCTGCCGGGTGAAGGCGAGATCGATCCGCTGATAAAATTATATATGGATGGAGAGACGGCAGATGTCGTGAACAGACTGCGAAGAATTTACAAGAATTCATTATCGAAGCATACGCAGTTTTTTAAAATTGAAGAGATCAATGTATTTATTCGCAATAAGTTTCAGTTTCTCCAAAAAGTCAGCGGGAAGCTGACACCGCAGCATAGTTTGGATATGCAGGAAAAAATAGAGGGACTTAAATCCTATATAGCAGAATTGGAAGTGTGAGGATATATTTATGTCGTTTGCTTTAACGGGAAGAGAGAGTATTCTTATTTATGGCGCTGGGGAACAGGGAAGAGAATTTGTGCGTTTATTCAAAGATAACGGCTTTCCGGTTAAGGCGGTTTTGGACCAAAGGGCGGAGGAAATAAAACAAATCACGGTCGGAAAATATGAAATCCAGGTTATTGCTCCGGAGCAGTATGGTACCGTTTCGCAAGACGAGATCGTGGTCATTTCCCTGTGGAACGCGCTCCGGCATGAAAAAATTGCTTCCATGTTACAAGGATATGGTTTTAAGAAAATAATATATATTCCGATTTATGCAGCCGGGAACTACGAATTGATTTCGAAAATGAGGAAAACTTTTAATCAGGTTTTGGACGGGAACCTGTGCTTAAAGGATATTCCGGAATATTCGGATATTATGAAAGCCGGCATCGGCTATGCAGACGGAGATACCGTTTATCTGCCGATAGAACTTTTGTTTTCACAGGAGAATTTTGAGATATCGATGGAAGAACTGAGCGAGTCTGACCGTTTGAAGCACAAACATGTGTTGAAGTATGTGGGAGAGAACTTAATGAATTTTACCGCATATTATCAGATTTATCGTTATTTGGACAGGGTGGAAGGAGACTGCACAGATTATCTCGACATGCAGATTGATGCCACGGTAGCTGATTTGGATGCGGAAAGAGAAAGAGTATTTAAAGACAGATATGTACTTTTTCAAATATACGAGAAGGCTTTTATATTAGATAATAATTTTTTTATAGATTCCGCACCTAGGGCGATATGGAATCCGAAAGGGTATTTTAATATAAATGACGGGCATCATCGTGTAAGTTATTTGTTTTATAAAGGTATCAGGGACATACCGGTCAGAGTTGGAGAAGAAGAGAAAGAGCATCTGAAAATATTTGATAAGATACCGGCTTCTTTTTTTTGCGAGCTGCCCGCTTTGATTCATGCAAAAGATGCATTGTTTTGGCGGAAAAAGAATGAGAAGATATGTGTCTCCCTTTTAAAAAAAGAGGTCTTGGGGAAACAAATCTATATCAATATGGATGATGCCGGATATCTTTCCCGGTATTGCTGCCGTATGGGGTGCAAGATTTGCATTGACATAGAGTCTGGTGAGAAGGCGGAGTTTGCGAAACAGATGAGTGAATTGTTTCAATACCAAGATCGAATTACCATTCGTGGCGATAGGAACGGGCAAATTAATACAGATATTGCGGTTATAGATGAAAAATGCCTGTCTTACGAAGAGAAGATTCATGCAAATGAATATATCTTAGTTTTGGAAGAAAACGGGGATTTACATCATTTGATTGTGAACAGGGGAATTATGTGTGATCGGGTGGATAAAATTTTTGATGGACAACAGGTGTATCTGGTTGCCCGGATTAGCGGAGGAGACATATGTTTTCTATAAATGGGAGCAGGAGTATTGTTATTTATGGGGCGGCAACCAGTGGTAAAATTGTATATGATATTTTAAAGAAAAATCAGATTGATATTATAGCGTTTATAGATAAAAGAGCGGATGAGCTTGGCGAATTGTACGGGAAAAGAATTGTTGGCTCCATCGATGATATAGATGGTCTTGATAAGACGGACTGCGTTGTGATTATTGCTGTCAAAAATGTTTTTGAACATTCTAAGATTGCAGATCATTTGGTGAAGAGTGGAATAAACAGCATTCTGTATAAGCCCCATTCTGTATTGAGCGGAGAGGGTACGGAGGATGAGAAAAGAATCAGTGAGTGCTATGACTGTCTGCTAGGCAATCAACTGGAAAAACTTTCCCATATTCCTGAAACAAAGGAAGTTGTGGCTTATGTATGTAAAGATTCGGCTTTGATCCGGGAAGAAGGGGCTTATGTATGGGCGCGGGTTCCCACATGCCTGATTTATGCAAACAGAACCGATGAAAAGGAGTCTGTATGGGAGGACATCCCCATTTTATCCATGTTTCCGCATATTGGCCTGTTTCAGGAGTGTTTGTGTGAGTCGGTGGAAAACGGTATCGAAGATTATGTGGCATTTTGCTGTGAAGCGGCAGAGAATACAGGTGGCGTTGAAATCACGGAACGTTGGAAAGAGAATGTAGTCAGCAATAGGACAGATGTTTTCCGTAATATGGAGATGTCCTATGAGTTGGATAAGGAGTTCTTTCTTCGAAACGCGCCTATGGCAAAGTGGAATGAGAAGGGATACTTTAATCTGCTTGGGGGGAAGCACAGATGTACTTTCCTGGCGGCAAAAGGGGATCAGTATGTGACGCTCCGAATAGCAAAAGTGGATTATGCAAAATGGATTGGTCATGAAAAAACATTAGATTTAAGAGTAAGTATTGATGAGTTCCTTCAAAATGAGGGAGGAAGGGGAATCATTGAACATCCGTATTATTACAAGTGTCCGCTAGAGGGAAACACATTTATTTATAAGATGTGGGCACAGATTTGTGGGGTGCTGTCAAAGGATATTTATAAAAAGCAGAAATCGTTCGCATTTGACTCAATGACCGCATTTGTCTCGGTGGATGATATGGGTTATACGGCCCGCAACTTGAGCAGGATGGGGATGAAAGTTTACAGAAAGACAAAAACCACTTTATTAGAGAAAAAGATAGGTGAAGCTTTAGGAGTACAGGTGGAACAGTATACAGATAACGTGATTGCGCCAAATGTTGATTTGGCGGTGGTGGAGGATAAAGAATATACGGGGGCCAAAATGTGTTTCGTTGTGTCGAATCAGCGGCCAAAAGCAGGAGCGGAAAAGGATAGCAGGAAAACTTTTTTAGAGGGTTACTTTTTTTCAAAGAAAAAATATTTGTACTTGATGCTTAATGATTAAGCGAAATATATTATTAGAGGTCTGTGCGGCAGTGAGGAAAAGAGAAATATGCAAAAACCTTATAGATATTTAAAGCAATATTGGCAGCTAGCTGCTATGATTTTTTTTATGACGGCTATTTCCGGGCTATGTCATCAGACTGGCATAATGGAATGGCTGCGGTTTTGGGGATTTCAGATCTTTTGTCTGCTGATTCCTGGAATGGCTGTGATGATTTTGATGCCTATGAGAAATTTAAAATCCATTGAGAAGGTACTGTTTTCTTATGCAGCAGGATATATGCTGACTATTGTGTTGTATCTGTTTATCATGGTAACTGTGGGAAGCAGATTTCTTAAGGTGTTTTTTGCAGTTATAGCGGCAGTTTCGCTTGCTGTTGTATGGAATCATGTTGTTCACCGGGAAAGTGACAGCGACAAGGAAGCGTCGTTTGACCGAATGTGGATTTGTGCGATTTTGGCTGTTTTTGTTATTTCTCTTATCGTATCTTCGTTGAGATGGAGAATTCCCTATATTGGCGAAAGTAACAGGTATCATCCAGATTATTTGTTTTGGGTAAGAAGAATTGCGATATTCAGAGGGGAGGCTTCAGGTTTTATAGAGCTATTAAAGGACAGACCGTATCATTATTTGGGGATGATTCAACAGGCAGCAGCAGCAAGACTGACGGATATTTCGGCGTTTGGGATGGCCTCACAGTATTCGCATATTGAGGCATCTGTTTTTTGGGGCTTGTCTTCTTATGTCATAGTGGATCGATTCATAAGAAATAAGAAGGCTCAGATTATCGCATTGTTTCTGATTCTTTTTTCTACCGGGCTTGAAAATCAATCAATAGTTACGTATATTTGGCATATCTATCTGGTTCCCATGTCTTATCATATTGCCCAAAGTTTGGGAGTCTTGACTATATTATTGATATTGATACAGTTGGATGAGGAATTCGATTTTCATAAATTCCTCATGACGGTGGCGCTGTTAGTTTGTTGTACTGGAACAAAGGGTGCAACGGGAGCGGTCATTTTTGTCGGTGTTGTCTTGGCGTGTATGTATTCCTTTTGGATACAGAAAAAAAGGAAAATTGCAGTGGTCTATTTTATTGGCGCTTTTTTGGGATTTGGATTAATGTATCTCTATCTGTCATCTGCTGCACAATCCTATAGCGATACGGCGGCGGATTACTTGGCCTCCAGAGGAGAGAATGCGGGAGATATAGTCGAAATAACCGAGGATGGCTCCGGGGATACAATTGAAATAAGCGATGGAACATCCGGAAAAATACAGGAGCCAAAGGAATCCTTGTTAGACAAGGGTTTGAAAAGTACGGTGGGATTTGTGCGGCATTTTTTATACATCAATCCATGGACTATGCTGCCTATGATAGTATTTATATGTTATTCTATTGTTCGTAAGAGTATAAAAAAGGAGTACTTGATTTTATTTTCTATGACAATGGCGGGTATTATGCTCGGATCTTTCATAGTATATTACGGGCATTCTGAAATGTATTTTACATTGACCGTGTTTCCGTTTGCCGCGCTGTTGACAGGGTGTTTATGGGAAACTATTTTTTTAGGCGGTATATCGTGCAGGCTTCAGTCGGTAATTATGACAGTGTTATGCAGTGCAGCTGTGATATTTGCAGTTTGCTTTGATTCCGGTGGTGAGTTTCGGAAATGTTTGGTAACGGGGCTTGATAATTTATGGATTTTTCATGATAATATAATAGATGATAAGTACGGTGGATTGAAGGTAGACTATGACGAATGGTATGCCTATGAATGGATCAGAACGAATACGGAGCCAGAGGTATTGGTTTTAACCAATCGTCTTCGTATTGGAGAGGAAAGGGATTTGTTTTACAGCCTTACGGAACGAGAATTGGTAGGGATGGAAGGATACCTTGAAGAGGCGGAAGAGTTTGATCAGTATTCTAACATGGGAGTGGACTATATTGTTTTCAATAAATATCTTGGACAGTTTAGCTGTCCACCCGGTAAGGGAGAAATTTTATTTGAAAATGAGCAAATGATTGTCTGCAAGCTGTATTAAAGGTGGAAAAATGAAAAAAATAAGTATTTTGATTCCCTGTTATAATGAAGTAGAAAATGTGGGACCGATGAGTTTTGCGGTTGTGAATGTGTTGGAAGAGGCGTTGAGCCGATATGATTATGAAATTGTCTTTATTGACAATTGTTCCACTGACGGTACCAGGGAGAAGTTGGAAGAAATCTGTGCGGGAAATAAGAAGATAAAGGCTATTTTTAATGTGACCAATTTCGGACAATTTAACTCGCCATTTTATGGCATGTGCCAGACAACGGGAGACTGTACGATCAGTTTGTCCTGTGATTTTCAGGATCCGGTGGAGTTGATTCCCCGGTTTGTGGAAGAGTGGGAAAAAGGCCATAAGGTTGTCAGCGGAATCAAAACCTCCAGCAAAGAACCGGGTTTGATTTATTTTCTGAGAACCATGTATTATAAAACCATCAAAAACATGTCCTCGGTCAAAATGATAGAACATTTTACCGGGTTTGGCCTGTATGATAAGACATTTATCGCGTTGCTTAGGGGGCTGAATGATCCGCTCCCGTTTTTAAGGGGTATTGTGGCAGAATATGGGGCTGGGTTTAATATGATTGAAGTGGAATATGAGCAGGCAAAGAGGAAAGCGGGAAAGACTCACAATAATTTTTACAGCTTGTACGATGCCGCAATGCTGAGCTTTACGTCTTATACGAAGGTGGGACTGAGATTGGCGACTCTTATGGGATTTATTGTGGGTTTTATCAGTTTTTGTGTGGCGCTTGTTTATCTGGTTCTGAAATTGTTGTATTGGGATAATTTTCAGGCCGGATATGCGCCTATGATTATCGGTATCTTCCTGCTTGGCTCCATACAGCTTTTCTTTATAGGCTTTTTGGGAGAGTATGTTTTGAATATTAATACAAGGGTGATTCACCGGCCGATTGTTGTAGAAGAAAAAAGAATTAATTTTGATGAGACGAACAGCTGAAAAAATTTTTTTATAAGGATGAGGATACGGAATGAAGAAAGTAATCACTTATGGATCGTTTGATTTATTTCATGAAGGGCATTACCGTTTACTGCAGAGAGCGAAGGCATTGGGAGATTATCTGATTGTAGGAGTTACGACAGAACAGTATGATGAGTCACGGGGTAAATTGAATGTCGTGGACTCCCTCATAGAAAGAATTGATAACGTAAGGAACACCGGGTTTGTCGATGAGGTTGTGGTCGAAGATCATAACGGTCAAAAAATAGAGGATATTCTGCGGTTCGGGATTGATATCTTTACGGTGGGATCAGACTGGACAGGAAAATTTGATTACCTGAAAGACTATTGCGAGGTTGTATATCTGGATCGGACGAAGAATGTGTCCTCAACCTTGTTGAGGCAGCGGGACAGGGAACTCCTTAAGATTGGCGTGATTGGTACGGGGCGCATTGCCAAGCGTTTTGTTCCGGAAGCGAGGCGTATCAGCGGAGCAGAATTGTATGGTGCGTATAATCCGCATATCGAGAGCGCAGAGGCTTATGCTAAATGGTTTGAATTGGCGATGGCAACAGACGATATAGAAAAATTTATGGAGAATATAGATGCCGTATATGTGGCGTCTCCCCATGCAACCCATTACGACTATGTTAAGACGGCTTTGGAGCACGGCAAACATGTGTTGTGTGAAAAGCCTATGGTATTTCGAGGCAGCCAGGCGGAAGAGCTGTATCAAATGGCGGAGGAGAAGAATCTTATTTTAATGGAGGCTGTCAAGACAGCTTATGCGCCCGGCTTCAATCAGATGATCAGCATTGCCAAGAGCGGGTTAATCGGCGAGGTCAAGGATGTGGAAGCTTGCTTTACAAAACTGACCAGTAAAGGCGTGCGGGAAATGACGGACCAGGCATACGGCGGGGGATTCACGGAGCTTGGCAGTTATACATTATTGCCTGTTATTAAATTGTTGGGAACGGAATATAAAGAAATCCGCTTTGACAGTATTTTGGCGGAGAACGGAATTGACCTCTATACGAAGGCAACTTTTATCTATGACAATGCGTTTGCTTTATCCAAGACCGGTTTGGGGGTAAAATCAGAAGGACAGCTGCTGATTTCCGGCACCAAAGGCTATATCCTTGCGGAATCTCCGTGGTGGCTCACACAGTCCTTTGAGGTCAGGTTTGAGGATCCGAATAAAAGGGAAAAGCATTTTGCAAAATTTCTGGGGAATGGCCTTCGCTATGAGATCAGCGATTTTGTGTATATGATTAACGGGCATCAGGGGCGCGCTTATAAGTTTACCAAGGAAGAGTCAATCGCCATGGCAGGAATCATGGAGAGGTTTCTCAGAAAAAGAGAGGAAAGAGAAAACTAAATGGGTGTTGTAAAAGACATATGGATGAAGATTGATTACATTTTTACGAAGGGGCAAAAAAAACAACTATTAGGAATGGTTGTCTTGCTGATTATGGAAGCGTTTGTTGAGCTGTTGGGCATCGTTTCCATCTATCCGTTTATTGGTGTGGTATTAAATCAGGAGATGATTCATACAAATCCGTTTTTGAGCCGGGCTTATCAGGCATTCCACATACAGAGCAACAACGATTTTCTGACGGTATTGGCGATAGCTGTGATTGGTGTTTATCTGTTTAAGAATCTGTTTAATGCGGCTGCCTATTATGCCAGAAATGCATTTGTCTTTAACAATCAAAAGAATATCGGTGTCCGGCTTATGCAGGCATATATGCAGGAACCCTATTCCTTTTTTCTGGAGAAGAATTCGGCGGTATTGATGCGCGGTGTAGGGGCGGACGTGAACGGGTTTTTTGATCTTGTCATGCAGTGTTTGATTATGCTGTCAGGATGCTTTATGATGCTTATCTTTGGCTTATATATCCTGATTGCGGACTTTGTTTTATCTATGTGTTTGATCGCGGTTATGGTTGCTTTCGTGGGAATTTTTGTCAGATGGAACAAGGCCAGGTCCTTTTCCTATGGAACACAGGCGCAGGAAGCACAGGGAAAGATGACGCAGTGGCTTCAACAGGCGTTTGGCGGGGCGAAGGAGATCAAAATTCTTAAGCGGGAACAATACTTTGTGGATAATTATGCGCAGTATTATGGGACATTTATCCGTGTACAGAAAATATTCAGTTTTATCAACCAGATTCCACATTTGATTCTGGAGTGTTTTTGTGTGGTGGTTATCTTAATGCTGATTACAGTCAGGCTGCGTGCCGGTGTGGATGTCTACACGTTTGTGCCACAGCTTTCCGTATTTGCAATGGCATTGTTCCGGTTATTCCCTAGAATCAGTATGATTAACGGGTGCCTGAATCAGATTATTTTTAATTATCCGTTCATGGATAATGTCTATCATGATATGAAGATCTGCGAGGAGCATAAGTATCGGAGAGCACAGATTGCGGAGATCGGAAAGAAAGAGAAAGAGCTGACTTTTCGTGATAAGATAGAGATGGAAAACATCCATTATGTCTATCCGAATACGGAACGGGAAGTTTTATCAGGGGTGAATCTTACGATTCATAGGGGAGAGGCGGTTGCTTTTGTCGGTCCTTCGGGTGCAGGCAAAACAACACTTGCCGATGTATTTCTCGGAATCATGCAGTTACAGGAAGGGAAAATTCTTTGTGACGGTAAGGATATTGACCATCATATAGATGAGTGGTCAAATATGTTGGGATATATCCCGCAGTTTATCTTTTTGTCGGACGATACCATTCGCAACAATGTGGCTTTCGGCCTAAACGTGGATGATTCCGTGGATGACAAGGTGTGGGAAGCACTGGAACAGGCACAGCTCAAAGAATTTGTGGAAGGACTTCCAGAAGGACTGGATACCAAGATCGGGGAGCGGGGTGCAAGATTATCCGGCGGACAAAGACAGAGAATCGGCATTGCAAGGGCATTATATAATAATCCCGATATATTGGTCCTGGATGAAGCGACATCGGCGCTTGACAATGAGACGGAGAAGGCTGTGATGGAATCGATCGAGCATCTTCTGGGACATAAGACGATGATTATCATTGCGCACCGCATTACCACAGTGCGCAACTGCGATACCATATACCGTGTTGATGAGGGCAATATTACCCGGGTTACTTACGAGCAGCTTGAGAAAGAGGTGGAGAGAGCGCCAGTAGAACATATGGGAAAGGATTCGGATCATGAGTAAGGTTAAGATGCACATTGGAAAAGGTATTGATGCGGACAATGGAAAGATAAGGGACGGGGAAGACACTGTGATGAGCAGTGTCTTGTTCTATTATGTGGATAAAGGTACGCTTCTCAGAGTCAAAGATGCCTTCTATGAGTATGCCTATGCGTTTTATACAACGAGATGGCAGGAGGACTATATCTACTCCTATCTTTATCAGGAGGAGCAGAATTGGTCGGACTATGTAAAAAAAATGTCTACCATAGGCGGGAGGTATACGCAGGAAGAGACCAGATTTGAACAGGAAGGATATATCCGGATAAGCGTTAGAAGAGTGGACAGAGGGCCGCTGTCGAAAGAGGATTTGGATATTGAACGGATTATTGCGCTTGAGACGGGAGAGAAGACAGAAAAAATCCTCACAAAACATGATGTGCAAAGAGAGATCAGGCAGTGTATTGACACTGTTTTAAAGTGTCGCAAAGAGAGATCACTTGTATTCACTTTGTTGGCGGATACGCATATGACCGTGAACGGCACATGGAAAGATACGGCTGCTACGATGAAGGCGGTAGACGATGCGGTGCAGCCGGATGCGATTATCCACCTGGGAGATCTGGGAGATGGGATTTTAAGCAAAGAATATTGCAGATATTATACGGATATTATCTTAGATGATATGAGACGGATTGAGCCTAAAGTGTATATGACAGTGGGAAATCATGATACCAATTACTTTCGGGGGAATCCGGACTTGCTGACAGAGGAGGAAATCTATGATTACTATCTGGCGGACGTTGCGGCAAAAGGGAAGGAAGGAAAACGGCTGTGGTACTATGACGACTATGAAGAGCAGAAGCTTAGACTGTATTTTCTCCACTCCTATGATTCGCAGGAACAACTGAGATATGGGTTTCCTATGGAAGAGATTGCGTGGCTCATGCAAAGCCTGCATATGCTGCCAGATGAGTATCGTGTTATCGTATTCAGCCATGAAGCGCCGATCGCAAGATTGGATTATTGGGCATCGGAAGTGCGTAATGGGGAAAAACTGCTAGAGGAACTGGAGAGATGGCACAACACTCATGACAGAAGAATCATGGCGTTTATACATGGGCATACCCATGCGGATTATATTTTTGAGGAGCGGGCGTTTCCGATTGTCTCCATCGGCTGTTCAAAGTGTGAGTATTTTACGGATAAGAAACCGGAAGGAGCGGAGACATACAGGAGGGTGAGGTATACTGTCACACAGGAGCTGTGGGATACGTTAATCGTGAATACGGCGGAGAATACATTGCGGTTTGTCAGATTTGGAGCCGGGCCGGATCGGGAAATCAGGGATGGAAAGTTAAGGAAAGTGCAGGATAACCTTATGGAAGAGAAAAAGACCACAAAAGTATGGGCGCACAGAGGGGCATCCGGTTATGCGCCGGAGAATACGCTGGAGGCATTTCAGATGGCGATAGAGATGGGGGCGGATGGCATTGAACTGGATGTACAGTTTACAAAGGATCGGCAGCTTGTCGTGATACATGACGAAACCATCGACAGGGTGAGCGACGGACACGGAAAGGTCGTGGAGTATACGTTGGAGGAATTGAAGCAATTCGCCTTTAACAGAACGCATCCTGAGTATAAAGGCTGTAGGATTCCAACGCTTGAGGAAGTGCTTACGCTTATGAAACCGACCGGAATGACGGTGAATATAGAGCTGAAGACGGGCGTAAATTTCTATGATGGAATTGAAGACAGTGTACTACGGCTCGTGGACAAACTGCAGATGCAGGAACAGGTGATTTATTCCAGTTTTAATCACTATTCGATTATGAAGGTAAAGGAGTTGTGTCCTGACGTACATGTGGGATTTCTCTATTGCGACGGGACACTCCACATGGCGGAGTATGCAAAAGAAAATAAGGTGGAAGCATTGCATCCGTCTATCCATAATACGCAGTATATTGATCTGATACCGAACTGTAAAGAAATGAGGATTGATCTGCATGTATGGACGGTCAACGATAGAAAGGATATGGAACGCATGGCGAGACTTGGCGTGGATGCGATCATAACCAATTATCCGGATGTGGCTTACGAGGTAATAAAAGGAGAGAAAGCGCCTGTTTCAGGATGGAGTGGCAATGGGGAAGAAAAGAGTGGAGAAAATGGAAAAAAGGGGAGTGGTGCACATAAAAATCCGGCGCTGCATACATTGGGAGTTGGTTATAGTAAGGTGAGAAAGGTATTCGTCAAAATTGATCAGTTTGTTCAGAAGGCAGCGGGGAGGGGGTAGAGACTATGGTAACCAATGATATTGTGTTTGATTCGATTACAAACTCAGAAGATAAGATGATAGAACGATTCAAGATTAAGAGGGGGCAGGCGTGTGTGTATCTTCGGGCATATATTATTATGCGGCTGCTTTTCTTTAAGGAATTTGTTATAAGCGATTCGTCCATTAATTTAAACAGGGCATTGAGAACCCTGATATTACAAAGCGAAGGCGGGATACACTATGATTATAGGAAATTACCGCCTGCGGATTTTGCCGAGTTGATTAAGGCGGGTTCCATAAAGCTGGCGGCCAGAGACGATTATAAAGGCTGCTTTTCTCAAAGTCTGCGCAATGCACAGAACAATAAAAAGGGAGTGGATTTACCGAGCGAGCAATATTCAAGTATGATTGATGAAATATGTAAAGAGGAAAATATTTATTGGTGGAATGAAAAAGATGTTTCACAAATGTTTACCAAAAAAATACGAAAAAGTCTTGAGCAGCAATATTCGGATGAAATTAATTTGTTTTTCAAAAGTCTCTTAAACCACCTGAGTGGTGAGGAGATACTTACATATAATATGGTGAAAAACGAGGCGCTTAAGACACATAAAAAAACAAGCGAAGAATATAGAATCCTTTATGATATGTTGAGAAACTCCTATGACTATAATATTCCGGAGTATCTTAAGCTGAATTATTTAAGGGGATTAAACGGCTTTCGTCGAACGGAAGAACGACACAATTATGAACTGGATTTACCGGAACAATATGATATCTCATGGAGGTATTCCTTTAATTTGTATGCGTTTGCTTTGCTTCCTGCGGATTATCTGATAAATGTTGTATGGAAATCAGGTGAATATCTTCGTTATGAGGAGGCAATGGGGCAATATATGCAGGGAGCGATTAGTTTTAGCCGGTTTCTTGCGGCATTGCAGGAGTATTTGGATTTTTTAGATCATTTGTTTGTACCTTTTTATAATAACAGATATGAAAGTAACAAGTCTAAAAATATTGTTTTGCGGTTGAAAGAATATAAAAATGGCTGCGATTTTATTGCACTGACAACGGAAGCGGGGGCGTGGACTTATGGTATGATGGAAGCGATATCGGATCTTGTTTCAGAGTTTGAAAAGCATCCTGCCCTTGCTATACTAAAGATGGTGCTAGCAAATATTTTCCCGAGTATCGTTGCAAAAGGATATGAGCGTTATACAGCGCTTCCGGCTATAGACCATGCGATCATTAAGTTGGATAAATAAAATTTGAATATATTTTCTAAATTCGTTTCTACAAAATCATAGTTACTATTCTTTTTTCAAACTTCCTGTCCTCCATTTATGGTCAGATGAGGAGTCAGACTTAACCACAATACCGTTTT
>CAMXPV010000005.1 GCA_947245585.1 uncultured Lachnospiraceae bacterium | reverse complement strand
GATTTTATTATATCAAAAAAAGCCAGCTTTTGCTGACCTTTTTTGACAGTCTGACCGACAGCCAATGAGCTGTCGGTTTTTGTACGTGCAGGCCTGCACAGAGAAGTCTGGCAGGAAATTCAGTCCGTGTCTTTCAAAAACTTGATATATTTCAGCAGATCGCGCCGATCCTTGGCGTTCAGCGTCTGTAAGTCATAGACCACGTCGTGCAGGGTGGTGTCGCCCCAATATTTTCCACTCAGGTTGGTGCTTCCCAGATAGCCGGTGTCTGCACCCAAAAGATAATCGGTACTGACTTTATAGAATCTGGCCAACCGGACGACAACCCAGAGGGGAATTTCACGGTGGCCTTTTTCGTAGTTGGAGTAGGTCTGTTGTGACACACCCAGATATTCGGCGACTGCTTTTTGTCTAATATCGTTGTCTTCCCGCAAATCCCGGATGACTGCGCGTAGTTCTCTCATGCTGAAGAACTCCCTTCCCACTGCTAGGATTAACGAATTTGTTGTACTATATGCTATCACACAACAAAAAGTTGTGGGATAAAAACAACGAATGGAAGATAAGCTGAAAGAAATACGACAAATTGTTGTGGGCGGGCGGGAAGCATATCTTGTGTTTTGCAGGGAAACAGGGTAAAATAGAGGAATCATATTTGGAAAAACGGGGAAATGGCAGAGGATATGAATCGAAATCATGTGTTTTACCGAATGATAGACGGCCTGATCCGCCTGATGGCTGCGGGGGCTGTGTTTTTGCTGTTTTTGCACAGCATTTTCGGCACAAGTTTTGTGGGGCGTCTGCTTTTGGAGGATGGAAACTGGCAGGAGAGAACCCTCAATATAGCGGACAGCCCGCTGCGTCATCTGTTAGTTTTTTTGCTTGTGACTGCGGTGCTGCTTGCGGGGAGAAGGCTTGCAGGAAGGGGCAGGACAGGCGGGGGGCTGCAGGATATGGCGCGGCATAAGGAAGCCGTCTTTTGGGGACTGACCCTTTTGACGCTTGTTTTGGGAACGGCATATGTGCTTGTCACGAAGTTTCATCCCTCCTCTGATCCGGCCAAAGTCTATGCGGCGGCCATGGAGTGGCGGCGGGGAGACTTTTCCTCCTTTGCGGAAGGGGAATATTTGTTTCGCTATCCCTTTCAGTCCGGCATCGTTCTGTTTTATTATCTGCTCAGTTTTCTTGTGGGAGTGGATAATTTTGTGGGACTGCAGTTGATAAACGTGATCTGTCTGGCGGTGATTTACGGACTGCTTGTGAAGATGTTCTTTCTTTTTTTCGCTCTGGTCGGCGGAAAAGAGCAGGAGGGACGGCAGGGGGCAGTGTATCTTGGCCTGCTTGTGTGGGTGCCGTTAGCCTTTTACGTGTCCTATCTTTACGGCATTCTGCCGGGCATGGCGTTTTCTCTGGGGGCGGTTTATTTCGCGGGAAAGTATCTCATGACAAGGCGTTACCGTTATATCGCGGCGGCCGCTGTGTGCATGGGGCTTGCCACGGTGATCAAGATGAACTGTCTCATTTATCTGATTGCGATTGCCTGTTTCCTTGCCTACGACGCGGTTGACCAGTTCTTTTTTATAAAGAAGGACCGCAAAAAAGGGGCGGTTTCCCTTTTGTTTATCGTGTGTATGGCGCTTAGCGTGGCGCTGTGCACGCAGCTTGCAAACCGCATGGTGGAGCGGATTTCGGGGCAGAAGTTGGAAGAGGGAGCGGTGATGCTCTCCTGGGTGGTTATGGGGATGCAGGAGGCGCCGCTTGGGCCGGGCGGCTACAATGGTTATATCATTGACGTGTATACGGAGTATCACTATGACACGGAAAAGATTGCAGAGGCCTCTCTGGAAGAACTAAAAAAGATTGTGACACGGATGTCGGAAAATCCGTTGGATGAGGGACTGCCCTTTTTGGCCAGAAAAACCGCTTTTCAGTGGAATGACCCCACCTTTATCTGTCTGGACCGCACGAGGGGAAGAGAGGCGGACGGGAATGTGCCGCAGTGGCTGAACAGCCTGATTGAGGGGAGAGGGAGCGTGGGGCTCTCCGTTTTTCTCAATTACATGCAGACACTCATCCTGCTCGGGGTGTTGTTTTTCTTGCTGCTCAGGTGGAAAAAGGGCGGCGTTTACGAGCTGATGGGAGTGGTGGTGTTCCTCGGCGGATGGCTTTTTCATCTGTTCTGGGAATCCAGCGCTTCCTACACGATCCCCTATTTTGCATTTCTCATTCCCTATGGGGTCTGCGGCATGGCGGAGTGGGCGGCGTTTCTGGAGAGAGCGGTGACCGGAAAGGCAGGAACAGAGCGTGCCGAAGAGGAAAATGGGAGGACGGAGGAAAAACACCTCAGATTCGGAAAGAAGCGGATCGCGGCGGTGGCCATTACGGCGGCGTTTGTCCTGCTGCTTGCAGCTTTCACCCGGACGAATCTGTTTGACCGGACGATTGCTTTAAACGATGACCAAAACGGCATAGACGCGACCGCGCAGTTTTATCAGACGGGAGAGTGGGACCGGGGTTTTTAATGTGACAGGAGAAAACGGAATAAGCGGTAGAGCCGGTGGCGGATGCAGAGGGCGTAGAGTTTATTGTGCAAGCCCTTTAACTCCCGAATCCTGACAGCGCGGAAGGCCCTTTTGACGGGAGGATAGGCGCACTCGTCGAGGAACATCCGACGGCCGCGGGGGGTTGGTATGCCGGAGAACACCGGGCCATATGTCAGAAGGCATTGGTAGACAAAGTAGGTATCAAGCTGCCGTTCCATACAGGGATAGACGGAGAGATCAACGATGCTTAAAAAGGCATCGAAGAGCGTCCTGTTTTCTGAAAGGCGGTTCTCGTCCATGTTGTGCGTGAGGGAGGAAGAACTGCTCTGATAATAATAGAAGGGTTCCTCACAGAAATAGACGCGGGAGGATTCCAACAGGCAGATATAAGTGACGAGGGCATCCTCCCCCAGCTTGACGGAGAGGGGAACGGAAGGAAGATTTTTGTTTAGCAGTTCCCGCCGGAACAGTTTGTTCCACAGATTGGGCGCTTCGCCGTAGGTAAAGTAAGAGCCGGAGTAGAGCATACGGGGATAAACCTGTTCCTCCAACAGGGGCTTTTCATAGAGGCCTTCCGGGAAGGTGGAGCGGCACAAAAGATTCCCCTTTGGCGTGACGGCGGTGTAATTACAGCAGACCATATCCGCACCGGTATCTTTCGCCGCGCCGCACATGGTCTGATACATAGTGGCTGCGATCCAGTCGTCGCTGTCCACAAAGGCGATATAGGTTCCGGAGGCTTGTTTCAGCCCTGCCTGTCTGGCGGAGGTGTGGCCGCCGTTTTTTTTGTGGATACAGGAAAAACGTCCGTCTTTGCCGGCATAGCTGTCGCAGAGGGCGGCGGAGCCGTCGGTGGAGCCGTCGTCCACGAGGATCACCTCAAAGTCGGTGAAAGTCTGGGCAAGGATGCTGTCGAGACAGCGGGCCAGATAGGATTCGGCATTATAAACGGGTACGATGACAGATAAAAAACAGTTGGACATGACGGGCTCCTTTTCCATTTGTAGTTATTACATTTTATCGTCCTTTGCGCTTTTTGGCAAGAGAGGGAGGGAGGGCAGGGAATTCATTTGGATTCCTTGCTTTTTTCATGGTATCAGGGTAGAATAAGAGTGTCTGTTTAGAAACAGAGAAACATCCGAATGAAAACCGCAGGGAGGTTTTGCGTGGAAAAAATAAAAGCGGTTTTTTGCTTTGATGAAAATCTGATTGGGCCGGTGCAGGTGGCGGCTGCCTCTCTGGTCGATAGCTGCGTTCCGGATTCGCTTAGCTGTGAGATTCACTGTGTCTGTACGCAGGAGGCGGGAAGGGTGGAAACCCGGCTGCGGCAGTTGGTGGAGGCGCGGGACAAAGAATCGGCGCTCGTTATGCACTGTATCGAAAACCCTTATGCGTCCGCCTATGAGGTGCGGGGAATCTCCACAGGCACCTATCTGAGACTTGCCTTGCCGGAACTCTTGCCGGAGACAGCGCGCATTCTGTATATGGATGCGGATATACTGGTAAGGGAAAGCCTGCGGGCGGTCTGGGAAACGCCGATGGAGAAAATGGCCCTGGCGGCGGTAAGGGGCGCGGTGAACCTGTCCGACAAGTGGGAGTGGAACAGCGGGCGTGAGTATTGGCATCTTCTGGAGGGGCAGAGAGGGAACTATATCAACGCCGGCGTTACGCTGTTAAACCTGGAGGAGATACGAAGCCGTGGTTTGAAAAAAAGTTGGGATGAGTTGGCGCGGCAAAGGCTCTACTATCAGGATCAGGATATTTTGAATATTACCTGTAAAGGAGCCATCAGCTATCTGCCGCTTAAATATAACCGTCTGGCCTATATGCCACAGGAAGAGTATCACAGATTTGTGGAGGAGGGGCTTTGTACGCAGGAGGAGTACCAACAGGCTATGAATGCTCCGGCCATTATCCATTATGCGGGGGACAAGCCCTGGAAGCGTTATGACACGAATCTGGGAAGTCTCTGGTGGGAGTATGTGAACAGTAAGCCGGACCTGAAGGGACTCTTCGACGAGAAAAAAGCCCGCCGCTATCATGGGCCGTCGCTTGCAGAGCGGGCGGCGCGCAAGATAAGGAGAATACTTGGCGGTGAAAAATAAAAAAATCGTTTTTATCATTCCCAACATGACAGGTGGCGGCACGGAGCGGGTAATCTCCCTTCTCTCAGAGGAATATATCAGAAAGGGATTTGACGTGGCGGTCATGCAGTTTGCGGGGTATGAACATGCCTATCCCCTGCATGAAAAGGTGGAGGATTTCAGCGTGGCCGCCAGGTCCAACGGGAACCCCTTCGTCATGATGCGGCGGCTGTTTGCCATGCGGCGGTATTTCAAGAAAAATCCGGACTGCCATATCTTTGCGTTCTGTGTGATGGGGGCCGTGTTTTCCGTGATCACCACCTGGGGGATGAAGATACCCATTATGGTGGCGGAGAGAAACAGTCCCGACAGCTGTAATGTGAAGGCGCTTCGCAATTGGGCTTACAGGAGGGCCGGGCGGATCACCTTTCAGACACAGGACGGCATCTCCTATTTCCCGGAAGAGATCGCGAAAAAGGCGGTGGTGATACCCAACCCCGTCGATGCGGACATGCCGCAGCCCTACACGGGAAGCCGGAGCCACAGGATTGTGACGGCCGGCAGACTGCATAAACAAAAAAACCATGCGCTTTTATTGGAGGCTTTTGCGGGTTTTTCTGAAAAATTTGCGGATTATGAACTTCATATATACGGAGAGGGAGAATTGGAGGGACAGCTGAAAGAGCAGGCCAAACGTCTGGGCATTGCGTCCCGCGTGGTATGGCACGGGTTTTGCCCCGATGTGAGGGAGCAGATCAAGGACGCGGCCATGTTTGTGTTATCCTCCGACTATGAGGGGATTTCCAATTCCATGTTGGAGGCGCTCTCCATGGGAATTCCGACGATCTCTACGGACTGTCCCATCGGCGGAGCGAGAATTTATATTACCCCGGAGGAGAGCGGGCTGCTTGTTCCGGTGGGGGATCAGGCGGCCATGAGCGAGGCCATGTGCCGGATTGCTTCCGACGGAGAACTGGCGAAACGGCTGTCGGCGGGAGCGGTACGGATCAGGGAAAACTATTCTGTGGAGAAGATAGCGGAAAAATTTCTGGAGGCGGCCGGGCTTTGAGGATGGCCTGAAAGAGCGGAGAATACGGGGAAACGGAATCTATGAGCGCGCTTACGATAATAACACCCACCTATAACAGGGCGGATTTTCTGCCCAAACTCTATGAGAGCCTGCTGCGGCAGACAAACCCTGATTTTGACTGGATGATAGTCGATGACGGGAGTTCGGACGGCACATCCGGGCTGATTGACAGCTACAGGCAGGAGAAAAAAATCAGGATTTCCTATGAAAGACAGGCCAATGCCGGAAAACATACGGCGCTCAACAGGGGAATTGAAAAGATCGGGTCAGAGCTGACCTTTATCGTGGACAGCGACGATTATCTGCCGGAGAATGCGGTGGAGACGATCCTTTTCTATCACGAAAAGTACAAGCATACACCCAACCTCTGCGGCTACAGTTTTTTGCGGTGCCACGGCGACGGCAGAGTGAACACGGCGTATTTTCCGGAGGATGAGAAGATAGATACCTATCTGCATGTGCGGATTAACGGAAACATCGGCGGGGACAAGGCGGAGGTCTTTTTTACGGACATTTTAAAGAAATATCCTTTTCCCGTTTTTGAGGGGGAAAAGTACATGCCGGAGGACGTGGTGTGGATGCGGATGTCCGGGCCCTATCAGATGGTGCACATCAATCAAAACGTGTATATCTGTGATTATCTGGAAGGCGGACTGACAAACACGGGGCGCAGGATGAAGATTCGTTCACCCAAAGGAATGACGCTTCGCGCAAAGATTTATCTGGAAAATCCGGAGACCTGTTTGAAAGTAAAAATAAAAATGATGCTGCTCTATATCATTTATGGGCATTTCGCGGGATATGAAGGGAAACGGCTTATGTCGCAGATACCGGACAAGCTGTTATATGCGCTTTGCCTTCTGCCGGCGTTACTGTTATATAAAAACTGGCAGGGAAAGTACCGGGAGGAATAAAGAACTGGCGGTGGTGGAACGTTTTGTCAGTAAAAAGGGATGAGAAGGAGGAGATACGAAAAATGAAGATAGCAGTGGCAGGGACCGGCTATGTAGGTCTGGTGGCCGGCGTGTGTTTTGCGGAAAAAGGACATGACGTGACCTGTGTGGATGTGGATGAGAAAAAAGTCAGGATGATGGAGGCGGGGGAAAGCCCGATTTTTGAGGAAGGCCTGGAGGAGCTGATGCAAAAGAACAACGCCGCGGGCAGGCTCCACTATACCACGGACTATGCGCAGGCTTACCGGGATAAGGATGCCATTTTTATCGGCGTGGGAACGCCGGAACAGCCGGACGGGTCCGCCAACCTGAACTATATTGCCACGGTTTCCAGACAGATCGCAGAGTCGGTGGAGCGGGATTGTCTGGTGGTGGTGAAGTCCACGGTGCCTGTGGGCACCAATGACAAGGTGGAACAGTTTATCCAGGACTTTCTGATCCGGGATGTGAAGGTGGAGGTGGCCTCCAATCCGGAATTTCTGGCCCAGGGCTCGGCAGTGCAGGATACCCTGCACGCGGCCCGCATTATCATCGGCACGGAGAGTAAGGAAGCGGAAGAGATTCTGATGAAAATTTATGAGCCCTTCGGCCTGCCCATTGTCTCAGTGAACAGACGGTCTGCGGAGATGATCAAGTATGCCTGCAATGACTTCCTTGCCTTGAAAATTTCTTATATGAATGATATCGCCAATCTCTGCGAACTGGTCGGCGCGGACATCGACGCGGTGGCGGAGGGCATGAGCTATGATGCCCGGATCGGGGCGAAATTTTTGAACGCCGGCATCGGCTATGGCGGCAGCTGTTTTCCCAAAGACACGAAGGCTTTGAAATATCTGGCCAAGCAGTACGGTTATCAGCTAAAGACCGTGGAGGCGGCGGTGGATGTGAACGCTGCCCAGAAGACCAGGCTTTACCAGAAGGCCTGCAAGCGGATGATCACGTTTGAGGGCTTGAAAGTGGCGGTGTTGGGACTGGCCTTTAAACCGGGCACGGACGATCTGCGGGAAGCCCCTTCGCTGGATAATGTGAAGCTGCTCTTAGAAAACGGTGCGCAGATCACGGCCTACGATCCTGTGGCGGCGGATAATTTCCGAAAGGTTTACCCGGAAGGGGAGAACGGCAGGGGGTCCATCGCCTATGTGGACAGCCCGGAGGAGGCGCTTGCGGGCGCGAATATCTGTTTTGTCTTTACGGAGTGGGAGGAGATCAGGGAATTGTCTCCTGCGCTTTTCAAAGAGCGGATGCGGATTCCGCTTGTATACGACGGGCGAAACGTCTATGACGTGGAGAAGATGAAGGAAGCGGGAATCGAGTATTACAGTATAGGACGTTAATGTCGGAAAGGAACGGACCATGAGAGAGTTAGATCCCTCTAAGACATATTTGATTACAGGCGGAGCGGGTTTTATCGGCTTTCATCTGTCAAAGAGCCTTCTGGAGCGGGGCGCGCAGGTGATCGGCTTTGACAACATGAACGATTATTACGATGTGAAGCTCAAGGAGGATCGTCTGGCGATTCTGGACTCCTATGATAAATATAGCTTTATCAGGGGTGATTTGGCAGACAACGCGGATGTATTCCGGGTTTTTCAGGAGTACAGGCCGCAGATTGTGGTGAATCTGGGAGCCCAGGCGGGTGTCCGCTACAGCATAGACAATCCCGGAGCCTACATGGGTTCCAACATGATGGGATTCTTTCATATTTTGGAGGGATGCCGGTATTTTCCCGTGGAACATCTGGTGTACGCTTCCTCCAGTTCCGTTTACGGCGGAAATGAGAAAGTGCCTTTTTCCACGGAAGATAAGGTGGACGAGCCGGTGAGTCTCTATGCGGCCACCAAAAAGTCCAACGAGCTGATGGCCCACGCCTACAGCAAGCTTTACCGGATTCCGGTGACAGGACTGCGGTTCTTTACGGTTTACGGGCCCTTTGGCAGGCCGGACATGGCTTATTATAAGTTCACGAAGAAAATTCTGGCGGGGGAGCCGATTCAGCTCTATAACCGGGGCGATATGTACCGGGATTTCACCTACATCGACGACATTGTGCGCGGGGTGGAAAACATTCTGTGCAACCCGCCCGCGGAGAATGCAAAAGGCGCGTTCTATAAACTCTACAACATTGGCAACAACAAGCCGGTGAAGCTGATGGATTATGTGGCGGCGTTGGAAAAATGTCTTGGCAGGGAAGCGAAAAAGGAATATCTGCCCATGCAGCCCGGCGACGTGTATCAGACCTACGCGGATGTCAGCGATCTGATGCGGGATTACGATTTCAAGCCGGAGACTTCCATAGAGGAAGGGCTTGCGAAGTTTGTGGAGTGGTATAAAGACTATTACGAGGAAGAAAAGTGATGAGAGAAATTCCGGTTTTGTATTTGGTGGTGCCCTGCTATAACGAGGAAGAGGTGGTGGAAAAAACCGCCGCCGTGATGGGGGAAAAGCTGGAGCGTTTAGAGCGGGAAAACAAGATAGCCAAGGGTTCCAAAATCATGTTTGTAAACGACGGGAGCAAGGACAATACCCTCCGCCTTCTCCATGAGACTGCGGCCAGGGACAAGCGGTTTTCGGTGGTGAGTCTGGCGGGCAATTACGGGCATCAGAGCGCGATTTTGGCGGGCATGATGACGGCGAAGGATCATGCCGACGCGGTGGTCACCATTGACGCGGATTTACAGCAGGATATTGAGGCGCTTGATTTATTTCTGGCAAGCTACATGGCGGGCTGCGAGGTGGTCTACGGCGTGCGCAATGACAGGCATTCCGACGGGCTGTTTAAGAAAGCTACGGCCACAGCCTACTACAAGCTGATGCATCTTCTGGGAAGCCGCGTGATCACCAACCATGCGGACTACCGTCTGCTTTCCAAAAAGGCATTAAACGCGCTTTCGGAGTATCGGGAGACCAACCTGTTTTTGCGGGGGCTCATACCGACGATGGGATTTACTTCCGACGTGGTCTATTTCGATGTGAAGGCCAGAGAGGCTGGCCATTCCAAATATACCCTCAATAAGATGCTTACCCTGGCGGTGGATGGCATCACTTCCATGAGCATCCGGCCGATCCGGCTGATCAGCGGCCTTGGCGTGTTGGTGTTCTTTTTCAGCGTCATTATGGGTGTGATCGGTTTGGTAGACTGGGCGAGGGGCAACAATGTGCCCGGCTACACGACAACGTTATGTGTGACGCTCATGTTGGGCGGCGTCACCTTGTTGTCTCTGGGAATTATTGGGGAGTATATCGGCAAGATCTATATGGAAACCAAAAACAGACCCAGGTATATCATCGACACGTTGGTGCTGCGCGAGGATGAGGGGGAGGAGAAGTAGCGATGGTGACGGTGCTTTTTTCGTGGGTGATTATCTGCGGGGCGGCTCTGCTTTTTGGCAAGGCGGTTACGGACAGCGTGTACGGGAGGCATTTGGAGACGATGGGACGGCCCGATGTCTATCTGGTGACGGGCATTGTGTTTCTGAATGCTTACGCGCAGCTTTTCAGTCTGTTCTATAAGGTGGCGGGGATCGCCTGCACCGTTTTGGGGGCGGCGGGCATTGCCATCTTTGTCTTGTATCTGTATCAGAGGTTTTACAGGAAAAAAACGATCTGTCTTATGCCCGGCTGTGAGAGCTTCCAAATGGCTCCCTGGCGGATTGCGGCGGTGGTTCTTGTCTTTGCGCTGACCCTGCTTTGGACGACCCAGAGCCCCGGACAGTATGACACGGGGCTTTATCACGCCCAGGCCATCCGTTGGGTGGAGGACTACGGCGTGGTGCCGGGACTTGGGAATCTGCACATGCGGCTTGCCTACAACAGCGCCTTTATGCCGCTGCAGGCCCTCTTTAGTCTGGGATGGATTGCAGGGCAGTCCCTTCACAGCCTGAACGGATTTCTCTGCCTTGCGGCGCTTGTCTACGTCTGCTCCACGGTGCGGCTGTGGGGAGAAAACAGTCTGCGGGTTTCCGATCTGCTCAAATGTGCGATGGCGGTTTATGTGGTGCAGAAAGCCTACGACATGTCATCATCCGGCACGGATATTGAGGCCATGCTGCTGATTCTCTATATTTTTATCAAGTGGAGTGAATTTCTGGAAAGCGGGCGGAAAGAGGGAGTGGTGTACGGTTGGCTTTGTCTGGTGAGCGTGTACGCCGCCACGGTGAAACTGTCCGCCGCCTGCGTCGCGGTGCTTGCGTTCTACCCGCTGTATTTGTTTGTCAAAGAAAAAAACGGGAAGGCCGTCCTTGCCCATGTGGCGGCGGGACTGGCGGTCTTAGCGCCATGGCTTGTCCGCAACGTAATCATTTCCGGCTATCTGGTATATCCCTATGCGGGACTGGATTTATTTAATCCGGACTGGAAGATGGATCCGGCCGTGCTTGCGGATGACAGCCAGGATATCCGGATGTTTGCAAGGGGGATCCGGAGCGCGGCGGAGTACGACAATTCTCTGGTCGGATGGGTGCCGCGGTGGTTTTTGGCAAACGGTACGGGGGATCGCATCGCGATCATTGTGGGTGCTGTCTGCATACCCCTGGTTTTATACCTGATCGGCAGGAGCCTGCGAAAGAAGGAGTACGGATTGACAGCCCTTTTGTCTGCCGGGGTGCTCAACCTTGTCTTCTGGTTTTTCAGCGCGCCCCATATGCGCTACGGCGGCCCCTATATTTATGTGCTCGTGGTGATGGCTGCCGGAACCGTGGGAGCCATTATGCGGGATGGGCGTTCTGAGCGTGCAGCTGCGGTGTGCAGGACGGTTTTGCGTGCCGCCGCGGTGACGGTGGTCGCGGTATTTATGCTGCGATACGGGTGGGAGCTTACGAAAGTACTGCCGCGCATGGAAGCGAGATCGTTTCTCAGACAGCCTGATTATCTGGCCTGGCCTGCAACCCAATACCCGGTGGACAACGTGCATATCTGGATGCCGGATGAGGGAGACTTAATAGGCTACTATGCGTTTCCTGCCACATCCCAGGGGAAACAGCTTAAGGTTTTAAAACTGCGGGGAGAAGGCTTTGAGGAGGGATTTCAACATGAGTAAACCGGACATTCACGCGGACGATTACGCGCTTACCATAAACACGTCAAAGGATATGCTTGCGTGTATGCGGGCGGGAAAACTGGACAGTATCAGTATTGTGCCCAATATGAGCTGCTTTGCGGCCTGTATGGCGCTTTTTTATGAGGAGATTCCGAATCTCCCCTTTCTGCCTCTGATGTCAGTGCATCTGGATTTCGTGGAGGGAAGAAGCCTTGCAGGACGGGATGCGGTTCCCGATTTGGTTAAGCCGGACAGCGATCTGATGGGGCTTGGCTGGGGCGGCCTCTTTGCGGCCTCCTATCTGCCCGGAAAGCGCAGGAAAATCAAGAGACAGCTCAAGTTAGAAATCAAGGCCCAGATCGGGAGAGTGCAGGAGGCGGTGGAGAAGTGCAGGTCGATTGCAGAAAAATCGGGCGTTCCCTGCGCCCAGAAGGGACTGCGGATTGACAGCCACCAACACGCCCATATGATTCCGGTGGTGTGGGAGGCGGTGACGGAGGTGATCTCTGAGGAGGGGTATGAGATAGAATATATCCGCAACTCCAGGGAGGTACTGGGCATATTTCTGACAGATGTGTCACTTTACAAGACCTACCGGCCCATCAACTTCGTAAAAAACCGCCTTCTTTCGCTTTACGCCCACAAGGCGGACCGCTATTGCAGGGCCAACGGGATGAAACAGATGTATCTGTGGGGATTGGTGATGAGCGGCCGTATGGACAAGGGGAGAGTGGAGAGACTCTACCAAAAGATGAAAGAAAAGGCTGAAAAAGACGGAAGGACATTGGAAATTTTATTTCATCCGGGCCTTACCCTGCCGGAGGAAGTCACGCCGGAGATCGCGAAGGAGGCGGCGAATGACTTTTATCTGCGCAAGGATCGGCATTTGGAGATGGCGGCGGTGCTGCATGTAAAGTGGTGAGAAGCGCAAAGGGAAATCAATCCAATTTCTCCTGCAGCTCCGGCACCTCCTCTGCAAGAATTTCCATGAAATAGTTCGCGCCTTCCGCATTCAGGTGGTCAGAGTCGGAGAACAGGATCAGGTTCTCCGAAAAGCGGTCGTCGTGGGAGTAATCATAATAGTTGACGCCTGTGTCAGATGCAATCCGGTTGACGGTGCTGTGGAAGCGGTCGAGAAAGTCTTCCGGCACCGGGTCGGTGTAATAGACGGAAAAGGGCGTGGTGATGAGCACGGGGGTAAACTCGTGCTCTTTGCAGTATGTGATCAGTTTAAGAAGCTGTGCTTCCCGCTCCGGCAAAAAGTAGTCTTCCTTGTTGTTAAAGTGGCGGTCAAAGCGGGCGGCGGCCCTGTTTGCAAACTCCGCGACGGCGGCCTCGTCCATCTGTGCTTCGCCTTCGTCCTCCTGCGCGTGAACGGTGAGCTTTTCCGGCAGAAGTTTTAAGAGATCTTCGCCGGCTGACAGGATCGGAAACCGGGCGGTCACGATATCCGTAAACAGGTCGTAATCAGGTATATTTTTCGGGGAGAGACAGTGGTAGTATTTGACGGACAGCGCCTGTGCCTCGCTCTCATTCACCGTCTCGTTGTTGAAAGAAAAGTAGGAGATTGGGATAAAAACGACGCACCCGTCCTCCAGATAATCTCCGTATTCCTTTAACAGCGCAAGGTCATAGTCGTAGGTCTGGCTCACATTGCCGAAGTTAAAGCAGGAGTAGCCGTCCTCCGAGAGGCTGTCGTAGGTGAAGTCGTAAGCGCCGTGGGAGCTGCCCACATTGGCGATCTCCACATCCTCGATCTGGTTTCCCAGCATCCGCAGATTCCACAGATCCCTGTACTTGTCGTCGTCGATTTTCCGGTAGGGGATGTTCAACAGATACAGGAGCAGAACCGCCGCCGCGGGGATGGCGATGCATTTTATGATAAATGTGAGGATTTCTTTTTTTCTTGTCATTTTCTTTCCTTTCTAAAACTGGAAGTATATAAACTCCGTCGCAATCCCTTTGTAGGAAAACAGCGCGGTCGCCGTCAAAAGCAGCACATACAGCGTCCATCTGACGAGACAATTCTGCCGGGAAATCAGCTCGATCACGTCCTGTTTTAAGGACAGCAGATCCCAGACAAAAAGAACCACGGCCGAGAGCGCCATGCCGAACATGGCCCAGTAGGACATATCCAGACAGATGACGGCGGTTTTCAGGTAATTGAAGGGCCGGCCGATATCCCAGAACAGCCTTGAGATGATCCAGAAAGCGTCCTGTATGGTGTTAGCCCTGAAAAAGATCCAGGTAAAGCATAACAGGGCGAAGGTGATCGGGAGCTGCCACCAGTGCTTTTTCCGGATCACGGCAACGCCCTTTTTTGTCTTCGGGTAGAGAAAGGTCTCCACAATCTGCAGGATGCCGTGAATCCCGCCCCAGATAATATAGGTCAGGCTGCTGCCGTGCCAGAAACCGCTGACCAGAAACGTGAGCAGAAGATTCAGGCAGTGCCGGAAACGTCCCGCCCGGCTGCCGCCAAGCGGAATGTAGACATAATCGCGAAACCAGGTGGAGAGGGAGATGTGCCAACGGCTCCAAAATTCCCGGATGGAGAAGGAAAAATAGGGGTTTTTGAAGTTGGTCATAAGCTCGATGCCGAAAAGTCTGGCACAGCCGATGGCAATGTCCGAGTAGCCGGAAAAGTCGCAGTAGATCTCGATGGCAAACATCACCGTGGTGATGATAAAGACAAGGCCCACATAGCTGTAGGGATTGTCGTACACTTTGTTCACCACTGTGGCGAAAACATCCGCGATCACCAGTTTTTTGAAATACCCCCAGGCCATCAGTTTCAGCCCGTAGGTCACGTTTTTGTAATCGAAACGGCGCTCCGCTTTTAACTGCGGCAAGAGGGAGTCCGCCCGTCCGATGGGGCCGGCCAAAAGCTGTGGGAAGAAGGAGACAAAGAGGGCGTAATAGCCGAAATGCCGCTCCGCCTTACATTTTCCCCGGTATACGTCGATAAGATACCCCATGGATTGGAAGAAATAGAAGGAAACGCCTGCGGGCAGCAGGATTTTTACCGTCAAAGGCTGCATGGACAAGCGTCCCGCGTCAATCAGGGCGTTCAGTCTGTCGATCACGGGCGCGCCCAGTTTGAAGACAAGAAGAATGCCCACAAGGGGCAGGATGCCGCCAAGCAGACAGCGCCGTTTGGCCGGTTTGTCCGCCGCCCCTTCCAGACCCAGGGCCAACACATAGGTGAGCACGGTGGTAAACAGGAGCAAAAGCCCGTAAGCCACATGCAGATTCATATAGAAGACATAGCTTGCCGCCAACAGGAAAATCCATCGGTATTTGCCCGGTACAATATGATACAGGATAAAAGCCGCAAGTAAAAAGACGGCGAAGGTCATGGAATTAAAAAGCATACTTTCCTCCGGTTTACTTATTAAAATAGATGATAATTTTATCGCCGTTTTCGTAGCAGGCGTAAACGCTGTTTGCGAGAGCGGGCTTGTTTTGCTCGATCAGTGCCTTGTCCGCTTCGGTCAGGCTGTCAAAGGCGAATGTTTTCTGGGTATAGTGTAAAATCTGCGCGCCGCCTATATAGGAAGAGTTGGTGAGATAGGTGGGAACCAGATCGGAAAGGACCGGGTATTTTTCGCACAGTCTGGCGGTTTCCGGCGAGCGCGGCGCGCGGCCGGACAGCGTGAGCGTGCTGCAGGCATTGTCCGCATTCAGCGTCTCGATGTCGTGGACGATGCTGTAGGTCAGGTATTCCTCGTACTGCTTCTGGCTTGCCATGGCATTTCCGTAGGTGTAGGAAAAGGTCAGCCCAAAGAGCAGACAGGGCAGAAACAGGAGCGCCCAGAGCTTTTCCCGCGCAGGGGGAAGAAAGGTGAGCATACCGCCCGCCCACAGGCCAAGGCTGCACAGACACAGCAGGGAGTGGACGCTGATGCTGAAGGAGGAAGGGGCCAGTACCAGAAGCGGGCCAACCGCGCCAAAGAGCATCAAAAAAGGGAGCAGAATCAGGTATATGAGGGAAAAGACCCGCCGGTACAGGGGCCGTCTCCTTCGGAAAAGGGTAACGCCCGCACAGACCATGCCGCCGATGATAAGCGCCCCGAAGAGAAGGAGCAGAGGCAGGGGAACACCCTGCAAGACGAGGCCGGTATAGTGAAGCAGCGTTTGGAAATTCTGCGAGACAGCGGAGGCAAGCCCTTCCTCATAGCGCCATGCAAAGCGGTAAGCGTCCGGCTGCCAACCGCCGTTTGCGGGGCGGATATAGCGGTTTAAGATGGCGTATTTATAGACTGCCACGCTCAGGCCGCAGGCAGCTCCGCGGACAAAAAGGCGGGGCAGGTCAATGCGCGACGCAAAGAGCATATAAAAAAGTTCCAGAAACCAAAGGCTTACATAGACACCGGCGGCCGGTTGGTAGGTGGTGAAAGTAACCATGCACAGGAGAAAGGAAAAGACAAAGATTTTCCAAAGCGCTTTTCTTGGCGGCACCACATAGGGTAAAATGGCGGCGCTGAGCGCGAGCGTCATGGTGACGGAGTCAAAACGGTAGGACAGATCGGAGAGGAAAAAGGGGTTTGCGATCACCAAAAAGCCGATGGCGAGGGCGGGAAAGGAAAAACCGCCGGAGGGCAGATACCGCTTCGCATACAGCGTGACGGTGAAGGCTAAGAGAAGCACGGCAAGAAGCAGGGGCAGCGGAAAGACATCGCCCAGCGGGAAACCGCCGCACAGCCAGATCATCAGTCGCTCTGTGAGGGGCCTTGCGTCGTTGTTCCAACCGGTTACGCCGTAAAGGCTGCGGGTCAGGTCGTCCTGATAAAAGCGGCCTGCCAGAATGATCGGCAGGACATAGATGCCGTACAGGATGATCAGCCCGCAAAAGAGCGGCCTGTCCTTTTTTTCTATGGTAAGCCAGACGGAAATTTTTTTGGGAATCATCGCGTTGTTTCCTCCGAATTTTAACGTTGCTATTTATTTTACTGCATTGCCATTGTTTTTACAAGGCGTAGGTTTGCGAGTTTACGGATAGTATGGTATATTGAAAGGCGGAGGCGGACATGGCGATTACTTCATTTTATTTTCTCTGTTTTTTTTCCATATTGCTGATTTTATATTACAGTATTCCCCATAAATTCCAGTGGGGCTTTCTTTTGGTGTGCAGTGCGGCCTACTGTCTGCTTGCGGGACAGGGGGCGCTGATTCTCTATCCCATTGTCTCCGTGGGCGTCTGCCATACGGGGACGAGGCTGTTGGCAAAAACGCCTGCGCAGGAGGAAAAAAAGCGCAGAGGCATTCTTCTCGTGACTATATTGGTGAATATCGGGATCCTTTTCGCTTTAAAATATGTGAATTTCTTCATCAACACCCTGGACGGTGTGGTACACCTGCTTGGCGGCCCTGAAAATGTGGTGCCCGGCGTAAACTTTTTGGTACCGCTTGGGGTGAGTTTTTATACCTTTTCCCTTTTGGGGTATGTGATCGATGTCTACTACGGACTTGCCGAACATCAGGAAAACGGTTTGAGACTGGCGCTCTATGGCCTGTATTTCCCCAATCTGATCTCGGGCCCGATTTTAAAGTACCGGGAACATGCGGAGCAGTTCTTTATGCCCCATGCCTTTGATTACAGACAGGTGACCCGGGGATTGCAGCGCATGGCCTGGGGATTTTTCAAGAAACTTGTGATCTCCGAGCGGTTGGGCGTTTTGGTGAACACGGTCTACGGGGCTTATGAAAGCTATAGCGGCTGTTACATCTGGGTGGCCACCGCCTGCTATGCCTTTCAGCTGTACACGGATTTTTCCGGCTGTATGGATATCGTGCTGGGGCTGTCGGAGAGCCTGGGAATTGTCCTGCCGGAAAACTTTCAAACGCCTTTCTTTTCCAAGAGTGTGGCGGAGTACTGGCGCAGATGGCATATCACATTGGGCGTGTGGATGAAAGATTATGTTTTTTATCCGCTCCTTCGGTCAAAACTC
Organism: uncultured Lachnospiraceae bacterium; assembly: GCA_947245585.1. Classification (GTDB taxonomy): domain Bacteria; phylum Bacillota; class Clostridia; order Lachnospirales; family Lachnospiraceae; genus UBA3282. The sequence goes on along the minus strand of CAMXPV010000005.1, from coordinate 92,271 downwards.
TTTACGAACCTGAACAAATCTTTGAAGGAAAAGTGCGGCAAAAAGCGGGGAAAGCAATATGCCACGTTTGCGGCCATGTTTGTGCTCTGGCTGACGGTGGGAATCTGGCACGGCGGCGATTGGAAGTTTGTGATCGGGTCGGGGCTTTTGCACTGGTTCTATATCGTGATGGAGGAGCTTCTTTCACCGCCCTGCGCGCGTATGATGGAGCGCCTTTCTATTTCTGCGGAGGGCCGGTTTGTGGCGGGAGTCCGTATACTGCGCACCTTCTTTCTGGTGTGTATCGGTGATCTGTTTTTTCGGGCTGCTACGTTAAAAGATGCATTTGCTATGTTGCACAAAGCAATATGCGTATGGAATCCAAATGTTTTCTGGGATGGCTCGCTGCTGAAGCTCGGGCTTGACGGCATTGAGTTTTCGGTGATGGTTCTCACGCTTCTTCTGCTGTGGGTGGTGTCCATGGCAGGGAGGAAAGGCCCGGTGCGGGACCGGATTGCGAAGTGGCCCCTTCCTCTGCGTTGGGCAATCTGGTACGGGCTCCTGTTTTCCGTGATTCTGTTAGGCTATTACGGGCCGGGGTACAGCGCGGCGGAGTTTATTTATCAGGGCTTTTAAAATCTGATAGTAAAGAATGGTTTTTTATGGTAAACTATAAGATATCGGTAATATTTGACATAGGAGACGTATGATGGACAAGATAGCGGTATTGATTCCCTGTTATAACGAGGAGAAGACCATTGCGAAGGTGGTGAGAGATGCAAGAGAAGCGCTCCCCGAAGCGGTGGTCTATGTCTATGACAATAATTCCACAGACCGCACGGTGGAGCTTGCGAGGGATGCCGGGGCGGTGATCCGTTATGAACATATGCAGGGCAAGGGTAACGTGATGCGCAGGATGTTCCGGGAGATCGAGGCGGAGTGCTATATCATGGTGGACGGCGACGATACTTATCCCATGGAGTACGCAGGAAAGATGGCAGAGCTCGTGCTTACCCACAATGCGGATATGGTGGTGGGAGACAGGCTTTCGTCCACCTACTTTACGGAAAACAAGAGGCCCTTTCACAATCTGGGCAACTCCGTGGTGCGGGGGAGCATCAACCGGCTGTTCGGCTGCGACATCAAGGATATCATGACGGGCTACCGGGCGTTCAGCTATGGCTTTGTGAAGACTTTTCCCGTGCTTTCCACCGGGTTTGAGATTGAGACCGAGATGACCATACACGCGGTCTACAATAACATGCAGATCGAGAATGTGGTGGTGGATTACCGGGACAGGCCGGAGGGGAGCGAGTCCAAGTTAAATACCTTCTCCGACGGGTTCAAGGTGCTTCACACGATTATCAAATTGTATCGGGATTATAAGCCCTTCGGCTTTTTCGGGTTGTGTTCCGCGATCCTCACGCTGATTGCGGTGGTGCTTTTTATCCCTATTTTTATCACCTATGTGGAGACGGGAATGGTGGATCGTTTTCCCACGCTTTTTGTCTGCGGGTTCATCGCCCTGGCGGCGATCCAGTCCCTGTTTACGGGCCTGATGCTGTCCAATATGGCGCTGAAAAACAGACGGGACTTTGAATACCGCCTGACCCTTGTGACGAGACGGGTGCGGGAACATTCCTAAGCAGCGTTTTTGAGAAAAGAAAGAACAGGTAAGTTATGTGGATGGAAAAGAGTAAGGAGAAATTTACGGCGCGGGAGGCGGCGGTTACGGTATGCTGCGCTCTTGCGCCGCTTTTGTGTGCAGGGCGGATTTTCCTTTTGCTTCGCGGGTCGGGGAGCGTGTACACCATGGGGATTTTCCCGATGGCCCTGCTGTTTGGTTTATATTGTCTTTGGAAAAAGGCTTTGTTTTATCAAGAGGTCTTTTTTTCTGTTCCCGTGCGGATTTTGTTGGCGGCCGTCTTTACGGCCCTGCAGGTATTGGGGCTGTTTTGGAGCCATGCAGGGATCGGGAGCGCATGGGAGGCCGTTGTCTGGACGGTCTGTCTCATACCGCCTGCCTATGCGGGGTTAAATATGCTGTTTTTCATGGCGCGGGAAGCTGCAGGAGAAGGAGCAGCGCGGGAAGAGTCCGGCGGCGTGCAGGAGCCTGTCGGAAGCGGCGCTGCCAGAAAGAGCTTCTGGGGCGCTTTTGCATTGATTTTCGGAGGCTTCTGTATTCCCTTTGCCACCTACTATCCGGCGATCATGGCATACGATGTGATCCCCCAGTTGGATCAGATCCGTTCCAGTGGGCTGACGACGCACCATCCGCTGATTCATACCCTGCTGTTAAAAGGATGCCTTGCAGCGGGAGAGGCGCTGCCCTTCTTTTCCAACGGGGACAGGGCAGGTCTTGCCATGTACAGCCTCATACAGATGGCGGTGATGGCAGGATGCTTTGCATGGGTTTATACGTTTCTGAAAAGACATCAGGTGTCCAGGTGGCTTGGCTATGCCTTCGTCCTTTGTGCGGCGTTCTTTCCCACCCACGGGATGCTGGCCGTCTCTGTCACGAAGGACAGCATATACGCGGCGCTTGTCATGGTGTTTACGGCCCTTGTCTATGAACTTGTGGTGGGACAGGAGCGCCCGGGCGGCCGTTTTTTCGGAGGGTATCTTCTCGTCACGCTGCTCCTTCTTCTGTTTCGCAACAACAGCGTCTACGCATGGATCGTGTACGCTGCCGCGGCGGCCTTCGCGGGGCGGAAACGGCCCCGCTTTTGTAAGCGGGTCTGCGCGGTTCACGGGGCGGCCTTTCTCCTGTATCTGCTCGTAAACGGACTGTTGGTCCACGGGGCGGCCGCCACCAGTGACACCTATGCCAGAGAGACGCTCAGCGTGCCGGCCCAACAGATCGCCAGGGTGGTGCAGTATCACGGGGAGGAGCTGTCAGAGCAGGACAGGGAGAGGCTTACTGCGGTCTGGAAGGAGGGGCTGCCGGAGTATGTGCCTGCCATCGCGGACAGGAGCAAGCGGGATATCGACGGCGACCGGGAGACGCTTGGGCAGTTTGCGAAGGCGTGGGCTTCTCTGGGACTGCGCTATCCGGGGGAGTATCTGAAAGCCTTTCTGTTAAAAAATAAGGGGATTTGGGATTTGACGGATACGACCTACTTAAATGACGTGTATTCCTATGCGAAGGGATATCTGCAGATCACCTATCCCAGCGACCAACAGGTTTACATGGACACGCTCGCGCCGGGCTATGAGAGGCACCAGAAGCTGCAGATTCTACAGGCGCTCTACCGCTTCTTTGCGGCGGGGGATGAGCTTTGGCGGTACTGTCCGCCTGTGGCCCTTTTGATGCAGCCGGCTTTTTATACGTTTTTGCTTTTGTTTTACGGCCTTTGCTGTATCGGCCTGAAAAAGCCCGGACTCCTGCTGCCTGCGGTCTTTCCGATGGCTCTGCTTGGAACACTGCTTCTTGGCCCCTGCGTGCTGACCCGCTACATGTACCCTGTTATGCTGTCAGTGACGGTGCTTGCGCTGCTGCTATTTGGGCGGGAGATTCACAGCGGCCGCAGCTGATACACCATGTAGGTGATGCCGCCTGCCGTGAAGGTGTCGTCCACAACAAGTTTGGCCTGATAGGTGTGGCGGAAATACATGACCACCGGGTGCTCTTCATTGTAGGGCGCTTCCTGCATAAGAAAGCGGACGCGCTCACTTTCCACCAGATCTTGTCCAAACTCGCCGATCCCCCAATCGGCGAGCTTTTTTTGTGTGTTGGGGTTGCAGACGACGCCCCAGTTTGTGTACATAAAATTCTGATAGGCATCCTGGCCGGGGGCGAAGGGCGTCTCGCAGAAATGTTCCAGTGTGCCGGAGGCGTAGGTCCAGATATAAAAGTTGTCCGGGTGGGAGAAACAGTAGGCTTTCAGCCCCTCCCACACTTCCTCGTGCACGCGGTAGTTTTGCCGTACATCCTTTTCGGTGATGAAAACGGAGAGGACGCTGAGCGCAAGAAGGACGGGCAGGATCAGGGCGTACCGTTTCCGCCTTTCTGTGTACAGCAGATTAAAGGAAAGAAGAATCCCGCCCAGAATCAGAAAGTCCACCGTGATGAGAGGCTGCACGATACGCCGGGGAAACCGGCCCTCATAGAGCACATAGATCCAACTCACGCTTCGCCCGAACAGATACATGAGATAGACAAAAAGGGCGTGGGCGTTGCGGTGGTAAATGATGAGCGCCAGCGTCAAGAGCAGCAGGATACCGGCGCACAAGTTGGCGGGCTGCATGCCGTCTCCGTAGAAAAATACGGTAAACAGAGAGACCGCAATGTTTTTTAGACGGGCTGTCAAGCCGGTACGGGCCAGATAGCAGCTTCTGGCAATGTCGTGCATCTGCTTCCAGTCCTCGACGTTCATATCGTAACCGATATGGGGAGCCCCGCTTTGGCGGTACATGTAGGCTTCTTCGCTAAGCCCAAGGGTCTGCAGCTCGTCTTTGCACTCCTCATATTCCGGCCAGCCGTAGAAATCGCCGACCCGTTCCCTGTAATGGTTGATCTTTCTGAAATCGGACCATTCGGGGGAGGAGTAGGCGGCGGCGTTTGTGCCCCACAAAAGTCCCAGGCCGAGACATAAAAGCAGGGCAAAACCGAGAAGTTTGCCTGCGGTATGGCCGGCTTTGTTCCTGCTGCCGATGATCCATTTGGAAAGCCAGAGCATACCCGCCATGGGAACCATGAGAAAGAAAATGTTCTGCCGCATGGAAAAGGAGAGCCAGGCGAAGAGAAAGGTCGGTAGATTGTCCAAAAAAAATCCCGCCGTCGGCTGATGGATCCGGGAAGTGATAAAGCAGAAGAGAGCCGTCGCCGCGGCTAACCCGGCGGTGGTGGTATACTGCGCTTCCGAGATCACGTTGAGATCCACGATAAAAAACAGAAATAAAAACACGCAGAGGGCGGGCTTTTGGAAGGAGGCCTCCGGGTTGTGTTTGCGCCAAAGCCGCAAAAAACGCCGGTAAACGGTAAAAAGGCAGGCGATCTGCACGCCGTGCTGAAAGAGCCCGTACCAGGGCACGAAACGCCAGAGCGTGTAAAGTTTTGCAAGAAGCCATGCAAGGGGATAGAGAAAAAACATGACATGAGCGTCAGGTGTTCCGGTGTACGCGCCTGACAGCAGGCTGTACATCCCCCAGTCGTCGTTGATGCCGTCCACCGGTTTGATGATGGCAAGAAGCAGGACGTAGAAGGCGGTGAGAAGCAGAAGGAAAAAAAGGTCCTGCCAAAGAGGGGAAACCGTTTTTTTTCGAGCGTTTCCGAATTTCATGGATGTATCCTTTCGTAAGGGAGAAATGTTTCGCATATTTTTAAGCTGTGACTATATACTTATTATATAATTATATACTATACTATAAATGTTTGAAGAAAAAAACATTAAGATTTACAGAAGTTTTGTTTAATTTCCAGTGTACGGTATATAAAAAATTGAGAAGATATGGTAAGATAGGAAGCGCATGGAATAGTAACGGCGTAAAATTTGAAGGAGTAAAACAAGATGACAAATACAAGGAAAGGCAGACAAAACGTAAATATACTGCTTGCGGTGCTGATCGGCTTCTGCGTGTTGGCAATCATAGAGATTGTGTATGGACAGGCGCAGCTTAAGGTAGAGCGGGAGAGACTGGCGCTGGAAGAACAGAACAGCCAGACTGTGGAAGAGCTGAAAGAGGAGTGGAGAAGACTGCAGGAGGGCAGCAGTGTGGTGACAAGCCAGAGCGAGCCCGAGGCTGTGGGGAGCGAGGGGGAGCCTGAGGATGCCTCCGTGAAGACGACGACCCAGACAGACGAGGCTGCGGGCGATCAGGCGGCTGCGAATGGCTCCTCTGAGGACAAAGAGAAAGAGGAGAAAAAGGATAAGGACGAGAGGCGCTATGATATGCAGATCGTCATTCTCGGCGACAGTATTATGGACGGCGACAGATCGGCGAGCGGCGCAGCAGATATCATTGGGGAGCAGCTCAATGCGAAAATTTACAACATGTCCATGGGCGGCACGACGGCGGCCCTGATGCCCAACGAACAGTATAATTTTGCAACCTGGGATTCCCGCTGCCTGATGGGCGTGGTGAACGCCATTGTGGGCAATATCAATCCGGATATTTTTGACGGCTATGCAGCGGGCGAAGTGTTAAAGACCTGCGACTTTTCAAAGACGGATTACTTCATCATCGAGTACGGGGTGAACGATTTCCTGACGGGACAGATCCCCAACAGCCGATATCTGGAGGGCGGAGATACGCTTGCGATCGACAGCACACACACCTACACGGGAGCCCTGGAAGATGCGGTCAACAGGCTGAAAGAAAGATTCCCGAACGCGGGCATCCTGATCATCGGTCCCCATTACTGCCAGGTGTTCAGCGGCGGTACTTTTATCGGTGACGGCTATTCTCTGGATTACGGGTACGGCCCGCTGATCACCTTTGCAAGAGGCGGCGGTTATATCGCGGACCTCTACAAGGAGGATGGCGTGCTCTATTTCAACGCCTTTGAGGAGAGCGGCATCGACGCGGAGACGGCGGACGATTATCTGGCGGACGGCATTCACATGACACCTCTCGGAGCCCGGGTTTATGCGGAGAAGGCGGCATCCATCATCCGAAATGATTTCGCGCCGGAGGAGTGATTGCATAGAGCAGACATAATATGGTATGATAAAGGACAGGTGTAAAAGCCTGTCCTTTATTGCACACAGGGAGAACGATATGCGGGAATTGGAATATCCCTTTGACGGGGAGGAACTTTTAAAAAAATCAAAAAAAATGAAACGCGCTCTGTTGGAGGAGCGGACGGACTTTTTGGAAAAGCGGATTGCGGTTCTGGGGGGCTCCACCACCCATGACATCATTCGGATTCTGGAATTATTTTTACTGGAGCAGGGGATTCGTCCTGTGTTTTATGAGTCGGAGTATGCGCAGTATTGGCAGGATGTGATGTTTGACAATCCGGCGCTTTTGGAGTTTGCGCCAGATCTGATTTTTATCCATACCTCCAACCGAAACGTGACGGGATATCCCTCCCTTTCGGATTCGGAGGAGCGGGTGGAGGAGCTGCTTGCGAAGCAGTATGAACATTTCCGCATGATGTGGGAAAAAATAGCGGAAACTTACCACTGTCCCGTGATTCAGAATAATTTTGAGTATCCCTTTTACAGACTCCTGGGCAATCAGGAGGCGGTCTGCAGACAGGGGCGGATTCACTTTTTAAACGGGCTGAACGAAAAGTTCTATCAGTATGCGAGAGCCCATGAGAATTTTTATATCCACGATATCAATTATCTGTCGGCCTCCTACGGGCTAGAGAAGTGGGCGGATCCGCTGTACTGGCATATGTACAAGTATGCCTGCTCCATGCAGGCCATTCCCGCTTTTGCCCACAGTCTCTCGAAGGTGGTCAAGGCCATTTTCGGCAAAAACAAAAAAGCCCTTGTCCTCGATCTGGACAACACGCTTTGGGGCGGGGTTGTGGGAGACGACGGGCCGGAAAATCTGGAGATCGGGCAGGAGACGCCGATGGGGCAGGTTTATGCGGAGTTTCAGGGCTATGTAAAGGCCCAGAAAGAGATCGGGGTCATGCTTGCGGTCAATTCCAAGAATGAGTATGACAATGCCATCGCCGGGCTTAACCACCCGGAGGGCACCATCAGGCCGGAGGATTTTGTAGCCATTAAGGCCAACTGGGAACCCAAGAGCAGCAACATGGATGCGATTGCAAAAGAACTCAACATCCTGCCGGACAGTCTGGTGTTTGTGGACGACAATCCGGCGGAGCGGGAGATTGTGCGCGCCCAGTCGCCGGGTGTGACAGCGCCAGAGATCGGTGCGCCGGAGCAGTATATCCGCGTGTTGGACCGCAGCGGATTTTTTGAGGTGACCAATCTGTCGGAGGATGACAGGAAGCGTAGCGACATGTACCGGGCGAACCAGGAGAGGAGCAGGCAGCAGGAGCGGTTTGCCGATTACCATGAATATCTGCTCTCCCTGGAGATGGAGGGGACGATACGTCCCTTTGAGGCGGTCTATATGGCGCGGATCGCCCAACTGACCAACAAGAGCAATCAGTTTAATCTGACCACGAGAAGGTACACCCAGTCGGATATTGAGGGGTTTGCGGCACATCAGGGGTACATCACCCGCTATGGCAAACTGACGGACAAGTTTGGCGACAACGGGGTGGTGTCGGTGGTGATCGGCAGAGTGGGGAAGATGGAGGATGTGGCTGTCTACAGGCAGGGAGAAAGGCCGGATTCGGGGACAGACGGCGACGTGCTGCATCTGGAACTGTGGCTGATGAGCTGCCGCGTGCTCAAGCGGGATATGGAGTACGCTATGATGGACAGTATGGTAAAGGCCTGTATGGAGCGCGGTATCGGTACTATTATCGGCTATTATTATCCGACAGCGAAAAACGCCATGGTGAAGGAATTTTACCGGGAGATGGGATTTGAAAAACAGGAAGAAACTGACAACAGTGTCACAATTTGGCGGTTTCCCATTCCTGCCGATTATAAGGAAAAGAATACCGTCATCCGTGTAGCGGAAGAAAGGATGGAGAAGAACCTATGAGCAGAGAGGAAGTATTTGGAAAATTGAATGAAGTGTTCCGGGATGTGTTTGACGATGAAACGATCACGGTCACAGATGCCACCACGGCGGATGATATCGAGGAGTGGGATTCTCTTGAGCACATCAATCTGCTGGCGGCTGTGGAGCAGGAGTTTGGCATGAAGTTCAACATGGGACAGGTGGTTTCCATGAAGAACGTGGGGGAGATGGCGGATATCATTCTCGCCCAGATCGGGTAGAGAGATGGCGGATCGGTTGCTTAACAGAATACACAAATTTTATGACCGGTTGGAAAAGATGGAAAAAGGGCGGGAAGCGCTGTTGGTGTGGGGCTTTTCGGCCCTGTTTGTGTTTGGCGTGTTACTGGTTACGGGCACGCTCACTTCGGGGTTTCATCTGGTGGATGACTGGGAATTTGCCAAGTATGTGGACCGGATGACACTGGACGGCGTCAGTCTGTGGGACTGCCTGAAGGATGCGGTGGGCTTCGACCTGACGCTGCGGTTTCGCCCGCTGTACTATATCAACCGGGTTTTGGCAGCCTATGTGTTCGGCATTAATCTGACAGCAATGTCAATTTTGAAGGGGGCAGAAATCGTTGTGGCCCTTGTGGCGCTTTATTACTGTGCGAGACTGATGAAGTGCAATATGGTCTATGCGGCCCTCTTTTCGCTGACGGTGATGGTGGGGTACCAGTCCGCGGTCTGGTGGAAGCTCGGCCCGCAGGAATCCTATGACAGTATGATGTTTGCGGTGGGCTTTTTCTTTCTGCTCAAGTGGCTTTCCACGAACCGGAAAGGATATGCCTTTGCCAGTTTTGGCGCGCTGTTTTTGATGTCAGTTTACAAGGAACCATTTATTCTTCTTTTGCCATTTGTGGGGCTCTATGTGCTATGTGATGGAATGCAAAATAAGAAAATAACGATCCCGCATCTGTGGGATGCTGCCCGGAAGAGACTGCCCTATCTGTTGGCCATCGGCATTCTCTTTTTTGTGGAAATCTTTCTCATTGTGTTTGTGATCGGCACCAACAATTACTCCTATGTGGGACTGGACGAGAGCGTGTCCGCAGAGCAGTATCTGCAGGTGTGGAGCAATGCGGCCCATGGGAACCTGAAATGGTATGTGCGGTTCGGCATTTTGATGGGGCTGATTTTTTTGACGTACTGGGAGCAGACCAAAAAGCTGGGGTGGGAGATACTTCTTGCGGCGGCGGTGATTCTGCCCCAGTGTGTCTCTTACAGCAAGACGGCTTTGGAGGAGCGCTATATCCTGCCCTGTGTGTTTGGGTATGCCTTCTTCTTTGTGATCGTGGGGTGCAATTTTAAACCCTTGAGCGGGAAGCGGAGAATTGCCTATATGCTCTGCCTGCTTTTGATGTTGGCGGCCCACGGCAGGGTCACGCTGCGGGAGGCGCAGTATTTTACTTACCGCGGAGAGAGTATAAAAACCATGATGGAAAATACCCTGGCGGAGGTGTCGGGGACGGACAAAAAAGTGCTGTCCTGCTTTGGCCCCAATCTGGAAGGCAACCGGACCATGTACTATTGGTTCAGGCTTCACGGCTACGACGAGGTGTTTTACTGGTGGGAGGATGAGAAAAAGATCGACCGGTCCTTTGGCCCGAGAGAGGATGAGCAGGCGGATTTTTCGGAGATTGACGTGGTGGTGATGTACAATCAGGAGGACAGGCACTGGTGTTACGAGCCCAGTTTAGACCTGACGGACTTTACCGAAAAGGTGTGCGGAACCATCACCATGTATGTGCGGAATGAGTGAAGCGGACGCGCGCCGACAGGGCGTGATCTGTCTGTCCGGGCGCAGCTTCAGCCGTCGATCAGCTCGATCATGCCGGATGCGGCGCTTGTGAGGAAGACGACCCTGCGGTTACCAAGCGCGGGCGCGGGCGTGGGCGTGTCGATGGCGAGAAAGCCGCCTGCGGTCAGCTCGGCGAGGGCGGTCTCAAAGTCGTCGGTCTCGTAGCAGATGTGGTAGGGGGCGTTTTTATATTTTTTGATCAGGCCCGCCACCACGGAGTCCGGGGAGACGGGGGAGACCAGCTCTACGCGGTAACCGTCCTTTACGAGAAAGCAGATATCCACCTTGCGGGTATCGTCGTAGACGGTGTCCTGCTCCGTGCGGTAGCCAAGCGTCTCGAAAGTCTGCCTGGCCCGATCTATTTTTTTGACTAAATAGCCGATATGGTGTATTTTTAAATTTGACATAGGCGCTCCTTTGGTGTTTACTATAGCACATTTGCGGCGGAAAGGCATTAAGAAATTATGAAGGCATTGTATGTAAAATATAAGGATTTTATTATGGAGGTCATTCATTTCGGCATGGTTGGCGTGATCAATACACTGATGGGATGGGCCATCATGGCGGTGCTCTACAACCTGATCCACATGGGTTACTGGACTTCCAGCGGAATATCCTACTTTATTGGAAGCGTGTTTTCTTACCATGCCAACGCCAAGCTGACGTTCAAGGTGGAGGAGCGGGACAGGTGGCTGCCGTGGCGGTTTGCCCTGAATATTATCGTGTGCTATCTGGTGTCCTTTGCCGTAGCCCAGCCTTTGACCGGGCGGCTCTTAAGTCTGTTGGGGTTAGGTTCCGGCGGCAGGGTGAGCGCGAAACTGATGGATAATATCGCCATGCTTTTCGGTATGGGTCTCTTTATCGTAATGAACTTTTTCGGGCAGAAGTTGTTTGTATTCCGAAAGAGGGGCATCAGGACAGAGGAACAATGACGCAGAAGAAATGGTTTTTATGGATAACAAAATACTGGTTCGCATTTCCGATTGGCGGATTCCTGCTTCTTATGGCAGGGGTGTTTTTCGGCTGCGGGGAGCGCAGCTATATCGGCGTTCACGACAACATGGATCTGTTTCTGGCGCAGTTTCAGATGCTTAAGAATACGGATTCCTTTTGGAAACACGGGGTGGACGTGCCCTTTCTTGGCGGCGTAAGCCGCGACAATCTGCCCTCGGAGTTTTCCCTTTACAGCCTGCTGTATATGATCTTTCCCACGTACACGGCCTATGTGCTAGGGCTTCTTTTGAAGATTCTGCTCGGCATGGTTTCCTTTCGCCTGCTCGCGAAAGAACTGCTTGGAAAGCGGTATATGGCCTGCCGGCCCATCGTGTATATGACCGGGTTTGTCTACGGGATCGTCTGGTTTTTTCCGGCGTTCGGTTTTGCCTTTGCCTCCATTCCGCTGTGCGTCTGGCTGCTCGTCAAGGTTTACAGGGGGAAGGAAAAAAGATGGTATCTTTGGTATGCGGCGCTGTTCGCCTACCCGTTGGTGTCTTATTTTTCCTACCACGGGCTTTTTATTCTGGGGTATCTGGTGTTGGCGGTACTGTGGCTGGCCTGCCGGAAAAAGTGGAAGCCGGTTTTGCGCCTGCTTGCGGCTGTGTTTGTGCTCGCGGCGGGATATGTGGCCTGTGAGTACCGGCTGTTTGGGCAGATGCTCTTTGGCGACGAGGTGACGATCCGCTCCTCCATCGTGAATGCCAGTCTCTCTTTGCCGGAGATCGGGAAGGAGATCGGGCAGGTATTTCGGGAGGGGATCTTTCATGCGGAGGATATCCACGGGAAAGTGGCCCTGCCTGTCTGTGCAGTTTATTTTGTGGTTAATAATATTTTTTATATAAGAAAAAGACAATGGAGACAGATTTTTCAGGACCCCTTCAACCTGGTGATGGTTTTTATCCTGTTTAACTGTGTGGTGTACGGGCTGTATGATTTTGAACCGCTGCGGACGTTGGTGGAGACCCTGCTTCCGCCGTTACAGGGATGGCAGTTTAACCGGACGATCTTTTTTAACCCGTTTCTCTGGTACGCGGCATTGTTTTTGGCGCTGCTTCGCCTGTATGAGGCGGGGGTCTGGCAGATGTGGTTGGCCAACGGCCTTGTGTGTCTGGCGGCTCTTTCGGTGATTCTGACACCGACCCGTTACAACGATTTATACCACACCTGTTATAACAGGGCCTATGAGCATTTCCACGGACAGGAAGTGGACGAGTTCACCTACGAACAGTTTTACGCTGTGGAGCTGTTCGACGAGATCAAAGCGGACATCGGCTATCAGGGCGAGTGGGCAGCGGCCTACGGCTTTCATCCGGCGGTGCTTGAGTATAACGGGATCGCTACGCTGGACGGCTATCTGGGGTTTTATTCCCAACAGTACAAAGAGGATTTCCGGAAGGTGATCGCCCCGGCGCTTGCGCGGGTGGAGGCCACCAGAATCTATTATGACGACTGGGGCGCAAGGGCCTATCTCTACTCGGGGACGGACTTAAGCATTGTGAGCGCGACAAAGACCGTGTATGCCACGGACGATAACCTATACATGGATTCGGGGGCGTTTCTGGCCCTTGGCGGAAAATATCTTTTTTCCAGAATAGAGCTTGCCAACGCCGCGGCGGTGGATTTGGAGCTTTTGGGAGAATATACGGCCGCGGACGGGAGTATGACAATCTATGTCTATACAGTAAAAGGATAAGGAGACTTAACTATGCCAATCAGAGTACACAATTTCGGGGGCGTGATCGGGTGGAACGCGAAAAAATATCTGCCCAGAATTTCAAGTGAGAGCTATTTGAAATTACAGTTTATCAGCCGCAGGAAATCCCAGAAAAATTATATTGAGTATTTCTTAAGCCACAAGGAGGCCCCCCATCCGCTAGTGGTAAATCTGGAGACGGTGAACCGGTGCAACAGCACCTGTGAGTTCTGTACGGCCAACATCAACGCGGAAAAGCGGCCCTACAAGAAGATGGACGATGCGCTCTACTATTCCATCATAGACCAGTTGGCGGACTGGAATTACAAGGGGCATCTCACCTTATACGGAAACAATGAGCCCTGGCTTGACCCGCGAATTGTGGAGTTTCATAAGTATGCAAGGGAGAAACTGCCGGACACGTTTATCTTCATGTCCACAAACGGCCTTCTGCTTACGGTGGAGCGGGTCAAACAGATTGTGCCCTATGTGAATCAGCTCATCATCAATAACTACGGTCTGGAGATGAAGATGCACGACAATGTGCAGGAAATCTACGAGTATGTGAAGGCCCACCCGGAGGAATTTCCGGATGTGGATATTCTGATACAGATCCGGTATCTAAAAGAGGTGCTGACCAACCGGGCGGGCAGCGCGCCCAACAAACAGTCTAAGGAGAAGATCATCAGGGAAACCTGCCTGATGCCCTTTACCGATTTGTGGATTACCCCTTTCGGGAAGTTGGGGATCTGCTGCTGCGATAACTTTGAGGTGACCAATCTTGCGGACCTGAACAACACTTCCCTGCGGGAGGGATGGAACAGTCCGCAGTACAGGAAGCTGCGGGAGGCCATAGCGGAGGGCAGACAGAATTACCCCTTCTGCAAGCACTGCGACTTTATCGATGCGGGGCTTCGCATGGACGCGGTGGACGATGTGTTAAAGCACAGACAGATGCACGGTGCGAGACAGTCTATGTTTAAGAAAAACTGAGGATGGAGATGATGAGAAAAGAGATTTTGACGGCGGCCGTTTTTTTGGCGGCAGCAGCCCTGACACTGTCGGGGTGTGGGGATAACGGAGCTGAACGGCAGGTGGAGCCAGGGAGCGAAGGGCAGGTGCGGCAGGAGATGACGGAGAGCGCGGAGACGGAAGAACAGGGGGAAGCCGCAAAGGAGCAGGAGCAGGGTGCGGGGCCGGAGGGCACGCAGCCGGAACCGGAGCCTGAACCGGAACCGGAACCGGAGCCCGAACCCGAACCGATATCGCTGCAAGGCACTACTTTTTCTGTGATGGGGGACAGCATTTCTACCTATGAGGGTTATAATCCTTTGGGATACCATATCTTTTATCCCCAGTGCGGTGAGGTGGAAGAGGTGTCGGATGTATGGTGGCAGCAGGTGGCGGATGATCTGGAAATGACGCTTCTTGCAAACAGCTCCAGTTCGGGTGCGACCGTGGCGGGAGATTCCACCGGTACGGATGACCCCCAGTGCGCCTGCAACGAACTGCGCACCGGCGACATTGCCGGAGCGGACGGGGCCTGCCCTGACCGGATTATCGTCTATCTGGGGACGAATGATATGATTGAGGCGGTTCCGCTAGGGGACAATGACGGAAAAAGTCCGGTGGAGGAAGGGGAAGTGGCGACTTTCACCGACGCTTACACGCTGATGCTCGACAAATTGCAGGAAAAGTATCCGGCGGCGGAGATTTACTGCTGTACCCTGCCCCATATCGGAGATTGGGGGACGGAGATACCCTATGTGGAGTTTGTCAACGGGATTGGACTTTCGGCGGCGGATTATGGGAGAAGGATTCAAAAAATTGCAGAGACAAAAGGGCTTTCCGTGATCGATTTGTATCACTGCGGCATAAAGATCAAGAATCTGCCGGAGATGACAAGCGACGGCATTCACCCTACGGTGGCGGGAATGGATTGTATCGCGGATGCGGTGAAGAAAGCTATGACCGAATAGGTGTCTGTCCTTTGGGCGGATGCGGGAGATGAGGATATCTGTGGGAGTAGGAGTAAAAGGAATCAAAAAAGCATATAAGGGAAAGCCCGTTTTGATAGATGCGACGTTTGCGGCAAACCCCGGAAAATGTGTGGGGATTGTTGGCAGCAACGGCAGCGGTAAATCGACCCTGCTCTCCATTCTGGCAGGGGTGCGAAAGGCAGACGGCGGCGATTTCCTGTGTGAAGACGTTGACCTCTTGAGATGTCCGGGGATGATCCCCAGGGTGATTGGCTATGTGCCCCAGGGAGAACCTTTGATGGAGGAGCTGACCGCCTGGGATAATCTTTGCATGTGTTGTGATAAGAGAGCGGTCAAAAAGTCCCTTTCCGATGGCGCGCTTCGGCTGTTGGGCGTTGACGGGTTTTTAAAGGTGCCTGTGCGTCATATGTCCGGTGGAATGAAAAAGAGACTCTCCATCGGCTGCTCGGTGGTTTCCAATCCGAAGATATTGCTGCTGGACGAGCCTTCGGCGGCCCTTGATCCTGTCTGTAAAGAGAATATCCGCCGTTATCTGGAGGCCTACAAGAGGGAGGGCGGCATTGTTGTGATGGCGACCCATGACGCGCAGGATCTGGAATTGTGTGACGATTGTTATATTTTGAAGGACGGCATTTTGCAGGCGTATTCCTATGACGGGGATTTTCATAAATTGGCGGAAGCATTGATGTGAGGCGGTCGGAAAATCTTTTCATGCTTACGCAGGAGGATTAAATGACAAATGTGTCAGGATATTTTTTTGCACAACTGAAACGCGCGCTGAAGCTGGCGCCCGCGCAGTTTTTGGCGGATTTTCTGATCTGCGTCTGCGCGGGCGTTTTGGTCTATCTGCTTGTGGCGCAGGGGGCTGCCGAAGCGGGCGGGACGAAATACCGGATCGGCATGGTGGGCGATTTGTCGGATTCCTACCTCGGATTTGGGATCGCGGCCCTGCAGGAGATGGACGATTCCCGTTTTATGATCGAGCTTGTGGGGATGCCTGAGGAGGAAGCGGAAGATGCCCTGGCAAGAGGGGAACTCTATGCGGTGATGCGGGTTCCCGATGACCTGATGGAGGCCGTCGTGAGCGGGGAGAACGACAGCCTGATCACGTACACGGCGGCGGAAGGGCAGCGGGGGCTTGGAACGATGGTGATGGGGGAGATTACGGAGATTGCTTCCACACTGGTGACCAGCTCCCAGAGCGCGATCTTTGCGATGCAGCGTGTGCTTTTGGACCGGGGAAGAGGAGAGGAACTGGGCAGGGCGACGGACAGATTGAACCTTTCCCTGATCAATCTTGTTCTTTCCCGGAGCGGTTTTGGCGAGGTGGAGATCCTTGGGTATGCGGACGGGCTGTCCATGGAGCTTTATTATTTTTGCAGTGCGTTTCTTTTGTTTTTGCTGCTTTCAGGGCTTTTGAATTGTGCGTTCTTTGTCCGCCGCAGCACGGCGCTTACACAATTTTTAAAGGCCAGGGGCGTGGGCGCGTCCTGCCAGATCGCGGGAGAGTATCTGGCCTATCTTTGTCTTGTGTGCATGGGCCTTATTTCCCTTAGCCTGCCTGTCGCTCTCCTGTTGGAGCGGGGGATGTTCGGCATTCCGGAGTGGGAGGGCATGGGCGCGTACCCGTTTTGGGGATTTCTGCGGACGCTTTTGCCTGTCATCTTTATGTTTGCCGCTTTGCAATTTTTTCTCTTTGAGGCGGCGGAGGGGATTGTGAATGGCATTTTGCTGCAATTTCTCTGCGGAATCGGGATGGGATATCTGGCGGGTTATTTTTATCCGGCCGCCTTCTTTCCGGAGCGGATGCAGACAGTCGGCGGTATTCTGCCTGCAGGGGCGGCGGCGCGGTATGTGGAGGAAGGCCTTTCCGGCCATGCCCGTGCAGCCTCTTTAGTGGCTGTATTTGCCTATTTTACATTGTTTTTTGCCCTGGCGGTGCTGGCCAGGAAGAAAAGGATCGGGAGAGAGTAGCTATGACAGGCAATGTCTTTGTAAAATTCTGGTTAATGCAAAAGAGGCTGTTAAAACAAAAAAGTTTTTTCTTTATGATGTGTCTTGCGCCCCTTCTTGCGGCCGGTGTGGGACGGCTTTCCGGGGAACCTGCCGGAATTGCCGCCATCGCGGTTTATCTGCCAGAGGAGGATGCGGCGGCGAAAGAGATTGCCGGCAGGATTTTTGACGACGACAGCGTGCTGCGCTATCTGCCCTGTGAGGATGAAGAGGAGGCAAGAGCCTGTGTGGAGAGCGGCGAGGCGGATGCCGCATGGATTTTTGCGCAGGACATGGAGGAACGTCTTCGTGAACTTGCAGGTAAGCGGCGGGTGCGGCCTGTGGTGACGATTCTGGAGCGAAATGACAGTGTGCCGCTTGTTCTGGGCAGGGAGATTTTGACGGCGGCCATCTATCCTGCTTTTTCCTATGCGGTTTATGAGGGATATGTCAGAGAAGAGCTTGGGATGGAAGAAATCACGGAGGAGGCGCTTCGCGCCGCCTATGAACAGGTGGCGGTTGAGGGGAGCCTCTTTCAGATGGTCTATCCTGACCAAGTGCCCGGCGAGGCGGAGGATTACAGCTATGTGCAGGCGCCTTTGCGGGGCATTCTTGCCATCTGGCTTACGTTCTGCGGTCTGGCCTCGGCTCTGTGGTTTATGCGGGACGAGGAGCGGGGCGTGTATGACCGGCTGCCTGTCACAAATCGGCTGTATCAGTCCTATATGGCGTGCGTCGTTTTTCTTACGGACGCTTCCGTGGCGCTGCTGTTGGCGCTGAAACTGTCGGGCGTGTTTACGGACTGGAAGAGAGAGCTGGTAAGCTGTGTGTTTTTCGTCCTCTGTGTGACAGCCTTTGTCAATCTGCTCGTACTGTTGTGCCGCAGGCCGCAGAGGTTGGGAATGGCGCTTTTGCCCTTGGGGGTGGTGATGTTGGCGCTCTGTCCTGTATTTGTGAATTTACAGTATTTCAGGGCGGTAAAGATGCTGCTTCCGCCCTGGTACTATCTGCAATCTATTCATAACGTGAGTTATTTGTATCTCATGGCCGCGTACACGGCTGTGCTTGTGGTTTTCAGTCTGTTGCTGCAGCGTCTGAGAAGCCATTTCAGGTAGGCAGGCAGATGATTGGCAGCGACTGATATCAGTCCACTTCGATCTGATCTGCCTGGGCCGCGTTCTCCTTCTGCACTTCCTCGTGATAGCCCTTTTCCGTGTTCACATTCCAGATGTTGTCCTTGGAGGAAATGCCGCCTAAAATGTTCTTTACGGTCTCGAAGGAGGTCATCATGGAGTGGTCAATGTTGTTGTAGCGGTGCTGGCCGTTTCTGCCCACGCAGTAGAGATTGTCGATGGACTTGAGGTACTCGGTCAGCCTGTCCATATCCTTGTAGGTGTCAAAGTAGGCGGGGTAAGCTTTTTTCACCCGCTCCACATGGGAATCCATCACGTCGGAGGGCTTGTCAATGAGCCCCATGCTGACGATCTCGTCCACCGCAAAGCGTGTGAAATCTTCATCCGTCATCGTCCAATATTTGTCCCCCTCGAAAACAAAATATTCCAGACCGATCCAGATTGTGTGCTCCAAATCCTTCACCATGTAGGGGGACCAGTTGTTGTAGATCTGGAAACGTCCCAGACGGACGTTTCTGTCATGGACATAGATCCAACAGTCCGGTACGATGTTGCCGATGGTCTTGAGATTGGTTTTGTTTTTTAGGTTCAGCTTTGGCAGCAGGAGTCCCACGGTCATATAGTCCCGGTAGGGGAGGCCTGCGGCGATGGCCGCCATCTCCTTTGGCACATCGTTTAAGCCCGCCACCAGATCCTTCACGGGCATGGAGGAGATGAAGATATCGCCCTGGGCGGTTACTTCGCCTTCCGGCGTTTCGTAGGTGATGGCGGTAATGTGATTGTTTTCGTCTTTGTGAAGCGCCACGGCCCTGCTGTGGCAGAGAATCTGTCCGCCAAGCTCTTTGATTCTGTCCGCAGTCACTTCCCAGAGCTGGCCGGGGCCAAGCTTGGGATAACTGAATTCCTCGATCAGGGAGGTTTCCACCTCGCGGTTTTTCCTGCCGGGCAGCATTTTTGAAAAAATATCTTTTAAAATGGCGGCGATGGACAGGCCTTTTACCCGCTGCGCGCCCCAGTCGGGAGCAATTTCGGAGGGATGCCTTCCCCAGAGATTTTCCGTGTAATTTTCAAAAAACATGGAGTACAGTTTTTTGCCAAATCGGTTTACATAAAAATCTTCCAGGGAATTTTCAGGCCGCTTGTGGATCATGGCGGCGAGATAGCTGAAACCCGCCTGCATGGTGGCGAGAAATCCCATGTTGATAAAGGTTTCCGGTTTCAGGGAAATCGGATAATCGAAAAATTTCCGGTTAAAATAGATGCGGGACACGCGGTGTCTGCGGAGCATCACGAGGTCTTCCTTCTCCGGGTCCGGGCCGCCGGGGGAGAGGGTCATTTCCCTGTGCAGGACAATATCGTCATAGGTGGGGGAACCCTGTGTGGGCAGCATGTGCTCCCACCATTCGTTCACCTCAGGCACTTTGGAGAAAAAGCGGTGCCCGCCCATGTCCATGCGGTTTCCTTTATAGTTGACGGTCTTGGAGATCCCGCCCATGGCGCCGGATTCCTCCAGGACAACGACTTCGTATTCTTTGCTCTGCCGTAACAGTTCGTAAGCGGCGGTGAGTCCTGCCGGTCCTGCGCCGATCACATACACTTTTTTCATAGATGTCTCCGTTTGCTTTTTTCTATAGTTTGTCCACAGATAAAATAAGTTTACCATGTTTCAGGGAGGATGTACACAGATTTGCGGCGGAATATGGAAAATAGAGGATAAGTGTGCTATAGTATTAGTGTTTGTTGTGGAGGAAATCTATTGATGCGGTGCGTTTTGGATATCATCAATTTCATATTTTGGCTTTTGGCCGTCCCCTTTTGCATCGGGATGATTCCTGCAAGTTTTATCCCGCCTGCAAAGCGGAGTCCGGGATTTTTACTGCTTGCCGGATATTTTGGCATGTGGGCCCTCTTTGAGGTGGCGGCGGTGCCTGCGGTACTGTGGGTAAAGTACGATAACTTTAAGGCGGCCTCCGCGGCATTTACCGTGCTTTCCCTTCTTGCGGCGGCGGCGGGGCTTTGCCTTTTGTATCGGCATCACAGGGCGGGCGGGCCGGGCCTGGTTTGCCGGGAGAGATTTTGGGAAAAACTTTCTCCTGTGGAGTGGGTCGAATGGATTCTGTTCTTTGCGCTGTTAGGTTTCCAACTGTACAAGGCGGCGGCATACGCCTCCTTCGACGGCGACGACGCTTACTATGTGGTGGAGTCACTGATCGCGCAGGAGTCGGATGTGATGTACCGCATTCTGCCCTACACGGGCAGGCCAACCGACCTTGACGTGCGGCACGCGCTTGCGGTCTTTCCCATGTGGGCTGCCTTTGTGTCAGTGCGGGCGGGCGTTCACGCGACGATCGTGTCCCATGTGGTGATGCCCCTTGTGATGATCCCTTTGACCTACCTTCTCTACTTTGAGATCGGCCGTCTGCTGTTTGGCGGTCTGGCGCAGAAAGAGGGAGACTGTGACGGCGCAGTGGGGATATGGGGGCGTGCAGGCCGGGAGAGCGGAAGCGTATTTCACAGGGAAAATCTGCCGATTTTTATGATTATCATGGCAATGTTTCAAATATTTGGCAACGTGTCCATCTATACCAACGAGACCTTTTTCCTGACCCGCACATGGCAGGGCAAGGCGGTGGCGGGCTCCCTTGTCATTCCTGCGCTTCTCTGGGTGTTTTTGCTGCTTTGCGGGGAAGAAAATGAGAAAAATGACGATGGTGTCATAAAGAAGCGGACGGCGGGCGGGATATGGATGTTGTTTGTCTTTGTCCATATGACGGCGGGGGTGTGCAGCTCCATCGCGGTATTTTTGACCTGCATTCTCACGGCGCTGACGGCGTTTTTCCTGGCGGTGGTAAAGCGGGATGTTAAGATTATCCTGAAAATGGGAGCCGCCTGCGTGCCGAGCGTGATTTATATGGGAATCTATGTTGTGGTGGCTTACAGTTACCTACTCAAATAGGAGCAGCGTATGTGGGGTATTTTTTTAGAGAGTGTGGTTATTTTCAAAAACTATATGGGCTTTCATGAGAAACATTTCCTTGCGGCCATCTACCTTCTCGTCCTCCTCTATCTGTGGTTTGCGGAGAAGGACAAGTGCAGGCGGACGGTCTTTGTCTATGCGCCGACGCTGCTTTTGCTGCTGTTTTTCTGCCCTCTTTTCCGAAAGGTTTTTGTCCGGGTTTTGGAGGATTCCGAGACCTACTACAGACTCCTTTGGCTTTTGCAGATGAGCCTTGTCAGCGCCTATGGATTGTTGAAGCTGATGGGGCGGCACAGGCGGATCGGTCTGGCGGCGGTCTGCCTTATGATTGCGGTCTGTGGAGACTACGTCTACGACAGCGAGCATATTTCAAGGGCCGAGAACGCTTACCATCTGCCCCAGGAGGCGGTGGATATCGTTGATCTGATCGAACCGGAAAAGGGGCGCGTCACCGTGCTTGTCCCCGCCGATCTGGTTTACTATGTCAGGCAGTACAGCACGGACATTGAACTGCCCTATGGGCGGGAGATGCTGATTGCCCGTTGGGATTACCACAATGCCTTGTACGAGGCCATGGAGGAGGCGGAAGTGATTGATACGCCGTCCTTTGTGGAATTGACCAGAAACGGGAGTTTTCCCTGTACCTATGTGGTTTTGAAGGAGAGCAGGGAGGTCAGCGAGCCGCTTACGGACTACGGTTTTTCGATATACGGCCAGGTGGGGGAATTTGTCGTTTACAGGGATACGACACTGTAGGGTTAGAAAGGATGGAAGGAGTCTGCGTCCGGGCAGAATTATAACGTATGCTATTTAATTCTTATCTGTTTGTGTTTGTATTTTTTCCCATATGTCTGTTAGGGTATTATGGCCTTTTGCGGGTTCACAGGCCCAGGGCGGCCAGAGTGTTTCTGACGGCCATGTCTCTTTGGTTTTACGGCTATTTTAATCTGTCCTATCTGTTGATTATGGTCTGCAGTATCGCCGTCAATTTTCTGTTTCACAGGCTGCTTTCGGGGGAGGGGAAAAAGAAGGGGGAAAATGGCATAGAGAAAAGGGCTGCGTTTCAAAAAGCGGTCGTTATTGCGGCGGTGGCATGTAACCTTGGCGTGCTGTTCTATTTCAAATACTTTGACTTTTTCCTCTCCACAGTGAACGCGGCTTTTGGCGCTTCTTTTGTCCTGCGGGGCATTTTGCTTCCCCTGGGAATCAGTTTTTTCACGTTTCAGCAGATTTCCTTTGTGGTGGATACCTACCGGGGGGAAGTGAAAAATTGTCCTCTGGATGCCTACGCGCTCTTTGTCTCCTTTTTTCCCCAGCTGATCGCCGGGCCCATCGTCAATCACGGGGAGATGCTGCCCCAGTTTGAGAAAATAGGAGAAAAAAAGCCCGACTGGGAGCGGATCGGGGGCGGTTTTTCCCTCTTTGTTCTGGGGCTTGCGAAAAAGGTTCTTCTGGCGGACACCTTTGGCGCGGGGGTGGACTACGGCTATGAAAACATAGCTGCCCTCGGGCGGTGGGACGCGGTTTTAGTGATTTTTTTCTATGCCCTGCAGCTCTATTTTGATTTCAGCGGCTACTGCGATATGGCTGTGGGACTTGGCAGGATGCTTGGCATCGAGATACCGGAGAATTTCCGCTCTCCCTACAAGGCGGTGAATATCGTTGACTTTTGGAAAAGGTGGCACATCACCCTGAACCGTTTCTTTACGAAATACGTCTATATTCCCTTGGGCGGAAACCGCAGGGGAGAGGGCAGGATGTACCTGAATCTTCTGATTGTGTTTTTCTTAAGCGGCCTCTGGCACGGCGCAGGGTTCCATTTCCTTGTGTGGGGGATGATGCACGGCCTGCTCTATTTGGTTACCAGATTTTGGCAGAAACGGATTAAACCTGCGGCGGGAGCCGGGACGAACGGGGAAGCCGGCCGGAATACGGCGGGAGCCGGCCACAGAATAGTGACAGTGGTGTCACAAATCGCCACTTTCCTCTATGTCAGCGCCGCCTGGGTCTATTTTCGCGCGGCGGACATCGGCCAGGCAAACAGCCTTCTGGGGACGGCCTTTGGGGGAGAAATGCGGATGCTGTCGCGGGAGCTTGCGGACTGCTTCCGGGTGGACGAGTTCTGGTATGTCCTCAAGGTGCTTCATCTGGACAGCCTGCCCGCCAGTCCCTATATCCTCATGTTCGCGATTTTTGCGGTGGGGCTGTATTTTTCCATGATTGGTAAGAATGCCGCAGAGCGCACGGCGCGCCTGAAATACCGGGCGGGCGAGGCGGCGGCGCTGACGGTTCTTATGGTTTGGTGCATCCTCAGCTTTTCGGGAGTCAGCACTTTCCTTTATTTCAACTTTTAACAGGAGAAATCATTATGAACAGATGTAAGAAATGGCTTTTGTCCACAGTGGCGGCAATGATCCTGTTTTTGCTTCTTTCAGCGGCGGCGGTGGCGGTGGTTGACCCGTTTTTTCAGTATCACGCGCCCCTTGAAAATTTCCCCTATCTGGTGGACAACCAACTCACACAGAACCCGGGAATGGCAAAGCACCTGGAGTATGACAGTGTGGTGCTCGGTTCGTCCATGACGGTGAATTTCAATACAAACTGGTTTGGGGAACTCATGGATCTTAAGGCTGTCAAGCTCAGTTACAGCGGCGCTTATCCAAAGGACCAGGCCAATATCATGGACATCATTTTTGACAGCGGCCATGAGGTGAAGGCGGTTTTTCTGGGGGTTGACGTGACCACCTACACCGGCGGCGTGGAGGAGACGAAATATCCGATTCCAACATACCTCTACGACGACAATTACCTGAACGATGTGCAGTATCTGTTAAACAAAGACGTGCTGCTAAACTATGTGCTGCGGCCCCTGGCGGATCCCGACAAGACGGATCTGGCCACAGTGTATCAGAGTTGGTGGACGGACGAATACTACAATATCCAGTGGGTGATGCACAACTATGAACCGCCAAAAGCCGTGGCCGAAGAGACCCCTGCGGACGCGTATCTTGCCAGTACGGATAAAAATCTGCAGGTCAATCTCTGCCCCTATATTGAGCAAAACCCGGACACCACCTTCTATATTTTTTTCCCGCCATACAGTATTTTGTACTGGAACGACGTGAAACAGGAAAACCATATGGAAGCCACAATGCGGGAGTATGCTTATATCGCGCAGACGCTGCTCGCCTACGATAACGTGCGGATTTTTTATTTCCCGAATCAGGAAGAGATCGTGACGGATTTAAATAACTATGCGGACTACACCCATTACCACAGGGATATCAACCGCTATATGACGGAATGTTTTGCGGACGGAACCTGTGAGGTGGATTCTCCGGAAGAGATGGAACGAGTTCTTGGCGAAACGAAGGATATGATAGAGAGGTTTGACTTTGAAACGCTGTTCGCGGAGGAGTATTGACAGAGAATGCCGTATTTCAGGCATTCTCTTGTGCGGGACATAGTACTTCTTGGCGTCGCGTCCTATGGCGCGACGTCTGTAGAATTACTTCCCGCACTGGGAAACAGGCAGTCCGCAAAGCGCTGTGCCAACAGTTCCCGGCCCGCGTCGTTAAAGTGGATATAGTCGGTCATGTAATCCAGATAGTTGTCCTCGTTGACGGAACCGTAAAAATTGTCGATGAAGGAGACGCTTACGTCCATGGTGGCATCGAGCTCTTTCTGCAAATAGTGGCTCAGGGTGCCGTGTCCAAGATCGGCGCGGTCGCCGTTTTGGAAGTTCCCGTTCTCGTCGATGCTGTGGCAGAACGTGTGGGACATCACCACAATCCGGATGTGGGGATAGGCTTCCTGAATTGCCTTCACACCTGCGCGCAGCGCGCCGGTATAGGTGATTTCCGCATAGGGCGCGTTGGGATCGTCACAGGGACGCTTGTTGACGTAGTCGCTGCCGTCGTACATGACACAGATCATGTCCACATTGTTCATATCCAACTCCGAGAGCATTTGCGCCGTCTTGGCAAAGTTTTCGTCGTAGCTGTAGGAGGCCGCCGTCTTCATCAAGTCAAAATCCCCGCTGGCCAGACTTTTCGCCACATAGGAGAAGGAGAACGCGTCAAGGATATAGCCGTCGTTGTAGGAGGCGAACTGGGCCGCCATGGTGGTTCCTGTGAAGGAGCCGTTGTAAACCGTGGCCCCTGTTTTCTTTGCAATCTGCTGTGCGAGACCGTTTTCGCCAAGCTCCAGGGAGAAGGGGTCGTCGCCCAGACACAGGATGGTGGTTACGCCGTCATCCACGTAGCCCTCGCGTTTATCCGGGGCGAGGGGAATGAGGTTGTCCAGGACTTCTATGTCAAAATCTCCGGCTTCCGCGTCCGGGATTTCCTCGGGCGGCGTGCCCTTATTCCACCGGTAGAGACGGTAGGCGGAGAAACCGATGACCAGTACAATGACGACCAGGAGAATCAGGTTGAGGTTAACGTGAAACCCGTTTTTTTCTTCGTTTTTACACATAGTTTTATAGAGATCCTTTCCTGCTGTTATCCAGTGTGAGCTTTAGAAGCACTTCTCACACATTTTACTATGATTTTTCTTAAAAATCTACTGCAAAAAAATGAAGATTTTCGAAAGATTGGAAAAGAAGGGTAAATAGAAAAGAGGCGCGGTCCGAAATCTATAGAGACCAGACCACGCTCCTTTTTCCTGCCAGTAGTATCAAAAGATTGATACGGCGTTTTCCATCGGATTCCGCTCAGATACGGTGTAGGAATGGATCACCGGCTGCGCTAGCTGCCGCTGCAGCTCTTTGTACCACTTGCTGTACTTATACATCCGGTATGTAGTGCTAAGACGCTTGAGCTGCTCGTCGTCGGCACAGCAGATGCAGAAGGAGATCCTCTGTGCTTCGTCCATGGATACATAATCCATGTAACTGAGCTTTAATTCGGTAATCATTCCCCGGCATTTCGGACAAAACTGTTTATGTCCGTTTAACATATGAACCCGTTGGCAACGCTTACAGTAGTGCATGTACATCATGAAAAATTCCCCTTTTCCCACAATCGCTCACAATCTCTGTAAGTTAGACATTTGTCAGTTGCTCTTATATTGTGTCAGCTATAATAGGCAAAGTCAAGCGTATCGCGGCGTAAAGCAGCTGTAAAATATCGCGCAATTACCGCGTATTTATCGTGTTTGAGGGGAAACCGGACGTAAAATGTCGATTTACATAAAATAGCAGTTTGAGAAGTGACATAAATCTTGATATTAGGCCTTCTGTGTGCTACAATATTACAGAATTGTTAAAAAATGTGGTTTACATAAAGGAAAGCAAACCGAAACGGCAAGTCAACGTGCAAATGGAGATGAGAGTGACGATGCAAAATAGGAAAAAAAAGAAACCGATGACGAAAAACCAGCATAAAAAAGTACGCTTTGAGGATTTGTTGGAGGACGATCGTTTTGATGATGAGGATTATGACACTGTGACCGGGGACACCCTGGAGTTCTTAAGTCTGGACGATGATATGATTGCGTCCTATTCCCGTTCGGCACGCCGATACGAGGAGGACGATTACGAGGACGAGGAAGCAGACTACGAAGACGAAGATGAGGAAGTAGACTACGAGGACGAAGATGAGGAAATAGACTACGAGGAAGTAGACTATGAAGACGAAGATGAGGAAGTAGACTACGAAGACGAAGACTACGAGGACGAGGAAGACTACGAGGACGAAGACTACGAGGACGAAGATTACGAGGACGAGGAAGACTACGAGGACGAAGATTACGAGGATGAGGACTACGACGATGACGACGACGGTTTCGCTGCCCGCCTGACGAGTTTCTTCAGGGAGATG
Source organism: uncultured Lachnospiraceae bacterium (assembly GCA_947245585.1). Classification (GTDB taxonomy): domain Bacteria; phylum Bacillota; class Clostridia; order Lachnospirales; family Lachnospiraceae; genus UBA3282. The sequence goes on along the minus strand of CAMXPV010000005.1, from coordinate 65,281 downwards.
AACGGCCTTGATATGGCGGTGGCCGTGCTCGGTATCTTGGTGCTTTTGGGCGCTGCCGTCACGGGCGGTATTTATGTACATGCCAAATCCACGGCGAAGCAGGTGGCATCTTTTTCCACCGTTGGCGAGGAGATCGAGGGTGTTTCCGTGATCGGAGAAAGCGGACTGCTTGCGGTGGCAGAGTCGGCAAAGATGGGCAGCATGATCGACATGGAGGAAGAGGATCCGGAACAGGAGGAGCAGCAGGAAGAGGAGGACGAGAACGGGGAAGTGTCGGTAGAACTTCGCCTGACCTCCATTATGTCAGATTTGAAGATAAAGTTTGTCAATAAGAAAACGGGTAAGCTGATCGGCGGCGTGCCCTTTGAGGTGGAGGTTTCGGGGACTAAGAGCTATACCCTCAAGGATGACGACAAGGACGGCGTGATTTATCAGACAGATGTGGCAGCAGGAAGTTACGACGTTAAGATACTGCCCCTTTCCGGGGAACACGCGGAGAAGTATAAGCTCCCGTCCGGCAGCAGCTCGGTTAAAGTCACAGACAAGATCGCCTACGAGAAAGTGGATGTGGCGGATGAGGTAAAGAGCGAGTCGGAGATCAATGTGGCACAGGAGGAGGCCACCGTGCAGAATACGGTGGTGGAGTCGGCCCTGAAAGATACGGTCGAGTGGGTGGAATCCACCAAGACACCCGTCGGGGGAGCCGACGAGGAGTTTGAGAAAGTGCCGGTGGAGAATGTTGTGAACCCCTATAAGACCTCCAGTGCGTTTCGGAAGATGGTGAACGGCGGCATTGCCCCGCAAACCGAGACGACTGATCCGGATACTCCAGATCCTGACACGCCCGATCCGGACACCCCAGATCCTGATACGCCCGATCCGGATACCCCGGACCCGGACAAACCGGATCCAGATAAACCGGACCCGGATAAACCCGATCCGGTAGACCCTGACTCGCCGAAACCATCGGAAAAAGAGGTGAAGGTCAGCTTAAACAGCAGCAGCCTGTCTCTGGAAGTCGGGGGGAGCCAGACGTTAAGCGTAACGGACAGCGACGGAAACAGTTATTCTGCGGATTGGGAAAGCAGAAATTCCTCCGTGGCATCGGTGTCCGGCGGCACGGTGACGGCAAAGGCGGCCGGCAGTGCGACCATTACGGCAAAGGTGAAGGCTCCTGACGGCATAAAATTCGATAAGGACACCCTGACCTGCTCCGTGACGGTGAAGGAGAAGGAAACGCCAAAGACGGAGGTGACGCTTGCCCTGAGCAAAACCAGTCTGACGTTGGAAGCCGGAAAGAGCGAGACTTTGAGCGTGTCAGGCGGCGGCAGCTATACCGTGAAGTGGTCCAGCAGTAACAGCGATGTGGCGACGGTGTCCGGCGGCACGGTGACGGCGAAGGCGGCGGGTAAGGCGACGATAACGGCGGAGGCAGCTCCGGGATCGGACACTGTCATAAAAAATCCCGGTGCCCTCAAATGCGAGGTGACCGTCAATGCCAAGACCAGCCAGGTGGAAGTGAAACTGAACAAGACGGAGCTTAACCTTGTCAAGGATCAGAAGGAAACCCTCCAGATCGTTGACGGGAGCGGGAAAAGTTATTCCGGCACATGGTCTACCAGTGATAAATCCATTGTCGAGGTGTCTTCCGACGGTCAGGTTAAGGCCAAAAAGGACGGCACTGCCACCGTCAGCGTAAAGGTGAATGCGCCGAGCGGCGTGGTGATTAAAAACCCCGATCTTTCCTGTAAGGTAAGCGTCGGCTACAAGGATTATAAGAAAGTGACCATCACCGGGCTGAATGTGGTGGCCCCCAACCAGACCATCACGCTGACGGCGAAATCCGACCCGGAGGGCGCGGAGATTATCTGGAAGACCCATGATAAGAAATACGCGACGGTGGATGAGAAGGGCGTTGTCACAGGCCTGAAGGAAGGCGAAGTCTACATCAGGGCGGCCTGCAAGGCAAATGAAAAAATTTACGCCGATATCAAGATCACAGTCACGACAACGGACGCGGCAACGAAGTTAAAGGACAAGGACGGCAATCAGCTTTACTATAAAAAGGACGGCAAGTATATCGAGGCAACTTTTAAGGATTACCCGGAGCATAAGACCTGGTTCCGCAAGAGGAAAGACGCCTCCTACAAGTATACCGGGTGGCAGACCATCGACGGCCATCTCTATTACTTTGACAAGAACGGCAATTACGTGACCGGCGAGCAGGTGATCCAGGGCGCAAAGTACACCTTCGGAAGCGACGGCAAGGTGGCCAAGAGTTCCGGCAATATGGGAATTGACGTGTCGAAGCACAACGGCAACATTGACTGGAATGCGGTGAAAAATTCCGGCGTGTCCTATGTGATCATCCGCTGCGGCTACCGCGGCTACTCTACCGGCGTACTGGTGGAGGACCCCAAGTTTAAGAGCAACATCAAGGGGGCGAAGGCGGCAGGCCTGAAGGTGGGAGCATACTTCTACAGCCAGGCGGTCAACGAGGTGGAGGCAGTGGAGGAAGCTTCCATGGCGATCGATCTGGTGAAAGGGTACGGACTCAATTACCCGCTCTTCCTCGATGTGGAGGGAAGCGGCGGACGGGCCGACGGCATCAGCCGCGACACCAGAACCGCAGTCTGCAAGACGTTCTGCCAGACGGTGCAAAATTCCGGCATTTCTGCGGGTGTCTATGCAAATAAGAACTGGTTTACCGAGAAGATCAATACGGCAAGCCTTACCAACTATAAACTGTGGTTGGCGCAGTATGCCAGCCAGCCGACCTATACGGCCACCCGCTATGACATTTGGCAGTATTCCTCCAAGGGAAAGGTCAGCGGCATCAGCGGCAATGTAGATATGAATATCAGCTATGTAAATTATTGACGGAGGCGGAAAAAATGAAAACCTATCTTGTGACAGGAGGCGCCGGGTTTATCGGTTCCAACTACATTCATTACATGTTCAAAAAGTACGGCGGCGGGATCCGGATCATCAATGTGGACGCGCTCACCTATGCGGGCAATCCGGAAAACTTAAAGGAAGTGGAGAAGCGGGAAAATTATACGTTTGTCAAGGCGGATATCTGTGACAAAGAGGCCATTGCCAAAATTTTTGCGGAAAATGACATTGACAGGGTCGTGCATTTTGCGGCGGAGAGCCATGTGGACAGAAGCATCAAAAATCCTGAGGTTTTTGTGCAGACAAACGTGCTCGGCACGGCGGTGATGTTAAACTGTGCAAAGGCGGCGTGGGAGCTTCCTGACGGCAGCTTCAAGGCGGACAAGAAGTTTCTGCACGTATCCACCGACGAGGTGTACGGGTCTTTGGAGGAGGACGGCGGGTATTTCTATGAGACAACCCCCTATGCGCCCCACAGTCCCTATTCTGCGAGCAAGGCAAGCTCCGATATGTTGGTGAAGGCTTACATGGACACCTATCATTTTCCCGCCAATATCACCAACTGCTCCAACAATTACGGGCCCTACCAGTTCCCGGAGAAGCTGATCCCGCTGATCATCCACAACGCGCTGGGAGGAAAGAAGCTCCCCGTCTACGGCGACGGCAAGAACGTGCGCGACTGGCTTTACGTGGAAGATCACGCCAAAGCCATCGACATGGTGCAGGAGAAGGGGCGGCTCTTTGAGACCTACAACGTGGGCGGCCATAACGAGAAGCAGAATATTGAGATCATCAAGATCATTATAGAGACCCTGCAGGAGATGCTGCCCGAAAACGATCCGAGAAAAGCGCTTGTCAGTGAAGATTTGATTACCTATGTGGAAGACCGCAAGGGACATGACAGACGCTATGCGATCGCGCCGGATAAAATTCGCGAGGAGATCGGTTGGGAGCCGGAGACCATGTTTAAGGAGGGAATCCGCCGCACCATTGAGTGGTATTTTGCCCATGAAGAGTGGATGGAGCATGTGACAAGCGGCGATTATCAGAAGTATTACGAAGAGATGTACAATGTATGATTTCATTCATAGCAGGCGTTATCCTGATTCTTGTACCGGGCATTCTTCCGGCATATGTGAGACAGCAGAGAGATAAGAAAGGCAGTCGGCTTTCCGCGGTGGCGGATACGCTGTTGTTTGCCTTTCTTATTCTTGTCTGTACGGGCGGTGTGGCGACCCTGCTTTTTGGGGAAATGGAACTGTCCCCGAAAAACAATCCCTACTTACTCCTGTATGTGGTGTGGTTGGTCGTGGCCTACGGCCTTTCGCTGATGCTCGCGCTTCTTGTGGGCAAAAGGAAAAGGGATGCGATGGCCGGGAGGCGGGCGCTTCTCTTTTCCACGGCGCTGTGGGCGGTTTTGTTGGCGGGCCTTTGGTATGACGATTATGCGGCAAAGCGTGTGGCGATCACGGAGGTCTGTGCGGACAATCTGACATTGGCGCTGGACGGCGACGGGCGAAGCAGTGACTATATCGAACTCTATAACCCTTCCTTCACGTCGGTGCCCCTTGGCGGTTTTTGCCTGACGGATGGGGAGGATGTGGAAACAGGCCGCCTTCTGCCGGAAATCATGCTTGCACCGCGGTCTTATCTGCTGTTATTTGCGGACGGCAGTGGGAGAGGGCTGACGGTATCTGAGGATGAGGAGCAGGGGGACGGTGAAAAGACGGCCCTGTATCTGGATTTTAAGTTGCGAAAGACGGGTGAGACGCTGATTCTTGCGGATGGCGCAGGGCGTATGATCGACCGGGTGGAGGTGCCGGAGCTTGCAGCGGACGTGTCCTACGCAAGGCTTGCCGACGGTTGGCATACCGTGAAAAACGGCACGCCGGGGGAGAGCAACGAGGGCCTTTCGCCGATCGTCCTGCCGACGTTGGAAGCGCCTGTGTTTTCAGTGGAAAGCGGTTTTTATGACGAGCCTTTTCTTCTTGCGCTGACGGCGAAGGAGGGGGAGAGCGTCCACTACACCACAGACGGCAGTATGCCCACGGCGGATGCTGCGCGCTATACGGAGCCGATTTTGATTGAGGACGCTTCCGACGGGGAAAATGTGTATGCGGCAATAACGGGCATTTCCAGGGAGGGAGATTACAGCCCGGCGGAAAAGATTGACAAGGGGACGCTTGTGAGGGCGGTCAGTGTGAATGGAGCCGGGGAAGTCAGCAGGGCCGTGTCCCAAATTTATTTTGTAGGGTATGAAGAGAAGTCCGCCTATGAGGGGATTCCGGTTTTGTCCATGGAGGCGGAGCCAGAGGACTTCTTCTCACAGGAGCGGGGCATTTACATGTTGGGGGAGGACTATCAAAGGTGGGAGGCTTACCGGCAGGATATGGGGCACTCCTTTGAGGCAAATTATACCCACCCCGACAGGACGAAGGAGCGGCGCGTCAAGGTGACGCTGTTTGACGGGGAGAAAAATCTTGTGGGCGAGGAGGAGATCGGGGTCAGGATCCGCGGCGGATCGTCCAGAAACATGCGGCAGAAGGGATTTAATTTTTACGACAGGGAGGCCTACGGGGAGGACGTGCTTGGACTCGGCGCAAAGATGCTGCGCACCTCCGGTTCCCTCGACACCAATGTGACCATGCTGCGGGATGTGTTCAACCAGTCCCTTGTGGAAAAGGAGGCGTTGGACACCCAGCCCGGCGAGCCCTGTATGGTGTTTTTAAACGGCGAATTCTGGGGATTGTATAATCTGCAGGCCCGTTACGGGGAAGAATACTATCGGGAGAAGTACGGAATTGCGGAGGACAACCTGATCGTGGTCAAGCGGGAAAATCATGTGTCTGTGGGGGAAGAGGAGGATCTTGCCCTGTATCAGGAGCTTCTTGACTATGCGAAGGAAAACGATCTGTCTTTGCCGGAACATTATGAGGCCATCGGGGAAATGATGGATATACAGAGCTTTATCGAGCAGTATTGTTTTGAAATCTATATCGGTAACTCGGACTGGCCCTTAAATAACGTGTGTTGTTGGCGCGCCAGAGAGGCGGACGGGGACAACCCCTATGCGGACGGCAGATGGCGCTTTGGTGTGTATGACACCGACGAGTCAACGGGGATCTATGAGGAGGGCATGTGCACCTACGACTCCAATCCGTTTACGGAAGAGGCCCATTGGGCGGGAAGCCCTTTCACCACGAAACTGATGTCGCAGCTTTTGGCAAACGCGGAGTTCCGGCAGCGGTTTGCGCAGACCTTTACCGGGATGATAAAGAAAAACTTTGCGTATCCGCAGGTTCATGATAAACTATATGAGATGGCGGCGCGCTATGAGAAACCCATGGTGACAAGCTGGCATCGCTTCAATGACGGGGCATACACGGCGGACACGTTCTGGGAAAATATTGCGGTTGTGGACGAGTTTTATGAGAAGCGCGCCGATTATGTGATTCCTTACCTGGAGGAGGCCATGAGGAGCCTTGACGCAGAGTAAGGGGCGGAAAGAGGAGAAGAAAAGTGGTTTGTGTGATTATCTTATTGCTGTTGGTGCCAGGCATGCTTGTGTGGAAAATTGCGGACGGAGGGGCGCTTTCCGGCTGCAGGGAGATTGCGGGAGCCTTTGTGGACTGGCTGATCCATGATTTGGTGATCGCCTGCTCGGTATATACGCTGTTTTATGTGTTGAAGGGTCCGGTTTCCATCAGTTTTTCCGCCGCCTATCCAAATGAGGAAGTGTACTATTCCATCTATGATATCGGCTTTGTGTTCCAGTACGCGGCGATGGCGCTTGCTGTGGCTGCGGTTCTGGGCGGGGCGGAGCGCCTTTTTCGGAAATGGTTTCTGCGCCGGGGGAACGCGCCGGAAGGGAAGAAAAGATGAAAAGACGTTGCAGGGTTTCGGCCCTTTTCCTGCCTCTTTTTGCGGCGCTTTCTCTGACGGCCTGCGCCGGGGAGGATGCCGGGGAAAAGCAGGAGGAAATTTCACAGGAGATTTTTCAGGTTACCGGGCAGGATGAGCGGACGGAGCCGGAGAATCCGATTGCCATCGATCTTGACACATGGGAAGAGGAAACGGTTCTTCTCACGGCAGGCGGCGACGTTTGGCTGTCCGGCAGTCTAGAGGGACAGGTCGTTGTGGAGGCGGATGAGGACGAGCTGGTGCATCTGTATCTGGCGGGGGTCGATATTTCTTCTGCCAGAGGCCCGGCCATTGTGGTGGAGGAGGCCGCCAAGGTGATTGTGACGCTTGTGTCGGAAACGGAGAATGTGTTGTCGGACTCGCCGGATTATACAGAGTATGAGGATCGTCAGGCCTGCCTTTACAGCGTGTCCGACCTGACCATAAACGGGGATGGGGCTCTCCGGGTGTTCGGCTATCACGAGGACGGCATCCGCAGCAAAGACAGGGTCAGGCTATTGGACGGCAGGATCGAGGTGCAGGCAAAAGGCGACGGCATCAGGGGCAGCGACGGCATTCTGGCCAGAGGGGCTGATCTGGACATACAGAGCGAGCAAAACGGGCTTAGGACAGCCAATCAGGGCGCGAAGGGAAAGGGCGTTGTCGAGGTGAGAGGCGGAACGCTTTCCCTGATCGCGGGGAAAAACGGCATCTATGCGGCCTCGGATTTGTATATGCGGGACTGCCTGTGCAGCGTCAATTCCGTGGAGGAGAAGGTGCGCACGGAGGGGACGGCCTATATTGCGGAGGGGTGTATGGATGAGTAACGTGGGAAAAGACAAAAAGCGGAGTGCGGGAACGTGACGGAGTACAGACACGAATATAAATACCAGATAGATGCCATGCAGAGGGAAGTCCTGAAACTTCGCGCCCAGGGCGTTTTGGAGCGGGACGTTCATGCGGGGGAGGACGGGACCTATCTGATCCGCAGCCTTTACTTTGACAGCCCGGAGGATGCCTGCTTTTATGAAAACGAGGACGGGGTCGATCCTCGGGAAAAGTACCGCATCCGCATTTACAACTGCGACAGCGCAAGGATCAGCCTGGAATGCAAGGAAAAGCGGCGCGGCATGACGAAAAAGACGGCCTGTCTCATTACGCCGGACCAGTGCGAAAGCTTTATGGAGGGGAGGATCCCGGCGGCCGACTGGCGGGTTTCCAAAAGTCAGGAACGGCTGTTTTACCGGATGCGGGAGAGGAATCTGCGGCCGGTGGTGATTGTCCAGTATATGCGCACGCCTTATGTGTGCGCGGCGGGGAATGTGCGGGTTACCTTTGACGATGCGATTGCCTCCTCCAATGCAATCGACTGTTTTTTTTGGGAAGACATTCCGCTTCGGGGCGTTCTGCCTGCGGGCGGCAGTATTTTGGAGGTAAAGTGGGATGAGCTTCTGCCCTCCTATATCAAAGGGCAGCTAGAGTTGGATTCCCTGCAGTGGACGGCATTTTCCAAATATTATCTGTGCCGGAGATATAATTGCTATGGAGGAGTCAGGATATGAAACTTGCAGAGGCGTTAAAAAAATCCTTTCTGGAAGGCTATGGCGCGGTCAATATCGATTTTACCACAATTGTCATGTGCATGGTTATCACGGTGTTGGTGGCGGCGTATATTTTTATGGTTTACCGTATGATGAACCGGAAAGCGTTCTATAACCGCAATTTTAATCTGTCGCTGATCGCCCTTGCCGTGATCACGGCGGCGATTATCCTGACCATCCAATCCAATATCGTGATCTCTCTGGGTATGGTGGGTGCGCTGTCCATTGTGCGCTTCCGCACGGCGGTGAAGGACCCGATGGATCTGGTGTTTCTCTTCTGGTCGATCAGCGCGGGGATTATCTGCGGCGCGGGTTTTGCGGTTGTGGCGGTAGTTGCATCTGTCATCATAACTGTGATAATATTATTGTGTGATAAGATGCCTGTGGGCACGGCAGCAGTGATCCTGCTCGTGAACAGCACGGACTATAAGACGGAGGACCGGATTATGGAGGTCGTGGGAAGGCATTGCGAGAGCAGTAAGGTGAAAGCGAGAAATCTGACCAAGGATAAGCTGAATATGGCAATCGAAGTCAAAACGGGGGAGGGAGGAAAGTTGGTGGAGCAGCTGATGGATCTCCCTAACGTTACCTCGGCATCTCTGGTGGATCATGACGGGGAAGTAACGTTCTAAAGGAGGAAAAGATGAAGGGAATTATACTTGCAGGAGGATCCGGCACAAGGCTGTATCCGTTGACAAAGGCGGTGTCCAAACAGATCATGCCGGTATATGATAAGCCGATGATTTATTATCCGCTCTCCACGCTGATGCTTGCGGGAATCCGGGAGATTTTGATTATCTCCACACCAAGGGACCTTCCGGTTTTTCAGGAGCTTTTCGGTACGGGCGAGCAGCTTGGACTGCGCATGGAATATGCGGTGCAGGAGACACCCAGAGGCCTTGCGGATGCCTTTATCATCGGCGCGGACTTTATCGGGACGGACGGTGTGGCGCTGGTGCTTGGCGACAATATTTTTTACGGGCAGAGCTTTTCCAAGGTGCTTCGGGAGGTGGCTGCCAGAGAGAGCGGGGCGACCATCTTCGGCTATTATGTGAGAGACCCGAGAGAGTACGGGGTGGTGGAGTTTGATGCAGACGGCATGGCCCTGTCCATCGAGGAGAAACCGGAACATCCGAAGAGCAATTATGCGGTGCCGGGACTGTATTTTTATGACAATGACGTGGTGGAGATCGCGGCTAATGTGAAGCCCTCCGCCAGAGGAGAGATAGAGATTACTAGCATCAACAACGAATATCTGCGCAGGGGGACCCTGCGGGTGGAAACTCTCGGACGCGGTTTTGCGTGGCTGGATACGGGGAGCCATGACATGCTGCTTGACGCGGCGGATTTTGTGGCGGCGTTCCAGAAGAGACAGGGGCTGTATATTTCCTGTATTGAGGAGATTGCTTACAAGAGGGGATTTATCACGAAAGAGCAGCTGCTTAAGTTGGCGGAGCCGCTTATGAAGACTGCTTATGGACAGTATATGGTAGAGGTTGCGAATGGACTCTAAGAGGATGAGGCGGGCGATGACATTTATCATCGTCGTATTTCTGGCGGCGTTTGCCGTGATTGCCGCCACAAACTGGGACAGGGTGAAGCAAAAGCTTGGGTTTGCCGGGGAGACACCGGTGCAGGAAGAGGCACCGGAGGAGGAAGGGGAGCCGGAGGCGGAGGAGGGACAGATCGGGAATAATCTGTCTGCTTTTCTGAGCGACGAGACCTTTTTTGACCCGGAAGTCAAGTTTAAGAGCATTGAATCCTACTCGGGCAGAAATGTATTTCTTATGATGAGCTCCGTGGCGAAAGATTTGCGGATTATGGTGGTGGACAGCGTGGGACGGCTTGTGACGGGGACGGATTTCACGGTGACGATCCAGGGAGTTGGCGAGTACACGGACACGGACATGGACGGTGTCATTTATGTGGACGGCCTGCGTTCCGGGGAATACAGTGTGTCTCTCAACGAGCAGGACGGCTTTCACGTGCCCAACACGATTACGACCATACAGGTGAGACAGGACATTGAATACCGCGTGCTTGACAATATCGAGTATCTGATGCTGACCGAGGACGATATCGATCCGGAGAAGGAGGATAAGGCGGTCAACGGCGCGGAGGAGGACGCGGACGGCACGGAGAATATGGAGCTGCAGTTTGACAACGGCAGCGCGAAACTGGGCATTGACGTGTCTAAGTGGAACGAGGAAATTGACTGGGAGGCAGTGAAGGAAGCGGGAATCGAATTCGCTATCATCCGCTGCGGTTACCGGGGCGCTTCCACGGGGGCTCTGGTCATTGATCCCAGATATGAGGAGAATATTCAGGGAGCCATCGAAGCGGGCATTCCTGTGGGCGTTTACTTCTTTACGCAGGCGCTTGACGAGGTGGAGGCGGTGGAGGAGGCCTCCATGGTGATCCATCTGATTGAGAACTACGATGTGGATTATCCCGTGTTCCTCGACAGCGAGAGCGCAGGCGGCAAAGGCCGGGCTGACGATCTTGACAGCGACCAGCGCACCAGGGCCCACAGGGCGTTTTTACAGACGATCGAGGCGGCGGGTTACGAGACGGGTGTCTATGCGTCCCGCAACTGGCTGAATGAGAGAATAGATATGACACGACTGTCAGATTATAGGGTATGGCTTGCGGAGTACGCGGATGTGCCTACCTACGATCAGTATTACCATATGTGGCAGTACACTTCCAAAGGAACGGTGGACGGCATTTCCACCAATGTGGATTTGAATCTGTGCTATATGAACATTGATACCTCCATTAACCACTCCAAAAACGCGGCAGGATATTCGGGCGTGGTGAACGGGGACAGCGGAAATGTGCCAATACAAGGAGATTAGCATTATGGGAAAGATAACGGTAGAGACATGTGAAATTGAGGGACTTAAGGTGATTACCCCGGCGGTGTTCGGGGATAACAGAGGTTATTTTATGGAGACCTACCACTATGAGGACTATAAGGCGGCAGGGATCGATCAGGTTTTCGTGCAGGACAACCAGTCCTCCTCCGTAAAGGGGGTGCTTCGTGGGCTGCATTTCCAGATACAGTACCCCCAGGACAAGTTGGTGCGCGTACTTTCAGGCGAAGTGTTTGACGTGGCGGTGGATTTGAGAGCCGGGTCTGCGACTTACGGAAAATGGTATGGCGTGATCCTTTCTGCAGAAAATAAAAAGCAGTTCTTTATTCCAAAGAATTTCGCGCACGGTTTTCTGGTATTGTCGGATTACGCCGAGTTTGCCTACAAGTGCTCTGATTTTTACCATCCGAACGATGAGGGGGGCATTCTTTGGAGCGATCCTGAAATAGGGGTTACATGGCCGATTCCCGAAGGGATGGAGCTTGTTATGTCCGACAAGGATGTAAAGTGGGAGGGACTTTCCGCGTTCACGGGGAAATATCGCTAGCGGTGGCACAAAGGACAGCAGGATGAGTGAAGAGAAGAGAGAAAAGAGAAAAGTAAAAGAGAAAAGAAATGTGTCCAAGCCTGCGGCCATCGTTATATTCTGGGGGCTTGGCCTGCTTTTGGCATCCGTGCTTTTGCTGCACCACAACCCGCTTGCGGATCAGGTGACGGAGCAGATGAAGAAGGTCAGCGGCTGTGTGCTGATCGCCTTTACCTGTATCATTTTTTCAATTTATTACGATCGGATTGTGACCATTCCTGTGGAACTTTTTCAGAGCAGGATGCTGATTTGGAAACTTGCAAAAAACGACTTTAAGAAGCGGTATGCGGGCTCCTATCTGGGGATTGTGTGGGCCCTTGCCCAACCCGTGGTAACGGTGCTGATGTACTGGATCGTGTTTGACAAGGTGTTTGACGCGAGGGTGCAGTTTGTGGCGGCGGACGGTGCGGAGCCGCCCTATGTGCTGTATCTGATGGCAGGTCTGGTGCCATGGTTTTACTTTTCTGAGGCCATTTCCCAGGGGACGATGGCCCTTGTGGAGTATACCTATCTGGTGAAAAAAGTGGTGTTCAATATCAGCATTCTGCCAATCATCAAAGTGATTGCCGCCACCTTTATTCACATCTTCTTTGTGGGCATTTTGATGATTGTGGCGGTGTGCTATGGGTATACGCCCTCCATCTACACGATACAGATTTTCTATTACAGTTTCTGTCTGCTTCTCTTTGTGTTGGCGCTCAGTTATCTGACAAGCGCCCTGGTGGTTTTTATCAGAGATTTACAGCAGGTAATCAGCATTGCATTGCAGATCGGCATGTGGGCGACGCCTATTATGTGGAATATCAAGATGCTGCCGAGCGATAACATGAAGACGCTCTTTAAGCTCAATCCGTTGGTGTACATTGTCAACGGCTACCGCAGTGCGATTTTTGAGGAGGAGTGGTTCTGGGAACATTTCTATTCCTCCACCTATTTCTGGATTTTTACGATCAGTATGTTCTGCATTGGGACGTTGGTGTTCAGGAGGCTGCGCAGTCACTTTGCAGATGTATTATAAGGAATTCACTATGGATAACATCGCAATTAAGGTCACGGACCTGGAAAAAGTGTATAAGCTCTACGACAAGCCCTCGGACCGCTTGAAGGAGGCGCTGCGGATCGGACGCGGAAAGCACCATACCGAGCACCGCGCCCTGAAGGGGGTCAACCTTTCGATCAGGCAGGGAGAGTGTGTGGGAATCATAGGAACCAACGGTTCCGGCAAATCCACGATCCTAAAAATAATAACGGGCGTTCTTTCTCCCACTTCCGGGGAAGTGGAGGTCAACGGGCGCATCTCGGCGCTGTTGGAGCTTGGTGCGGGATTCAACATGGAGTATAACGGCATTGAGAACATCTATCTGAACGGAACCATGATCGGTTTTTCCAAGAAGGAAATCGATCAGAAGATGGATGAAATACTGGCTTTTGCGGATATCGGGGATTATGTGTATCAGCCCGCTAAAACCTATTCCAGTGGTATGTTTGTGCGGTTGGCCTTTGCCGTGGCGATCAATATCGACCCGGAGATTCTCATTGTGGATGAGGCGCTTTCTGTGGGAGATGTGTTTTTTCAGGCGAAATGCTACCACAAGTTTGAAGAGTTCAAGGAGATGGGAAAGACTATCGTCTTTGTCAGCCATGATCTGAGCAGCATCAGCAAGTATTGCGACCGCGTTGTGCTTTTGAATCAGGGGGTCAAGCTTGGCGAAGGAAGCGCCAAGCAGATGATAGACACTTACAAGCAGGTGCTTGTGGGACAATACGCCGCGCCGGAGGCGGAGGGGGAGCGTCTGGTGGACGACGAGCAGCTCAGGCAGATGGCGGCAAAGGGCGTGGACTGCAGCAAAGTGGAAGCGCAGAAGGCGGAAAACCAGACCGGCATGGCAGAAAACCCGGAGCTTTTGGAATATGGTTCTAAAAAAGCGCAGATTACGGAATACTATATCACGGACGGGAAAGGGATGCGGACGGCTACCATTCTGAAGGGGAGTTCTTTTACCATTCATATGCGGGTGGAGATGGCAGAGAGGATCAATGCGCCCATTTTTGCATTTACCATCAAAAATGTGCGGGGGACGGAGATCACAGGCACCAACACCATGATTGAAAAGGCTTTTTTGGAATCTGTGGAGGCCGGGGAGACGAAGGAGATCACCTTCACCCAGGACATGAATCTGCAGGGGGGAGATTATCTGCTCTCGCTTGGCGTCACCGGCTATGAGGGGGACGATTTCACGGTGTACCACAGGCTGTACGATGTGTTAAATGTGACGGTTATCTCAGACAAGGATACGGTGGGATTCTATGATATGAATTCAAAAGTGAAAGTGCAGTAGCGGACTGGACAAGCAGGGAAGGAAAAGAGCATGTCAGAGGACAAGATAGAAGAAATTGGAAAGATAAAACTGGATTTAACCCACTATTCCGGGGAAGATTTGTACTGCGATGGGGAGACCGAGGACGAGATTTTAGAGATTGCGAAAGATTATGCGGCGGTGGAATACCCTCGTATCATAGAGGAGAGACAGAAGTGGGAAGTCCTGTATCACCTGTCCCCTCTCAGGGAAAACATTGTGGAGTGGCTCCCCATCAACCGTTCCATGAAAGTGTTGGAGGTCGGCTCCGGCTGCGGCGCGATCACGGGGGCGCTTTCCAGGCGGGCCGGGGAAGTGACCTGTGTGGAACTGTCTAAAAAGCGCAGCATGATCAACGCTTACCGCCATATGGAGGCGGACAACGTGACGATCCATGTAGGAAATTTTCAGGATGTGGAGCCGGATCTTCCGAAAGATTACGATTATATCTGCCTGATCGGTGTTTTTGAGTACGCGCAGGCTTATATCGGCTCTGAGACGGAGTCGCCCTATGACGATTTTTTGCGTATTATCAAAAAACATCTGAAAGCAGGCGGTCATATCGCAATTGCCATCGAGAATAAATTTGGATTAAAGTATTGGGCGGGATGCAGGGAAGATCATTTGGGCACTTATTTTACCGGGATTGAGGACTATCCTGAGGGAGGCGTGGTACGCACATTTACAAAGGAGGGACTTCTCTCTATCGCCAGGCGCTGTGGTTTTAAGGAGGCGCAGATGTACTATCCCTACCCGGACTATAAGTTTATGACATCCCTGTACTCGGACAAAAGGCTTCCGCGGTGCGGGGAATTATCAAATAACAAATGTAATTTTCCTCAGGACCGCATACAGCTGTTTGACGAGAAGCGGGTTTTCGACACGATTTTGAAGGAGGGACAGTTCCCCCTCTTCTCCAATTCCTACATGCTGCTTCTGGGACCGTCCCTGTCGGAAGAATACGTGAAGTATTCCAATGACAGGAAGGAGGAATTTCAGATCAAAACCTTGCAGCGAGGGACCGGATTTGGTAAAATCATAGAGAAACACCCGTTATGCAAAAGGGCTGAAACCCATATAGAAACTACGGCGAAGGCGTATGAGAAACTGTCCGAGCGCTATCATGGGAGCCGGATCGCGGTCAACGAAAGCAAGTTGGACCGTACGGCGGAAGGTGTACCTTATATCACGATTAAATATTTGGACGGGAGGACACTGGAGGAAATTCTGGACGAGCGGCTTGCCAAAAATGATCTTGACGGCTTCCATAAACTCTTCGACGAATACCTGAAAAGAATTTCGTGGGGAGAGGAGAAACCGATCGCAGATTATGATTTGATTTTTGAGAATATATTGATTTCACAAGGAAGTAACGACTGTGATTTAAAAGGCTCCAAAAAAGGGAAAAATGATATCGATAGTTATTTAAATGAGGAATCCTGGCATGTAATCGACTGTGAATGGATCTTTGACAGGGCCATCGAGACGAGGGAAATTGCGTTCCGCGCAGTCTACTGTTATCTGTTGGAAGACGAGAAAAGGAACACGTTAAATCCGGATTTGATATTTGACAAGTTGGGGATTGGACCGGCGGAGGCCGAACAGTACCGCAGGGAAGAGATGAAGTTCCAGAAATATGTCACCGGGAAAAGACTTTCCATGTCGGAGATTTTAGAGATCGTGGGACAGCCGGTTTATACGCTGACGGATTTCTGCGAAGGGTTACGAAATAAGACATACGACGACCGCATACAGATTTATGAGGATACCGGAAAGGGATTTAATGAGGAACAGTCCTTCTTCCCGGAGGAGGACGGGGAGCAGATTCTGCGCGGCGAGGAAGGTCTGGTGGAGTTGTCAGTCCGGATTCCAAAGGGCCGCAGCGCGGTGCGGATCGATCCCGGCAGCCATGCTTGTGTGATCTTTGTGAAGAGGATCAGTTGGAATGGCGTGGAGGTTCCGGTCAAAGGAAAGCAGATACAGATGAACGGTTTTCGGATCGGGGAGGATGTCTATGCTTTTCCCACGGATGACCCGAATATCACTCTGTCTCTTTGGAATATGCCTTCCGGGGAGGAAAATCATCTGGAAGCGGTCATGGAGGTGACGAGGATGTCGGAAGAGAGCGTCAAGCGTTTGCAGAAAAGGGGATTATTTAACTGATGGGCAGACAGAAAAAACGCCAGGACTGGGTGGCCTACTATATGGCGGCCTATGAGGAAGAACGAAAAAAGAATACGCAGATGGCAGGAAAGATTGCGGATGCGGAGAGACGCCAGGCGGATCTTTCGGATCATCTGAATCGTATCTGTGCCAATCCGATGTACCGCATGGCATCCAGGGTATCGGCCCCTGCAAGGCGGCTGCTTCGCCGGGTAAAAGGCGGCGCAGCGCCGGATGAGAGACTGTTCCGGGTGGAGGCGGCACAGGAGAGGCAGCTTGCCTATGAGAAGACGCTGCAGGAGCAGGCAAACCCTTATCAGCAGTGGATTGCCTGTTGCGAGGGGGAGACAGAGGGAAATAAAAGAACGGGCGTTATACAGAAGGCGGAGCCGATTGCGGTGCAGGGATTTCGTGAGATTGCAGTGCCTGACACGGATGTCAGTATTTTGACTTACGGCGAGGGACTGCTTGCGCCCCATGTATTTTCGGCGGTGAAATCATATTTTGCAACACACCGGGAATGTCTTCTCGCCTATGCGGACGAGGATTTTTATCTGGAAGAGCAGATGAAGAGGGTGGAGCCCTGGTTTAAGCCGGACTACTCCCCGGATACGCTGCTTGCATTTCAGTATTGGGGGCATTTTCTGGCGGTCAGGGTGCAGGCTTTTGACAGCATGAGTTACCGGATGGTGAGTATGAAGGACCCGGATGTGGGTTTTTATGAGCTGTGCCTGCGTCTGGAGGAGAAGGTTGCAGAGCTTACCGGAGGGGATTTCAGAAAAAGGCAGGCGATGATCGGCCATATAGAGGAGATTCTTTATCACAATAAAACGACCAAATCCATCGAGGAGCTTCGCCATGATCTGGCCGATGGAAAGTATCTGACGGGCGCTTCCTCAAAATTTGTAACCCTGAAGCAGGACACGCTTTTGCGCCGGGGCATACAGGGCAGACTTTTGCAGGGCGCGGACCCGGATATCTATCATCTGCTCTATGACACCTCCGTTTCAGGCAGGGAGCGCTGCACCCGTTCCGGCAGTGAGAACACGGCGATTGCCCCCCACCGGGTGGTGTCTGTGATCATTCTCTCAAAGGATCATCCGGAGGTGTTGGAGAACTGTCTGCGATCCTTCCGGGAGAAAACCCAGTACCGCTATTATGAGTGGATTGTGGTTGACAATGGGAGCAGTGAGGAAAACCGGGAAAAGATGGAGGCCTTGCAGGAGGCTTACGGGTTCACCTATCTCTATGAGCCGATGCCCTTTAATTTCTCCAAAATGTGCAATCTGGGGGAGAAGAAGGCGAGGGGCGATTTGCTTCTTCTGATGAACGACGATATGGAGATCATCGAGGAGAGCTGGCTTGGCCGCATGGCGGGGCAGGCCCTTTTGCCGCACGTGGGCGCGGTGGGTGCGAAACTTTGGTATGCTGGGACGGAAAATATCCAACATGCCGGCATCACCAATATGAAGATCGGGCCTTCCCACAAGTTGGTTACGTTTCCCGACGAGGAGGATTATTATTTTGGCAGAAACTGCGTCACCTACAATGTGGTTGGCGTGACGGGAGCCTGTCTGATGGTTGCAAGGAAAAAGTATGAGGAAATCGGGGGGCTTGACGAGGCGCTTCCGGTATCCTACAACGACGTGGATTTCTGTTTCCGGCTTTTGGAGGCGGGCTATTTTAATGTGCAGAGAAACGATGTGATCCTTTGGCATCATGAATCTTTGAGCAGGGGGCTTGACGAACAGAGCGGGGAAAAGTGGGAGAGACTGCTCGCCGAGAAGGAGGCGCTCTATCAGAGACATCCGGCATTTCTTGGCAGAGACCCGTATTATCATAAGAATTTAATTGACAATGCGTCGGATTACACCTGTAATTATAAGTTCCCCTACGAGGATCATCTCTGTACCCAGGAAGTGCGGGTTGTGACGAAGCAGGCTTTGCGCAGACTGGCGAGGAAGGCGGGACGGGGGAGCCTTCGCCTGACGGTGGACCGGGCCGAGATGCAGCATAAAATTCACCGGGACGAGCCCGACATCCTCTGGATTATGGGATGGAGCTACCTGCCCGGAGCGGACAACGCGGCCTTTGACCGAAAGGTGATTTTGCAGCGGACCGACGGCGGTGGGTATCTGGCGGTTCCCACGGACTGGCACCGGGTGGATGTGGAAGAGATTTTGCCGGAGGAGAAGCATGTCGGTCTTGCGGGGTTTGTCCTGCGGGTGCGGCAGGAGGACCTGACACCGGGAGAATACCGGGTGGGGATGCTTGCCACCGGAAAAATACCCGGCGAGACAGAACAGGAACTCATGTTTGTGGATTGGTCCGAGCGCAGGATAACCGTAGAGCAGAAGACCGCGGACGGCTCTGACGCGGATGAGTAGAGAGGAAACGTTTGCATGGAACGAGGGGATATGACAGAGACGGAAGCGCTCCGTTATTACAAGGAATCCTATAAGAGGGAGAGACGCCGTGGCCGCAAACTGCGGCGTAAGCTTGCGGAGGCAGAAAAAAACAGGGAGATCACACAGGGGAAGCTCGACAGAATAAAAGGCAGTTTTTTGTGGCGGGCATCTAAACCTTTGCGTATGCTGTTTCACAAGATTGCCCGCACGAAAGAACGGTTAGGCTGTTACGGGAGCATCAGGGGAATTGCGAGAAAGGTCAACGCAAAGATGATCGAGCGGCAGGCGAGGGTGCAGCACGGTACCGCCAGTTTTCCACAGATCGAGGAGGCGGCGAGACAGCGGCTCCACAAATTTGGCAAGGAAGTGAAGTTCAGTATTCTCGTGCCCCTCTATAATACGCCTGAAAAATTTTTGCGGCAGGCGATTGAGTCCGTGATTGATCAGACCTATGAGAACTGGGAACTGTGTCTGGCGGACGGGTCGGATGCGGAGCATGCTTACGTGGAGCAGATTTGCCGGGAATATATGGATAAGGATAAACAGTACCTGCGTCCCAGAAGCAGCCTATACTGCCGCATTCTCTATAAGAAACTGCCGAAAAATGAGGGGATTTCGGGTAACACGAATGCCTGTCTCTCCATGGCATCGGGAAATTATATCGCGCTTTTTGACCATGACGACGTGCTGCATCCCAGTGTTCTCTATGAATATACGAAGGTAATCTGCGAGAAGGGTGCGGACTATATCTATTGCGACGAGGCCACGTTTAAGGGGAGCGGCACCATAGACGATATGATTACCCTGCACTTTAAGCCGGACTATGCGCCGGACAACCTGCGGGCGAACAATTATATCTGCCATTTCAGCGCCTTTGCCAGAAGGCTTTTGGACGGCACCCAGCTGTTCCGCTCAGAGTTTGACGGAAGTCAGGACCACGATATGATCCTGCGGCTCACCGCCCGCGCAAAGTGTGTGGTGCATGTGCCGAAGCTCCTCTATTACTGGAGGTCCCACGAGGGAAGCGTGGCTTCCGACATCAACGCGAAAAGCTATGCCATTGAGGCGGCCAAGGGGGCGGTGGCGGCCCACCTGACATCCCAGGGTTTCAAGAATTTTGAGATCACTTCCACCAAGGCTTTTGAGACGATCTTTCAGATTAAGTATGAGATTTTGGGAAATCCCAAAGTGTCCATTATCATTCCGAACAAAGATCATCCGGAGGATTTGGCCCGCTGCATTTCTTCCATTGTGGAGCGCAGCACCTACGACAATTATGAGATTATCGTGATTGAGAACAATAGCTGCAGGGACGAAATCTTTGCTTATTATAAGAAGATACAGGAGAATCCGAATATCCGGGTGGTGACCTACGAGGGGGAATTCAATTATTCCAGAATCAATAACCTTGGCGTGGCGCAGGCAAAGGGCGAGTATGTGCTTCTCTTAAACAACGATACCGGCGTGATTACGCCGGACTGGATCGAGGAGCTTTTGATGTATGCCCAGCGAAGCGATGTGGGCGCGGTGGGCGCAAAGCTCTACTATGAGGACAGGACCATACAGCATGCGGGCGTGGTGCTTGGACTTGGGGCGCATCGGACGGCGGGACACAGCCATTACCGTGTGGATCACCGGAACCTCGGCTATATGGGGCGGCTCTGCTATGCGCAAAATGTGATGGCGGTGACGGGCGCCTGTCTGATGATGCAAAAGGCGCTGTACGAAGAACTGGGCGGGTTGGACGAGAAATTTGCTGTGGCTTTAAATGACGTGGATCTGTGTATCCGCGCATGGAAAACCGGGCGCGTGAATGTATTTACGCCCTTTGCGGAACTTTACCACTATGAATCCGCTTCCCGCGGAACGGATTTGGAGGGGAAAAACGCCGAGCGCTACGAGAAGGAGTCGGCGCTGTTCCGGGAGCGTTGGAAGGAGCTTTTGGAGCAGGGCGATCCCTATTACAATCCGAATTTTTCACTGGACAGGAGCGACTTCGCACTGAAATTATAAAAGGTAAAATATTTGCGGTAAGAGTGAATTTATGGTAAAATGATAACCATATAAAAAGGACGGAATATATAAATAACATATGTTACAATAAAATAAGGAGGGTTTGACAATGGGTTACAAAGAGCAGTTTGAGTTTTGGTTGGAGGATTCCTACTTTGACGAGGCGACCAAGCAGGAGCTTCTGGCGATCAGAAATGACGAGAAGGAGATCGAGGACCGCTTTTATAAGGAGCTTGCTTTTGGTACGGGCGGCCTTCGCGGTGTGATCGGCGCGGGCACGAACCGCATGAACATCTACACGGTGCGCAAGGCGACCCAGGGGCTTGCCAATTACATAAAGAAACAGGGCGGCGAGAAGAAGGGTGTGGCGATTGCCTACGATTCCAGAAGGATGTCTCCGGAGTTTGCAGACGAGGCGGCGCTGTGTCTGGCTGCAAATGGAATCAAGGCTTACGTGTTCGACGCGCTCCGTCCCACGCCTGAGTTATCCTTCGCACTCAGAGAACTTGGCTGTATTTCCGGTATTGTGATCACGGCTAGCCACAATCCGCCGGAGTACAACGGCTACAAGTGCTACTGGGAGGACGGCGCGCAGGTGACGGCTCCCAAGGACAAAGAGATTATCACGGAAGTAAACAATGTGACCGACTACCACACGGTGAAGACCATGGACAAGGAGGAGGCGAAGAAAGCCGGACTCTATGAGGTGATCGGCAAGGAGATCGACGACAGATACATGGAGGAGTTGAAAAAGCAGATCATCCATCCCGACGTGATCAAGGAGATGGCGGAGGACATGAAGATCGTGTACTCGCCCTTTAACGGTACGGGCAATGTGCCGGTGAGACGCATTTTGTCGGAGCTTGGCTTTAAGCATGTGTATGTGGTGCCTGAACAGGAGATGCCCGATCCCGATTTCACCACACTGGAATACCCCAATCCGGAAGACCCCAAGGCGTTTACCCTTGCCCTTAAGCTTGCGAAAGAGAAAAATGCGGATATCGTGCTGGCGACAGACCCTGACGCAGATAGGCTCGGCATCTATGCACTGGACACCAAGTCCGGCGAGTATGTGCCTTTTACGGGCAATATGTCCGGTATGCTGATTGCGGAATATATTTTGAGAGAGCGGACGGCTACGGGCAAGATGCCTGAGAATCCCGCTCTTGTAACCACCATCGTGACCACCAACATGGCGCGGGCGATCTCGGAAGATTATAAGGTAAGATTTATTGAAGTTCTGACAGGCTTTAAGTTTATCGGCGAACAGATCAAACTTTTCGAGCAGAGCGGTTCCAACAATTACGTGTTCGGTCTGGAGGAGAGCTACGGCTGTCTGGCAGGAACCCATGCGAGGGATAAGGACGCGATTGTGGCGGTAATGTGCCTGTGCGAGATGGCGGCATGGTGCAAGAAGAACGGCAGGACCGTCTGGGATCAGATGATCAACCTCTACGAGAAATACGGTTACTATAAAGAGAGCCAGTATTCTATCACCAAGAAGGGCGTTGAGGGCGCGAAGGAGATCGAGGAGCTGATGAACAAGCTGCGCCAGAATCCGCCTAAGAGCTTCGGCGAGCTTACGGTGAAGGAGTTCAGGGACTACGACACAGGAAAGACCCTGAATCTGGAGACAGGCGAAACGGGTGAGACGGGGCTGCCGCAGTCGAACGTACTCTATTTCGACCTGACCAATGACTCCTGGTGCTGTGCAAGACCTTCAGGCACGGAGCCGAAGATCAAGTTTTACATGGGCGTGAAGGGCACAAGCCTGGAGGACGCGCAGGCGAAACTGGATCGGTTGACGGAGGAAGTTAAGAAGAATATTTAAAAGAAAAAGAGCCGCCCCGGCATGTAAGTGCGGGGCGGCTCTTTAGAAAGCGGGAGAGCCATAATGGGGAACCGGGTACTGAGAATCGACAATGTGAGAAAGACCGTAAATTATCTGAAAAAGAACGGACTGGCAGGCACTTTCTATGCGGCGGCGGAGCGTGTGCAGGAGGAGAGAAAAGCCGACTACCGCTATCTGCCTCCCGACGGGGAGACCCTTGCCAGACAGAGGCGGGAGGGGGCGGATGCGCCTTTCCTGTTCAGCATTGTCACGCCGGCTTACGAGACGAAGGAGGCACATCTGCGGGAAATGATCGCCTCCGTACAGGCTCAGAGTTATGCAAAGTGGGAGTTGATTATCGTGGATGCCAGTGCAGGCGACGCGGTGGAGCGCACGGTGCGGCGGATGATTCACGAGACCGGGGATCTGCGGATACGCTACAGCAGGCTTTCTGAGAACAGGGGCATTGCGGAGAATACCAATGCGGGGATTGCCCTGGCGGCGGGGGAGTATATCGCTCTTCTCGACCACGATGATTTCATAACACCTGATGCGCTATATGAGATGGCCTGTGCCGTGGGCCGGGGCAGGCGGGCGGGGTGTGCGCCGGCTCTCCTGTACTCTGACGAGGACAAGTATGACGAAGGGGCGAAAACCTACGTATCTCCGCACTTGAAGCCAGAGTTTAATTTGGATTTAATATTATCCAACAACTATATCTGCCATTTTTTAATGTTGGAGGCAGGGCTTTTGAAGTCTCTGCTTTTGCGGGAAGAATACGACGGCGCACAGGATTATGATCTGGTGCTTCGGGCGGTGGACAGCCTGTGGCCCTCTGATTTGCTTCTTCCTGAGACGGCGCGCATCTGTCATATTCCAAGAGTGCTCTATCACTGGCGATCCCACCGGGATTCCACGGCCCTGAACACGGGAAGCAAGAGCTACGCCTACGAGGCGGGACGGCGGGCGCTTACGGATTTTTGCAGGAGGCGTGGATTTCGGGCGCAGGTGGAGCACAGTCTGCATCTTGGATTTTATAACATATGTTACGAACCGGATATTCTGTCTGTGAGAAGAGAGGCGGGCGCAGTGGGGGGAAGGCTTCTGGATGGGCGCGGCCGTGTGTTTGCAGGCGCCTATGACGAGAGCGGCCGCGGTCTTTTTGAGGGATTGTGCGGCCGCTTTACGGGAGGCAGCACCCACCGGGCGGTACTGACGCAGGACTGCGCGGCGGTGGACATTCGATTTATGCGGCTGCGGGAAGAGCTGCGGCCTCTCTTTTCCGAGATTACGGGCCTGCCCTACGGGGAGAGGAGCCTTTTGGTGAAAAAGGACGGAAGGAAGAAGGAAATCCGCATTGCGGATGTGACGGGGCTGTCCTGCGACGAGGCCGGATACCGGAAGCTGAGCATGGCGCTGGGAACGGCGGTGCGGGAGGCCGGCTATCTGGTGGTGTGGGACCCGTCCCTGAGCTGTGAGGCAAAAAAACGGAGGCAGCTATGAGCGAAGTCAGATCTACGGTGGTGATCCCGAACTATAACGGAATGGAATATGTGGAAAAGTGTCTCGCCTCTCTGCAAAAAGAGCCTGCAGGGATCATACTGGTGGACAATGGTTCCACCGATGGAAGCCGGGAGCTCGTTCGGGAAAAGTTCCCGGAAGTCAGGATGATTGCCTTAGATCAAAATTACGGCTTCTGTACAGCGGTAAACCGGGGCATGGAGGCTTGCGAAACAACGTATGTTATTTTATTAAACAACGATACGGTGGCGGAGCCCGGGTTTGTGAGGGCGTTGGAGAAAGCCATGGACGGCGATCACCGGGCATTTTCGGGCGGCGCGCGGATGGTGAATCTGCGCCATCCGGAATGGATCGACGATGCGGGGGATTATTACTGTGCGCTTGGCTGGGCTTTTGCGGCCGGAAGGGATAAGCCAAGGGAAAATTATGACAGTCCCAGGGAGATTTTTTCCGCCTGCGGCGGGGCCTGCATCTTTCGCAGACGGGTTCTGAATCAGATCGGCATGTTGGACGAGAATCACTTTGCCTATCTGGAGGACGTGGATCTTGGGTATCGGGCCCGCATATACGGTTACCGCAATCTCTATGTGCCGCAAGCGGTGGTGCGCCACGCGGGAAGCGCTTCTTCGGGTTCCCGCTATAATGCGTTCAAGGCGAAACAGACGGCCAGAAACAGCGTGTATCTGGCCTACAAAAATATGCCGCCCGCACAGCTTCTCTTGAATCTGCCTTTTCTTTTGATTGGTTTTCTTGTAAAACAGCTCTTTTTTCTCAGGAAAGGATTGGGCGGAAGCTGGTGGAAGGGGACGGCGGAGGGACTGCGCCTGTGCTGTTGCGAGGAGGGGCGCAGGAGACGGGTGCGCTTTGTGGGCAGGCGGCTGCCGTTCTATTTGGGCATACAGTGGGAATTGTGGCGCAACATATGGTATCGGTTGAAACTGTAACTACCAGAAATTGTACATTTTGTAAGATATGGTTGTTTTTTCCTCCCGATTATTGTAAAATAAGCATAATTATTGCATAGACTACTTAGAAAACGCAAAGGCACGATGAAATCGAAAAAACCGGGCCGGCGGGTACAGATGTGAGCATAGATCGACCATGATAAAAGACAACCAGAAATATTTTAACAGACTGCATGTTTTGTTGGATGCCGTCATCATTGTGGCATCCTATGCGTTGGCGTGGTATCTGAAGTTTGCCAGTCCTTTTTCGGACATGGATCCCAGCGTCGGCGCTTATTCCGTGCGCACTTATTTTGAGATGCTCTATCTGATTGTGCCGGGGTTTCTCGTTCTTTATTACGCCTTTAATCTTTACACGCCGAAGCGGGCCACGGTTCACCGCTATGAGATTCTGAATAT
The DNA here is from genome assembly GCA_947245585.1 of uncultured Lachnospiraceae bacterium. Lineage (GTDB taxonomy): Bacteria > Bacillota > Clostridia > Lachnospirales > Lachnospiraceae > UBA3282. The sequence continues at coordinate 39,766 of CAMXPV010000005.1, read as the reverse complement.
CTTCCAGGCCAACACGGTGGGTATGGTATTGCTGTTGGCCGGTTGGTATCTGATTGCGCAAATTCACTTCTCCCGTTCGATGATGGCGATGTTTTACGGCATCAATATTGTCCTGACCACGTTGGGACGTTCCCTGATCCGTATGCTTTTGCAGTATTTCCGCGAAAAAGGCTATAACCTGAAATACATTTTGCTTGTGGGGTATTCCCGCGCGGCGGAGGAGTATATTAAGCGAATCAACACAAACCCTCAGTGGGGATATGTGGTGCGGGGCATTCTGGACGATCACGTGCCTGCGGGCACGCTCTATAAGGGGGTCAAAGTCCTTGGCACCATAGAAAACCTTCTTTATATCCTGCCCCAGAATAAACTGGACGAGATCGCGATCACGCTTCCCCTGGAGGACTATGACCATTTGGAACATATCGTGGATTTGTGCGAAAAGTCCGGCGTGCACACCAAGTTCATCCCGGATTACAACAGCCTGTTCCCGAGCCGCCCCTACACGGAGGATTTGATGGGACTGCCGGTGATCAACATCCGCTATGTGCCGCTGACTAACACCCTGAACTGGTGTATGAAGCGTCTGGTGGACATTGTGACGGCGCTTGTGGGCGTGGTGGTGTCGTCGCCCATTATGCTGATTGCCGCCATCGCCGTCGGCTGTACTTCCCGCGGCCCCGTGATTTTTAAGCAGGAGCGGATCGGCCTTCACAACAAGCCCTTCCGGATGTATAAATTCCGCACGATGATGGTGCAGAAGCCTTCTTCCGAGGAAAAGGGCTGGACGAAAAAGGATGATCCCAGAGTCACCAAAGTGGGAAAGTTTTTGAGGAAGACGAGCATAGACGAGCTGCCGCAGCTTTTCAATATTCTAAAGGGAGATATGAGCGTGGTGGGCCCAAGACCGGAGAGACCCCAGTTTGTGGAGCAGTTTAAGGAGGAGATTCCCCGCTATATGGTCAAACATCAGGTTCGGCCGGGGCTGACGGGTTGGGCGCAGATCAATGGCTACCGGGGAGACACTTCTATTAAAAAGAGGATTGAATTTGATATATTTTATATAGAAAACTGGACCATGTCCTTTGATATCAAAATTATGTTTTTGACAATTTTCAAAGGATTTATCAATAAAAACGCCTACTAGAAGAGATACTAAAATCTTAAGAATTGTGAAAGACTTTCGGAAGAAACAGGAATTATATTGCAATTATATCAAGATGTAGTATAATCTTATAAGAGCGGCCACAAAAGCTTGCTCTATCAGACAAGATATGACAAAACGAGAAACAAGGTAAAAAACAGGGAGTACAGAGTATGGCTAAGAGATACGACGATGATTATGATGATGACGAGATAAGGCCCAGAAAAAAATCTTCAGGAAAGAGCGGCGGCTCTTCCAAAAAGAGTTCGGGTAAGAAAAAATCGAGCAAAAGGGCGCAGGCCAAGAAGCAGCGCAGGCGCATCATCCTTTTCGTATGTGAGATTATGGTTTTGTTGGTTGCAGTGGTAGTGCTCTATGCGGTTCTTCTCGGCACCGGGGGAAGCGGCAAGATGGTGATTGAGGAGAACGATATTATCATTAACGACACGGTGTTGGAAGCGCAGGAGGCGCAGGAAGCCCAGGGGACAAGCTACAGAAACATTGCGTTGTTCGGTGTGGACTCCACAACCGGCGCGCTGACGAAGAATACGCGAAGCGATACGATCATGATCGCCTCCATCAATGAGGAGACAGGTGAGTGCAAGTTGGTTTCCGTTTACCGCGACACCTATCTGAACCTGAGCAACGATTCTTATAATAAATGTAATGCGGCCTATGCGAAGGGCGGGCCGAAGCAGGCAATCAACATGTTAAATATGAATCTGGATATGGATATCACAGACTTTGTCACGGTTGGTTTTGCAGGGTTGACGGATTCCATCGATGCCCTTGGCGGTGTGATGATAGACGTGGACGACTCGGAGATCAGCCACCTGAATAACTACCAGCTCTGTATCGCAGAGGATCTGAAACGCTCTTACACGCCGGTGAAGGAGACCGGATATCAGCTGCTAGACGGCTTACAGGCTACCGGTTACTGTAGAATCCGTTACACGGCGGGAGACGACTTTAAGCGTGCCGAGAGGCAGAGAGAGGTGCTCCTTGCGGTGGCCGATAAGGCGAAGCAGGCGAAGCTGACCACGCTGACGGAGACGGCGAACAATGTGTTCGACGAGGTGTACACCTCCCTTGACCTGTCGGAGATTATCGATCTGCTTGGCAATGTAGGAAAATACTCGATCACCGACCACTCCGGATTCCCGCAGGAAGGTATGAGAGATACGGCAACGATCGGTTCCAAGGGTTCCTGCGTGATCCCGCTGAATCTGGAAGAAAATGTCAAGTGGCTGCATAAATTCCTGTATGGGGTGGATGACTATGAGCCGTCCGCTACCGTGAAGGAGTGCAGTGAGAAGATTTATCAGGATACAAACGGATATTTGAATAAATAAGAGCAAAGGGGCTTGTGCGGCAGGCCCCTTATCTTATACTATAGGAAAAGAGAAAAAGCGGACGGAGGACGTACGCATGGAGACAGTGGATGTGATCATTCCCGTCTATAAGCCGGATCGCAGTTTTTTGACTCTGGTGGAGAAGCTGGAAGCACAGACAGTACCCGTAAACCGGATTATTATTATGAATACGGAACAAAAATATTTTGACAGACTGCTTTATGGTACTGCCATGGAAAGAAAGTATCATAATATAACTGTAAAGCATTTGTCAAAACTGGAGTTTGATCATGCACGCACCAGAAACCGGGGCGTGAAACTTTCCGATGCCGGTGTATTTCTCATGATGACACAGGATGCCATTCCGGCGGATGAATTTCTGGTGGAGCGGCTGCTTGCCGGGCTTCGCGGCGGGAGGACGGCTGTGGCTTATGCGAGACAGCTTCCCGGTAAGGAGAGCGGCGAGATTGAGCGGTACACGAGATGCTTCAACTATCCCGAAGAGTCAAGGGTAAAGACGAAAGCCGATCTTCCGGCGCTTGGGATCAAAACTTTTTTTTGTTCCAATGTCTGCGCCGCCTATAAGCGGGAGGTGTTCGACTCGCTCGGGGGATTCGTTGACAGGGCTATCTTTAATGAGGATATGCTCTATGCCGCCAAGGCGGTAGAGGCGGATTTTGCCATCGCCTATGTGGCGGAGGCGAAAGTGTATCATTCTCATAATTATACACTTAGGCAGCAGTTCCGCCGGAATTTTGATCTGGGCGTATCCCAGGCGGACCATCCGGAAGTGTTTGCGGCGTATCCGTCGGAGTCAGAGGGCATTCAACTCGTGAAAAACACGGTGGACCATCTAAAGAAAAAGGGAATGAAGAGTAAGATACCAGATGTTATTTTACAGAGCGGTTTTAAGTACGCAGGTTATCTGTGCGGGAAACGCTACCGTCTTCTGCCGAAAAAATTGGTGACAGCCATGTCATCTAATAAGGAATATTGGAGGCAGGGCAGTATATAAGAAAGGAAAGAGGTATCATATGTGTGGAATCGTAGGATATATCGGAAAAAAGCAGGCGGCGCCCATTATTTTGGACGGTCTGTCCAAACTGGAATACCGGGGGTATGACTCGGCGGGGATGGCCGTGATCGGCGAGGACGGAAAGGTCAGCATCACCAAGTCGGTGGGCCGGCTTAAAGTGTTGGAGAATATGACCCACGGGGGAGAGACCATGCCGGGGCTGTGCGGGATCGGGCATACCCGTTGGGCTACCCACGGCGTGCCGAGCAACAGCAATGCGCATCCTCATTTTAATGAGGCGGAGACAATTACCGTGGTACATAACGGGATCATAGAGAATTATTTGCAGCTTCGCAAAATGCTCACGGAGCGGGGGTATCATTTTGTATCGGAGACCGATACGGAGGTTGTGGCGCATCTTTTGGATTACTATTACAAAGGCAATCCTCTGGAGGCCATCACCAAGGTGCTTCACCGTGTGGAGGGGTCTTATGCGCTGGGGATTCTCTTTGCGGACTGCCCGGATCAGATTTTTGCGGCCAGAAAGGACTCCCCGCTGATCGTGGGACAGAACGAGGAAGGCTGCTTTATCGCTTCCGATGTGCCTGCGGTTTTGAAATATACCAGAAAGGTATATTATGTGGATAATCAGGAAGTGGTGCGCCTGCGGGCGGATCACATGCACTTCTACACGGTGGACGAGGAGGAAACCACAAAGGAGCCCGTCTATATTGAATGGGATACCAATGCGGCGGAGAAGGGCGGCTACGAGCATTTCATGTTAAAGGAGATGTATGAACAGCCCAAGACCGTGACAGATACGCTGATGCCGCGCCTGAAAGACGACGATATTGTGATCGAGGAGCTTGGCATGAACGATGACGAACTGCGGGCGGTCAGGAAGATTCATATTGTGGCCTGCGGCTCCGCCTACCACGCGGGCGTCACCGGCAAGTATGTAATAGAAGGATTGGCCCGCATTCCGGTGGAGGTGGACCTGGCATCCGAATTCCGATACCGCGATCCGATTCTGGAGGAGGGGGCCATGGTGGTGGTGATCAGCCAGTCCGGTGAGACGGCGGATACCCTTGCGGCCCTTCGGGAGTCCAAGAAGAGAGGCTTCAAGGTGCTCGGCATTGTCAATGTGGTGGGGAGTTCCATCGCAAGAGAGGCGGACAATGTGATGTACACCTGGGCGGGCCCGGAAATCGCTGTCGCGACCACAAAGGCTTACAGTGCACAGCTGATCGCGCTCTATCTGCTGGCCATAAAATTCGGCAGGGTGCGCGGGCAGATTGACGATGTGACATATGCGTCACTTTTGGCGGATCTGCGGTGTCTGCCGGATCAGATTGAACTTCTGCTCAACAATAAGAATAAAATTCAGCGGTTTGCAAACCGCTATATCGGTGCAAAGGACGTGTTCTTTATCGGTAGGGGTATCGACTATGCGATCTCACTGGAGGGATCTTTGAAGCTGAAAGAGATTTCCTATATTCATTCGGAGGCCTATGCGGCGGGTGAATTAAAACATGGCACCATTTCCCTGATCGAGGAGGGAACGCTTGTGGCGGCTGTGTCTACCCAACCCACACTCTATGCCAAGACCATCAGCAATATGGTGGAGGTGAAGGCGAGAGGCGCTTTTGTGCTTGCGGTGACCTGTGAGGAGAATAAGGAGATCGAGAAGGCGGCGGACTATGTCATCTATATTCCGGAGACGAATCCTTATTTTGCCAATTCCCTGGCGATTATACCGTTACAGCTTTTCGGGTACTATGTGGCCGTTGGCAAGGGATGCGATGTGGATAAGCCGAGGAATCTGGCGAAGTCGGTGACGGTGGAGTAGTGTGAGAAGTACTTCTAAAACTCAGCAGCAAAGGCTGCTTCGCGAAGAAGTACTAAGTCTCACACAGGAGAATGCCAAAGAGCAGCATTCTCCGCATGAAACAAAATACACAATATTTAAATAAAATAGACACATTTTAAACACAAATGCCAGATATACTAAGGACATAATCAGCGAGGGGAAATAACGAAACGGGACGAAAGTCCCGCAAGATTCAGGAAAGGAAGCGAGATTATGTACGATAACAATTATCCGAACAATTACCCCAACAGATACACGGACAATCCGGCCGCACAGCAGGGCGGTTCACAGCAGGCAGGATCACAGCAAAACCCCGAGGCGGGACAGCCGGGAATCGGCTATCGTTCTTATCAGAGCGCGGGTCAGAGCGCGGGCAGTTATCAGTATGGCGGTGCATATGCCGGGGGCTATGCGCAGCCGGAGCAGAAGAAAGAAAAAAAGGTGAAACAGCACAGCGGCTATTTTAAGAAGGTTCTTGCAGCGGTGTCACTGGGATTGTTCTTCGGTCTCTTTGCGGGCCTGGGATTATATATCGTGGAGTCGGCTTCGGGAATGCTAGACCGGGATAAAACAGCGGTTCTGGAGGAGCAGGCTTCGCCGGTGGCGGAGGTTGGGAGCGCAGAAACTGCCCAGGTGCAGAAGAATGGGGCCATGATAAAACAGGCGGAGACAGCCACAGCGGTGGTGACCGATGTGACGGATGTGGTGAAAAATGTGATGCCTTCCATCGTGGCGGTGAACAATCACTACACGGAAACCATGTCCTTTTACGGGCAGTCCATGAGCAGTGAGGCGGATGCCAGCGGTTCCGGCATCATTGTGGGAAAAAATGACACGGAGCTTTTGATTGTCACCAACCATCACGTGGTGGCCGATACGGATAAATTGACGGTGCAGTTTAACGAGGGAAGCGAGGCGGAAGCTTTCATCAAAGGACAGGATTCCAAGATGGATCTGGCTGTGATCGCGGTGCCGCTCACGGAGCTGTCGTCTGCGACTTTAAATTCCATTGAGGTGGCTACGCTGGGTGATTCCGATGAGCTGACGGTGGGCGAGCCGGCCATTGCCATCGGCAATTCCCTTGGGTACGGCCAATCCGTGACCACAGGTGTGATCAGCGCCCTTGACAGAAGTATCAGCCTGTCGTCCGGCTCCGGATACGGATATGTCGGAGACGAGGTGGAGGGCACTTTCATCCAGACGGACGCGGCCATCAATCCCGGTAATTCCGGCGGCGCCCTGCTCAACATTAAGGGCGAGGTAATCGGTATCAATTCCAATAAGATCGGCGGCAGCGCCGTGGAGGGCATGGGGTATGCGATTCCCATTTCCTCGGCAAGTCCCATCATTGCGGATCTGATGCTCAGGGAGACCAAGAGCAAGGTCGCCGAGGAGGAGAGAGGGTACCTTGGCATTTCAGGTATCAGTGTGACATCGGAGGTATCTCAGGCCTACGGTATGCCGGAGGGCGTGTATGTGGCACAGGTATTTGAGAATACGGCGGCTTCGGCGGCAGGATTGCGCCAGGGTGACATCATCACCAAATTTGGCGGCGACCGGATCTCCTCTATGGAGGAATTACAAAAAGAGTTGGAGTTCTACGCCAAGGGCGATACCGTGGAAGTGGAAATCATGACCATGACGATGAACGGGTACGAGGAGGCTACGCTGCATCTGACTCTGGGAAATAAAGTGAGTAATTAAATAACAATTGTCATATAAAGCGTAAAAGAGTAGGGACTGCATTTTCCGGTGAGAATGCAGTCTTTTCTTCAGAAAGATTTTATACAATGGCAATGAAATCTATGGTAAAATGGACATATGCAACAGAAACCGAAGGGGAGAGGAAAGACAGGGAATATGGACGATCACAGAGACGATACCTACGAAGAGACAGAGTTAGAGGAAAAGAAACCCGATACAGAGGAAAAGAAAAAGGATGACTCCGGAAGCGATTACGAGGATGTCTGCTTTATCTGCCGCAGGCCGGAAAGCAAGGCGGGAAAAATGTTTAAGCTTCCCAACCATATTTGCGTCTGTGACGACTGTATGCATAAGACCATGGATACGGTCAGCCAGTTCGATTATCAGGGACTTTTGAACAATCCCAATATGGGTGATATGAACGGCGGAAAGGGATTTCCCAATATCAGCTTCGTCAATCTGGCCGATCTGCAGGGAGACGGCGGCATTCCGAACAAGCAGAAGCCGAAGAAAAAGAAGAAAAAGGAAGCGGCGGAAATTGATATCAGGGATATTCTGCCGCCCCACAAGATCAAACAAAAGCTGGACGAGTATGTGGTAGGGCAGGAGCATGCCAAGAAGGTGATGTCCGTGGCGGTCTACAACCACTATAAGAGGGTCGCTACCGGCACCATGGACGAGATTGAGATTGAGAAATCCAATATGCTCATGATCGGTCCCACGGGCTGCGGGAAAACATATCTGGTGAAGACCCTTGCAAAACTTCTGGATGTGCCGCTCGCCATTGCGGATGCCACTTCTTTGACGGAAGCGGGCTACATCGGCGACGACATCGAGAGCGTGGTTTCAAAACTTCTGGCGGCGGCGGACAACGACGTGGAGCGGGCGGAGCGCGGCATTATTTTCATCGACGAGATCGATAAGATCGCCAAGAAAAAGAATACCAACGCCAGGGATGTGAGCGGCGAGTCCGTACAGCAGGGGATGTTAAAGCTTCTGGAAGGGGCGGAGGTGGAAGTGCCCGTGGGGGCTAATTCCAAAAATGCCATGGTGCCCCTTGCCACGGTGAACACCAGAAATATCCTGTTTATCTGCGGCGGCGCGTTTCCCGATCTGGACGAGATCATCAAGCAGAGGCTCAATAAAAAGACATCCATCGGCTACAATGCGGAGCTTAAGGATAAGTACGACAAGGAAAAGAACATTCTGAGCAGAGTGACGGTGGAAGATATCAGAAAATTCGGCATGATTCCGGAGTTTATCGGCCGCCTGCCGGTGATCTTTACACTGGAGGGGTTAAGCCGCGATATGATGGTACAGATTTTGAAGGAGCCGAGAAATGCGATCCTGAAACAGTACCAGAAGCTTTTGGAATTGGACGAGGTAGAACTGCTCTTCGATGCGGGCGCGCTTGAGGCCATCGCCGACAAGGCCATGGAGAAGGAGACCGGGGCCAGGGCGCTTCGGGCTATTATCGAGGAGTTCATGTTGGATATTATGTATGAGGTGCCCAAGGACGACAATATCGGCCGGGTGACGATTACCAGAGAGTATATTGAGGGGACGGGCGGGCCGATTATCGACATCCGAAGCAGAAGCGCAGAGCATCCCGACCGCCTGAATGTGGTGCAGCAGACCGGTACATGAGAGGAGAGTAGCATAACCGCCGGCGGTGCATAGAATACCGTAAGGAGCGATAGGACGGTGCTTGTGCTTGACCTGCAGAGAAAAGATTTTGTCGAATGATTTCATGGATATTATCGCAGACTACGATGCGATTGTAGAGATTTTGGATGCCACGGATGTGGAGTACTGTTATCATGCCATTGATGCCGGATATGGCGTGGCCAATGTGAGGCGCAGTCAGGTGGAGCCCTTGTCTCTTGTTTATTACGGCTATTCAACGATTCCCAAGCTGTACGGACTGATGCAGACGGGGGAGAGCGTGTTTGACGCTTCGCCTCTTGCGGCTATGGGAAACATACGGGTACAGAATCCGCCGCTTGCCTTACAGGGAAGCGGCGTTATCATGGGATTTATTGATACGGGGATCCGGTATCAGGACGATGTTTTCAGGAGAGAGGATGGGAGCACCCGCATCGTCTCGATCTGGGACCAGACCATACAGTCGGAAGAGCCGCCTGCCGGATTTGAATACGGAACGGAATATCGCCGGGCGGATATCGACAGGGCGCTGGCCACGGAAAATCCGCTGGTGGTGGTGCCCAGTACCGACACAATCGGCCATGGCACGAGGATGGCCTCTGCGGCGGCAGGAAGCCTGTTAAATCAGGGACTGGAATTTCGCGGGGCGGCTCCCCTTGCGGACATCGCGGTGGTGAAATTGAAGGAGGCAAAGGCTTATCTGCGGGACTATTATCTGATCGACGATCGGGCTGTGGCTTTTCAGGAAAACGATATCATGGAGGCGGTAAAATACTTACAGCAGATGGCGGTGGCCTTTGAGAAACCGGTGGTGATCGTTCTCGGATTGGGCACAAATATGGGCAGTCATGACGGCACCTCCGCTCTGGATTCCTATTTAAATATCGTGGCAGGCCGCAGAAGCCGCGCGGTGGTGGTGGGCGGCGGCAACGAGGGAGACAAGGAGCATCACTATGAGCATTCCATGCCGAGCAATGTGGAGATTCGCGTGGAGAAGCCCATGAAAGGGTTTTGCGTGGAGCTGTGGGGGAACCTTCCGGATGTCTATTCCGTTTCCATACGCTCGCCCGGAGGGGAAGTGACGCCGATCATTGATTTTCGCAGCGGCGCTGACAGAAACCTGTCCTTTGTCTTTGAGAGGACCAGAATTCGGGTCACTTCCATCCTGGTGGAGAAGGACAGCGGCGATCCCATGATTTTTATGCGCTTTGCAGATCCCACGCCGGGGATTTGGACGGTGGAAGTGTCGTCCTCCGCCAGAAGGATGCGGGGCAATGGGCAGTATCATATGTGGCTGCCGATCGAGGCGTTTTTGGAGGGGAGCGTTACCTTTCTTACGCCAAGTCCGGATGTGACGCTGACAGAGCCTGCCAACGCTTCCCAGGTGATCACCATATCCGCCTACAACAGCTATGCGGACAGTTGGTATGCGCCTTCCGGCAGAGGCTATACCAGAAATGGGGGAATAAAGCCGGATCTGGTGGCTCCCGGTGTGGGCGTGCCGACGGCTCTTGGCGAGACGGACGGTTCCTGTATGGCGGCGGCATTGGCGGCGGGCTGTGTGGCGCAGTTTTTAGAGTGGGCCGTCGTTGACGGAAACGCCTATATGGTGGACAGCAGAGGGACGAAGAGCTACCTGATTCAGGGGGCCGACCGGCCGGACAATGTGGTGTACCCTGACAGACAGTGGGGGTACGGGCGGATCAATATTAACGGGACGTTCGAGACGTTGGCGAGGCTGTAGAGAAAACTTGCTGATTCCGCCCGCTTGTGGTAAGGTGTATATAGTCAGCCATGCAAAAGGAAATATACAAAATGATGGCATTTAACAACTCAGGAAGGCGGACATAGTGACAATGAAAAGAAAATGGCTTGGCATTGCCGGGCTGATTTTGATCTGCATATTGGCAGGCTGCGGGATGGCTGCGGATGAGACGGCGGTATCCGCAGACGAAACCACAGATGGGACAGAGCAGGGGCCAGAGAAGAAAGAAGAGGACGATTCCGGCATGGAGACGACTTCCTGGAGGGAGTCGGTGCAGAAGATGTTTGAGGACCCCTACGGAGATTACAGCGAGACAGGCGGCGAGATTGTTCTATTGGCGAACGGTCCCGTGGAGGATGGCGGCTACAATGAGGCTGTCTACAATGGCGTGCGGATGTACGCGTTGGGGGCGGGCAAATCTTTTTCCTACTATTGTGCCAATCCGAACGATTCGGAGAGCTGCCGGGAACTGGCAAAAAGGGCCGTGGAGGAAAATGCGAGGATTATCGTCTGCGCCGGGGATATTTTCGGCGAGGCGGTGGGCGCGATACAGGAGAGCTGTCCGCAGACCGCTTTTTTGCTGATAGACAGTGTGCCACACAGTGCAGAGGGAGAGGAGATTTCTCTTACAAAGAATGTGCACTGTGTTCTTTTTCATGAGGAGCAGGCAGGATATCTGGCCGGCTACATGGCAGTATGGGAAGGCTATCGGAATTTAGGATTTGTGGGCGGCAGGGAGGAACCTGCCGTGCAGCGGTACGGATACGGCTATTTACAGGGAATTGACGCGGCGGCCAAGGATTTATCCCTTGACGATGTGGTTGTCAATTTTTGGTATGCGGACACCTTTTTACCGGATATCGATGTGCGGGAGAAGGCGGATGGGTGGTATGAAAACGGTACGCAGATTATTTTTGCCTGCGGCGGCGGCCTGTACGAGTCCGTGTTGGAGGCGGCGGAAAATCAGGACGGTTTGATGATTGGTGTGGATGTGGATCAGTCCAGAGTTTCTGACAGGGTTTTGACCAGTGCAGTCAAGAATATCGGTGCGGCTGTGACGGACACGTTGGACAGCTTTTATGCAAACAACGGATGGAGCGAGGCGGAGGCCGGACAGGTGAGACGCTATGGCGTGGAGGAAGGATGTGCGGCGATTCCGGTGGTGGATACGGAGTGGCGCTTCAAAGAGGTGCCCACAACCCACTTTTTTGAGATTTATAAGCAGATGAAGAGAGGTGACCGTGTGGCATCGGATGATATCAGTGCGCCTCCTTCGGTTGCCATTACGGTAAATTATGAATGAGCGCAGGAGGTTTGGGAGTGTATAAGGAAGAGAAGAGGAAGATACATCCCGGTCGTCTCCTGCTTTTAGGCATTGGGATCATGGCGGCGCTGCTTGGCGGATGCGGGGAGGAAGCACAGCCTGCCACCGCCCCTGTCCCGGAGGAAACGCCGGAGAGTGCGGCGGCGAAAAAGGAGATGGAGCTGACGGAGCTTACGGCGGGGGAGACAAGCTTGTCGATTGCGGAGTTGTCGGAGTACGCCATGGACATATCCCTGACTTATGATGCAGAGCTTCAAAAACTCCGGTATTCTCTGGAAATGCCGCTGATTCCCGGAAGCGATGACGCTTACCTGTACTTGTTTCAGGCGGACAGTTGGGAAGAGGATGGGGATGCGCTTGAGAGGGAGCCCGTCACGAGAGGGCGAAAAGACAGGGATTGGGAGATGACGTTTTCCTACCGGGATGCCTATCTGTTCAAACGGTTTATCCCGGCTCTTCGGATAGACGGAAATTATGTGCCGGTCGGACAAGGTGTGTATCTGTTAAACCCGGAAGCGTTAGCGCAGAATCAGGATCCCTATCCGGAGCTTGGCTCTAAGAAGGGGCTGCTTCTGGACCCGACCATGGTGGGAACGCCGGAACTGACAGATTTAAATGTCAAGCATGCCATTTATAATATTCCCCTTTCCCATATTATGGGGGAGACGACGGACCAGACTTTTCCCACGATTACATACACCTACCGGGGAAGAAATTATGCCTTTAACGGGGCGGCGATCAACGGTTATGACGGGCTGTTTACCTATCTGTCGGATCATGGGATGACCGCCACGGCAGTGGTTTTGAATGACTGGAACGACGCGTTTCCAGAGTTGATTCATCCGGAAGCCCGAAATCAGGAGAGCGGCGCGTACTATTACATGTTTAATGCGGCGGAAGCGGAAGGAACGAAGACGTTGGAGGCCGTGGCATCTTTTCTGGCGGAGCGTTACTCCGACGGGGCGCATGGCATGGTGCACAGTTGGGTGATCGCCAACGAGATCAACCAGAACCGGGTTTGGAATTATATGAACACCAGGGACGTGTATCACTATGCGAAGGAGTTTGAGAAGTCCTTCCGCATTTTCTACCAGGCGGTGAAAAGCCACTACGCGAATGCGAGGGTGTATTTCAGTATTGACCATGCGTGGAACAGCAATGAGGGGGATGTGGGCAGCTTTTTCAACGGCAGGGATATTTTGAAGGCCTTTAACGAGGCGGCGCTGCAGCATGGCAATTACGACTGGGGCATTGCGATCCACCCCTATCCGGAACCGCTGACGCGCGTCAATTACTGGTCGCAGGAGTATGATAAGACAAGGGATGCCTCCCATCTGTCCATCATGAATCTGAATGTGCTGACGGACATGCTCCGTGAGGAGGTATATCTGGACCGGGCCGGAGAGGTGCGAAGCGTCACCATCACGGAGCTTGGTTTTGCGTCGGGTTCCGGAGAACGGCTGCAGGCGGCGGCCTTTGCCTACTGTTATTATATTGTGGAGGACAACCCCTATGTGGACGCTTTTCTCATGAACCGGCAGACGGATGCGCCGGAGGAAGTGATGGCGGGAATGGCCTTTGGCATCTATGAATATGACCATTCGGCGAAGTATATCAGGGACGTTTTCCGAGATATTGACACGGAGCGCGCCGGGGAGTATACGGATTTTATGTTGAATATTCTGGGTGCGGGCAGTCTGGAGGAGGCTCTGTCATGGGCAAGGGCGGATGTAGAGTAGGAAAGAAGCGATATGAAGGTTTCGTTACTGGTGACGGTCTATAATGTGAGAGAGAGTCTGCCGGTTACCCTTGCGGCCATTGAAGGGCAGGATTACGGGGAGATCGAGACGGTGATTGTGGACGGCGGCTCCACCGACGGTACGGTGGAACTGATCCGGCAGTTTGCCTCCAAAATGGCGGACAGACAGGGCTTTTCGGTACGGTGGGTGTCGGAGCCGGACGAGGGCCTGTACGACGCTATGAACAAGGCGTTTCGTATGAGTACGGGGGATGTGATTGCGGTCTGCAATGATAAATTATGTAAACCATATGCGGTGAGCAGGCTTGTGGAGGCTGTGGAGAAGGGTGGTCCGCACTGTATCGGCGCGCACTCTGATCTGGTCTATGTGGAAGGGGAGCGGATTGTCAGACAGTGGCATATGGGGCAGGGAAAAATTGGGCAGGGTTGGATGCCCGGACACCCCACCCTTTTCCTGAAACGGGCTGTGTACGAAAAATACGGCCTTTATGACACGTCATACCGCTGTGCCGCGGACTATGAGTTCATGGTGCGCTTTTTAAAGGATGAGGCAAATACGCTTGCCTATGTGCCGGAGGTTCTGGTGGCCATGTTTTACGGGGGAACAAGCAATGCGGGTCTTGGAAATTATCTGGTATCTTTTCGGGAGGGCTATCAGGCTCTCAGGAAAAATGGCGTGCGTTGCCCTCTTTGGATTACCGTGAAAAGGACGGTGCGGGTGCTGTTACAGTTTGGAAAGTGAGAACTTTTCCAGTTCCATGAACTGCGCTGTTGACTTCGCTTCTGCCGCCGACAGAAGCCACTTTTTTAACGTTGCTTCGTCCTTTTCCGCATTTATTCTCTGTATGAGTTCCTGTGGAAGTTCCTGCCCTTCATTTTTATGCTCCAATAATTGCAATATAAATTCTGTTCTTGCCTGCGTCTTTCCTTCATCCCGCACATACTCGTCCCGTGCCCAACGGTCTCTTTTGGCCTTCCAGTAGTCGTCATAAATCCACCGCATTGTCCTTATCAGACCCATTTCCCTTACCACCTCTACCGCTTCCCTCATATTTTCATTTTTAATCGCAATCATATCCGCTTCCTCCTGACTTTTCGCATTAAACAAACGAATCCAATCATCCACAGCGTTTCCCGTCAGCTTCTTTCCAAGCTCTATGATATGTACTTCCCACAGGTCTGTCAGCTCCCTGCCCGCCTCATCCCGAAGACGGTAAATACTATGGTACTCCTGCTTATCCGGAAACAGTTTGAAATCCAACAGGCTGATGCTGACACACCGGCGCAGCTTGCTGTAGTTTTCCCCGATCATCAGATCGTCCGTATACATTCTTCCAAGATAATACAAATTTCTCTTCGTCCAATGCTTTTGGGCATCCACCTGCATCTCAACATCAACCTTTGTCCCATTGTTTAACACCATTACGACATCCAGTATTCCCTGTTTCTGTCGACGGAACAGCTTCCTCAAAAAAGGATTTGTAAGCCGCACCGACTTGATCTGTGCGACCGGAATCCCCAGGACATCGCTCAAAAACTGTTTCCTGACTGTCTCGTGGGCAAAGAGCTCCTTTACCACAAAGTCTGCCTTTAGTGAAAACTTCTCCATGATTCCTCCTTGTCCGCAGGAGAAACTGCCATGGACTGATCACTCCGGCCAATCTTATGCCGCATCCCTTCAAAATCTCCCGCTTTTAAATTTGTCTTGTCTGATTTAAAAGCATAGATTTTCCGAAGGTTAGAATGTTTGATATGACATACTGTTTTTATCTAGAAATTGTTATGCTTTGGATTCATTATAATGGACGTGATTTGTCCTGTCAAGCTCTTAACCAATAAACTTTTCACTTTAGTCGTTCAAAAGGTTATTTTGATCAGAGTGTTTGTGACTTGCGTGATCTGATTGGATGTGATATTCTGAATACACTTGGAAAATCTGGTAGTATTCTTTTGCCCAAGGGGCATCGTAAGGAGCGTCTCGCTCCGGGATTTCCAATAATGAAACCATAAATGCAAGGAAGAGAAAAAAGGAGGACGAATGATAAAAGAAAATTTGATGTGGGAGGATCAGCCTTTGACGGGAAGACTGGCCCGTGAGGTCACTGGCGTATTTGAGCAGAAGCTTTGACCAGTTAGAGAAGGGCGATTCCTACCAGAGAGTAAAAGAGACGATACATATCGGGATTCTGGATTTTACCCCAAAAGGATTCCCGGACAGGCTGTATCTGGACTATTATTTTTATAATTTAGATACCGCACATAAATATAGTGACAAAATGTCAATCCGTGTGCTACAATTAAACCAACTCGGGAAGGATGAGGACGAAGCGGGTATGCCGGAGCTGTACCGGTGGGCACAGCTGTTCAAGGCGGAGACATGGGAGGAAATGCGGATGTTGGCGGAGAAAAGCGCGGCAATCAAAGAGTGCGTGGTTACCTACAAGGAACTGACTGCGGATGAGAGGGCAAGGATGGAGGCCGAGGCAAGGGAGGATTATTACCGCTGCCAGAAGGACTTGGAGCTGTATGCCACGGAAAAAGGAATGGAGCAAGGACTTCAGTTGGGAATCAAACAGGGACTGCAGATGTTTGTTTCCGCTGTGGATCATGCCATGCAGAATCTTTCGTTGACACTGGAGCAGGCCTGCGAAGCGCTCGGCGTGACGGTGGAGGATTATCAGGCCGCGAAGGAAGGCAAAAAACGGTAGTTTCATAGGTAATCGACATTTCACAGCATTTCAAAAACATTTCACAACAGATCAGTCGTTCTGACAGTTGAAACAACCGATAAAACAAGGAAAAGCGATAACAGGAGGTGATGAGGTGATCCGCATTGCCGTTTGCGATGACGAAAAAAGCATGTCCGATCAGATTCGGAAGATGGTTTCCGATTTTTTTCGGGCAAAGAACAGGGAGGTTTCCATACGGCAGTTTTTGAGCGGAGAGGAATTGCTGCGGTATGACAAGCCAATAGACGTTCTCTTCCTGGATATCCAGATGGAGGGGACGGACGGCATGGAGACGGCGAGAAGACTGCGGGAACGCGGATTTCGGGGCACTTTGATATTTGTCACCGTTTTGCGGGAAATGGTCTTTTCGGCTTTTGATGTGCAGGCTTACGACTATTTGGTTAAGCCGGTCAGGCGGGAAGCTCTCGAGAGGACGATGGAGCGGCTTCTTGCTTCCCTGCAAAATGCCAGTGAAACCGGATTGCTAGTCCGTAAGGGATATGACAGCCGGATTATTCCTTTGACGGACATAGTTTTTTGTGAAAGTATTGACAGGAAAATTTATCTGCATCTGGTTTCCTCCGAGGTGGTTGACTATTATGAGCGGATTGAAAATCTGGAAAGTAAGTTGGGCAGCAGCTTTTTCCGATGCCACAGAAGCTATCTGATTCATCTCAAGTATCTGAAGAGTTATCAAAATGGGACGGCGTATATGGAGGGCGGCAGACAGATACCGGTTTCAAGGCTTAGGGGCAGGGAATTTTCCGAGGTTATTTTGCAGTATATGAAAAATATGTGAGAAAAAAACGGAAGGTTGATCATATGGACATTTTGGATGTTTTTTCCATGGGAAGCGGAATTGCGCAAATATTGTTAGGGTTTGCTTTCTTTACGAGATTGTTACGGAAGAAGGTGAAGCCTTATTTTTATCTGTTGGCCGCGGTGTGCGGGGGAATCTTTGTGTATGTGATCCGGGGCGGCGGCCTGATGCAGATGACGGTCTATATCGTTTTGCTTGCGATTAGCGGGATTTTGCTGCCTGCGGACGGCGGCGGGGAAGGGCGCACAAGTGCGTGGGAAAAACCGGACTGGAAATCCGCCATTTTATATGCCGTGTTGGTGGCGGAGGTGATGCAGCTTTGCTACGGAATCGTAAAATCCCTTTGGAGCGTATGCTATCCGCTGATGCCTGCCCCGGATGGGGGAATGATTGGTTATGTATTTATGCTGTCGGGGGAGTTGGCCTCTCTATTGCTGTTCTGGCTCTGCTGTCATATGGTATACCGCTATTTTTCTGACCGGGAAACGGCGAAGCGGCAGTATTTGTTTATGATTCTAGTGCCGGCGCTGATGATATTTTTTATGGAGGAGTATATCAATTCCATTATTTACGGCGTGAATGTCACAGATGGCGGCGGAATCACGGTACATACCAATCATTATCAAATGCTTGCGATCCAACTTCTGGGAATCGGGAGCCTGTTCTGTATCTTGTTTGCCTACCGGAAAATGCTGCAAAGCTTTCGCCTCAGCACGGAAGTGTCGCTTTTGGAGCAGCAGGAGCATTCGTTGAACCAATATGTGGAGGAGGCCAGAACCCGCTATGAGAAGACGACGGCGTTTCGCCATGATGTCAGAAACCACATTGCAGTGGTGAAACAGCTTTTGCAGAGTGGGAATTGGGAGCAGGCCATGGGATATGTGGGGGATATGGAGGAGATGGCGCAGGAGCTGTCCTTTCCTGTCAGCACCCGCAATCCGGTTGTGGATATTTTGATGGGGAATAAATTGGGAACCGCAAAGAGCAGTGGGATCCGTGTGGATTGTTCGCTTGTCCTGCCCTATCCCTGCAGTCTGCGGGATATTGATCTTTGCATTATCCTGTCCAATGCGCTCGACAATGCGATTTGTGCCTGTAACGGAATGGAGGATGGCGCGGAAAAGTATATCCGCGTGGCGGGGCGCATGCAGGGAGATTTCCTGCTTATGGAGATTGAGAACAGCTTTCGGGGGACGGGACTGCCAAAGGAGGGGACAGGCCTGTCAAATATCAGGGCGGTGGCGGAAAAATATCAGGGCGCGGTGAGCGTGAAAATACAGGGGGCCGTCTTTCTCCTACATGTGCTGCTCATCCTTTCCAAGCAGCCGGAAAGCGCGAATCGGCAGTCGGAAAATGTGCCGCGGCAGCCGTAAGACATTTTGCGGCATTCAGAAGACATCCCACGGCAAAAGGATGGATTCACCGCGTTCCTCTGTCGAAAGAGTGATTGAGGGCGGCTGTTTGTGGACTGCGCCGCCCGAAAATACGGCAGGTAAGGAGGAAAGCTTATGTCCATGAAAATCAACGGAAATGGGAATCATTCCGCGGCAAAGTATGTAGAGGAGGCCATGCGGAAGAAGGAAGCGGAAGCGGCAGAAAATGCCAAGAGCGCGAAGGCGGCGGAGAAGGCGGGCGATGCCAGAGAGTCTGCAAAGGCGGCACAGCCACAGGACGAATACATCAGCAGTGAGAAGTCCGGCGTAAAACCCACCGGCCTGTACCATGTAGGACAGGACGAGGAGGGAAACCGCAAAATCTTCTATGACGACCCGAAAAAAGCCGGAAATGAGGACGGAAAGAAGCCGCCGAAGGCAGATGGGGAGAACCCGGAAGAGGAAGATGAAGAATGGGTTGCCAACACGGATCAGGTGGATCGGGAGATTCGGGAACTGAAGGAGAAAAGGAGCCAGATCGAGCGGCAGATCCGCTCCGCCTCCGGGGATGAGGAAAAGACGCAGGAGTTGGAGAAGAAGCTCGCCCAGGTGGAAAATGAGCTGCAGCAGAAGGACAATGACACCTACAGACGGCAGCAGACCAAGGTTACACGCAAATAACAGCGATAGAAAAGCTCCTGTCCGGGAATACGGTGCCAAACAAAAAAGTTTTGAATGCTATTGCTTTTATCACAGTATGTTGGATATAATACAACCAGAACCGTATTTCCGAATGGACAGGAGATTGTATGACAGTCATCATCTTTGCAGCTTTGGCGGCGGGCATATTTGCGCTAGACTTGTTTATCAAAAACCACATTGAAAAGCATCTGCAGGTGGGAGAGGAAAAGCCCGTTTGCGGGGGAAGGCTTCTGATCAGAAGATATCACAACAGGGGCGCTTTTCTGGATGCAGGAAAACAGAGACAGAAGGCGGTCGCCATTCTGTCCCTGTTTTTAACGCTTGTAATGACGGTGGTATTTCTTTCCACGTTCAGCTTTCGCGGAAACTCTACCCTTAGGGCAGGGTTGGCGCTTTTGCTTGGCGGCGCATACAGCAATACCTATGACCGCCTGACCAGAAATTATGTGGTGGACTATGTCAGCTTTCCTGTGAAAAATCAACGGATTCGCCGCATTGTCTTTAACATTTCGGATTTCTGTATCATCATCGGCGCATTGCTGATGACTTTAGGCCAGAATACAAAAGGGAAGAAGAAAAAAATCAGGCGCAAATGACGGTGCCGCTTTTCCCTTTGAGAGCTTCCTTCACATCTCCCAGCGAGCTGATCAGCACGCGTCCTTCCGGATGGGCTTCCAGATAGGATATGGCCGCTTCGATTTTCGGAAGCATGGTGCCCTCCCCGAACTGGTTTTCCTCACAGAGTTTCTTTGCTTCGTTAACGGTGAGGGAGGGGATCGGCTCCTGATCCGGCTGTCCGAAATTGCGGTAAACCTGAGGGACGCCCGTCAGGATAATCAGCTCGTCGACCTGCAGTTCTGCGGCCAGTCTTCCGGCGACGGCATCCTTTTCAATGACGGCCGAGGCGCCCTTTAACATATGGTTCTGCTCGATGACGGGAATACCGCCTCCTCCGCAGGCAATGACAATCTGGTCGGCCTCCGCAAGGGTACGGATTGCGTCGATTTCCACGATATTAATGGGACGGGGAGCCGCCACCACGCGCCGGAAACCTTTGCCGGGTTCTTCCTTTACAAAGTTGCCCTTCTTTTTCTCGATCTGTGCGTCCTCGGCCGACATATAGCGCCCGATCACTTTTGTGGGGGCATAAAAAGCTTCGTCGTAAGGATCCACCGTAACCTGCGTCAGGATGGTGCTGATGGTCTTTGCAATGCCGCGGTCGAGCAGTTCGGCGCGGAGCGCATTTTGAATATCGTATCCCACATAGCCCTGGCTCATGGCGGAGCAGACGCACATGGGGGCCGGCGTATAGTCGATGTAGATTCGCCGCAGTTCCGTCATGGCCTTGTGTATCATGCTGACCTGCCTGCCGTTGCTGTGGGTGATGGTGAGCTGATAGTCGGCTTCCACCAGATCGGCCAAAGCCTTGGCCGTTTTTTTGACGGCATCCCACTGTTCCAGAGTTGTATAGCCGAGCGCCTCGTGGCCAAGAGAGACGACGGCTTTCTTTTTATTGTTAAGAACCTTGTCCATGTAAAATCCTCCAATCGGCAATTTTCAGAGCGGGTTTTCCGCATGTTTTCAGTATAGCAAAACTCGTCTTCTTTGTATAGAAGCGATTTTGATAATAATTATGTAAACTATTATGCAATATATATAAATTTGAAGCGGAAAATTTGTGCATATATATACAAAATATACAAGAAATAGTTTGACAAGGCATGGAAGGAATTGTATAATTATTATTAGCAGTTTTTGTGCGGGAGGGGGGAAATGGATGTTCTCAGCTGATGGCGCCGGAGGCGGGATGGGTGATGGAAATGCCCTGAAAAATATGTCGTTGGAACAGATCAAATCTGTGATAGAGATTATGCAGCAGTCTTCGGATGCTTATATGTATATTCTGGATTTGAATGCCGATACCTATATATTGTCGGAAAAGGCGACCAAGCGCTTTCCCTTCTATACCACGATGCTTGAAAACTGTACGGAAACTCTGAAAAAGGTGGTGCATCCTTCCGATTACGGGATGCTGCTTACGGATTTGGAGAAATGCCGTTCAGGTGAGAAGGATACGCACGCGTTGGAATACCGTTGGATGGACCGTATGAACAGGGTGGTCTGGATCAGCTGCCGCGGAACGGTGGTGACGGGGGCGGAGAACCACAGGCTTTTGATAGGGACAGTCAGTGAACTGGGGAAGAAAGCGAAGGCTGACAATGTCACAGGACTTCGCAGAGAGGCGGGGTTCCGTCTGGACATGGAAAATCTGCTTCAGGAGAATCCCGGTTCTATTCATTATATGATGCGCGTCGGCATAGATAATTTTAAGGAGATTAATGAGAAGGAAGGCAATGAAGCGGGCGACGAAGTGCTGCGGGAGCTTGCGGAATGCATCCTTAAGACGGTGGAGGAGAGCGTAAAAGTTTACCGTCTGATGGCGGATGAGTTTATGTTGGTCGATGAGGGGGCGGATGGGAAAGATGTCCCGC
This sequence comes from uncultured Lachnospiraceae bacterium, assembly GCA_947245585.1. Taxonomy (GTDB): domain Bacteria; phylum Bacillota; class Clostridia; order Lachnospirales; family Lachnospiraceae; genus UBA3282. The sequence goes on along the minus strand of CAMXPV010000005.1, from coordinate 18,052 downwards.
GGGCAGTTTACAGACAGATTCAGCAGGCCATAGCCACCACGGCGAAAAGGAAAGAATACAGCCGCTTCTACACGGTGTCTGCGGGGGTGTTGGAGGGAGCGTTTGAGGGAAAAACCGTGGAGGAGATTATGCGGTTTACTGAGTTTGCGTTAAATGAGGCGAAGCGAAACGGCAGAAACCAGATGAAGCCGTTTGTCCGTGCGGATTATGATATTTATCTGGAGAAGCTTGATATCCGCAAGGCGCTGCGTCAGGATGTAAACAACGATTTCAGGGGATTTGAGGTGTACTACCAACCCATTGTGTCCACATCCGAGAATTATAAACTGATCGGTGCGGAGGCGCTGCTGCGTTGGAAGAATGAGAGATACGAAAAGGTTTCGCCTGCGGTATTTATTCCGATTCTGGAGGAGAGCGGGCTGATTATTCCGGTAGGGCGGTATGTCCTTTGGGAGGCGGCAAGAGCCTGCAGGAAATGGAAGGAATACATACCGGAGTTTCACGTCAATGTGAATCTGTCCTATGTACAGCTTTACAAGAGTGATCTGATGCGGGATGTGGAGAAATGCGTCCAGGAGGTTGGCATTGATCCGGAAAGCCTTGTGCTTGAATTGACCGAGAGCGGTTATGTTGAGACAAACGAGCGGATCAAGGAGCTGTTCCAGGATTTAAAGGCGAGAAACATTGATCTGGCCCTCGACGATTTTGGCACGGGTTACTCCAATATGCGTTACCTGAAAGAGATTGATTTTAAAACCGTGAAGATCGACAGAAGTTTTGTGGTACAGGCTCTTCAGAATGAATATGATTTTAATATTATCAGCCATATCATTGATATGGTGCACAGTCTGGGCTCAGTGGTCTGCATGGAGGGAATCGAGGAGAAAGAAGAACTTTTAAGGATGATGGCGGCAAAGCCGGATATGATACAGGGATATTATTTCGGGAAACCGACACCGGCAGATCAGTTCGAGAAGGACTTTCTGGGGAAGACGGATTCCACCAACGTTTCCCAGGGGCTTACAAATTCTCTCTGATGCGGATGTCCACATCCACGTAGTTATTTTCTGAGGCGGGCATTTCTCCTGTGGTCAGATAGGCGAACAGAAGGGAGAGAGGTTGGAAACCCTGTTGAAAGGGCTGTTGGCAGATGGTGGCTGCGATCAGTCCTTTTTGCATATATTCGCGGGTTGTAGGGACGCTGTCATTGGTTATGACAGTTATGTCAGATTTTTTTGCAAAATCCTCGATGGCCTGACAGCCGCCATATACGCCGCCGGCAGTAAAGTAGAAGGCGTTGAGTTCCGGGTGGTCGGCGAGAAGCTTTTTTGTCAGATGGAAGCTTACCTGGTCATCGTCGTTATTGTTGATGACATCCACGATGCGGATGTTGGGATAAGCGGCGGTCGCGTGGGAGAAACCGGCGATACGTTCGGTATGGCACAGGATATTCCGGGAACCGGAGACGATGCCGACGCGCACCTCTCCCTGTGTCATAAGGCGCATGAGCCCGGCTGCAGTCTCCCCGGAGCGGTAAAAATTACTGCCCACATAGGCGAGGCGGCTGGAGTTTTCGATATCGGTGTTTAAGGTCACCACGGGAATGCCCTGCCCGCAGAGGCTGTCGATTTTTTCGCGCACGGCATTGTCGTTATAGGGAGAGATGGCGAGGCCGCCGATCCCTTCGGCGAGGAGGGAGTCGATGGCATCCAGCTGATGCTGCAGACTGTAATCCGTCTGTCTGATGAGAACATTGCAGTTGTAGCCGGCAAGTTCCTTTTCTTTCTCGCGCACGCCCAGAAGCACGTCGTCAAAGAAAGGGTTGCCCACGCCGAGTAATATGACACCCAGTTTCAGATTTTTCTTTTGGGCGGCAAGGACGATCCCCGCTTTGTTGGGCTTGTAGTCCAGATCACGGACGATCTGCATGATTTTTTCCGCTGTCTGCGGATTGACGTCACCGCGGTGGTTTAGTACGCGGTCCACCGTGCCCCGAGACACGCCTGCGAGGGTGGCGATTTCCTTGATGGTTGCCATAGTGGGTTTCCTTCCTTTTTTAGACAAGAGTAGCATATCACGTGGAAATAGACAATGCGTTCACCGGCATTTTGTGTATTATTACGAAAAAAATATACGGGCTTGCTTTTCGGTGTGGGACAGATTATCATGAAATTAAGAGGGAACGTGCACGGGCACGGAAAATTTTAACAGGTGAATTGGAGGGGTAACATGTTTTATATCGGAGTGGATTTGGGAACCAGCGCTGTCAAGCTTCTCCTGATGGAGGGTGACGGGAAAATCGTCAATATTGTATCGAAGGAGTATCCTTTGTATTTCCCCCATCCGGGATGGTCTGAGCAGAAGCCGGAGGATTGGTATGAGCAGGCAATCGCGGGAATCAGGGAGCTTATTGCGGACGTGGACAAGAGCCAGATTGCAGGCATCAGTTTTGGCGGACAGATGCACGGGCTTGTAATTTTGGACGAGCATGATGAGGTGATCCGGCCTGCGATCCTCTGGAATGACGGAAGAACCACGGAGGAATGTGATTACTTAAACAACGAGATCGGCAAGGACAAATTGTCCGCCTATACGGCCAATATTTCTTTTACGGGATTTACCGCGCCGAAGGTGCTCTGGGTGAAGAACAAGGAGCCGGAGAACTTTGCGCGTATCAGGAAAATTATGCTCCCCAAAGATTATATTGCCTACAAGCTGACGGGTGTGCACTGTACGGACGTATCCGACGCTTCCGGTATGCTCCTGTTCGATGTGAAGAACCGCTGTTGGTCGAAAGAGATGTGTGAGATCTGCGGCGTGAAGGAAGAACAGCTTGCAAAGGTTTACGAGAGCTACGAGACTGTGGGGACGGTGCTTCCTGGGATTGCAAAGGAGTTGGGGATCCCCGAAAATGTAAAGGTTGCGGCGGGCGGCGGCGATAACGCGGCGGCGGCTGTGGGCACAGGCACCGTGGGCGACGGCATGTGCAATATTTCCCTGGGCACCAGCGGCACGATTTTCATATCCTCCGACAAATTCGGGGTGGATAAGTTCAACGCCCTTCACGCGTTCGCCCACGCGGACGGCCACTATCACCTGATGGGATGTATGCTGAGCGCGGCCTCCTGCAATAAGTGGTGGATGGACGATATCATTGGCACGGAGCGGTATGCCGACGAGCAGAAGGCGATTACGGACGACAAGTTGGGAGAAAACCATGTGTATTTCCTGCCCTACCTGATGGGCGAGCGTTCACCCCATAACGATCCCGATGCGAGAGGGACCTTTATCGGTATGACCATGGATACCACAAGGGCGGATATGACCCAGGCGGTGCTTGAGGGCGTGGCCTTCGCATTGCGGGATTCCCTTGAGGTGGCGAGATCCCTCGGCATTCATATCGAGCGCACGAAGATCTGCGGCGGCGGCGCTAAGAGCCCGCTGTGGAAGCGGATGATCGCCAACATCATGAATCTGAAAGTGGATGTGATCGAGAGTGAGGAAGGGCCGGCCATGGGCGGCGCGATGTTGGCGGCTGTTGCCTGCGGCGAGTATGCGAATGTGGAGGAAGCGGCGGCTAAGATCGTGAAGATTGTGGACACGGTGGAGCCGGAGCCTGCGCTGGTAGAGAAGTACGAGAAGAGATATCAGCAGTTTAAGCAGATTTATCCGACCTGTAAGGAACTGTTTGGAAAATTGAAATAGGAATTGCGAAGCAATTCTTTGGACGCAGGATGCTGATCCTGCGTCGTGGAAAGGAGATGGTTACAGATGGAGATTAAAAAACTGACAGATCCATCATTTCGTAAGTACGGACGGGTTGTGGAGGGGATCGACTTCACCGATTTAGTGGAAGCGATCAAGAGTAAGACTCCGCTGCCGGAGGGCGTGGCCTATGAGCCTTCCATTGCGGCTCTGGAGGAGACTGCGGCGGCTAAAGCGTTACAGAAGAGAACCTACGGCGAATTGCCGATCGAGGTGGGGTATTGCAACGGGCATAACTATAAGCTGAATGCCATTGAGTATCACAGAAGTTCCGAGATCAATGTGGCGGCGACGGACGCGGTGCTGATTCTCGGTATGCAGCAGGATATCACCGACGATTTTAAGTATGAGACGGCTAAGATGGAGGCCTTTTTAGTGCCGACGGGCACGGCGGTGGAAATCTATGCGACCACCCTGCACTATGCGCCCTGTAGCGCCAATGAGGACGGCTTTAAGGTGGGCATTGTACTTCCGGCGGGCACCAACTATCCGCTGAAAGAGAAGCACGAAGGTTGGGAGGACTCCCTGATCACGGCCCAGAATAAGTGGCTGATCGGACATGCGGAGGGCGGCCTCGACGAGGGCTCGCATATCGGACTGATAGGAAAGAACCTTGACATCCGCGAGTAGTAGTAAATAAATGTAAACGAACCGGCAGCACCGGTTAAAGGAGGATAATAACTATGAACAATTTACCCAAAGTAAAAATTGGTATCGTGGCGGTGAGCCGTGACTGTTTCCCGGCATCTCTGGCGATCAACAGAAGAAAAGCCCTGGTGGAGGCTTACACAAAGAAGTATGATGCGGCGGATATTTACGAGTGCCCTGTCTGCATCATTGAGAGCGAGATCGACATGGTGAACGCGTTAAAGGACATCAAGGACAACGGATGTAATGCACTCTGCGTATACCTTGGCAATTTCGGTCCGGAGATTTCCGAGACGCTGCTTGCGAAGCATTTTGAGGGTCCGAAGATGTTTGTGGCTGCTGCTGAGGAGTCCCAGAACGATCTGATTCAGGGCCGTGGCGACGCTTATTGTGGTATGCTCAACGCCAGCTACAACTTAAAGCTCAGAAACGTGAAGGCTTATATTCCGGAGTACCCTGTGGGCGACGCGGAAGACTGCGCGGATATGATTCATGAATTTGTGCCGATCGCACGCGCGATTGCGGCGCTTTCCAGCTTAAAGATTATATCCTTCGGTCCCAGACCGCTCAACTTCCTTGCCTGCAACGCGCCCATCAAACAGCTCTACAATCTGGGCGTGGAGATTGAGGAGAACTCCGAGCTCGATCTGTTTGAAGCGTTCAATAAGCACGCGGGCGATTCCCGTATTCCCGATGTGGTGAAGGATATGGAGGCGGAGCTTGGCGCAGGCAACAACAAGCCTGAAATTCTGCCCAAACTTGCGCAGTACGAGCTGACCTTGCTCGACTGGATCGAGGAGCACAAAGGGTATCGTGAGTATGTGGCGATCGCCGGAAAGTGTTGGCCTGCATTCCAGACCCAGTTCGGTTTCGTTCCCTGTTTCGTGAACAGCCGTCTGACCGGCAGAGGCATTCCGGTATCCTGTGAGGTAGATATCTATGGCTGCCTGAGCGAGTTTATCGGTGAGGCTGTCAGCGACGACATTGTGACGCTGCTCGACATCAACAACTCTGTGCCGAAGGATATGTACAAGGAATCCATCGAAGGCAAGTTCGACTACAAGTTTACCGATACCTTTATGGGATTCCACTGCGGCAATACCTGCTCCAAGAAGCTGTCCAAGTGCAGCATGGAGTATCAGATGATTATGGCAAGATCCCTGCCTGAGGAAGTGACCCAGGGTACGCTTGAGGGCGATATCGTTCCCGGCAACATTACCTTCTACCGTCTGCAGAGCACGGCTGACAACATCCTGCGTGCATACGTGGCGGAGGGCGAGGTGCTTCCTGTGGCGACCAAGTCCTTCGGCGGCATCGGCGTGTTCGCAATTCCGGAGATGGGCAGATTCTACCGTCACGTGCTGATCGAGAAGAATTACCCGCATCACGGCGCGGTTGCGTTCGGCCACTTTGGCAAGGCACTATTTGAGGTATTCAAGTATATCGGTGTGGATGTGAGCGAGATCGGCTACAATCAGCCGAAGAGCCTGCCTTATCCGACGGAGAATCCGTTCGCGTAACAATACAGTAATGGCATAAAAGTAAGGCGGAACCGGAAAACCGGCTCCGCCTTATTTTTGCTAATCCGAGTTCGCGAAGCAAAGCTCGCAATTGAGTGAAGCTCGTAATCGAGCGAAGCTCGATTTGTTATACAATCGTATCCAACACGGAATCCATAGTCGGTGCATTGACACCGCTGCCGCCGTTGTTATAGGTCTTCTTGTTCAGAGCATCCCCCTGTGTCGCGTAGCGGTAAATATTGTTTACCCGGTCGGTTATCTTCTCCGCGGTGGAGTAAGCGCCGTTAAACAGATTCTTGACGCCGCTCATGTCCGCGTCCTTAAACTTCGTCTCGTCGATGGAAAGGGTCTTATCGGAGTTTACGGTGACACCCATCTTAGAGAAAGCGCTCTTATTGTTGCTGATAATGTTTTTGAGATAAGAGGCCTGATTGACAACATTGCTGTTTGCGCTCTTATCCGTGTTTTCGATGAGATTGTTGTAATCCTTCACAAAGGCGGAAAATGCCTTGTAAACATTGTCCTTGTTGCTGTTGTCGATCCGCGTTGCGCCCAGGTTCTCGATGGACTTATAGAGCGCGTTTGCGGCGGTAGCCGTGGAGGCATCCGTCACAGTCTTGGATTTGTCCTTATCCTTCGTGGAGGATGTGCTTGACGTTGAAGAAGAGGAGCGTCCCACGCCCGCGTACTTTGCCTTGGAGGAGGTTACTGCCTCGCCGTCGCCCGCCGCGCGGTAAATCTGGCTCGCCTTGTTCACTGCCTTGTCTGCAAAGGAACCGATACCGCCAAACAACGTCTTTACGGTTGCGCCCTTTCCGTGCTCGGTGTCCTGCAGCGCCTTCTTCATGGAATCCTCGTCAAAGGAAAGCGTCTTGTCGGAGTTCATGGTGATGCCGACTTTCGCAAAAAGTTTATAGTTCGTGTAGTAGGAGTTGTACAGTGACTCCGCCTGTTTCTTTACGGTGGAGTTCTCGCTCTTGTCCGCGCTCTTCATCAGACTGTTGTAATCCTTGACAAAGGCAGAGACAGAGTCGGTGATTTTGCCGATATTCTCTTCGCTGCGGTCATCATAGTTCAGTGATCCGAGTGCAGAGGCCGATTTGTAAAGGGATGCAGCCGCGGAAGCGGAAGCGCTGTCCTTGACCTTTCCGGCCTTTTTCCTGTCGGTTTCGCCAGATTCCTCAGCCTCCTGTTTTTCTAATTTCGCATAGTAAGATTTCATCATCTTGCCGTAGCTGCCGTTTTTGATCGCGGCATAATCGCCAAGCAGAGAGCTCACGCCGCCGGCGTTGTCAGAGCCGCTCATGCCGCCAAGCAGCGCAGAGTAAGTGTCAGCCATTCCTGAATTTAAACCGGTTAAATTGATTCCCATGTTTTTTCCCTCCTTGTCGTAGTTTCCGACATCCGTGTCATATATGTGGTTATAGCACAATTTTCCTATATCTATTATTTCGTCTTTTCCCCGGATTTGTAAAGGGGTTTTGGGAAAAAATTTTAATTTTTTGGCAGGCTTGCATAAACATCTGCAATGCACGCCGCCTGATCCGGATAATGCTCTTTTAAAAACATCAGGTACTGGATCGTGCTTCCCTCATAGGGATGCGTATCCCCTATCAGGCTGACTTCGTAGCAGTTTCGGATCACGTTGATGATGCAGTCTTCCACATGGTCTTCTTTACAGTCTTTGCATTCCTTTAAAATGTGCGCAATGGCCGTTTCCAGTTCAACTTCGTCAAAAGTGCGAAAGTCTGTGGTAGGTATGCTGTCGGGGCCGCCGGGGACCTCCTTTTTTGGGGCTTTCTTATAATTGGAGATGCAGTTTTTTGCAAAACCTATGTTGCAGGATGTTCCACGGCACTGGCCGCAAAGAGATTCCCCCCTGCAGCAGCTTTTCAGATCGGCTTCAATGAGGTCCGCATTTAGACCTTTCTTATGTTCTTCTGCCATAAATATGTCCTCCTTTGGTGATTTTGAAGTCGGTTTTGAGACAGTATAGCATACGCGATTCTTTTTTTCCATATACTTAACTAAAATTCTATGCAGGGTATCAGTATGGCTGAGAAAAGAAAATGGAATGATAAGATCAGGCTTGCCTTGGGGGAACTGGAAAATAAAATACAGCGGGAGCACAAAGGGCGGGACAGAAAGGAAGTCTGGCCCGAACCCGGAAAAGTGGAAGCGTGGAATGCCGAAAGAGAGCGGCAGAGAGGCTGCGGGCAGTATTGCGGTTCTGTGAGCACGGTTCGCCGGGAACAGACTAAGGAGGAGCATAAGCGGGAACTGTTTTTGAAAAATGTGGCCGTGCAGACAGCCAAATCGGCAGCTTTTCTTCTGGCGGCGGTGGCGCTGGTTCAGGGGATTGTGCGTTTTTTGCCGGATTCCATCACTGTGAGCAGCTCCGTGGGCGGCAGGGAACTGCCCATCTACTGTGTGGAGACGGACAAAAAGCAGGTGGCCTTAAGTTTTGATGCCGCTTGGGGCGGCGGCAGCTTGCGGTAGCATTTGGCTGTGGTTGATATGTCAACCGCTATTCTCACCGTCTGCATATGTTGTTTTAAAAAGTGCTTCCAGGCCATTGGAAAAATTGTAAGTAATCTTGATTTTTTGGTTTTCATATACCGTTATTTCATGTATCATTTCCACAACAATGTCCCTGTCCAATTTTTCAATCGTTTTTTGCGCTAACAGATGTTTGACCCAGGGGGTATCAAAAAGATCCGGCGCGGCTTCGTCCTGCCTGCGCTCAAAACTTTCGAGCTGCTTTTGCAGTAATTCTTCCTTTTTCAGATAATCCTGCCGGTATGCGCAAAATTCATCTTCGGAGATCAGCTCGCCGCGGTAGTCTTCGTAAACTGCCTTTTTCAGGCTGCGCACTTTTTCCAGTTCGGTGCGAAGGCGGCGCCGTTCGTTTTCATTGATTTGTTTTTTGCTGCCGTCGGCAGCCCTGTTCGGTTCAATGATTTCCCGGATATCATCAATGCTTTGCAGAATCGTCTGCAGATCGTCCAGGATGATTTTTTCCAAAACCTGGTGGGGAATCGGGTGGGGCGTGCAAAATTGTCTGCCCGATCGTACATAGGTGCCGCAATAGTAATGGACATTGCTGCCGTTTTGCTTCGGATTTCCGGTTTTCTTTGTGAGGGCTCTGCCGCAATCCCCGCATTTGAGGAAACCGGCAAAAATACTCTTGCTGCTGTCTAAATCGAGATTGCGCGTCCGGCGTTTTAGCAGATCCTGTGCCTTGTTCCAGGTCTCTTCATCAATGATCGCTTCATGTGTGCCTTTCACCACAATCCAGTCTTCCCGGTTCTGGGCCTTTGATTTTCCCCGCATTTTCTGGCTTTTCCGGTTCTGCACCATATTACCGATGTACATTTCGTTTTGAAGAATACGGTGTATGGTGGAGTATGTCCAGTAAGAAGTGCCGTCCAGACGGTTGCTGTTTCTGTATTGGTCGCCGTTTATTTTTTTATATTCGGACGGGCAGACAATTCCGGCATCGTTGAGCATGGCCGCAATGCGGATTTTTCCATGTCCCTCCAAATAGAGGCCAAAGATTTTACGGACCACGCCGGCGGCATATTCGTCAATCACCAGTTTGTTTTTATCGATGGATGATTTCCGGTAGCCGTAGGAGGCAAACGCGCCGATAAATTCCCCTGCCCGTTGTTTGGTTTTCAGGGAGGCATGGACTTTTTTTGATATGTCTCTTGCGTACTGTTCGTTAAAGATATTCTTGATGGGCAGCAGCATATCGTAGGCCTGCTTCATGCTGTCAATATGATCCGTAATGGAAATAAAGCGCACCCCGTGATCCGGGAAATACCGCTCCAGATATTTCCCTGTGTCAATGTAATCGCGTCCGAATCTGGAAAGGTCTTTTACAACCACACAGTTTACTTTTCCGGCCTCTATGTCTGCGATCATTCTGCAAAAGGAAGGGCGGTTAAAATTGGTTCCTGTGAGGCCGTCGTCCGTGTAGAGGTCATACAAAACAAAGTCCTCCCTGTCTTCCAGGTAATCTGTAATCAGTTTTTTCTGATTCCCGATACTGTCGCTTTCCGCCTTGTCGCCGTCCTCTCTGGACAACCTGATATATCCGGCCACATTGAAAAACACATGCTGTTTCATAATGCGTTACCTTTCGATCCTTGTCTGCTCTTTTACATGGGACTGTATGATGCGGTTTATAAATTCCGTAACAGTGATTTTGCCTGAAAATTCCCTTTCAACGGTATAGCGGATGGCTTTTGGCCTGTCGTTTTTCAATCACTTGTCCCTCCCGGAGAACAGTATAACCATGCAATATGTTATGTCATATATTCATAACAACATATTGGCCATGGCTTATCCAATATGCCAAATGATTTTCGGTCAGAGGGAATCAAATGAAAAAGAGATAAATAAATTAAAATAATTTCAAATTTTTCTTGACTTTATATCGAAAATATGCCCTCGCATTGAAAAACATACATAATGCACAAAAACAGATAATAAAATATAAATAAAATAGGCAAAAGTAACGACAAAAAATACGGGATGTTGACAAAAAATATTTAAAATGCTATAGTGATAGAAAAATACAGGCACAAAAATATAAAAAATGCAAAAAAGGAAAAGCTTTCGCGTTTTGCATATATTGCAAAGACAGCAGACGTATAATTTATTAATGAAACGCGTAGCTTGTACAATCGGGCGCACGATTGCCCGGCTTTTTTATTAATGACCAGAAAGGAGAGTGGGGCATGGGACTTATTAAAAGTATCTTCGGGAGCGGAAAGAAAGAGGATGGCATACAGATTTGCGCACCGGTGGCCGGAAAGTTAGTTCCTATCAGCGAGGTCAGTGATCCTACGTTTGCGGACGGCATTTTGGGACAGGGCGCGGCAGTGATTCCCGGCGATAACCGGTTCCTTTCACCGGCGGACGGTACGGTTACTACGGTATTTCCCACCGGCCATGCGGTGGCGATCACGACAGACGACGGGGCGGAGGTACTTTTACATATCGGATTGGACACGGTGAAGTTGAACGGAGAGCACTTTACCATTCATGCGGAAGAAGGGCAGAAGGTAAGCAGAGGGGATCTTCTTTTGGAAGCGGATCTGGCGCAGATAAAGGCTGCCGGATATGAAATTATTACGCCCATTGTCATCTGTAACACAGATGAGTTTGCAGAGGTTGCGATGGCACAGGCCGGAGATGTGGAGGTCGGGGATACTGTTTTGACACTCAAAAAGTAAGGGTTTCGGTTGGGCGGAGGTGGGGATGGATACCTATATTGGAAAAAGCGTGATGAGGGGAATTGCCATAGGACGGATCTACCTATATAAAAAGGTTGATATTCAGGTGACGGATCAGAAAGTGACGGATGCGGCGGCTGAGAAGGAGCGGCTTTTCGCGGCTGTGGATCGCGCGAAGGCACAGCTTACAAGACTTTATGATGAGGCCCTGCAGAACGTGGGAGAGGATCACGCCGCTATCTTTGACGTACATAGGATGCTTTTGGAGGATGAGGACTATCTGGATACTGCCGCTGGAGAGGTTGAGAACGGTTATAATGCGGTGTATGCGGTAGATCAGGCGGGAATGCAGTTTGCGGAGCTGTTCGCGGCGATGGATGACGAGTATATGAGGGGTCGGGCGGCGGATATCCGGGATATTTCCCAGAGAGTGATCCGCATACTGCTCGATCTGCCGGAGGAGGAGGTTGACTCCGATGAGCCGGTGGTTTTGGTGGCGGAGGATCTGACGCCCAGTGAGACGGTGAAGCTCGACAAGAAAAAAATATTGGGTTTTGTGACGGTGAAGGGATCGGCTAACTCTCACACGGCGATTCTGGCAAGAAGTATGAATCTGCCGGCTTTGGTGAACGTGGATATTGCCCTTTCGGATGAATTGCACGGAAAAACCTGTGTAGTAGACGGATTTGAGGGCGAGTTTCTGGTGGAGCCGGGGGAGGAGATACTGTCCGAAAAAGTTGTGCGGAAAAACCAGTGGGTGGCCGATCTGGAAGCTCTTGAAAAACTGAAAGGGTTGGATAATGTCACAAAGAGCGGGAAGCGGATCGATGTGTTTGCGAATATCGGCAATGTAGAGGACGCGGAGGCGGCCTGTGCGGCGGATGCCGGAGGGATTGGACTTTTCAGAAGCGAATTCCTCTATCTGGGAAGAGAGACATTTCCGACGGAAGAGGAACAGTATGCGAGCTATAAGGCTGTCCTTGAGAAGATGGAAGGAAAGAAGGTTGTGATCCGCACAATGGATATCGGGGCGGATAAGAAGGTGGATTATTTCGGATTGGAGCCGGAGGAAAATCCGGCGCTCGGTTATCGGGCGATCCGCATTTGTCTGGACCGGGAGGAGATATTCATTACGCAGCTTCGGGCGCTTTACCGTGCGGCTGCCCACGGAAAACTGGCTATTATGTTTCCCATGATCATATCGGCGGATGAGGTGAAGCGCATCAAGTATATCGTGGAGATAGTAAAGGAGCAGCTTACAAAGGAAGGTTATCCAGTAGGGGAAGCGGAGCTTGGCATTATGGTTGAGACCCCGGCGGCGGCTGTGATTTCCGATCAGTTGGCGAAAGAAGTGGACTTTTTCAGTATCGGGACCAACGATCTCACGCAGTATACGTTGGCGGTAGACAGACAGAACCAGAAGCTGGAAGGGATCTGCGATACCCATCACGAGGCTTTGCTTAGGCTGATTGAGATGACTGTGAAGAACGCCCATGAAGCGGGCATCTGGGTAGGGATCTGTGGGGAGCTTGGCGCTGATACGGAGCTTACGGAGTGGTTTTTGAAGATCGGCGTGGATGAGCTGAGCGTTGCGGCGTCAGCGGTACTCAAGGTACGTGGGGCGGTGAGAGCGCTGCCATAATGATACGCCCAGATGCTGAGAGGTCTAGGGGTACCTATAAAAGATAAGGAGGGAGGAAATTAGAAATGAGGGAGTTTACTTATGTAATCAAAGATCCGGTGGGGCTGCATGCCAGACCTGCGGGTCTGCTGGTAAAGAAGGCGGGCGAGTTTACCAGCAAGATTACAGTCGAGTCCGGGGGGAAAAGCGCGGAGGCGAAGAAGCTGATCATGCTGATGGGACTCGGAATCAAGCAGGGCGCGGAGGTTGTCTGCCGGATCGAAGGAGAGGACGAGGACGCCGCTCTGGAAGCGCTCGAAAAGTTCTTTGATGAAAACTTATAAAATATGGGAGGTATCGCTTATGATGAAATATTTACAGAAACTGGGGAAATCCCTGATGCTGCCGGTGGCGTGTCTGCCGATCTGCGGTATTTTGATGGGAATCGGTTATGCGCTGTGCCCGGCGACGATGATTGCAGGGCGTGAGATGAGCGGCTTTTTGAATCTGCTGGGCTTTTTCCTTGTGCAGGCAGGCGGCGCGCTGATCAATAATATGGCGCTTCTGTTCGTAATCGGTGTCGGCGTTGGTATGGCGGATGATCATGACGGTACGGCAGGTCTTGCGGCCTTGGCTTCATGGCTGATGATGACGAATCTGCTTTCTGTCGGCGTAGTTAGCACACTGATGCCCTCTATCGTGGATGATGCGAATAAGACTCTTGCATTTTCGGCGATTGCAAATCCGTTTATCGGTATTCTGTCCGGTATCATCGGTGCAACCTGTTACAATAAATTTAAGTCCACGAAGCTGCCGGATTGGCTGTCATTCTTTAGCGGCAAGCGCTGCGTGGCAATTATCTCCGGTGTCGTAGCTATCGTTGTGTCAGCGATCCTGTTGTTTGTATGGCCTATTGTATATGGCGCTCTGCTTGCAGTAGGTAACGGTATTGTAAGTATGGGAGCGGTTGGCGCAGGTATCTATGCATTCTTGAACAGATTGTTGATCCCTACGGGCTTGCACCATGCACTGAACAATGTATTCTGGTTTGATACAGTCGGCCTCGGCGATCTGTCCCACTTCTGGGCAGGCGAAACCAGTGCGGATGTATCATGGAGCCTTGGTATGTATATGTCGGGATTCTTCCCTTGTATGATGTTTGGTATTCCGGGTGCAGCTCTGGCTATGATTCACACAGCGAAGAGCAATAAGAAGAAAGTGGCGATCGGTCTTGTTGCTTCTGCGGCTGTCTGTGCTTTTGTCTGCGGCGTTACGGAGCCTTTCGAGTTTGGATTCATGTTCCTTGCACCGGTTCTGTATCTGATTTATGCGCTGCTTTACGGTATTTTCACGACGATTACCGTACTGCTTGGCTTCCGCGCAGGATTCAGCTTTTCGGCAGGCGCGACAGACCTTCTGTTCTCAGCGTCGCTTCCGGCTGCGGCGAATACATGGATGATCATTCCTTTGGGTCTTGCGGCATTTGCGGTATTCTATGTGGTATTCCGTTTCGCTATCGTGAAGTTTGACTTAAAGACGCCCGGCAGAGAGGATGACGATGTGGAGGCGGAGAAGAAGGCTGTTCTTTCCAACAGCGACTTCGCGGAAGTGGCTTCCGTTATTCTGGAGGGTCTTGGCGGTAAGGGCAATGTGAAGTCTCTCGACAACTGCATCACAAGACTTCGTCTGGAGATCAACGACTATACACTTGTAGATGAAAAGAAGATCAAATCTGCCGGCGTGGCAGGCGTTATGAGACCCAGTAAGACTGCGGTGCAGGTTATTGTGGGCACCAAAGTGCAGTTTGTAGCGGATGAGATGAAGAAGATGCTCTAAACACCTTTCCGCAGGGCGGTAAGATGAGAGCAAAAGGGTATTGAAGGTATGATAACCCGGTAGGGCGGGGGCCTGTAAGGCCTCCGTCCCTTGTATTATCATATAGGGTATGGTAAAGGAGGAAATGGAAATTTTATGAGAATCATCAGAGCAAAAGATTACGACGACATGAGCCGGAAGGCGGCGAACATTATCTCGGCCCAGATGATTATGAAACCGGACTGCGTTCTGGGGCTGGCAACCGGCTCCACGCCCATAGGCGTTTATAAACAGCTTGTTTCCTGGTATCAGAAAGGGGATTTGGATTTCTCAGAGGTGACGACGGTAAATCTGGACGAGTATCGCGGGATCAGCCGGGACAATGACCAGAGCTATTACTATTTTATGCATGACAATCTGTTCGGCAAAGTAAATGTTGACCTGAAACGCACGTTTTTGCCGGATGGCACGGAAGCGGACAGTGAGAAAGCCTGTCGGGATTATGACAGGGTGATCGCGGAAACAGGCGGTGTGGATTTACAGCTTCTTGGACTGGGGCACAACGGGCACATCGGATTTAATGAGCCGGGACCGGTTTTCAAGGCGCAGACCCACTGCGTGAAGCTGACGGAGTCCACGATCAAGGCGAATCAGCGGTTTTTTGCTTCTGCGGACGAGGTGCCGAAAGAGGCGTACACCATGGGGATCGGGACCATTATGCAGGCGAAAAAGATACTTGTGGTGGTCAGCGGGGCGGATAAAGCGCCCATTTTGAAAAAGGTGATCTATGGCGAGGTTACGCCCGAGGTGCAGGCATCTATTTTGCAGTTCCACAGCGATGTCACTCTGGTGGCGGATGAGGCGGCGTTGTCGGAAATATAGTTTTCCATCGTACCTTTCCGCAAGTTACCGCTGCCGTGGGGGAACGAAGATACAGGACGGATTCTGGACATTCTCAAAAAGCATGATGTGAAGGTGACTTTTTTCATGACCGGCGGATGGGTGGAATCCTATCCCGAAGACGTGAGGGCAATTCTGGCGGCGGGCCACGATCTTGGCAACCACAGTGAGAACCATAAAAATATGTCCCAAATCTCCGACGAAGAGTGTCAGGAGGAGATCAAAAAAGTACATACAAAGGTACAGGAGCTGACCGGCTATGAAATGTGCCTGTTTCGTCCGCCCTACGGAGATTATGACAATCATGTCATAAAGAACGTGCAAAAGTGCGGCTATTATCCCATTCAGTGGTCGATTGATTCCCTGGATTGGAAAGATTACGGGGCGGACGATATCGTGCGGCGTGTGGTGGAGTCCGACAAGCTGAATAACGGGGCGATCATCCTCATGCACAACGGCGCGAAATATACGGCGGATGCGCTTGACGCAGTGATTACGGGATTGCAGGAGAAGGGGTATGAGATTGTGCCGATTTCTCAGTTGATCTACAAGGATAAGTACCATATGAAGGCGGACGGGACGCAGGTGTCGGGGGAGTAGGGCGATATGTTGTAAGTGATAAAAAACTGCATTGTTAAAATGCAGTTTTTTATATATACATACTATTGTTTGTTTTTTAGTATTTCTTCTATTTCGAGATAAAGTGTTGGAATATCCGAAATGGATGTATTCCATACTATCTCATAATCCAGACTGCCATAATGATGGGCTACAATATCTCTCATTCGCATTATCATTTTCCATGGTATTTTTGTATATTTGTATAAAAACTCCGCAGATAACATTTTAGAAAGCTCTCCGATTTGCAATTTTGGCATGGTAATTGAATTTCTGTATATAAAACCATGTTTTTCGTTTACGAAAAGCTCCTTGTTATGTTTAAAATATTCATGTGTGTTTTGGGTTTCCAGACAATAATCCATTATTTTTAGTAGTATTGTTTTATCTTTTTGATTCATAAACAACGACCTCGTCTTTTTTTATCTGCTCCAGAAAGGCAGTATTGTTTGATGTATCTGTGATCACATCTATATTTGTGCCAAATGCTTTTTCAAGTTCATCGATAAAAGACGCTAATTGAATCAACGTTTGTATATTTCCTCTGGATATAACGAAATCATAATCACTTGCTTCTCCTGCTGTGTTTTTTGCCCGGGAACCAAATAATGCCACTCTATTCGCACCATATTTTTGCGCGATGGGGGTAACAACTTTTGAAATATCTTTTATATTTGTCATTTCGTTTTCTCCCTTATTAACTGTATGGCCTTTTTGAGTTTATAGGCATAATTATAGGTTACTTTTAGTGGGGACACAATATCAAAGTAAGAAAATAAAAAATACTAGTTAATGCCCGCGTAAATCCATTTGTGTAAAAGCATTGAAACACTTGCCGATCACGTAATAGCCGTTTGCGGTTTCCTTTTCGTTAAGCGATTGAAACTGAATGTAGTCCAGATATTTCAGATCATCGGGTACAGACAAAACAGTAAAGTCTTTGAAACAGTCGCGTATCGTATTTTCATCAAGGTCAGTATGCACCAGAATTCCGGCCCAGATTTCAATGTGGTTGCCTGTACCACTGGTGTTGCCTACAAATGAGCCTACTTCCAAAAGTTCCGTATCGGCAGGGAGCGCCATATCTGACAGGTCCTTTTCGATTCGGTGTGCCTTTATGTCATTTAAAATCCGACTTCCAAACAAAAAATAGAAAAAGCATAATAAAATTGAAATAATGAAAATATAAATGATAATCCGGAATGTTCGGTTTATCATGCTTCTGGCGCTCCTTGTCGTAATGGTATTTTTATATGTATTCAATTATAGATGAATTGTGTACTGCCTGCAATGTATTTTAATGTTTCATTTTCAGTCGGCTTACAGCTGCTTGCTTAAAAAACGGATTGTTAAAATGCAGTTTTTTATATATACTTAAGGGGTAACAAGGGTAATTTGCAGGAGGTTACGCGTGAATAAAGAAATATGATTCATGCCTGTGCAAACAAATGGAATATGATGCCTTCAGAAGTTTACCGGAAATTGCAGAGTACGGGATGTATTGACGGCTATCTTGTGCTACATTATGATATTCTGCATACGCAGGGGACAGATTATATTGTAGACGATATTAAAGAATATCTGGAAGTGCGGGGTGTGAGGGTGTAATTTATGGATGGAGAAGTATTAGAAAAAGTATATCAGGAGAATTTAGAGGAGAGAATGATTACTTATTTGTCCGAGGCAGAGGGCATTTCTTTAGAGGCGGCAATGGATATTTACTATAACAGCAAGTTGGCGGATAAAATACACCGCGGAGTCGAAGGCGTACAATATCTGGATTATAAGGTGCTTGTTCAGATTTTGCGTGAAACGGAGTAGGAATTCAGAGGAGTAGAAAATAAAACAGGAGCGGTTTTGCCGCTCCTTCAGACTGTCAAAGAACCCCTGTTATGCAGCAGCACAGCAGAGGTTCTTTTTTA